>JAHDEX010000040.1 GCA_020628545.1 Paracoccaceae bacterium | reverse complement strand
TCCTACTGAACTGGAACTTCTTTTTGTTCCGCCTTCTGTTGCTCAACGCGGCGGGCGAGTTCCTGGCGGTAGAGCGCCATAAAGTCGATCGTCTCGAGGTTCAGTGGCGGGAAGCCACCGTCGCGGGTCACATCGCTAACGACGCGGCGCACAAACGGGAACGTGATCCGTGGGCATTCGATCAGCAGGTAAGGGTGCATCTGATCTTCTGGCACATTTTCGATATGAAAAATGCCAGCGTATTCAAGCTCACACACAAACAGCGCCTCGCCAGAACCTTTTGCAGTGCTGGTGATGTTCAGCTTGGTGATGACTTCGTATTGGTTTTCGACCTTCCGCTTCCGCGCATCCAGATTGACCTGGACCTTGATCTCGGGCGTGGTGTCTGGGTTTGCGCCTTTTTGGGCGAGAATGTTTTCGAAGGACAGGTCACGCACGTATTGTGCAAGGACTCGGGAAACCGGTTGGGCGGGTGCCGCAGCGGCACCAGCTGCGGGTGCGTCTGTTGCGGCGTCGTTTTGATCGTCGTCGGCCATAATGGTGCTCCGGGCTGCATATGAAAATCCGGCAAAGACCTAACAGCCCCTGTGTGCAGCCTCAACCACCCAATTTTATTGCCGGGTCCAGCCTGACGGGCCTTTGGGGCCGTCGTGGGTTGGCGTGACATCCTCGAACTCTCCATCGATCACCCGGTCCTGCGGTCCGCGCGGGCGTTCGGGCTGTTGATGTTGCGGTCCAGAGCCCATTGAAAAGTTCGCCACTTTCACCCGCGTTTTGAGATGATTGTAGACTGCAGCGCGGACAGGTGGCAGCAGCAGGGAAAACCCAACAATATCGGTGAAAAACCCGGGTGTTAGAAGAAGCGCGCCTGCAAAGAGGATCATCGCGCCATTCGCCAATGGCTCTGTCGGATCACGCAGGTCCTGAAACGACCCCCGCAGATTCTGCAATTCACGGGCACCCTGAGAGCGCACAAGCATTGAGCCGATGATCGCCGTCACCACAACAATCAACAGCGTGGGCCATAAACCCAGCCATCCGCCAACCTGTATAAACAGGGCGATTTCGATCAGGGGTACCGCGATAAAGGCGATCAGTAACCACATGTTGGTTATCCTCGGCGACTTCTTGGTGGGGAAGGTGGACTAATTGCTGCCCCCCACCTACATAAGGGCCGTAACGCGCATTTTCCATGTGCTTGTTGTGACGAGGTCCGAATGAATTCTCCGCTTCTACAGCTCTTGGTACTTGCTGCCATCGCTGTTTTCCTGATTTTGCGGCTCCGCGGTGTGCTTGGCACGCGCGAAGGGTTTGAAAAACCACAGGTCACGCAGCGCAGTGAGCGTAGGGGGCCTGCGCTTGAAGTAATCGATGGCGGGCCGGATCTTGATATTACGGATCACGCCGAAGAAGGCAGTGACACGGCACAGGCGCTTGCCGATATGAAAAAGGCCGACAACACTTTCCATGTCGGTGAATTTCTTGGTGGCGCCAAGGGCGCTTATGAGATGATCCTGATGGCCTTCGAAAAAGGCGATCTGTCAGATGTCGTCCCGTTCATTTCTGAAGAGGTGTATGAAGCCTTTCAAAGCGTGATTGATGAGCGTGAAAAGCAGGGCTTGACCGTCGATGCCACATTCGTCGGATTGTCAGAGCTTGCGCTTACAGAAGCGACATTCGACGCCGACACCAAAGAAGCGGAGATGACGGTGCGCTTCAAATCTGAACTGGCTTATGTTGTGCGCGACAATGCGGGCGATATCGTTGAGGGTGATCCAAACGGCATCAAGCGTCAGAAAGACGTTTGGACCTTTGCGCGCACAATGGGCACCGATGACCCGAACTGGCGTCTGGTTGCCACCGGCGAATAACGCAGGATGTGGGGTCGCGCGGCCATCGCCGGGCTGTTCGGCCTGTTTGCGACCGGGGCCGTGATGGCGCAACCAAGCTACACACTTCTTTCTTTTGACGACCTCAAAGGCTGGGCCGCTGATAACCATCAGGCGGCGTTGCGCGTTTTCCACGAGACATGTGGCGACATCAAGGATCAGGAGTGGGCGAGCCTGTGCAGCCTGTCCAAAGACGTCACCGACGCGAAGGCGTTTTTTGAAGTCTTCTTTCAGCCTGTGCTGATTGAGGACGGTGAAGACATGCTTTTTACCGGATACTATGAGCCTGAACTCCGCGGCTCTCTGACACAAGGTGGGGAGTACCAAACGCCGATCTATGGTGTACCCGACGACCTTGAAGAAGGCGTGCCGTATCTGTCGCGGCGAGAACTGGAAGAAACAGAAGCACTTGTTGATCAGGGCCTCGAAATTGCGTGGTTGGCCGATCCGGTCGATAAGTTCTTTTTGCAGATACAGGGTTCGGGCCGCATCAAGCTGCCGGACGGGACGCGCATCCGCGTTGGTTACGGTGGCAAAAACGGGCGGGAGTATTCGTCGGTCGGGCTCGAGTTGGTGAACCGCGGCACATTTGAAGCCCACCAAGTCTCAGCAGATGTGATCCGCAACTGGGTACGCGAAAACCCCGAAGAGGGTCGAGAGCTTTTGTGGACCAACGAGAGCTACGTTTTCTTCCGCGAAGTCAGTGAAGTGCCTTCAGACAAAGGGCCTTTGGGTGCGATGAACCGGTCGATCACTGCGATGCGCTCTATCGCTGTTGATCCATCCATCACAAAACTGGGTGCACCGGTTTGGATTGAAAAAGAGGGTGCAAATCCACTGAGCCGCCTCATGATCGCGCAGGATACCGGATCTGCCATCAAAGGCGCGCAGCGCGCTGATATTTTCTTTGGCACTGGTGATGAAGCGGGCCGGCGGGCGGGGCGCATTCGGGATGGCGGGCGTATGGTTGTGCTGCTGCCGATCCAAAGCGCTTATGCCAAACTCCCCGATGAGCTGATCGAGTGAGACGTCGACCTCGTCACTTATCACCGGAAGAACGCGCGTTGTGGGATCAGGTTGCAGGCAAAACAACGCCGCTTGATTCCGCGCGCCCTGTTTTGCCTGCGCCAGAGGTACCACCTAAAAAAGCGAAGCGCCGCGCACCGGACCCGATCGCTCCGTTCGAGGTTGGTATGCAGTCTGATCCGCGACGGCCCAATGATCTCCTCCGTCCGATTGGCGAACGGCTGACGGCTGCTCCGGTGCAGATGGATCAGAAAAGCTACGGCAAGATGACCCGTGGCAAGTTGAAACCCGAAGGGCGGTTGGACTTGCATGGGATGACATTGGCAGAGGCGCACCCCGAACTGATCGCCTTCGTTTTGGGCGCACAGGCGGTTGGAAAGCGGCTGGTCCTTGTGATTACCGGCAAGGGAAAGAACAAGGATGAGGGCTACGCGATCCCGGTGCGGCATGGCGTGTTGCGCCATCAGGTGCCGCAGTGGCTTGCACTGCCGCCATTGAAACAAGCGATCTTGCAAGTGACACCCGCCCATATCCGCCATGGCGGGCAGGGGGCCTATTACGTCTACCTACGTCGCCGTCGTTAGTGCGAACCTGCGCGCGGCGATAGCCATCAAAACCGCTGATCCCGCGAAACAGGCCGCAAAACCGTACATCTGCGGTTCAATGCCGATGCCCCAGTCAATCAGGATGCCGCTGAGCCCAGGGCCAATCGCCGACCCGAACACCATCGCCGCCGTCGCTGCGGCCTTGATCGCACCGATATGGTTGGTGCCGTAGAATTCTGCCCAACACGCGTTAATGATGGTGCCATTTCCACCCTGACCGATCCCCATCAACAGCAGGCTTAGACCAAGCCACCAGAGCGATGGCGCATAGCCATGCAGGAGGAAAGCAAGGATGTAGGGGATCATGTAGAACGGGAGCAGTCGCACCGCCCCGAACCGGTCAATCGCCCAGCCATAGATGATTGTGGACCCCATCAATGTTGCTGTCCCAATGGGGAATACAGCGACAAGAGCCAGATGCGACCACCCTTTCACTTCTGCAAAGTGGACTTGATGAAACCAGAAGGCAGTGCCGAACGCAGAGAAAAAAACAACGCCAGGCAGCAAAAGCCAAAACATCGGGTTGCGAAGTGCATCTGCCCGCGTCCAGTGGCGACCATCCATGCCTGGGCTGCTGTTTTCCTCGGCGGCCGCTTGCGGCGTGCGTTCGAGGCGAAGCAGGCGAAAAAGCACAAAACACATCGCAAAGCAGAAGATGGCGAAACAGACCCACAGCGTCCGCCAGTCTACAAAGGATTTCAGCCAGACCATAATGAGCGGCAGGGTCATTTCGCCAACCATGAACCCTATTCCGGCAATCGCGAGCGCTCGTCCGCGTGAGGCGACGAACCACCGGGCCATGGCCACTTGGGACATGTGCATCGACATGCCTTGGCCGAAGAAGCGCAGAAGGAAAATGATGGGGATGATGATCAAGGCGGAGGTATTCACAGCCATCGCTAGGCAGGACAATCCAAGGCAGATCACCACGGCAATGCCCAGTGTGCGCACCCGAAAGTGATCTGCCAGACTGCCGGCAAAGACCATCAGCGCGGCAGAGCCGAGCGTACCAAACATGTAGTAGATGCCCCAGTCCCCGTTGCTGAGGTCAAAGGCGTCACGGATCTCACCTCCGAAGATGGAGATGAAGAAGGTCTGCCCAAACGCAGACAGAAGAGCCAAAAGCGCTCCAGCCCCGAGGAAGGGGGCGTTGTCGCGGATGAAGGTCAGGTAGCCGGAATTCATGGCGCGACCCTGCGCCGGGGCTTTCAGAATGAAAAGAGCGAAACGCCGCTAGAGCACGTACCTGCTAACATCCGTTGACCGCGCGAGTTCACCCAAATGCTCTTCCACGAAGGCAGCATCGACGGTAATCGCCTCACCTGCTTTGTCGGGCGCAGTGAACGACAGATCCTCAAACACACGTTCCATCACGGTATAGAGCCTCCGGGCGCCGATGTTTTCGACGCTCTCGTTCACTTCTGCCGCGATCTTGGCGAGGGCTTTGATCCCGTCTTCCGCAAAGCTGACAGTGACATCTTCCGTGCCCATCAAAGCCGTGTATTGCAGCGTCAACGCGTTGTCGGTTTCGGTCAGGATGCGCACGAAGTCATCCTCGGTCAAAGCACGCAACTCCACCCGGATTGGCAGACGGCCCTGTAGCTCTGGGAGCAAATCAGAAGGTTTCGCCACGTGGAAGGCACCCGAAGCGACGAACAGGATATGGTCGGTCTTGATCGGGCCGTGCTTGGTCGAGACGGTGGTGCCTTCGATCAAAGGCAGCAAGTCGCGCTGCACGCCTTCACGAGACACATCTGCGCCTCGGCGATCCGCATTCGCGCAGACTTTGTCGATCTCATCCAGGAACACGATGCCGTTCTGTTCGACCGCTTCTAAGGCTGCTTTGGTGACGGTTTCATCGTCGAGCAGTTTGTCAGCCTCATCCGCGATGAGAACCTCATAACTTTCGGCCACGGTCATCCGCTTCTTTATCGTCCGGTTCATCCCCATCTTGCCAAACAGGTCGCCGATATTCATCATGCCACCCATCTGACCACCGGGCTGACCAGGAATTTCAAACCCACCAAGCGGGTTGGATGTGTCTGCCAGTTCCAGTTCAATCACCGTGTCATCCAGATCACCGGCTTTCAGCTTTTTGCGGAACATCTCACGTGTGCCTTCGCGGGCGTCGGTACCCGCAACGGCCGTGATCACGCGGTCTTCGGCGGCTTGCAGCGCCTTCGCCTTTACGTCGTCGCGCATGTGCTCGCGCGTGTCATTGATCGCGATTTCGATCAGATCGCGGATGATTTGTTCGACATCGCGGCCGACATAGCCCACTTCGGTGAACTTCGTCGCTTCGACCTTGATAAAGGGCGCGCGCGCCAGCTTGGCGAGGCGGCGTGAAATTTCGGTTTTCCCCACACCCGTTGGCCCGATCATCAGGATGTTCTTGGGATACACCTCATCCCGGAGGTCATCGCCCAGCTGCTTGCGCCGCCAGCGGTTGCGCAGCGCGACAGCGACAGCACGCTTGGCGTCCTTTTGGCCGATGATGAAGCGGTCCAGTTCGGACACGATTTCACGTGGGGTCAGGTCAGTCATGTATCAAATCTCAGCAGGGGGGAGGCGGTGCAGGGGGATGAAGCCGGGCATCATTCGCAGAAGACGCGCCCGGATACGTTCCCAGAACGCCCCAAGAAACAACAGGATGATCCCAAGGATCAGGATCGTGGTGAAGGTGCCATCGCCACCGAAGACCGTGCCCGCGAGGGCCACGACATAACCAATGGCGGCCGTCAGGAAAGAGCGGCGGTCGATTACAATGGCCACAAGCGCGAAGATGGCAAGGACCCCAACGAGGGCCGCCATCTGATCTGTGTCGATGAGGGACAGTGCAAGCGTGCTGACAAGGGCCGGGGCCGCAACAACATGAAGCCAGAACCCATTCGCTGATCTGCGCGTCACCCGATGCGGATCAGACATGTCGAACGTCATGGCGGCTGCAAAAATCGCGAGACCCAGGCCGAGCGTGATCCAGGCAAAGGGGCCACCCGCCGAGAGGAGGAAGAGGTCCGACGGGCTTTCAGGAGTGCCGCGTTGGATCGCCGCGAGGATCATCGCAACAAAAAACAGGCTCAGTGCGATCATCGCCATCGCAAAGGGGACACGAAAGCGTAGCCAGAAAACGAACACGGCCACGGTCGACAGAAACAGTGGCAAAGGGAGACTGGTGTAGTCTTCCTGGGCGAGCATGAAAGGCTCTGCAAAGTAGCTGATGAGCGTCACACCTGCGTTGATCGCAAAAAGGATCGACAGAAAGATCGCAGGCCCCACCATGCGGCGGCGCCAGATGAAATACTCGCCAAGCAACCAGATGACGATTGCAGTTGGCAGTCCGTAAGTGATTGCCGCATCACGCGGGTTGGTGATCGTTTCTGTAAAGAAGGCAGCAACCAGACCGACCCATCCGATAGCAAGGATCGCAAGACCCGTGATGATGAAGATCTCATTGAAGCCTTTGAACAGTTCAAACGGCTCGTCGCCCGGCGCCAGCCCTTCGCGCGCGCCCTTGCGGCTGTGCGCAAGAGCGGTGAGCCCAGCTGCCTGCTTTTCGGACAAAATGCCAGCGGCGACGCTTGCGCGGATATCATCTGTATCGATCATCCCCGCACATCTATGATCTGTGCGGCCAAAGGCCAAGGGATGACGGACTGATGCCACGAATTCACAAACGCGTGCAGCCTGTAGGCGAAACGGCTGGAGGCGGCTAACGTCCGGCCAATCTCAACGATGGAGAGTCTTATGGACCGTCGCACCTTTCTGATTTCCGCCCTCGCTACAACCGCCGCCCCCGCCGCTTTTGCTGGTGGCCATGGTCGCCTCTTCAGTTTTGTGGGTATCAACAACCACACCGTCACCGGCACCGCCGAGATTGCTGGCACCACCGTGAACCTCCTTGACGATTTCGTTTTCGACGGTGCGCCTGATCCGAAGGTGGCGCTGGGCAAGGACGGCACCTATGACCCTGATACACTTTCGGGACTGCTGAAAAGCGATACCGGCGCTTCCTCCTACGAGTTGCCCGCCGGGATCAATCCGGATGACTACAACGAAGTCTGGATCTGGTGTGAGCGCTTCAATGTGGGTCTGGCCATCGCGTCAGCCAAGTAAGGTTTTGCGCCGCGCGATGCGCGTCGCTACGCTGGAGGGGTTTCACCCCTCCAGACCTCCCCAAGGTATTTGAAGCAAGAAGAAGATCAGTCCGCGTTAGGGCTGATTTTTTCGACCGTCAGATTACCGTTGGTATAGACGCAAATGTCAGAGGCGATGGCCATGGCCTTGCGTGCAACCTCTTCTGCGGAATGATCCGTTTCCATCAGCGCGCGGCCCGCGGCGAGAGCGTAATTGCCGCCAGAACCGATGGCGGTGACGTCGTGTTCTGGTTCCAGTACGTCACCGGCACCCGTGATCACCAGCAGGTCCTTGCCGTCTGAGACGATCAGCATTGCCTCCAGTTTTTGCAGATACTTGTCGGTGCGCCAGTCCTTGGCGAGTTCGACAGAGGCTCGCGCGAGTTGGCCGGGGGTAGCCTCCAGTTTCTTTTCGAGCCGTTCGAGCAGCGTAAACGCATCTGCAGTTGAGCCTGCGAAGCCGCAGACGACGTCATGCCCTCCAGGTGACAGACGGCGTACCTTGCGGGCGGTCCCCTTGATCACGGTCTGACCGAGACTGACTTGTCCGTCGCCGGCGATGACCACTTCTCCGCCTTTGCGCACTCCGATGATGGTCGTGCCGTGCCAGCCAGGAAATTCATCTTGGGTCATGTCGCGTGTCCTTTTGTTCCGGGGATATATGACCGGAGGGTCCGCTTGAAACAAGGGTTGCAACGCAAAAGGGCGCCCGGTTGGACGCCCTTTCCGTCAAATTTGGTTCGCTTAGATCGAATCTTCAATCCACCCTTGCAGGGCCGCTTTTGGAGCAGCGCCGGTCTTGTTCGAGACAACCTCGCCGTCTTTGAACATGAAGAGTGCCGGAATACCGCGCACACCCATTTGGGCAGGCGAATTCGGGTTTTCGTCTACGTTGACTTTGACGATTTTGACCTTCCCGTTCAGCTCATCCGAGAGCTCTTCCAGCGCTGGGCCGATCTGCTTACAGGGGCCACACCATTCGGCCCAGAAATCCACCACAACGGGGATTTCGGACTGGCGCACTTCGGCGTCAAAGGTGGCATCGGTGACTGCAACTGTGGCCATGGCGGCTCTCCTCAGGATTTGCACGATTTGAAAGTTGCCTGAACCTATGGATGCCCCCGGGAAGGGTCAAGACGACTTCACGCGTCGGTGACTTGCGCGAGCGCTTCGGCGGTTAACTGTGCCGGAAGACGCATCAAGGCAGCTGTCTCGGTCCAGAGAATTGCGGTGTCCACCTGATGGTGTGGAAAAATCTGGATGAGGGCGGCTTGATAAGCTCCCATCTGACGCAGCAGGCCATCAGGCGTCTGTTCCGGTGTGGATGGAGCGGCGCGGTTTGATTTGTAGTCTATCGCCAGAACAGAGGTGTCATTGACGATCAGCCGGTCGATTGCGCCGCGAATGCGGACCCCTTTCAGGGCGGGCAGGGCCGCGGTGACGTCAACTTCGGTCAGCGCCGCGGGCGTGAAGATGTCCTGCAGGTGTGGGGCATTGAGAATGGCAATGGCCTGCGTGACTAGCAAGGCAGCATCGTCGCGGCCAGACAGGAGCGTCGCGCCGAAAGCCTCTCTCTTCGTGCTTGGCACCTGCGGCAGGTGTTCCAACAAGAGGTGCAATGCGGTGCCCCGCGCCATGGCCGCATCCTGGTCGCCTTCACCGGGATCGCCGGGTAGGATTTTTGCGCCGCCAAGATCCGACGGCGCGCGCGGCGTTATGCGTGTTGGCTTAGGCAGATCGCCAAGGGGCAAATGCGGCAGATCGGCCGGTTTAGACACGTCTTTGGTGACGATATCGCCCGCTTCCCAATCCATATGAGAGACCCGGCGGATGGTTTCCTCGCCGATGGTCACATCAACCACGTCTGTATGTGCCATCCCGCTTTCAACAAGTCTGTACCAACTGTCGTTTTCGTCGCCGACGTCCCCAGCAGCAGCAACGATCAGCCATGTTTCTGCCCGTGTCATGGCGACGTAGAGCAGACGCATACGCTCTTCCAACTGTTTCGCCTTGATCTGATCGAGGACAGCGGCAATCGCATCTGGCGTCGCGTTGGCTTTGGGCTTCCAAAGGGGGGTGCCATTGGCGTTCAGGATTTCCCGCCTGACGGTATTAGCGCGTTTGGCCGTTTCCGGCAGGATCACAATAGGTGCCTCGAGCCCTTTTGCCCCATGGACTGTCATCACCCGGATCTTGTCGCCCTGGCTGTCCATCTGACGTTTGATTTCCAAATCATCGGTGGCCATCCAATTTAGGAAACCTGTGAGATTGGGTGCACCTGTGCTTTCATACGCCAAGGCCTGAGTGAGTAGCGCGTCGATTCCATCTTCTGCTTCGGCCCCCAGACGAGCCAGCAGCTTTCGTCTACCATCGTGGCGGGTCAGGATACGGTCGATGAGGTCATAGGGGCGCAGAAATTCAGCTGAGCTGCGCAAATCGTCCAGAATGTCCTTCGTTGCGCGGTGACTGTCATGACTACGCAAAGCCGCCCACAGGTATCCGCCTTTTGGGCGTGGGTACGCGATTTCGAAGACCGCTTTTTCCGACCAGCCAAACAATGGGGACTTCAGGACAGCGGCAAGCGACAGGTCGTCCTCTGGCAGTGCCAAAAATGACAGGAGGGCAGCGATGTCCTTTACAGCAAGTTCTGCGCCAATACGCAGCCGGTCGGCACCCGCAATGTCGAGGTTGAGCGCCTTACATGCTCGGATGATTTCTGAGAATAATTCTGACCGCCGCTGGACGAGGATCAGGATGTCACCGGGAGTGATTTTGCGCCTTGCAAACGTGCCAGTATCGCCAATTTCAGATGGAATAGTCTCTGATTGGATCATCCGCTGAATATCTGTGGCGATCCGGCTTGCCAGTCGGACGTGGTGGTGGTCAGGCGTGGTTGTGTCGACGGGGGCTGTCCAATCATAGTCAGTTTTTTGCTCTGACGGTTCAATAACGGGCCATAGATCGACGCGTCCCGGCATGTTCGATTTGAATGAAAGATGTTGAACGTTTGGTTCGAGCCCGGCGGCTCGGTCACCTTTGAAGGTCTCATCAACGACCCGCAGGACGGCTTGTGAAGATCGGAACGAATGCAGCAATGATCCGGGGTGCAAGGTGTCACCGACCGCTTTCAATCCCTCTGCGAAGTGATGGCGCATCTGATCAAAGGCGTCCGGGTCCGCACCCTGGAAGCTGTAGATGGACTGCTTTTTATCCCCGACGACGAAAATCGTCCGCTCACGAGATGGGTCCGCGCCTTCACCGGCGGTAAACTCCTGCGTCAGTTGTTTGATCACTGCCCATTGATCTGGGCTTGTGTCTTGCGCTTCGTCCACAAGCACGTGGTCGATGCCACCATCGAGCCGGAACAGAACCCATTGGGCGACCCGGCGGTCTGTCAAAAGCGCCTTGGTTTTCTGGATCAGGTCGTCGAAGTCGAGAACGCCCATGGCCGATTTGCGCGTTTCAAAGGCGGGCACGAAGGCTCTGCCAAAGTTGGCGAGCGCCACGGCGCGCTCTGCAGCGTCGATTCTTAAGAGATATTGATAAGCTGCAGCGACGCGGTCCATCCATGCGTGCAAATCGTCAGCGATAGGGGCAATGGCGTCGACGGCTTTGGTGTGTCGCGATTGCGGAAAATTGGCTGATTTGGAGGCTTTGCTGTCGGCATAGAGGAATAGTTCAAAAAGCGTGTCCAATGCAGAGAATTCGGGCGATCGCAGGCTGAGAGATCGAAGCTTCTCTGCAAAGCTCTGATACATCTTTGACTGATCTTTGAACGCTTTAACGATATCGTTGACAAGATCCTCTTCTCCACCGTCAAAAGCAATCGACAATGCGTCGGCGCGTATCGCATCCGGTGGCAGCTCTAGCGCGCGGTGGATTTCAGTCTTGTCGCTGTCCTGAGCGAAAAGCTCGCGACGGCTTGCACATTCTCCAGTGAGATCTGCAAGGTCGGTGCCGGTGAAAATCGCTAAGAGATCGCGTACGGCTTGTGCTTGATCGCCTTGCAGAAGCTCATCCAACACTTCAGCGCGCAGAAGCTCTGCTTGCCGATCCTCCATCTCGCGGAACTGCGGGCTGACACCGGCCTCCAACGGAAACCGTCGCAGCACGCTCGCGCAGAAAGCGTGAATGGTTTGGATCTTCAAGCCACCTGGCGTTTCAATCGCCTGAGCAAAAAGCCTGCGCGCGCGTGAAAGCTCATCCGTTGTCACGGCCCGCTCAAAGCCAAGCTTTGCCAGATCATGACGCAAGCGGTTATCATCCATCATCGCCCAATCACCGAGACGCTGGAAAAGTCGGTTTTGCATCTCGGCCGCCGCGGCCTTCGTGTAAGTCAGGCAGAGAATATTCTGTGGATCGACTTGTTCGAGAAGCAGTCGCGCAACGCGATCTGTCAGAACACGGGTTTTGCCAGAACCGGCATTTGCGGAAAGCCACGTCGAATTGCGCGGGTTCGCGGCATCGACCTGTGCGCGCGTCGCGTCATCGCGGATCATGATAGATCCTCCGGCACGGGATCCGCATTCATGGTCCATTCGCCGAACCGCGACAGATGATCGTACGGGCTGGCCTGCTCTTTCGTAAACATCGCAGTGCGTGCCGAATACCCGGAGGATGCATCCGCCCAATACCCTAATAGCGTGACTAAACCAGCATATATCGTGTCGATATCTGTTTTCGCGAGCGGTGCAGGGACAGTCTTGTTATCTTCTTTGATCCCAAGAAAAGCAGCTTCCGCCACGGGTTTGGGCCCGAGCTCTTTAAATGCACCGCGTTCCACCATCACCGCTTCCGCGAGCAGCTGTTTGTCAAAATTTTCCTGCATCGTCTTGGTGGGAACCTGACCGGTCTTGTAGTCGTAGATCAGCGCGTGGTCGTCTGCCGTCAGATCGATCCTGTCGGCTTTGCAGGTCAAGGTAATGCCCACCTCCGGGATCTCCAAGAGGCCTTTGATCTCAGAGACTTTGAATGTCCCCTTTTCTTGCCGCAGCGCCTCTGCTGACAGAAAGGCGGGTGCGATCCGGATCATCTGCGCCATCCACAACGCGCGGATCGTCGGCCATGGGCATTTTGCGTCGAAGTGGCGCTGGGCGGTGGCGATCAAGTCTGCTTCTGCTGCCGGAGAGGTCGGGTCCGGACGGGTCTTGATAAACTCATCCAGAATGTCGTGGATAATATTGCCTTTGAGCGGCGCGTCGGCCTCGGGCGTAAGCGCATCGAGGGGCTGAAGGCGAAGCACTTTGTCTGCGTAAATCGCATAGGGATCGCGGATTAGTGTTTTGATTTGCGTGACAGAGATCTGCTTCGGTCGAGCCTCGGCTGGCGGTTGCGGCGACGGGCGGCTTGCGGCCTTGACTGTTGTATCGGGTACTGAGAGTTGCGCCGACCATTCAAGCCACTTGTTTCCTTCTGCGCGCATTCGGGCCAGCGCCTCTGGTCCGTTCTGATCTGGCAATCCGCGCAGCAAGTTGGTCAGGCGGTTCACCCATCGCGAAGGCACCGTTTCGGCATCGGCAGAGCGCTTCGCGCGCGTGATCCAGACCTCCTTGCCTGTTACTGCTTGCTGATAATCATGCGCAGCGAGACCAATGCGCCGTTCTGGCAGCAATAGGCCCGCTTTCGCGCGCATTGCGCGGTTCAGCCACGGGTCGGGTGCGGGGTTTTCTGGCCAAATCCCCTCATTCAGACCCGCAAGGATCAAAAGATCGGCGCTTTGCACCCGCGCCTCAAGCGTGCCCCAAATTAGGATGTTTGGATGTCCTTCATCACGGTCCCGCACAACGCCTTGCGAAAGGATCGCGCCGAAAAGGTTGGCAAACTCCAGACCTGACATCGGGCCGGCGGCATCTGCTTCGCCCATGATAGACCGGCATGTGCGCTGCGCCTCACGGCCTGCCGCTTGATCCCACAACCCGCCGGTACTGTCAGCGTCACGACCTTTTGCAAACAACGTTGCGAGTGTCAGAAGTGCCGATACGTGGTCGGTGAGAGACTGCTTTGGCAGCGGCGCAAAGGACTCAAGAACCTGCGCAAGCCAGCCGGCCCAGTCTTGATCGATTGACCGATTGTCATCCTGTGCTGCTTCGCGGATCGTTGCGGCCGTGGGGAAGGGGGCCGCCTTGCGACGAAGGTAAAGCTCTAACTCGCGCGTGCTGCGCAGATGTTCGCCTCGGCCCGTCTCGCCTGAATGGCAGAGTGGGTGTTTTAGAAGCGCAAGGAGTGCTTCACCGGTGACTGGCCGCAGTAGCAGCTCCAACACGTGACGCAGGAACCGCCCCGGTGGGGATAATTGCAATGGCACCCCGGCACTGTCGTCGGGGACGATGTCCCAACGATCGAGGGCCGCCGCAACCTGTCGCGTCAGTGTTCTATCGGGCGTGATTAATGCGGCGGTGATGCCGTCTTGTGCGGCCTGCCGCAGCCGGAGGGCAATTGCCTCTGCTTCAGCACGTGGCGAGGCCGCTTCGACCAGGGTCATACCATCGGTGGCCTCCATCAAATCGCCAAGCGCAGGACCATCCGTGAGCCATTGATCGGTGACAGGCGCTGGGCGCAATGACAGAGATATCAGCCTATTTCGGGTCTGATTTGGTGGGTTGGCCGCCCCCCATGGCTGCACCTGATCATGGGCCAGATCCAATGCACTCATGATGCTGTGGAAACGGTGTTGCGGGTGGTCTTCCGATGTCTTTGGCATGGCGGCCCAAACTGATGCGGGCAGGTCGAAATCAAACCCCGGCAAGATCACGGCACCTTGTGGTAGCCGTGCGACCGATTGCATCAAAAGCCCCGTTGCCCCCCGCGACCCTGTGGAGCCCGCAATGATGATCGGGTCTTCCGGGGGCGAAGTTGCCCAGGCCGCATCCAAAGCGGTGATCACCGCGCGCTGGCGGGCTTGTTCATCTGGCGCGACATCATCGCTGGTGAAATAGGGGGCGATGATGTTCAGAAACCGCAACGCCCGATCCCAGTGTCCCGATTGGTCAGTAATATCGAGCGCGGCAAGATTAGCGGGCGTTACCCCCTCGCCCTGCATTTCGTCCATCAAGGCGGCGAGGCTATCCGATAAGTCGTAAAGTGCCGCACGCGGCGCGAGGTCCGGTTCCCGATCAAGAAGCGCTGCCACAAACGTCGCGATTTCGAGCCTGCGTCGGAGAGGGGAAACGGGGCGTACGATCACCCCGATAGAGGGGTCGTTCGCCAAGTCGGTGATCAACCTGATCCGGGGAAGAAGGCGCGGTGGACCGGCGTCGAATACGTCTCTCAACCGGCGTTGCATGCGGGATGTGTTCACGAAGATCTGGATCCGTGCGATCTTTTCTGGCGGCATCGGGTCGATCAGCGGGGTCAAACCATCAATCAAAGCCTGCCCGAAATCCACGCCGGGTGGCAATCCAAAGAGACGTGGGAGAGACGACGGTTCAAACATCCGCGTTCGCCCGTAACAGGGTCTCGGCCAACGGAATACTGTCCGGTTGGCCAACATCGCACCACGTTCCCGGATAGATCACGCCATGGAGCCCTTTTGCTTTTGCAGCCATATCCCAAACGCGGTTCATCGAGAAAATCCGATCAGGAACTTTCGCGACGACTTCTCGGCGGGTGAGTTGAAGGCCCGTATACACCGTGCTGCGCCCGCGTCTGAGATGGTCGCTCTCATCAACGTCGAAGTCACCTTTGCCTGGATGGCCCACAGTGCGTTCCAATGGGACGACCATCAAAAGACACGTCATATGCAGCTTCCACGCGGAAAGCAGTTGCGGGATTGGGTTTGGTCCGACCCAGATCGCGTCTGTGTTCAGCCCCATGATGGGATCGCCTTGCAAAAGCGGCAGCGCGTTTTTCAGACCGCCCCCCGTGTCCAGCAATTCGCTAGATTCGTCAGAGATGGTGACTGGTTTTCCATAGAGGTGTGTCCGCACTTGGTCGGCACGATAGTGAACATTGACGACGCGATTATCGATCTCTGGCAGTTGAGTAAGGTCCAGAGCGTGATCAAGCAGTGTCGTCTGCCCAACCGGGATAAGTGGTTTCGGAAGAGTATCGGTCAGGGGGCGCATGCGCGTCCCCAATCCGGCAGCAAAAAGCATAATGTCAGTCATAGGAGGTCTTTGATCGCCGACTTATCCGGCGGGGGCAAGGTTAGGCGTACAGTCGCTGCAAGATCGTTGAGAGCCGGATGCTGCAAATCGTGCGCAATCATCTGCCACAAATGCGGGATCATTTGCATGTATCGGAGCTTTCCTTCTCGCCGTGCAAGTCGCGCGAAGACGCCCAGGATCCGGAGGTTCCGTTGCACTGCGAGGCAGGCAAATGCCCCCGGTTGCAACGGCCCAACAGCGTTTTCGAAGTGCGCGGTCATTGCGGCGCATATTTCCGGGTCAACGACCCGCCGCACATCGCGCAGAAGCGAGACAAGATCGTAGCCGCGCGGTGCGATGAAGGCATCTTGATAGTCCAGGAGCCCGATCTGTGCATGGCTGCGCAGATGTGGTCGCCAGATCAGGTTTTCTGCATGGTAATCCCGCAGGGCGACGCGGCTTGGCTCACCACAAAGTTGGCCAAGGTGTTTGGTCATGTTGCTGCAAAGACGGGCGTCAGCTTTGTTCGCCGCATACCATTCCATCGTGACGTCAAGCATCTGCCCGCCGACGTCGGGAGTCATTCGCAGCAGGTCAGATAAAGTTGGTGTACCATCGAGTTTAATCAGGACATCGGTCGCCCGCGTGTAGAGATTTTCCGCGTCCTCTGGGGTGTGGCGGAGGCGGCTTGCCATGTCCGTGCCGCCAAGATCTTCAATTAGCAGAAGCCCTTTTACGGTGTCTTTTTTGAGGGTCTCGGGCGCTGCAAGGCCTTGGTCGCGCAGCCAGTTTCCAACACGCTGGAAATCCGCTGTTGTGAGACCGAGCGCTGGATTGGCGTCCATCAGGATTACTGTTTCTTCGCCGTGATGCAGCCGCAGATATTTGCGGCTTGATGCATCGCCCGCCAATGGCACGCGCTGCCAAGACGCCCAGTGCGTGTCTGCGAGGAATGCGTCAATGTCCGCTTTCCTGTCAGTCATTGAGGTCCTTGAGGCGCGCGACCCAATTGCGGGGCGGGTCAATCGTGATCGTGTGGTGATCGGGTTCTGCTGAAAAGGAGAGGGTGAGCGCGCCATTGGGGAGTGTATCGCCCATCCGATCAGGCCACTCGATCAGGCATAGGGCGGTTGAGAACGCTTCTTCCAGTCCAAGTTCAAGAACTTCGTCCGGGTCGGTCAACCGGTAGAGATCGCAATGCCAGACCGTGATGTCGGGTAGGTCATAAATCTGTACGAGTGTGAAGGTTGGCGACGGCACCTCAATCTCTGCACCTGCAAGGTGACGGATAAGCGCGCGGGCGAAGGCTGATTTACCGGCCCCAATCGAACCCTCAAGCAGAAGCGTATCGCCCGGACGCAGCAGCGCTGCGAACTGTCCGGCAAGGGTTGCGGTGTCCGCCTCTGTTCGGCTGATGATGGAAAGTCTGGGCGACGTCATGCCGCCAAATTATGGTTCAGGGTCAGACCTGCAAGTGAATTCAGCGCTTCGCACTTTGTAATGACGGATCAGACATCGTGAGCTTGTGAATGACGGGTGCGATCTTCTTGTCGGAGGCGCCTTTGAAGCTGACCATCGTCATATTGGTATTCAGCCCTTGTGCTTCGCAAACAATATCGCGCCCATCATCAAGGATCAGGTGGTCCACCCATTTTTCTTGCCGGTCACCGCCTGCAATATAGGTCCGGAGATCGTTCCAAGATGGTGCGGCCGCGCAGCGTGACTGCCAATTCATAATCTCGCTGCGAAGCTGTTGGGGTGCCATGCCAGTATCAAGGTCGCGATCCCACATCTCTTTATATGCGCGATTAGACTGGACGAGCGTACCATTGGCGCTGAAGACGGCAATCGCATGCTCTTGCGCGTCCATGACACCTTGGCCCGTCTCAATGTCGGTGCGGAAGCGACGCGTCAGGTTCACTTCGGCGGTCATGTCATCGAATAGAAAGACGAAGGATTTGTCTTCATATGGCTTGCCCGTCACTCGGAACGTCTGCCCGTCGATCAGGTCCCAATTCTCGCAATATGTCCCGGCTCGCGCGGCGTTTTCCAGGGCTGAGAACTGCTCTCTCCACGTTGCGTAGTCTTTTGGTTCCGGCAGCACACGCGACTCGCGCAGGGCGTCAAGGAACATATCGACCGTAGGGCGGGTCATCAGAAAGCGCGGCTCGAGTCGTGTCAGATCTGTGAGCCTTGGATTGAAGATTGCAAGCTGACGGCGTTGATCAAAGATCGCGAGGCCGGTCGCGAGATTGGCAAATAGCCGCGCCGAGGTTTGCATCGCCTTCGTTTTGCTGTTCTCTGCTTTGACCGCATCATCGGCTGGGCTTGCAAAGTGCATGCTGCCGCCATTTGTCCGGTGTGAGGTCACGTCAAACCAAAGCGATTCTGCGCTTATGTGGGACCGTAACTCCGCCCGTCGTGCATGTGGCTCGTGCCCGAGATTGAGGTGAAGCTCCGGAAAAAGTGCAGCCTCCGGCCAGATCTGAGTGCGGCCGTCGTGCGAAATGCTTTGTTGGTCGGACAAGGCCATGTAGGCCGCATTGGCCCATGTGAGTTTCCCAGTGAAATCCTGCGTCCATGCAAGCTGCGGCGTCGTGTCGATCACGTCTCGGAGGAAAGACAATTCTCGTGTCATGCCTTCTTGCATCGCGATATCGGTGAGTTCCTGATGCCCGTCCGACGTTGCGCCGTGAAGCGAAAGCCGCGTCATTCCATCAACGTCTTCAATGACCATGGACTGTGTAGAGCCGTCGGCGGCAGTGATTGTCTCGGCTTGGTTATTGGTAACCTCAGATATGATGTAGCCGAGCGTTGGAAAGCGATCTTGAAAAAGTGTTAAGATCGCCTGAAGATCTGTCTGGTTCGACGGAACGTCTTTGATCATCGACTGGGCGTTGTCGGTGGCGTCCGATAACACCTCTCCGTCAAACAGAAAAACAGGCATGGTTTGCGCGGCATCAGCGGCCAAAGTGCGGGCCATGCGACGACTAAGCAATTGTCCAAGGCCTGCGATTAAAGTCGCGCCCGCAAGCGCACTTCCAATAATTAAAACAACGTCATAGATCGCGAGTGTTTCCATGTCTGCTTCCCGAGTCGTGGCAGCATGAACACTCGACCGCTAAGGTTAATGTTCAGTAAAGTTCGCGCACGAACTAGGAAAACTGCTGGTTCTCACCCAAAGCAGCATCGACGTTCGGTGTGGAAATCGTTGGATTGCTGCGCGCCCAGCTGACCGTCACCACAGCGCCACCCGTGGCTTGCCCCGCCCAACCTGCTTGGCCTTTCCGGCGCCCGTTTGAAAACGTCAGCTGCGCGCCAGAGCGTTCCAGAAGCGTCTTGGCAATGAACATGCCGAGGCCCATGCCTTCATACCCGGGCCGATCGTTTGTCAGCCGCCGTCTGCGGACAAACGGGTCGCCAATCCGGCCAATGACCGATGCGGGAAAGCCTTCACCATCGTCAGAGATTCGCACGTTCAGCACGTCGGCATCCCAACTGACGCGAATTTTGACCTCTGCTTCCGCAAAATCGACTGCGTTCTGGATGAGGTTGCGCAGGCCATGAATGATTTCGGGGCGCCGCGGGATCTGCGGTTGCGTCAGTACGGTATCGTTGAGTGCGATGACGTCAAAAATGACGGTCTTGCCACGATCAAGGTGTGGTTCCGCCGCTTCACGGACAACCGTTTCAAGCGGTGCCCGGCGCATGTGCAGGTCGTCTTTCCCGGCACGGCCCATTGAATGAAGGATGTCGCGGCATCGTTCGGCCTGTTGCCTTATCAAGGCCACGTCATCAAGGACGTCAGGTTTGTCCTTCAAATCATCCATGAGTTCTCCGCTCACCAGCTTTATTGTGGCAAGGGGCGTGCCAAGCTCATGCGCGGCAGCCGCGACAACCCCGCCAAGGTCAGTCAGCTTCTGCTCGCGCGCCAGCGCCAACTGCGTCGCGAGCAAGGCTTCGGCCATCGTGTGCATTTCCATCGTGACCTGCCTTGCGTAGATCGCGAGAAATGTCAGACCGATGGTCAGCGCCGCCCAAAAACCGAACTGGAATAGTGGCGGCAACGTGAGAGCCACACCTTCTGGCGACAGGATCGGGACAGAATATTGGCTGAGCAGAGAGATTAGCGTGATTGCGATCATGCCGAGCGTCAGGGTGCTGCGCAGCTGGAGGACGGTCGCAGCAATTGTGACGGGTGCGAGGATTAGCACCGCGAAGGGGTTTGAAAGGCCGCCCGTCATATAGAGCAGGAAAGCCAGCTGAAAGATGTCGATAATCAGCATGAAGAACGCCTCAGACTCGGACAATCGTTTGGTCTCTGGATAGACCGAGCTGAAATACACGTTCGCAAGGACAGCCATCGCAATGGCCATAATCGCATAGCCGGTTTCGAATTGTAGGCCGTAGACCTGCACGGCCACCAGCATGGCCGCGGATTGCCCGATGATCGCCACCCAGCGCACACGCAAAAGTGTGCGCAGCTTTACCCAATTGCTGCGTTCGCGATCTTCGCTGAAGGCATGGTCATCAACGCGCATGTGAACGTGGTTTACCCCGCTGTATCTGGACCCTACATAACCCGTGACTGCATAGATGGGCCATGCGACCAGAAAGGACAGATGATGTCAAAAGGACTTGCACTTGCAGCCGCAGGTGTCGTGGCTTTCGGCCTCGGTGGAACATACGCCTACACCAGCTTTGCCGGGGGTAACCTGGAAAATTGCAGCACGTCGGCATCATCGACCGAAATTGGCGGACCTTTTGAGCTTCTTGATAAGAATGGCGAGCTGATCAAGAGCGAGGATCTGATTACAGAACCTGTTTTGATCTACTTTGGCTTTACCTTTTGCCCTGACTTTTGCCCCATTGATATGGCGCGGAATGCTGCGGCGGTGGATATCCTTGCGGAACAAGGCATATCGGCGACGCCCGTCTTCATATCTATCGACCCGGAGCGGGATACGCCCGAGATCGTCGGCGATTATGCCTTCAACTTTCACGACAAGGCGGTCGGCCTGACCGGATCAGAAGAGCAGGTGAAAGCGGCGTCGCAGGCATATCGGACCTTCTATCAGAAGGATGGCAGTGGTGACCCCGATTACTATCTGATGCAACATACGACGTTTACGTACCTCACGCTGCCAGAGCATGGCTTTGTCGAATTCTTCCGCACCGACGCCACGCCGGAGGCCGTCGCCGAGACGGTCGCCTGTTTCGTCGCCGAAGCATAAGCACTGCGGGGATTTGACCCCTCGGTAGTGAGATCTACCTTATGCGCAAGGTAGGACATGATATGACTTTAGATACAGCTGAAGCTGCATCGCGTCCCATTGGCGATGATGCCTCTTTGCTTCTCGTCGATGATGACGATGCGTTTCTGAAACGCTTGGCGAAAGCCATGGAAAAACGTGGTTTTTCAGTGGAAACGGCTGAATCCGTCGCCGCTGGCAAAGCCATTGCGACAGCGCGCCCTCCCGCCTATGCGGTCGTTGATTTGCGGCTGGGTGACGGCAACGGGCTCGACGTGGTGGAAACACTGCGAGAGCGGCGACCTGACGCGCGCGTGGTGGTGCTGACCGGCTATGGTGCGATTGCGACCGCTGTTGCTGCGGTGAAAATAGGTGCGACAGATTATCTCTCCAAACCTGCTGATGCGACCGATGTGATGAACGCGCTTCTGGCAACAACGGATGAACTACCTCCGCCACCGGAGAACCCGATGTCGGCGGATCGAGTTCGGTGGGAACATATTCAGCGCGTATATGAGCTTTGTGATCGCAACGTGTCTGAGACGGCACGGCGACTCAACATGCATCGGCGTACACTGCAACGGATTTTGGCGAAACGCAGCCCGCGTTAGTCCGTATCCTTTTGGGTGAGAAGCCATTTGCGAAAGGCTTTGACCTTTGGCGGAAGAACACCCTGCGCAGTCACGACGAAATATCCAAGGCCGGGTCTGATCGCCTGTTCGACGATGATGAGGTTGCCTGCGGCGATTTCATCCTCAACCATCGCGCGGATCATGACAGAGGCTCCGGCGCCTGACTTTACGGCGGATGACACCATCGACATTGTGGCGACCTCATGCGCATTGACCTTGGTAAAGTCGAGACCGCTTTCTTCCGCCCAGGTGCGATAAACCGGGAAGCTGGGTGTAAACAGCCATGGGACGTCTGTGAGGTCTGACAGGCAGCAACGCTCACGGCCGTTCAACAGATCCCGGTGCGCAATCGCCACATAGTCACCCTTGACGAGAGGGGCGCTGTCCATGCCTGGCCAGTCCCCTTTGCCGTATCGGATCGCGATATCATAGTTGTCGCGGCGCAGATCAACGAGCGTGTTGTCGGGGGTGACGGACACCGTGATCTCGGGGTGCTTTTCCCAGAACCTGATCAGGCGGGGCATCAACCAATTTTCGGCGAAATTTGGTGTGCAGGTAATCTGCACTGGCCGTTTTTCGGCATCAGCGCTTAGTCGGCGCACGCCGGAAATGATATGACCAAACCCTTCGTTCAGGTCCGCCGCAAGCAGCGCGCCTGCTTCTGTGGGCACCATCTTGCGCCCCGCGCGTACAAGCAACGCCTGCCCCACGTGGGCCTCGAGGCTGCGGACATGTTGGGCGATTGCGGCATGTGTGACGTTCAACTCCCGCGCCGCCGCGCTGAAAGAGCCTTCGCGGACTGCAGCCTCAAACCCGCGCAGGGCCGCAAGTGACGGAATGTCACGCCAATCCATATGTAAGCCAAGCTATCATATGGGAAGTCTTCCTGACTCGGTGATTAGATGCAAGTGGAATATGCATGTGACATCACATCAGAAAGGATGATCCCATGTTTGGTATTTTGAATAGCGTGTTTCGCAAAACTACAGGCACTGAAAATTGGAACGCACCGCAGCATTGGCATGAAGGCCCGCATCGGTCTGCTTATGAGCGTCAAGAATTAGAAGCAGCCCGCAGGCGTGCATTCTTAATCCGTGACCGGGATATGTTTTGATACCTTAGCTTTCAAGAACGAGTCGTTTCGTGACACGGTCCATGGGCGTGCCGTCTTTCAGCGGCACGTTTTTTGCAACCTCAAAATCTTCAAAACCCATTTTGCTGTAATAGGCGAGGCCGGGAACGTTGTCTGCCCGGATCTTGGCGTCGATCCATTTGTACCCCGCCTTGATCGCGGCGGCTTTGGTGGCCGCGAACATGACCGCCCCTGCACCTTTCACAGGGTTGTCCTGATCAGTGAAACTTCCAATTGAGAGACCTTCGTCGCTTTCGAACACGGCTTGAAAGCCAATGGGCGTTCCATCGTTCAAAACGGTGTGCACAATCGCTGGATCATCAAAATAGTAGGTTTTGAAGGTGGGCATATCCCATTCTTCTTCGTGTGCGGTGGTGCCGCCGGTCCGGACGATCGCATTGAACAAACCTACAAGCGCCGGAAGGTCGTCCTCAGTCGTGGGGCGGGCGTGTAAGGTCATAGAGCCTCCAGGAGTGTGGCGTGACGTTTCGTGAACTCGCCGCGGACTTCCGGCGCAGGGCGTAGATTGATTTGCATGTCCGCGATCAGCGCAGCGTCAACTCTTCCGAAAAACTTGTCTGCCTCGGCCTCGGTAAACCCCGCAATCTGCGTTGCTTCCATCCAGGCACTAACCTTATCGGCTTTCTTTATCTGACGCTTGATCGTTTGCGGAATTTTCGCCGGCAGACCAAACCGAATATGGATCGCGGCGGCGAGGCGTTCATCCAGACCCTCGTAGCCCGGCCCTACCGCAGCTTTTACTGGGCTGATCATGTCGCCAATCACGTACTCTGGCGCGTCATGCAGAAGCGCTGCAAGCCGCCATTTTACGGGTGCTTTTGGCTGCATCCGGCAAAAGAGATCTGTCACGAGCAACGAGTGTTCGGCGACAGAATAAGCATGATCACCAGCGGTTTGCCCATTCCAACGTGCCACAAACGCCAGCCCGTGCGCGATATCCTCAATTTCAATATCCACGGGTGTCGGGTCGAGCAGATCAAGTCTCCGGCCCGAGAGCATTCTTTGCCATGCCCGTGCTTGTTTCATGCGATTAAGACACCTTTCACCTTGATGCCTTTATGCACCCGCACGCCACATTGTCGAGACACGGTAAGCGTGTTAGGGCAGCGCGCAAATGCCAACTTTATCAGGACGAACCCCTATGGCCAAAGATTATATAGTCAAAGACATCGCGCTCGCCGGCTTTGGCCGCAAAGAGCTGGATATTGCTGAAACTGAAATGCCGGGCCTGATGGCGCTGCGTGAGGAATACGGTGAAAGCAAACCGTTGACCGGTGCGCGGATTGTTGGATCATTGCATATGACGATTCAGACAGCAGTATTGATCGAAACGCTGGTTGCGCTTGGTGCTGACGTGCGCTGGGCGTCTTGCAATATTTTCTCCACGCAAGACCACGCTGCTGCAGCCATCGCCGAAGCGGGCGTGCCCGTTTTTGCGATCAAAGGTCAGTCGCTGGAAGAGCATTGGGACTACCTTGATAAGTCTTTCCTGTTCGACGAAGGCCCGAACCTGATCCTTGATGATGGCGGTGATGCGACGCTCTACATTCTTCTCGGTGCCCGGATGGAAGCCGGCGAAGATGTGTTGGCCGTGCCAACGTCTGAGGAAGAAACTGTCATCAAAGCGCAAATCCAAAAGCGGATGGAAGCAAGCCCTGGCTGGTTCGCAAAAATGCGTGACCAAATTCTGGGCGTCTCCGAAGAGACGACAACAGGGGTTCATCGCCTTTACGAACTGCAGCGCGAAGGTCGTCTGCCGTTCCCCGCTATCAACGTGAACGACTCTGTCACCAAGTCGAAGTTCGACAACAAGTATGGCTGTAAAGAGAGCCTCGTTGACGGTATTCGCCGTGCAACAGACACGATGATGGCTGGTAAGGTCGCTGTCGTGATGGGCTACGGCGATGTGGGCAAAGGCTCTGCCGCGTCCTTGCGCGGTGCCGGTGCCCGCGTGAAAGTCACCGAAGTCGACCCGATTTGCGCCTTGCAGGCTGCGATGGACGGTTTTGAAGTTGTGCTGCTCGAAGATGCGTTGGCGACCGCAGACATCTTCATCACCACAACCGGCAACAAAGACGTCATCCGGATCGAGCATATGCGCGAAATGAAGGATATGGCGATTGTCGGGAACATCGGCCACTTCGACAATGAAATTCAGGTCGCGGCTCTGAAGAACCACAAGTGGACCAACATCAAAGAACAGGTCGATATGATCGAGATGCCGAACGGTAACCGGTTGATCCTGTTGTCCGAAGGCCGCTTGCTGAATCTCGGCAATGCCACCGGCCACCCGTCGTTCGTGATGTCCGCTTCCTTCACCAACCAAGTGTTGGCGCAGATTGAACTCTGGACGAAGCATGATGAATACGCTCCGGGTGTTTACATCCTGCCGAAGCATCTGGATGAGAAAGTCGCGCGCCTGCACCTCGACCGGATTGGCGTGAAGCTGTCGAAGCTGGACCCAGAACAAGCGGCTTACATCGGCGTGAAGCCTGAGGGCCCGTTCAAGCCAGAGCATTATCGCTACTAAGAGGGCAGGGCGCTGAAACCACATCTGCGCCCGGAATCCGAAGAAAAACGCCGCCCGTCGTTGTTCGCGCGGGCGGCGTATTTGTTTATTGTGTTTGGTCTGTTTTGGGGCGGCTATCAGGCTTTGTATCATCCAGATACGCCACTGCCGCGGGGCTGGAATCCGACCGTTCCGCTGGCGATCAATGATGATGTCACACCGCTGACCACGTGGAAGTTGGAGCGTGCGCTGGCAACACCGCAGGCCTGCTTCGCCACCTTGGATACTGCTGCGCAATTTGCACAGTTGCCTGATCTTGAGACATCAGAGAGTTGTCACATCCGGGAGCGGCTAGACCTTTCAGGGGTCGCAGGTGCCCGCATTGACCCGGTTGAAACCCGATGTGCCATTGCGCTGCGCATGGCGATGTGGGCGACGCATGATCTTGCTCCGCAGGCAAAAGACCTGTTTGGGGCAGAATTGACGGGGATCGATCACATCGGCAGCTACAATTGCCGCCGGATCAGGACCGCTTCTGGTGCCTCAAACAGATGGAGTACGCACGCCACCGCTGATGCAATTGACATCACCGGATTTCAGTTGAGCGATGGGACACGCATGCGCCTGATCAATGACTGGGATGACGGTGGCCCGAAAGGCGAATTCCTCCGCCGTGCGCGTGACAGCGCGTGCACATGGTTCCGTGTGACACTTTCTCCGGACTACAACCACCTACATGCCGATCATTTCCATCTACAATCAAAGGGCTGGGGGCTTTGTCGGTGATCCGCCGATGTGCTATTTCCCCGTCATTAAGCCTTTACGTGCCTTAACTCTCGCGCATAACTTGTCGCCAATGCTTGTGGATACTCCATGGGCGCTTTGCCGCAATGGCATGTCATCACCAGAGGGGGACCAAGATGAGCAAGAGAGACGAACTGATCGAGAAGTACGCTGACGATCTGAAGAACAAGTGCAACATGACACCTGATATGGATCTGCTGACCAAAGTGACGATCGGCTGCGGTCCATCCATCTACAATGCGGATTCGTCTACTGTTGCTGCTGGTCAGGCAGGAGAGCTGGAAACTGTGAAGAACAACTTCCTGATCAAGAAGCTTGGCCTTTCTGACGGACCAGAGCTGATGGACGCGATTAACTCTGTGATTGAGGTTTACGGGAAGTCTGAGCGGAACAAATATCGCGCAGTCATTTACTACATGCTGACAAAGCACTTCGGCAAAGAGTCTGTTTACAGCTAAGCCGACTGCGCAAGCGCTGAAACGCCCGCCGATTTGGCGGGCGTTTTGTGTTTTAGATACAATTTGAATGGCTTCGTGTTTGGTTAATTACGAGCTCTTAGGTCAATTTTGAATTTCGGCCAGAACGGCTGAACCGAGATTCGCAGTTGCGTGTGGTGTACGGGAGCACGCGGGGTGAGGAAGGGTTCGGTGACGCTGTAGCCGAACCCTTTCTCGTTACTTGGTGGTTAGGAACCGTTGGTTCAGCCGCCACATACCCCATGCAAGCGGTATCGCTGCAAAGCCACCAATCGCATAGGCCAGTGGCTCATCGCCGAAGGTCTCAAATGCCTGTGTATAGCCATGGATCGCGAGAAATGTGACACCGGTATTGAACAGCCCTCGCTGGTTCTTGTGCGCTGCAAAGAAGATCATGCCGATCAGCGCAATGGCCCACAGCACGCTGTAGACGTCAGCGGAAATCGTGAAGGCAGTGGCGTTGAACGCATCGACAGCGGCGTCATAGGCATCCCAATCCTTGTAGGCGGTCCAGCCTTCGGCCTTTGGGCCCCAGATATGGCTCCCGACCTGATCACCCCAGAGCGACCCAACCAGCGCGCACAGGTTTGCGACAACAAATCCCATCACCGCAGTGATCCGCAAATGACGCCTCGTCCGCTCGCCCGCCGTCTTTAACATAAGGCCGCATGCAACAATAAGAGCGGTCATCTGAAGGATGCTGAGCGTGCTTTCCGGTGAATAGAAAACGTAAGCCGCGTGGAAGTAGGACGTGGATGTATCAAGCATCTGCGCAAAGGGCGCGATTGCGAGGGCCGTAACAGCGCGGTTGTCCGTAATCCAGCCACTCAAGCCGATGAATAATGCGGCGTAGAGAAAGCTGAGAGACTTGAGAAAGCCACCGAGCGCGTTGTCTTCGGCCAGGATACCGACCCCAGCTAAATGCAGAGCACCGCCCATGAGGAAGATCGAGCCCGCAACGAAACGCGCTGTGAGCCCGCCTCGCAATAGGGCGCGCCCGGCAACGAAAAGGATCGGCAAACCAAGAAGAAGTGACGCGACACCAGCGATTGACTCGTAGTTCGTCGTCAGCTCAACAAATCCACCACCAATTAACATGCCTGACCCGATCAAAGCGGCGGCGTTACCAAACATGCGGTAGATGTCAGGGCTTCGGTGAAGGATGAAAAGACCACCGCCGAGCAAGAAAATACCACAAAGCGCGACGGTCAGCGGATCCGCAAGAAAAGCGATCAGGCCAAGCGTCGCTGCAATGATTCCGGCACAAAGGACCGTGTTAATGCCTGCATTCACCATCAGTTGGCGGGCGCGGGCCTCAATCTCGCGGGCTTGCGGCAGTGTAATGATGTCGTCTGCAACAAGACCGTGGGTATCAGCAAGAACTGGCATTCAAGCCTCCATTAATGAACATCGTTCAAACTTAGAAGGAAGAATCGCTTGCGTCAAGAAAAATGAACATCGTTCAAACTAGAAAAGTGTCAGTACTGCTCCGATAATGGCGCACCCGAACGTGGCATAGCCGCCGTCAATGATCGTCAGCTTAAACGGCCGATCACCGTAGGCGTTGTTGATCATGATCCAGGGGCTAATGAAAAAGAGACCGACACCCAGACCAGAGACCAGCCCTTTGCCAATGCTGTCGATTCCTGAAAGCGCAAAGGTATGACGCATCATGCCCGACACGAGGATCATCGCGACAAAGGCCATGATGTAAGGCAAGGCGTTGTCGTTCACTGGTCGGCCGTTTTCATCGACGGCGATACCGGCGGCTTCCGTCCACGGCTTTGAAAGTGTCATGTACCACGCCGCGCCGAACGCGAAACCGGCGACGGCAGCCACGATCACAGCTAAGAATCCCATTCTTGTCCCTTTCCCTTTCTTGGCTGGGCCAAGTATGCGCGGCGCGATGCCGCAGGGCTAGGCTTTTATTGTCGTGCGTGTGAAAGGGTGGATCTTGTCGATCAGGCTGAATGCAAGCAAGCCAAGAAACGTGCCCGCGATCCCGCCAACGGTGGTCTGAATGACAGCGATGTAGGGCGTTAGCGGATTGTTTTTGCCGAGGGCCACGTAGAGCGTGATTGCCAGAACGCTCAGAATGATTGTGACAGGCATGATGCGGTTCGCGATCCTCTCTGGTGCCGCAGGTCGGCCTTTTGCCACCAGGACAGCCCACGTGATAACGGCCAGTGTTCCAAAAATGCCGCTCAGATATTGAAGGTACTTGTAAACCGGGAGCGGCCCGACCTGCATGTCCAACGCAGGGATGTTCCGTACGAAGAACCATCCATCATGTGTGAAGCTATCCCAAAAAACATGGCTCCATGCGCCGACATAAACACTGAGAACAATCACCAGAAATCGGCGCAGCGGGAGGAAAGCGTAGCTGGTGGGCAATAGCCTCCCGAGACTGCGTGGCGATAGCGCGCGCAGCGGCTGCAGCATCACGAAAGCAAAGACGGCCAGAAGGCAAAGGGCCGCAGGAATCCCTTGGATCAGAATACCAATATGAGAATGCCCGATGTTCGAAACAGTACGGAGGTTCAGGAAATAGGTGATATCCGGGATCGTTGTGCCGGCAATCAACGCTGGCAAATCAAGCCATCTCCGTCCGAAGTGCCATAACGGAGCAACGATTATCGGATGCGCAGTTGTCAGTGGCATGCCTTAGGCAGCCACCCCACCAAGGTCACAAATAAGGGCCCACTCTTCATCCGTCACGGGCTGGACCGACAGGCGAGAGTTCTTGACCAGAACCATCTCAGCCAAGCGCGTATCGCCTTTTATCGTGTCTAAAGTCACCGGTGTTTTGAAAGGCGTGACCGCCCGAACATCCACGCAGTCCCACCGTTCATCATCGGTTGTACTGTCTTGATGCGCTTCGGCGCATACTTCGCAGATCCCCACGATCTCCAATCCAGTACGCGAATGATAGTAAAAGCCTTTCTCGCCGACCTTCATCTGACGCATGTTATTGCGCGCCTGATAGTTGCGGACACCATCCCATTCCTCGCCAGCTTCACCCTTCGCGACAAGATCATCCCAACCAAAAACATCCGGTTCGGACTTGAAAAGCCATTGGGCCATCAGCCGATCACCTTGTTCCAAGCCGTCAGTTCGACGCTCTCAAAAAGTCCCGCTTTGCCATAAGGGTCACCGGCGGCAAACGCATCTGCTGCAGCCATGTCTTCCACGTTCAGAACGATCATCGAGCCGCACATCTCGCCCGCTTCATCAAGAAGGGGTCCCGCCATTTCCACAATGCTGTTTGCTTTCAGGTACTCCACATGGTCTGCCCGATTGTCGAGCCGGGTCTGCAAGGCGCCAGCTTTGTCCTTCGCCACCAAAACAACACGCATCATTATTCCTCCTTCAACGGTCGCGCCATCAGCGCATCAAGTGTCTGTGGCACATCTTTGCGGCCCGTGATCACGTCTGCCACACCTCGACATATTGGCAAATCAAGTTCAAGCGATTTGGCCAATGCGACAACAGATTGCGCCGTCGCTACGCCTTCGACGGTTGTGCCCTTCTCGAACACTTGTCCCTGACCAAGTGCAAAACCATAGCGATAGTTGCGTGACTGGGGGGACGTGCACGTCAGCACCAAGTCACCAAAGCCGGACAGTCCACCAAGTGTTTCAGGGGAGGCGCCAAGCTTTGCAGCAAGTGCCGACATCTCGATGAACCCGCGGGTCATCAGAGCCGCGCGGGCGCTATCGCCGAGCCCTGCGCCCATTGTGATCCCACATGCAATGGCCATGACGTTCTTGAGCGCCCCACCAAGTTCCGCGCCAATCGTATCTGTCGTGCGATAAATCCGCAGTGTTTGTGTCGAAAGCAGTGTCTGCAGCGCAGTTCCTTCCACCTCGCTTTGGCAGGCGAGGGTCAACGCGGTTGGGAGCCCCTTGGCGATGTCCGCAGCGAAACTTGGCCCCGTCAGCATTGCTGCTGTCGCATGAGGAACGGTGTCTTGCAGACTGGTCACCGGGCCGGCCATGGTTTCAAGGTCAATCCCCTTGCAACAGGCAATTAAAGACTTGGAGCTTAAAGCGCTCGCATGTGCCCGTGTAAATGCCCGCAAGGTCTGGGCAGGTAGTGCAAGTGCAATCGTGTCTGATATCAGGGCTTCTGCCAGATCACTTGTGCAATTCACTTGCGGAGGGAGTTCCGCCTCAGAAAGCCGCGGTGTCGCGCGCTTGATCTGAGCATCCGCCATCGCGGCGGCATCCCGTCCCCAAAGGTGGACGCTGTGACCTGCGCGGGCCCATGTGATTGCGAGTGCCGTACCAAAAGCACCGGCACCAATTACTGCGATGCTCATGCCTTGGCCCCCTTTTTGCCGGATCCCAGCATTGGCACAGCGCTGTCGTCTAAGGGCCAACGCGGACGGGCAGACAGCGAAAGGTCGTCGATGTCCCCTTCTGCCAAGCGCGTCAGGCCTGCATAGGCGATCATCGCGGCGTTGTCGGTGCAGAGCGCAAGCGGAGGTGCCGTAAACTGCGCGCCGTGTTCTTTGCAAAGCGTCTCTAAACCGGCGCGAATGGCGCTATTCGCAGCAACGCCACCGGCAACTGCAAATGTGGGAGCGGGGGGCGAGAGTGCGAGATAGGCGTCGATCGCGCGCCGAGACTTTTCGACCAAGACGGCTGCCACCGTTGCTTGGAAACTGGCGCTTAGGTCCGCTTGGTCCTGTTGCGTCAGCCCGCCGTTTTCTGCAACCACCTGATCCCGCGCGCGGAGCATTGCGGTCTTCAGCCCTGAGAAGGACATGTCACAGCCCGGCCGATCCAGAAGTGGTTTCGGCAACGCAAACCGCCTTGCATCGCCATTGCGAGCGGCAGCCTCAACCGATGGTCCCCCGGGTTGCGCCAGTCCGAGAATCCGCGCCGTTTTGTCAAAGGCCTCGCCCGGTGCGTCGTCAATCGTACCGCCAAGACGCTGAAAATTATTGGCGGATTTCACGATCAAATACTGGCAATGCCCGCCAGAGACCAAAAGCATCAGATAAGGATAGGGCACATCATCGGTCAGACGCGGGGTCAGCGCATGACCTGCAAGGTGGTTGACGCCAATCAGTGGCAATCCCGTTGCCGCAGCTAGACCCTTAGCGCACATCACCCCGGACAGAACGCCACCAATGAGGCCCGGACCAGCGGTGACCGCGATCCCATCCATATCCGTCAGGGTCAGATCGGCGGTGGCCAATGCCTCTTCCACACAATGATCCAGCTTCTCTGCATGCGCGCGCGCAGCGATCTCTGGCACCACGCCGCCGAAGTTTGCGTGCAAGCTTGTCTGTCCGTAAACGACCGATGCCAACACGGCCTGTCCACGCACCACTGCGGCTGCGGTATCATCGCAACTGCTTTCGATGCCAAGAATGGTAAGTGCGGCAGACATGGGTGGCCTGTTGTGTGTTGATGCGTGGCAGGTAACACTGCCGCGACACCGAAACAATGCGAAGGGCGCAGCACGCGTGCCAGCCAAAATCATCATCACGCGTCCCAAAGCCCAAGCCAGTCGGTTTGCAGAGGATTTGCAAAGTGCTGCAGGCCGCAAACTTTCTGTTCTCATTGCGCCGTTGATGGAGATTGTCCCGATTTCACCACCAACACACATCAGGTCGACCGCGCATGTGATCTTCACTTCAGCCAATGCGGTTAATCAAGTTGGCGCGCTGGATATCCCGCGCGACATCACCGCGTGGTGCGTGGGCCAGCAAACGGGAGATGCGGCGTCGTCGGCCGGGTTTCCAACAAAAATTGCGCATAGTGATAGCGCGGATCTGGTCGCTATGCTCATCAAAGCACGCCCGCTTGGACCACTACTTCACCTGCGCGGGCAACACGCCACCGGGCATGTGGCGCAGTCTCTTTCACAGGCCGGTTTCGACTGCGCAGAAGTGGTTGTTTATGCCCAAAAACCGCAACCAGCTACGGAGGCACTGATCGAGACGTTGAAGGGAAGTGATTCCCTCGTCGCACCGCTCTTTTCGCCGCGGTCTGCGCGATTACTGGGCGAGTCTGCTGAGATTCGCGGCAATCTGACTGCGGTGGCAATCAGCCCAGCAGTTGCTGCCGTCGCGGGCGATTGGCCTGTCAAGGCTGTGGTTACTGCAAATTCCCCAGATAAATCAGGAATGATTGCAGCTACTTTAGCAGCATATGACGCGGTATCTGACCCGAACACGCCTTGAGGACCACCCCCTCGCGGTCTAAGTTTATGTGTCGGCGGCAAGAGTCGGGCGTGATATTTCACTAGGGGGCATGACATTGGCCAAAAAACGCAAAACGCAACAATCCAAAAGCACCCCAAAAACGTCTGACGAAACAGTCAATGAAGCCGTCACTGACTCCGAAATAGTCGCAGAAGACGCGGTTGATGATGTTGTGGCTGAGATCGAAGAAACCGCTGATATCTCTGACGAGAAAACGGATGAGTCTTCAACGGACACGGACGAGCCTTCGGCGGATGCGGAAGCGCCAACTGAGGACGCTGACGAAACATCCACAAGCGATGATGAACCGCTCCCCACGGTCGAAGAGGCGTCTGCCAATCTGATGGCCGCGCAGGGTGAGACGGAAACGCCTGAGCCTGATTTGGATGATGATCTGAACGATGAAACCGTTCCGGAACACACCGACTCTGCATCGATTGCGCCACGGCATCAGGACTCTGCCTCCAACAGTGTGTTGTTGCCGGCATTGTTGGGCGGATTGATCGCTGCCGGGATTGGCTTTGCTGTTGCCTATTACATGTTGCCCCGGGCAGAGCCGGGATTGAATGAAAGCGTTGCGGCAAACTCGGCCGAGGTTGCATCGCTCAAAGATCAAATCGCCGCCCTCCCGGCGGAGGCGGAGAGCGTTGATTTGACGCCGGTAACAGAGGAAATCACCTCTTTACGTGACCAGATCACGGCTGACCTTGAGAACGTGAATGCGCAGATCGCTGCATTCGATGAACGCCTCGTGACCCTCGAAAAACAGCCAAGCAGCGACGGCACGTTGCAGGACTCAGCGCTGGAGGCCTACCAGCGAGAGTTGGATGAGTTGCGCAGCCAGGTGGAGGAACAGGCCGGGGCGGCTTTGGCCCAGCTTGAGTCGACACGTGCGGAAGCCGAAGCGATTGAACAGGCAGCACTTGATGCGGCCCGCGCCGCGCAAGTCCGCACCGCGCTGGCACAAGTGCAGACCAGTCTGACCGACGGAGAACCGATGCAGGCCGCTTTGCAGGATCTGGAAGATGCGCTGGGCGAACCTGTTCCGGACGCCCTGACCGCGGTTGCGGAAGGCGCCCCGACCCTCGCCGGGTTACAGGCGGCCTTCCCAGACGCCGCTCGAGCCGCGCTTGCGGACGCCCGCGCCGGAGGTGCATCTGGTGAAGAGGCCACGGCCTTTGGGGCATTCCTGCGCGAACAACTGAATGTGCGATCAGTGGCACCCCGTGAAGGGGACGATGCGGACGCGATTTTGTCGCGGACCCAGGCCGCGGTGCGCGAGGGCAAGTTGCAGGAAGCGCTGGATGAAATCGCGGCTTTGCCGGATGTCGCAAAGGCAAATCTGGCAGAATGGGTGGCAACAGCCGAAACCCGTCTTGCTGCGGTAAATGCCGCTGACGACATCTCCCTTTCTTTGAACGTTAACTGAAGGCGCATGTGATGCTTTGGTCCCTGATTAAGATACTCGTTTTTATTGCCGCCATCACAGCATTGACCTTTGGTGCGACGGAACTTCTCAAGGTCGAAGGCGGCGCCACAATCGAAATCGGCGGGAGCGAGTTAAGCCTGTCGGTGTTGCAACTGGTCTTTGCCGCCCTCGCCTTTATCGTTTTGGTCTGGATTGGCTTGAAACTTCTGAAGCTTGCCGTCGCGACGTTCAAATTCCTCAATGGTGATGAGACTGCCATCTCGCGTTACTTTGACCGCAATCGTGAACGGAAGGGATATGAGGCCTTGTCCGAAGGGATGATGGCGCTCGCGTCAGGCGAAGGTCATTTGGCGATGACCAAAGCCTCTCGTGCGGAAAAATATCTCAATAGCCCCAAACTAACCAACTTGTTGACGGCGCAAGCGGCGGAACTGGCAGGCGATAAGCGAAAGGCCGAACAAACCTATCGGAAGCTGCTGGAAGACGACTCGACGCGTTTTGTTGGTGTCAGGGGAATTCTGAAGCAAAAGCTTGAAGCGGGCGAAACGGACATGGCGATCAAGCTGGCCCAAAAAGCCTTTGCGCTGAAGCCGCGGCATTCAGAAACTCAAGATGTCTTGTTGAAGCTCCAGGCTGAACAGGAAGACTGGAAAGGTGCGCGCGAGACGCTGAATGCAAAGTTGAGCTCTGGCGGCTTGCCGCGTGATGTGCACAAGCGTCGTGACGCGGTGCTCGCCCTTTCGGAAGCCAAAGACATGGTTATCGATGGGGAAGAGGCGAAAGCGCAGCAGGGCGCGATTGACGCAAACCGTCTGTCGCCTGATTTGATCCCGGCGGCTGTCATGGCTGCCAGAAGTTACATCGCCCAAGGCAACGCGCGCTATGCAACACGGGTTCTTACGAAGGCTTGGACAGCAAACCCGCATCCTGATCTTGCCGCCGTCTTTGCCGAGATCGCCCCGAATGAAAGCCCGGCAGAACGGATCAAGCGGTTCCGTGCTTTGACAAAGCTGCTGCCTGATCATCCGGAAACGAAGATGCTGCTTGCAGAGCTCTACGTAGCTGCAGAAGATTTTCCAGAGGCGAAACGCGCCATTGGCAATCTTGTTGATGAGCTGCCGACGGCACGGAGTTTGACACTTATGGCCGCAATCGAAAGAGGCGCAGGTGCGGACGACGACGTTGTGCGTGGATGGCTTACAAAAGCGCTGACAGCATCGCGCGGACCGCAGTGGGTTTGCTCAAACTGCGGACATGTCCACCCCGCTTGGGCGCCGGTGTGCGATAGCTGCTCTTCGTTTGATACTTTGGCTTGGACAACGCCGGCAAAGTCAGACGTTGCTATGCCATCTGGCACGGAAATGCTTCCTCTGATCGTGGGGCAACTTGGCAAGAATGAGGGCGATGCTGACGCGACCACGGGGAACGATGCCGACGTGATCGATGTCGAAGCCGACGATGTTAAGGAACCTGCGTCCGCGGATCAAAAATAGGCTTCCCCGCCGCTACACGGGATGCTAAACCCCGCGCCGTTACGCGTCGCGTAGCAAATGGAATGCAGGGTCCAGCGCGGCCCCAGACGCCTCAATAGCTCAGCTGGTAGAGCAGGTCCTTCGTAAGGACAAGGTCGGGGGTTCGAGTCCCTCTTGAGGCACCAATTAATCCTATATTTATTTTAAATAACAATATCTTATCAGTATGCTGATATCTCCTAACCACCTTTTTGTCCACCTTGGGCTGCTTAGGTAGTTATCTTTGGGGCACGAATAATCGACTTGGAATCTCAACTGCTAATCTGGATGGTTGTGGAAACTCGATCAGCGATTGAAAGTGCTGCCAATGATAGAGACGCCTGAAGACATTCGCCTTCTTAAAGAGACCGTTAATCTTGAATGCAAGCTTGCCTTGGGTCGTGATGGCAAAGGTTCACTCCCGAAGGACTTCTGGCCCACATACTCCGCATTCGCGAACACAGAAGGTGGAACCATTCTTTTAGGGGTCAGAGAAAAAAAGCAGGCCTTTGAACTCGAAGGCATCCCTAACCTAAGAAAAGTAAAATCTGAATTAATCAGCGGCCTCAATAACTTGTCGCAAGTTAGTACGAACTTGCTATCAGAGCGCGACATTACTGAAGTTCATGTCGCAGGCAAGGTTTGCCTTTCGGTCAATGTGCCGAGGGCGCCTAGACAGAAGCAGCCTGTACATCTCACTAAGAACCCCTTTGATGGCAATACATTCCGACGCTTTGATGAAAGCGACTTGCCCCTGACGGATGAAGAGGTTCGCCGTCTCATTGCTGAATCAGTCGAAGATAGTCGGGATGACCAAATTCTTGTTGGTTACGGCTTTGGTGATCTGAGCCTTGAAACGGTTGTCTCTTATCGGCAAGTATTCGGGAATCGCGACCCAGGTCATCCTTGGAACACTCTGAGCGACGAAAAGTTCATGCGCCAGTTGGGCGAATGAGGGATGACCGGTCAACTGGAGAGACATGGCTTACGTTGGCTGGCTTGCTGATGTTCGGCAGTTTCGTTTCAATTCAAGAAATTCTCCCGAATTTCATGCTGGATTATCAGGAAAGGCCAGAAGCGAAGACGGAGCGCCGCTGGATTGATCGACTGACTCTGGACGGTAAGTGGTCGGGCAATCTGTATGATTTTTATCGCCGCGTTTACTTAAAGTTGACCGCTGATTTGAAGGTTCCATTTCAGCTAGACGCTGGCGAGAGGAAGGAAGAGACGATAGTTCACATCGCCCTCAGAGAAGCTTTGGCCAATGCGATTGCCCACGCAGACTATAGTGACCGAGCTTCGGTTTTGGTTGTTAAGCGGCCTGACATGTTTGGCTTCCGGAATCCTGGCTTGATGAGAGTACCTTTGGAAATTGCTAAGCAGGGCGGCGAGCACGACTGTCGAAACCGCACAATCCACAAAATGCTAAGGATGGTTGGGCTCGGGGAGCAGGCGGGTACAGGCATTCCCAAGATTTTTCAGGGCTGGGAATCTCAGCATTGGAACCCTCCTAACTTGACCGAGAAGTTGAAGCCAAACAACCAGACTATTCTTGAACTTAGAATGGTTGACCTGTTCCCATCTGCAGAAATGGACAAGCTTAGGAGCAAACTTGGAAGCGACTTCGACTCTTTGTCAGCCGACGAGCGGGCGGCGGTGGCACTTGCAAGCATTGAAGGAACTGTGAGTCATGCGCGCCTCTGTTCTGTTTCTTCTAACCATCCGGTCGAAGTTTCCAGGTCGCTTCAACATCTAGTACAGCTCGGGTATCTTGTTTCAACAGGCGGTGGTCGAGGTGCTGTGTACCACTTGCCTGACAGAGAAATGCCTTCTGCCGACGACGTTTTTGGACCTCCTGATCCCAGCTTCGAAAGTGATATGCTGAGGGAAATTGGCCGATCAAATCAAAGTAGCAGCTCCTCAGGTATCAAACCTAGCTCCTCAGATTTGGTTGACCGCTCCTCAGTTATGTCGGAGCGGAAGCCCGCCAAAGAATCTAACCGAGATAATCAGGGTTATTTGTTGGTGGAGCAGCTGCCGCTGCCGCTGCTCGATAACCTTCAAGTGCTCTCAACTGGCCTTAAGCAGCGTCTACTTGAAATGGCCAACGAACCGAGAACGAAGGGCAAGCTCGACCGCGATGTCATGCGGGAAGTTCTAAAGGCAGTTTGCAGCGGTCACTATGTAACCGTCCAGTGCATCGCTGAACTTGTCTCCAGGCAGCCTAACTCTTTGAGAAATGAATATCTATCACCGATGGTTCATGATCGCACTCTCAGTCTTGCCTTTCCAAAAACACCTACCCACGAGAAACAAGCTTACTGCACGACTGCCTCAATACCGAATGAAGCTTTTGATAATCTCACCCCCTGGCCACCACCAACGGCGGCTCCGCCGGAAACGACCTGACATCAAACCACTTGAACGCTGACCCATCAGGATTGGTCTTATCCGATACCCATTCTGCGCGTGCCTGATGAGCCCCGCGCGGAAGGCCTTGAGGTCGATCAACCACCAGTTCTCTAGTCCGTGGCCGTCTTCTGAGGCGTGACCGTAGAACATCCAGTCGCCGTGGCCATTGACCACCTTTGCAAGCTCTGTGGGAGCTCCTGAAGGCAGCTTTGAGCGGATGGTGAACTCATGTGGATAGCGAGAGTGATAGCCAGGTCTGCGGATGCGGACAGCCACCCGCATGTCTTTGGCATCGAGCATCAGCAAGTCGGTCGCTTGCTGTTGGTCCAAATCGTCAGGGGCGACCTTCAGGAGGTGCGCCCCAATCTGTCTTTTTACTTCTGGGAGGTACTGATCGGACCAAATCCGATTGGTCGTGTAGTCTAGCACTAGGCGGCGCAACCCTCCGGCATGGTTTCAACAAACAACTCGTTCAGTGGAAGCATATCCTTG
>JAHDEX010000039.1:36963-38653 GCA_020628545.1 Paracoccaceae bacterium | reverse complement strand
GCCGTCGATGGCTTGGACGACATGGAAGCGATGCTGCGGGAGGATGGTGGTCAAAAGCTGGTTGCCGGATAGGATAGCGAGGAGTTTATGTCGGTCGGGCGGAAAGCGGACGTTCGCTGCGAGCGCAGCAGATAGAATTAGATGGTGGGAAAGCAGACCTTCAATTAACTAAAGACCAACTTGCTCTTTGGAACTCAGACCCACTTCGCTTCCACAGGTTTGGATAGCCCGAAATGCTTTGGTTCGCCGATTAAATGCGCTGAACCTTTATGGATTTGATCTCAAAAGGCTGAAGGTCAACCTCAGCATCATGGTCTGAATGCGGGATGCTGTAGGTCTCGACATCGAAGAAATCAACTTCGCTTAGGGACGCGATGGTGGGACTGAACCGAAGGGTTGCAAGTGTGGAGAGTCCCGTCGTCTCGAACAGCCGGACAACAAATCCGCTGCCGTCTTCTGATGGCTTTACGGTCTGGACGATCACGTTCTTTGCGTCGCATGTCACGAGTGGACCGTAAAACTGTGGGTTGCCTAACTTATCGGCGATGAAGCGTAGCGGTGCGTTCAAGTCATTGGCTTCGTGGTACAGGACGTCCGAATTTGCTTTCCCGATCGGCAGCAGACTGTAGGTAAAGTTATGTGTGCCCTGATCGGCGTGTGGATCGGGCGAGGTCGACGACTTTATCAACGTGATCCGCATGGTGGTGTCGCGTACGTCGTAGCCGTATTTGCAATCGTTGAGCAGTGCGACGGCGTAGCTCTCATCACGGAGCTGCGCCCATTTCTGTGCGGGCACCTCAAATCGGGCGGCGTCGAACGGGGTGTCACGTGTCGTGGCCCGTTCGACCGCGCCCCACTGGGTATCGAATTGAGCTGTCGGCGCTTGAATGGTGACCGGAAAGGCTGCTTTGAGCAGGGTATGTTGTTCGTGCCAATCCACCTGTGTGACAAAGTCGATGCGGTTTGAATGGGCCGCCAGCCGGATGTCCTGAACGATGGTGCTTGATCGCCATTTGGTGGTGGCGCGGACGCTAACACGCAAGGGGCCAGTCTCGGTCACTTCTATCGTTGTGTCGCCCGACACGTCGTCCTGCCGGTCTTCAAATGACGGGTCAATGTCCCAAGCGTCCCAGCAAATAGGACGGTCCTCAAATGCCTGAAGCTGGTTTCCGACACTCCCGCCCTCAAGAACCTCCCGATCTGCTACCTTGTCAAAGACACGCGACAGCCTTCCCGCGCCACTGACAAGAACCAGTAGGTTTTCATTTTCCAGAATAACCTCGCCGTCAGCGCTTTGACGGCAGTTTGCAGGTGAGCGCGGCATAGCTGCAGTGCTGACAGGGGTAAGCGCATAGGATGGAAGGTCTTCCAGAAGCGCCAGAACCCCGTCACCGACAAGTTGACCATTGGGAACATCTGTCCCCTCAATCAGGGCCAATCGTGGACCATTGGTGGGGCATGTATTGGCCACCACAACCTCAGCTGTGGCCAGAGCCTTTGCAGCTTCTTGTGACGTGGCCTCTGCCAAGCCCATGATCCGAGCATAGTCCTTGCGCGCATCCTCAAAAACCTGAGCGACAGAGGTGCCCGTCACGATATCATGAAATTGGTTGAGGCAAAGCAATTGCCAGGCTTCAGTCAGGTCGGGTGCCAGCCCAGCCATCGCGGACAGGGCCTCGGCCTCGTGCAG
>JAHDEX010000039.1:0-36863 GCA_020628545.1 Paracoccaceae bacterium | reverse complement strand
GGAAATGGCAGGTATTGAACGCTGCGCGGGGTAGTCAGCACATGGGCCAGAACACGGCTACCATCAAGCCCCTCCCACTGGTGGCTGGAGGAGGGGACGGGATTGATTTGATTCCAGTTCAGCTTGTTGGTTGCGAACCACTTAAGGCCCGCATGACGCATCAGCTGTGGGATCTGCGCGGGAAAACCGAAGGTGTCGGGCAGCCACAGCACGGGTGTTTCGACATCGCCGAATGTCTCGCGAAAATAGCTGCGACCGAGGGTCAATTGCCGAACGAGTGCCTCGGGGCCGGGGATGTTCAGGTCCGGCTCGACCCACATGCCGCCCATGACCTCCCATCGACCCTCGGCCACTCGGGATCTGATTTGCTCAAAAATGGAGGGGTAGTCAGCCTGCATCATCGCATAAAGCTGGGGCTGTGAGTGGGAGAACCGGTAGTTGGGGTCATCCTCCATCAAGCGCAGCACATTCGAACAAGTGCGGGCGTTTTTCAGGCGTGTTTGCGAGATTGGCCAGAGGTAGGCGATGTCGATGTGGGCATGGCCGATACCATGCAGTGTGACGTCTAGCGGATCGCCCGCGTCGGCCTTGCCCTGCTCCAACTTGGCCAATGCGTCGGCTGCGCTGTCATACAGCGCGTCCGCTATGGGCGCGCGGGTGTCGAGCACTTTGAACGCCGCATCTAAAGCCGCCAGCAAGCTCTGGTGAACCAGATCTTCAGGGGGCAGCACAGCGGTTGTGTCCAGCATCGTCTGGGCGAGGGTGTAGAAGGCAAGCAGCGTATCATCGCGCTCAATAATTGCCGGAGTGCCCATAAACAGTTTGGCCTTGCTTTCGGGATCAGGCGGCCAATCGGTGTGACCTGTCCAGCCCTGAAGTGACAGTTCATGGGGTTTCCCATCGGCAAGAGCTGCGTCAAGGCGAATGGTGTGGTGATAACGATCGGCGGACGCGATGGGTTGTGCATCCACATGCACCAGCGCTTCGGGGTGATTGAAGATATCCTCCAAAACCCCAAGTGGCAGGTGCAGGGCGATGTGATCTGCCTGCCATCCGTCCGGCACTTGAAAGCTGCTCTTGAGGATGAAGTTTAGGTCGGTATGTCCCCAGTAGCTTTCATGGGGGATTTCATCCCATCCGGTTGGGTCCGTGCAGATTGGCGCTTGCACGGACGCATTGGGCAGGGAGAGGAGCCGGAAGGGTGAAAGCGGCTGACGGCGGCGCGCGACGAAGGGCGCAATAAGCGACAGGCGTTGCGCGATCTTTTCACGTACGAAAGGCCAGCGACCGCTCATCCGTGGGGGGCTTCTTCGATCAAATCAAACCCGGGCACCGTCCCACGATAGATGGCCTCCGCCCGCGCGGCCTCTGCCTCAAGATTCGCGGGGTCCCAATCGGTCCGCCCGTCGCCCCAACTGCGGTCCAGCTCGGGCCAGGGGATGCTGTCGATCAGCAGCCTTGTATAGGGATGCTGCGGCGCGCCGATCACCTCCTTAGGGGGGCCGGCTTCAACAACATGTCCCTTGAAAAGAACCATCACGTAGTCACTAACATGGTATGCGGTGGCAAGATCATGGGTGATGTAGAGGATCGAGATGCCGTATTTGTCCTTCAGGTCATAGATGTTGGACAAGATCGAGGCGCGTAAGGATGCATCGACCATAGACACTGGTTCATCGGCGATCAACAACTTGGGCGACAGCATCAGTGCGCGGGCCACGATCAATCGTTGTCGCTGCCCACCTGACAGTTGATGCGGATAGCGCGGCAGGACAAGCTCGGGGTCTAGCCCCACTGCAGCGCATGCCTCTTCCATTGCGCGCTGGGTGGCGGCCTCTGACGTGGCGAGGCCGAATTGCTTGTAGGGGAACTTCAGCGCGTGATTGACGCGGTAAAAGGGATTGAAACAGGCATAGGGGTCTTGGAACACGGCCTGCACGTTCTTGCGAAAGTCCAAGGATTGGGCGGCGTTCATGCCCGCCACGTCCTGCCCTTCGAACAACACGCGGCCCCGGCTGGGCGGATTGAAGCCAAGCATGATCGACCCCATCGTTGATTTTCCGGACCCAGATTGCCCGACGATGGAAATAATCTGTGGCGTGTCGCCTTGCAGGGTGAACGACATCGGATGCAGCGCCGTGACGGAGCCGTAGTCTTTGCGCACATCTTCGAACCTCAACAGCGGCTCGGAAGAGGTGCGTTTTGGCGCGTCGGCCCGCGCATCTGGGCTAAGGAAACTTTCACCACCCACTAGCGGCACCGACGAAATCAGGTCCTTTGTATAAGGGTGCGCGGGGGCCTGAAGGATCTGCCGAACTGTACCGTGTTCGACCAGTTCCCCATCCTTCAATACAGCCAATTCATCGACGGTTTGCGCCATCAATCCCATATCATGCCCGATCAGCATCAGTCCTGATCCGATTTGCGTTTGGATCGCCTTGAGGGTCTGCATCACCTGCCGCTGAGTGACCACATCCAAAGCCGATGTCGGCTCGTCTGCGATAATCAACTCGGGGTTCAGAATGATGCCCATGGCGATGCAGACCCGCTGTTTCATGCCACCCGACAATTCGTGTGGATAGAGGTCCGCGGTGTGCAGTGGTAGGCCGACGCTGGCCAAGGCGGCGTCGCTGCGGCGTTTGAGTTCGGCGCGATCCAGATGGCCCTCGTGGGCGATAATGCCGTCCCACATCTGCGGCTCAACTCGCATCACAGGGTTTAGTGAGTTCATCGCACCCTGCGGAATATAGGCAACGCGGCTCAGGCGGGCTCGCCGCATCTCTTCTTCGCTCAGCTCAAGGATATTGGTGCCGCCAAGGTCGATTGTGCCTCCCGAGACCCGCCCCGGTTCCGCTAGCATCTGCATCACCGCAAGCGCAGTCGTGGTCTTGCCCGACCCACTCTCCCCGATAAAGCCGACGCGGCGCCCTTTGTGGATGTCAAGGCTGAGCGCCTTGACCGCCTGCACGACGCCAGCCGGAGTGGGAAACTCGATCGAGAGGTCCTCAAGAGTCAAGACAGGTTTGTCTTTCGTCACATCATCCAACATCAGCTCAACCTTCTCAGACGGGGGTTGGAGACCTCATCAAGGCCCAGATTGATCAGCAGAAGGCCAATGAAGATCACGCCCAGTAGCAGCGTCGGGATGCCCCACCACCACCACAGGTTCTGGATCAATGCACCCGCGTTGATCGCTTCGTAGATAGTGCGCCCCAATGTCGGGATGCGCTGCGGGCCAAGGCCCAGCACTTCAAGTCCCACGGCCGTGACGATGGAGGTCGTGACTGAAGCGATAAAGGAGCCAAAAAGGTAGGGCACGAGGTTCGGCATCATCTCGCGGAACATTATGTGCGTTGTGGATGCACCGGACAGTTGGGCCATTTGCACATAGCCTGATTGCTTCATCGACAGCACTTGCGCACGGATCAGACGGGTAGGCGATTGCCAGACGAATCCGGCGATCAGCAGTGCCATCATTGTCAGAGTTACGTCACCGAAGGCAGACTGAAACACCACAAGGATCAGCAGCGGAGGGATGGTGATCATCACGTCCGCGCCGACGCGGATTGTGTCGTCGATCCGCCCCCCCAGAAAACCTGCCGAGAAGCCCAGAAAAATGCCGATGGACATTCCGATCAAGGAAGCCAACAGCCCAACAAACAAGGTATTTGGCGCACCGATGATTACCATTGCCAGCATGTCGCGCCCGCCACCGTCTGTCCCGATCGGATGGGCTATGACGCCCGGCTGGCCGCGCAGGTTTTCAAATCCTAAGGGGGGCAGTTTTAGAGGAGAGGACCCCGTAAACACCAGATCGAGATCCCACAAGAAGCGGCCGACAATACCAATGATCATAATGCTGAAAAGCAAACTTGCGCCCCAGATCAGTTTGGGGTTCAGCCAAGGGTTGTCGAAGCGGCGAATGCGGCGGGCCTGGCGGCGTTCCGCGCGGCTCATGTTTGCGGTGCTCATGTGTTGGCCTCATGCCGGATCCGGGGATCGATAAAGGGATAGAGCAGATCGACAAGGAACACGCTGAGCGCGGTGATCAGGATGATGACGTAGCTGACCCCTTGGATGACGGGGAAATCCTGATTGAGGATCGCGTCGTAAAGGAGCTTGCCCATACCGTTGTAAGCAAAGATGCGTTCCACGAGCACTTGACCGGCAATGAGCAGCCCGATCTTGAGCGCAAAGGCCGTGATCTGGGGCAGGATCGCGTTGCGGATCATGTAGCGGTAGAGGATGTAGCGGGGGCGTAACCCTTTGGCTTCGGCCAATTTTACATAGTCCTCGCCCTGCACGGTGATCATCAATCCGCGCATGCCCAACGCCCAGAAGCCGAAGGTGACGACGACGATGGACAGGGCGGGCAGGAAGCCGTGGTGCAACACGGATGTGACGAAATCCCACGTCCAGCCGGGCTCTACGAAGATGGAATAAGCGCCCGTGAGTGGGAACCATTGCAGTTTGGCTGCGAAAATCCACATCAACAGCAGGCCAGACAGGATCGGGGGGATCGAGGTGAAGACCATTGCCGCGGGGATTGCGACCTTCACCAGTTTGGGCGAGCGCTCCCAGACCATCAGTGCGCCCAGCAGGTTGCCAATGAAGAAAGTGATCAGCAGGGACAGGATCATCAACCCCATCGTCCAGGGCAAGGCATTGAGAATCAACGTAGAAACCGGTGTCGGAAAGGCCGCGGTCGACAGGCCGAAGTCAAAGACCAGAGCGCCGGAGATGTATTTCAGATACTGAACGATCAGCGGCTGGTCGATGCCCATATTGGCGCGCAACTGCGCGAGGATCTCTTCGGAATTGGCGACCGAACCGGCTCCAGCAGCCATCCGCCCCAGTGCGATTTCAGCAGGATCCACAGGGGACAAACGCGGGATGATCCAGATAATCGTCGCGGCGATCAGCACGGTCAGAACGAGCGTCACAAGCCGGTTGATGAGGTAGTCGCGGGGAATACGGCTCATGGGACCTCCATCCGAGCAAAGCGTAGGGTCAGGCTTTCGTAAAGGTAAGGCGTGCCGAATGGCGACGTCCGAGGGGTGGCGGCAACAACTGTCAATTTGGCGACGTTCTGCACGACCTCACTCAACAGGGTTCGCAGAACAAGCCGAGCCATGGGTGCCCCCAAGCAGGTATGGGTTCCAGCACCGAATGCCACATGCGGATTTGGAGCGCGGTCAATGCGCACCTCTTCCGGGTTTTCGAATATGTCCGGGTCACGATTTGCGGCCGCCCAACACAATCCCGCCCGCGCATCCGGTGCAACGCCGAGTGATCCGACGGAATGCCCCTGGGGACAGACCCGCCCAATCATGGCAAGTGGAGACAGCACCCGAAAAAGCTCTTCAACTGCGATCGGGATTAGGGATGGTTCGGTGCGGAGCCGCGCCAGGTCGTCGGGGTGTGCTGCCAAATGGGCGAGGGTTCCGGTGATGGCGTGGATCACCGTGTCACGCCCGCCAGAAAGCGCAAGATGGCAGATACCGCGCATTTCGTCTCGGGTGAGCGGCCGACCCTCAAAATCCGCATCGTGCAAGGCTGCAAATATACCCATGTCAGGATCAGACCGTCCGCGATCGAGCATGTCATCTATGAACGTCAGAAACCGCGCTGCTTTTTCCGGGTCGGTTTTGCCATTGCGTCGCAACGCGTGCAAACCCCAGCCTTGCCACACCTCGGCAATAGAGCGATCGGTGTCGAGCAGTACCGCTAGAGCAGCTGATTGGACTGGCAACGCAAAGCCTCGGACAACCTCAATGTCCCCACCCATAAGGACCGTCTGCAGATGATCGCGAACGACTCTCTGAAACTCGGGTATGACAGCCGTAGTCATCGGGCGCCGAAAGAACGGCAGAACGATTGCCTTCCAACTGGCATGCTCGGGAGGATTGGTTTCAATGGGAAGTTGGCGAAACTGACGGATGTCATTCTCTGGCGGTGTCGGAACCCTACCGCGTTGCGCACTATCAAAATGGGTGTGGTCTTTCGCAGCGGCACGTACGTCGCGCCAGCGCAATAGCATCAGCATGTCCTCATCCTCGAACCGCTGGATGACGGCACCAGGGTCGCGCCGCGATTTCACGAATGGGTCGTCAGGGCGTTGAAGGGACAAGGTCACGATTAGCCAATCGGCACATGCCGTGCCGCTCCTTTTTGTAGGGAAGGCGGGACTGTCGGGAGGGACCAGCCCCGGCAAAACCGAACTGCTTATTTGGTCGGTTCGAGGTTGTGAATGATCTGGTGGGTCGAATTCCACCAGAAGAAAGGATGGTTGTAGTAGTTGTCCGCAGTTGGCCAACCCGTCCAATAGGTCTCATTCATCGGCAACAACTTGGTTGCCTGAACCAGTGGGATGAACGGCATGCCCGCATCGAGGTGACCATAGGCTTCGGCCACGAGAGCGGGGACTTCGGGATCGCCAAGCGACCGTGTTGCAATGTCATCGACCACAGCGGAGTAGGCCTCTGCGTGGCCACCATCCCACCGGGCAGTGTTGTTAAATCCGGGCGAGCGTTCACCAACCGGCACCACGTCCTTGGCAGTGTAGCGACCCATGGAGGCCCAAGGCTCGTTCACAGAACCGCAGGACAGCCAAGAATAGCTCATTTCGTAGGCGCCAAACGGCAGAACCTCGCCCCAGAACACGCCATTTTCGACCGGCACCGCCTTGGCGTCGATGCCAGCGCGCTGCAACTGCTCGACAACGACGTCGATGGTGCGGGTGTATTCAGTCGAGGCCGAATTGACGTGGATATCCACGGACAACGTTTCGCCATCCTTGGTGTAGTAGTCACCATTCTTCGTCCAACCGGCAGCTTCAATCAGCGCCTGACCGGCGGCCACATCCGCCGAGGCAGACAGGCCGTAACCTGCTTCCACCACCGCGTCTATGAACGGTGCCATTGAGCCAAATTGCGCGAACATCGTTCGGCTCGGTTCGGTCGTGCCTTCGTAGGCGACGTTCACAATTTGGTTGCGGTCGATGATACGGGCGACCGCTTTGCGCATATTGGCATTGTCCCAGGGCGCAATGGTGGTGTTGATTTCCAATTGGCGCGCACAGGGGTCTGCGGCGGCGTAGGGGTAGTCAGCATGCCAGGCGATGACGTTGGGGTTCTGGGCCCGAATGGCTTCGAAGGTGCCGATGGTCACGTTTTGTGCGGCGTCCAACTGATTGGAGGCCATCAGTTGTGCGCGGCTTTCTTCGCCCCCGCTTTCAAGGAAAATCACGCGCTCGGGCGCGGGCAAGTCCATGAAGCCGGTCTTTGCGCCCCACCAATCGTCGTTGCGATCCCAGATGGCACGGTTGGAAGCGGCTGAGGTGAAGGTGTAGGGCCCTGTCCCGATAGGCGGGTTGAAGGCGAAGGTCGCGGCGTTCTCGCCGTTCCAGATGTGTTCGGGCATGATCAAGAAGGACCCGAAAATGCGCACGCCGAAGTTTTCGACGATGAAACGCGGGTTGGGGTTTTGCAGCGTAAAGCGAACAGTCAGGTCATCGACCTTTTCCACGCTGGCGACCTGCGCCTTGATGGTGCTGGCCTCACGGCTGGAGATTTCCTCATTCGTCATCGCCAGATTGACCGTAAAGACCACGTCATCGGCGTTGAAGGCTTCGCGATCGGACCATTCCACGCCATCACGCAGGGTGATCGTGAACTCGGTGCTGTCGTCGTTCTGGGTGAATCCGGTGGCCAGCCACGGGTCGATGTCGCCGGTGCCGTAGTTGAGGATGAAGAGCGGCTCCCACATGGTCTGATGCGCACCGTGCATCCTCTTGGTGCCCGGTGTCATCCAGTTGAAGTTCTCGGGGTCCTGGATGGTGCGATCAAGGTCGAAGATGACCGTGTTTTCGCGCGCAACATCCTGCGCCAAGCCAGCGCTGGCCAGCAGGGCCAGTGCGGATGACGCCAAAAGCGTTCTCGTCAGTTTCATTGTTTTCCTCCCAGAAAATGATGGGCTTTGTGCCCGTTCGTTGCCCTAGCGGGCATAGTCCATGACCAGAACACGGGTGCGCTCTGGCAAGGTTTCCTTGGTGATGTCGATCTCATGCCCGAAAGCGAAGTCGACGTCTTTCTCCTCGTCGAAATAGCTGAGGAATGTCTCGATCCAGTGCAGGTTGCGCGGCTTGTAGGTGAGCGTGCGGAAGTGCATCGGGATCACCAGTTTCGGCTGGCACGCGTCGATCAGTCGTTTGACCTCATCCAGCCGCGTGGTGAAGACGCCACCCGCCAACGTCAGCAGAATGTCGGTGCCTTCGAAGAACGCCACCTGCTTGTCATTCAGATCGTTGCCCACGTCGCCCATGTGGGCGATCTGCATCCCGTCAAGTTCGAACCGATACATCGCATTGGCGCCGGGCTCGTGCAGGGGGTGGTCTTCTATCTCCGTCGCTTCGATCGCCCGAACGGTGAGGCCCGCGGCGTTCGCCGAGCCACCAGCGCGCACGGCATCGAGCGTGTTGAGCCAACTGTGATCGCCGGGCACGAGGTCATGGCGGCAGTGGGCATCGTCGTCATCCGATGAAGTCAGGACGATATCGGCCTCGTCCCGCATTGGCGCATAACCAAGGTTTTCAGGGGTATAGGGATCGGTCACAACCCGCAGGCCGCTGTCCGAGGTCAGCAAGAAAGCTGCCTGTCCATACCATTTGATCCGCATCAGTTGTTTCCTACCACATGGGGACTGCTGGTCTTAGTGATGTCGTTGTTGTCGGGGCGAGGGTGGGTTTTCCAAGTGCCCGCATCGCCACGACACAGGATCGCTTCGACCCCGGAGGCCCATTTTGGGTCAGTGATTTGCACGCTGGGTGGGCAGTAGCGCAGGGTAAGGCCGCAACGACGCCGGTCTGAGGTGTTGGCCTGCGAGCCATGGACAAGCATATCCGCATGCATCGACATCTGGCCTGCGTGCAGGGTGTTGGTAAAAGGCGTGCCCATGGCCTCTGCGTTGGCAGTACCTTTGTGAAAGACATTCGCCTCGCCATCGGTTCCGGCAACCGGCAGCGCACCCTTATCGTGGGTGCTGGGAATGAAGCGCATGGCCGAGTTGGCCTCGTCCGCGTCATCGATCGCCAGCCACACGGTGACTGTGCGCGCGGGCGACAGTGCCCAGAAGGACGCATCCTGATGCCAAGGCACGGCCTTGGGATCATGGGGTTTTTTCGACAGGATCGCGCTGGCCCAGCACAGGATATCAGGGCCAATCAGATCTTCAACGTGATCAAGAATGCGCGCGTCGGTGGCGATGTCGTAGAGGCCCGACAGGCGCGCCTGATAGCAGTTAATGCCATAGGCCCCGTTAGGGCCGAGGTCATTCATGAGGCGGTCGATATAGCCGCGAATATCGCGAATCTCTGCGCCGTCGAAAATGTCAAATGGCTGCACGAAACCGGTGGTGTTGTAGCGGTCGATCTGCGCCGCCGATAGTCGTTTGGGTGCGCTGTTTGCGACAGGCGCAAAGCGCAGGTCTTGCTTGTGATCGAGCATGATCATCCTCCCAGATGTCAAAAGTGTATCCTGCGCGCAGCGGGTGTCAGCGGCGTAGATTGACAAAATCTTACACTATTTTGATATCTGTAATTCCCAGAGGCCTGTTTACTAGCTAATCTTGCTGTATGGAAAAGACCCGGTTTCTGATCGATAACTACGTTCGCCCTGACGAGGCATTCCATTTCGCCCGCAAGTCATTGGAAACCCGCTATCCGGCCCGCGCCCACGATCACGACTATTTCGAGGTTTTCTTGATCGAGAACGGTCGCACGGAACACTGGGTGAATGGCGTGACGCAAACGCTAGAACCGGGCCAACTTGTTTTCATGCGGCCAAAAGATGTGCATGCTTTCAACGCCAACCGAAAGACCGGTTGTCAGATCATCAACGTCATGTTTCGCACTGAAACCGCGACACATCTGGCGCGCCGCTACCACAGTGCAATAGGAGATCGATTCTTCGACGCCAGTTCTGACCTACCAGAGATGCACACCTTGGGACCGGCGCGATTTGCGCGGGCGGTGAATGTCTCACTACAACTGCAGACGGCGCAACGGGACCTCGCGCGGATTGAGGAGTTCCTGTTGGTGCTGACCAACAGGGTCGCTCATGCGACCAGCGGCGTGACCAAGGCGGCGCCCAAGTGGTTTTCTGAAGCCTGTAGCGCCGCGCAGTCCGCCGAAGTCTTCCGATTGGGCACCAAGGGTTTCATTCGAGCCGCAGGCCGGAGCCAGGAACATGTATGTCGGACCTGCAAGATCGTCCTTGGGATCACCCCGACCGAGTTCATCAACCGGATTAGGATCGAACATGCCGCGCAATTGCTTCGAAGTGACGAAGCGTCGATCAACGATATCATTGCAAGCTGCGGTTTTGAGAACACTGGATACTTCTACCGCCTGTTTCGACGCCATTACGACACGACTCCAAAGAGCTTTCGCAGTCGCTATCAACGGGATCCGTTTCAATCGAGGGTCCAAAGATGACTATTGCTCATACGGTTTCCTTTTCAGTGTTTAATCCTGACCATCGATGCTCCCTCGGTCCGAAAAAATGAGAATTCATGAACGGTCTGCATGTTGAAGATGACCTGTTGCCGCCCAGTGGGCGGGTTCGTCGATCCCATGCCTAATCCACGAAACCAGCCAGTAGTGCGATCGCAGCGGATAACCGGGTTGGGTCGATACTAAGCCAGTGATTTCTAAAGCGGGCGGGAAGCGGAAGTTCGCTGCGTGTACTGCTCGACTCGGCTTTTGAACCGTAAGCGGACATATGGAGGCGCAAGCACTGGGTACCATCGTCCTTGTAAGCAGTAGCCCGATTTGCAACGATGTCAGAACAATCCATGATTGAAACCGCGAAATTTCGTAGCAAGTAGATTGATAGAACCTTCACCTACCTCCGTTCTCGACGAGAAAGACCCTGGCGACGAAGTAATCGCTAGGTTCAGGTATCAGTTCTGCATTGCGGCCATAAATGCTCTTCGGCTCGTCTCTCAACAGGATCCTGATACTTCAATAATCTGCGAAAATTTTGAAGATCTGATTGTTGAGACAAGTGAAGGCAAGTTCATTGCGGTACAAGTGAAAACCAAAGCACGTGATCTTGCGAAGATCCGTTTCACTGAGGAATCTGTTCAAAAGTCACTGACCCGCTTCATCAAATTAGATAAGCAGTTTCCTGAGAAATTTCAGTCATTTCAGTTTGTTACAAATCACGATTTTTGGGAGGAGAAGGAGAATTTCGGGAATTTTCCTTGGGTTCTTGAGCAATTCCGCGCTGCACCGACAGTCAAGAACTTGAGAAAGACTTCTCCTAAACGATGCGTGGTCAGCGACCTTTGCGATCGTGCAGACGCTGAACCCGACGAGGTCATCTCGGTACTATGCAGAACAGAGATTCAAGCGCGACGCGAAGACATTCGTTCAATCGAGCGCGCTGTCGAGCACTCGATTGTGGAGTGCCATATCTGCTCCGAGTTGCAACACAAAACAGTGGTTTTACTTGCGCGCGACATCATTTCAGCGGCTGCATCGGCTTCAACAAAGGGAAACGCCACTCTGGCCTCACAACTGTATGCGATTGGCGCAGACTTTGACGAAGTCTTTTCGGAGCTATCGTTGAAGGACAAACGGATAACCAAAGACGATGTCGAAGCTCTGATCTCTGCACATCTTGGAACGACTGAGCAACCCGTACAGCTCGGCCAACTTCTAACTGCAGAAGACTTGCCAAAGGGCCTTCCAAGAATGTTCCAGAAGATGTCGCAAGGAGGCGTTCAAGCAAGAAGGATCTACCACACACAAGACCTGGTGAGGGGCTTCGAAAAGCTGCAGGTCGAGTGGACGCTAAGATATGGTGCTGACAAGGCTCGGGATATGGTCAGTGACCTAATGGCGCGCACGCTCACTGACTGCATTGAAGCACAGAGCGAAGTTGAACAAGCCGGACAAAAGTACGGTCCGCTACAGTTCACGCGTCTCAAGGAACTATTGGAAGCAAGGTATGTAAGGGAGAAAGACAGTCTATATGGATGCAAGTCAGATCATCTTCTTGGTGCGGCCGGGGCTTTGACTGAAGCATGCAAGGTTTGGTGGTCCGACGAGTTTGAACTGCTTGGAGAGGGCGCGTGACAAGCAGTCTAATAGATATTGTAGCGTCATTAGACGAAAATGAAGATTTGCATCTCGCTAGGCTGGTTGTGCTTCTGGAAGCATTTATGAAGGAAGACAAACCAGCTGTAGAGGGGATCACCAAACTAGCAAAACTTGATTTTTTGGTACGATACCCCTCATACTTTGAAATTGCGCTGACCCAACGAGGAGTCCGCCCAGAACGAATTTCGATCTCCGAAGTAGAGAGAAACTCCATTGAAGCATCGATGGTAAGATACAAGTTTGGCCCGTGGGATCACCGCTACCGCCGCTTTCTAAACACACTTGCTTCCAAGGGTTTGGTGACACTCTCGGTTACAGGTCGGAAGGTATCCATAGACCTCACAGACAAAGGGCTTTCCGTTGCCCGACAGCTCGTGGCTAAGTCCGAGTTTGAGCAACTTGCATTCAGATCCAGCATGCTGAGGAGGCATCTGGATTTAAGTGCCACGAACCTAATGAACTTCATTTACGACACATTTCCCGAACTCAATGACATGCAATTTAACGATGAGATAGATGCAAAGGGTTTGATCAATGAAGATTAAGCTCGTTTCTCTTAAGCTGCTATGCCGGCAATCCGAAGAGTTCATACGATTTGGTTCGAAGATTTCATTTTTTCACGGGCGCATGTCCAGTGGTAAGTCAACTATTGTGGAACTGGTCAACTACTGCCTAGGAGGCAAACTCGTTAACACACCTGCGATTTCTTCGGAGGCAATTAAAGCACAACTGACCGTTGTTCTTGGTAATAAGCAGTACTTGCTGGAACGCACGATCCCCTCCAGCGAGGTCGATGTGAGCTGGGAAGATGATGACGGAGTCTTCCGCGAAACCCTTCCACTGACTGCGGGCACCGCAGCGATCATCGAGCCGGATATCTTTAATTTGAGTGACTTTCTGCTGACCCGCATGGGGATTACACCCATCAAAGTACGTAAGCGGAAAGGCGACGAAGACTCCGATATGCATCGCTTGAGTTTCCGTGACTTTTACCAGTTTTGTTACTTGGACCAGCCGCACTTAGACTCCAGCCTGTTTTATCTCGATCAACCAATACGTTCAGAGAAGTCGAAAGACGTTCTCAAGTATATGTTGGGCTTTCAAAGTGACCGATTGACCACTCTTCAGCGTGAGCTGCAGGAAAAGCGCCAAAATCAAAGAACGCTTCGGGACGCGGCTAAGCAGATTAGCACCTTCCTCGCTGAGTATGGCTTTGATTCGGAGGGGCAAATCGACTCCCAGGTTTCTCGAGTAAACCGAGAAATCGAGAAACTTGAGCTGGAAAAGAAGGAGCAGGACTCAGCCGGAAGGGAAGCGAACTTCCTGAGCGATGAGCTGAGAGAGAAGGCACAAAGACTAGCAAATGCCAGCGAGGATAAGAACCGGGCGGTTCTAGACATTCGTGAGCGGATAAATGAGCAAGAAAGCCTAAGTGCGGAGCTAATCACTCTGAAACTAAAAGCCGCGCGAGCATCGACGGCCACTACTCTTTTAGAAGGGGCTGGGTTCCATTCCTGCCCTAGTTGCGGGACGCAATTGGAACAAGCAAGCGATCCGGGGACCTGCAGTCTATGCAAGTCTCCATTGGCCGAAGGGGAACAAGCTGGGCCTAGTACTGCGCTTATTGAGCAAGATCTTTCTGATAGGATCGATGACCTGAAGATTTCACTGCGTAGGCTTCGGCGCTCTTTGGTAAACCAAGAACGGCAACTTGACGAGCTGCTAAGGCAACGAAAAGATATCCAATCTTCGATTGATGAGGCTCGACGTAGCATCGAGTCAGAGTATTTGCAGAGAGCGAGAAAGATTGAGTCGGAGTTAGGAAAGCTCAAAGAACGTAGGCGTTTTCTAATGAAAGTCCGCGCGATGCCGTCGGAAATTGAAAAACGTCTGGATCGAGCAGACAGGCTAAACACTGAAATATTGAAGACACAACGGCTGATTGAAGAAGAAGAAGCGAAGTTTGAAGTCGGAAGAAAAAATCTGCGTGTGTTGGAGAGGAACTTCTTAGAAATTTTGCGTGCAATTCACTTCCCTGAAATCACAGCAAAAGATCGGGTTCAAATCAATACTAGAACTTGGATGCCTTATATCTATCCAGACGGCAAGGAGCAGAGCGCCTGGACCTTCAGCGATGTAGGTAGCGGTGGCAAGACTGTGCTGTTTAAGATTTGTTTTGGACTCGCCGTTCATAAAACTGCTGCAACGGAGCAGCTTTCACTGCCTACAATCTTCATTGTGGATTCCACTATGAAGAACATCACCCCGGACATCAATCGAGAGGTTTTCGACAACTTCTATCAAGAGTTGTATCGACTGCTTCTAGATGAGTTGTCTTTGTGGCAATGCATCATTGTCGATCAGACATTCAGTCCACTTGATGCCTTTGAGACCGGCGCTATCGAACGCCAAATGACTGTCGACGACGACGACCATCCACCGCTCATAGGCTACTATCGTGGCCACTAGTGCTTTCCTTTGCGGAGAGCGAGACTCGCAACGTTTGAGTTTGACGAAGCCTCGCGCTTGCAGCAAATGACCGCAATGCGGGCTGCGACTAGAGCATTTTTGCTGATGAGCGGATCACCGGTTAGAGCCGGTCAAATTCTTCGGACGAACTCCTCCCATCCCCCGGCCAAGGCTTTGTCAACCGCTGCAGTAACTTTCTCTCTCCCGTTTTTTCGCAATGAATTCCTCGAAAACCCGTCATATCCAATGTGCTCGTCGGCACGATCCGCAAGCAGTTCGCACCAAGTTCTCATGGATGAAATACACTTCTCTAAGTCAGCTCGGGTCAATGAATGACCGGTTTGTTGGCCGTGCAGTATCTTTTTTCTGTATTGATATGCAGTATTCGTGTCCCGCTTTAACACTTTGTATTGGTCCTCCATCAAGTCTTTCACTGAGCAGTTTGAAAGGCGGTAGATCGCTCCTATGAATTTGTCGTGGTTGGCCGTAGTCTTCTTTAGGATAGCTTCTCGCACGACCGTCTTGTGTTCACTCACTCCATCTTCGAAAGTCGAGTGCTGAAAGATCAGGTTCGAGGTCAGTCGCCTCAGCTGTTTCTCCAGCTTCACCCATGAGATCGTGAATGCATCCACCGCTCGTGTTTCCGCATCCGACTTGAGCAATAAGTCTACCGTTGAGAATTCGAGTGAAGCTGTGTTCTTCATTTTCGAGACCAATTCTTCGATGGATTCACGCTGTCAGTTTACGACTTCACCCCAAGGTGTCGACGTCCGCGCGTCTGCTTTGAGTAAAACCGCGCTGCGGCGATCAACGACATGGACAAAGTCGGCTCTGGGCCGGTCGTTGGAATGACCGTCTATGATGGGCTACTAGTCGTCCTTGGTCCAACCCGCTTGCCCCTCACAGAACTCGCATCCCGAATGGTAACTGAATTCCATGTCTCCACCCCCGATTTGTCGTTCATTGCACCATTCGCACAGCGGGGCTGAGTCAGAAGTTGCCAGGCACTCTGTGCAGATGAACGTGTCATGGTGCTGGACAACACTATGGTAGCCGGAACACATCGCACAGTTCATCGGCGTTTCGAAGTCTGTAGGATCGGAGTATTCGGTGTCCAGTACATCGGCCAGTTCTTCTGAAGTCACAATGTGCCCGCATTCCTCGCAGGTATGCGACCCAAAATCGGGTTCTATGTGGAGGACCTCGCCGCACTCGTCCGGGCAGGGTATTTCGATGTAGGCTTCCACCAAGCCGCAGACCCGACAGTGTTTTTCAAAGAGCACGTCCGACAGTTCGGTGACGGCGGCAGCCTCATACCCGCAGCCTGAACAGTCCTGAAATGCGGTTCCGGCTTTGCTGTCGGCTTCGATCTTGGGCTTGAGGCGATCAAAGGCAACGCTCAGGAAAGCCCGGTTTTGCTTCATCCGCCAACGGACAGTGGCGATCTTGGTGTCGAACTCCTCGAATTGGTCGCCCCAGTCCGACAGAAGGCGTTCCAAGTAATACCAACTAAGACACTGTTCTTTCACGATTCCTTCAATCATGGCTTGACCCGCTTTTGTCGTACCCGCCTCGTGAAAGAAGTGAATCATTTGGTTTCGGTGAGCCGCGATCTTTGCAAACTGAGCCACCGCATCCTTCGAGATGTTCTCGTTACAAGCACCATTCAGCCGCTTAATGGCGTCGCCCTGCGTTACGGTCTTGCACTGGCCAGATAGAAAATTATCCAGTGTGACGTCCGAGGCGCGTTCCACGACGAGGGTCCAATGCTCACGCATTAGGCGGGCTTTCAGAAGCAGTTCGACCGCAGTTGCGAAATGGATCACCGAATACTTGGGGCGATCCTTAATCTCTTCGATAGATCTCTCAAGGAAATCGAACGCGCTTTCGGAAAGGTTCCTCAAGGCGGCTTTGAGGTTTTTCTCCGTCATCGTCTCATACCTTCCAATGGATCTTTCTCCAAGACTTCGATCGCTTGCCGACCGCGTGGCTTGGATTTGACAACAGCATGTGAGCGATATCGTACATTTCCAGTCTGAATTGGCGATAGCTTTGTCGGGCAAGCGTGAGTTCAGAAATGACTGGCTCTCGCGCTTACGGCGAAGGTCCGGTTTGACGGGCCGCGCCGCAGCATCAATGACCTTCGTTGGATGTCGGCTACGGGCCGTCCATGAGGGGGGCCAAGGCGGCATCCGATGGGATGCTGCGTTTGCCCCCCGCGGCAGCAGAGAGCCCAATGTAACAGATGCTGCAGCATGCATAAACAACCGCAAATCGCGTAAAGCCGTCATTGGATGTGGTGCGGATGGCCCAATCCCGCCATTCGTCTAGCGAGCGTTGGGCTGTCCTCGGCGGAGGAAACACTACGACACCGCCATGCTGCGTAGACTGAAACGGCGATAACCAGCCTCAGGTTACTGGTGCTGCGAATGGTACACACAACAGCAAACCTCAATAGCCGACCTTTGCGATGGCGGGGTCAATCCATAGCACGAACTCGATATCCTGCACCGGCAGTGCACATTCCTGCCTGCTAATGTACTTAATCGCTCTCGGTACGACTGGATGTATGGTACGCGGTGCCCAAGGAAAATTCGCCGTGTCTAATTCAAAGAACGTGTCAAGAACTCAAGAAAAACGGAAGCTCATCGATCAGTGCTGCTGTACGAACACAGATTTGCCGCCTCCGGTACCGCAGAAAAATTTGTTCGTTAGCCGAGGGATCTGTATTTGCGGCGCCAAAATGCGTACCCGAGATTGCCATTTTCCTAGTCAGAGACAATTGTCTTTGGGCGACATAATCCAACCTCAGAAAGATATTGCTTTCGTCAGATCCGACCCAGTCGTTTGTCTTCGGCCTGCTTGTCGGGATCTCGTTGCTCCGGATCCCCGAAGCCACCGCCGCCTGGGGTTCTGACGCAGACTCTGTCGCCTGGGCTGAGTGCGATGTCTTGCTCTTTGGAGAGGTGCTCGGGAGTGTATATTTCACCGTTTCTCGTGATCTCAACCTCATTAACTGCCCCGTCTTCGCCCCCCAAGGCGCCTTGCGGGCCGAAGCGGCCATGGTCCATGACGAAGCTGGCGCGCGCAGTGCCGCGCCGTAGCTCGACCTCATATTCGAGGCCGAGGCCACCGCGATGCATGCCAGCCCCACCCGACCCTTCGCGCAGGGCGTAGCGGTGGTAGAGAACTGGAAAGTTCTGTTCCATAATCTCAATCGGCGGTGCCTTAGAAATGCCAATGGTCGAACACCCGTTTGCAAGGCCGTCATGATCGGCATTGCCGCCGTAACCGCCACCAGAAAGCTGATACATCACATAGTCGCGCCCGGTTGCAGGATCGTGGCCGCCAAGGGCGAAGTTGCCGCTGGTGCCTGCGGGGGCTGCGGTGACGCGGTCGGGCAGGGGGGCAACGAGGGCCGCAAAGACGGCTTCGGCGATGCGCTGTGAAACTTCTGCCGCGCAGCCTGAGACAGGGCGCGGGTATTTGGCATCGAGGAATGTCCCTTCGGGCCGGATCACCTCAAGCGGGGCGAAGGCCCCGGCGCTGATCGGCACTTCGGGGAAGATGTGGCGCATCGCGAGGTAAACCGATGAGAGTGTCGTCGCGAGGACGGAGTTCATGGGCCCCATGCAGGGTGGGCTGCTTTCGGAGAAGTCGAACAGCAGGTGGCCAGGCGTCTTTTTGACAAACAGGTTGATCGCCAGCGGTTCATTCACCACGCCGTCGCTGTCGATCCAGGCCGTGGATGTGTAGGTGCCATCTGGGATTTCATCGATCAGGCTGCGCATCTGGGTTTCAGCGCGGCTGCGCAATTCCGCAATCGCCTGCTGCACGGTCTCGTCGCCGTAACGGTCAAGCAGCGCGTTGAGGCGGTCTTCCCCGACCATCAACGCCGCTGCTTGCGCCTTCACATCCCCGATGCGCTGGTCCGCGACGCGAATGTTGGAGCAAATGATGGCGTAGATTTCGGGATCAAGGACGCCTTCTTTGAAAAGGCGCACAGGCGGCAGTCGCAGCCCTTCTTGTTCAACGGAGGTGGCGGAGGCGGAGAACCCGCCGGGGACAGCGCCGCCCGTGTCGGGCCAATGGCCAGTGTTGGACAGCCAACAGAAGATCTTGCCATTGCGATAAAAGGGCCGTGCGAAGCGGACGTCCATCAGGTGCGTGCCGCCCAAGTAGGGGTCGTTTACGATGTAGATGTCGTCCGGCTTGGGCGCTGCGACGGTGCCTTCCGCGATCATTTCGATCAGCACACGGGTCGAATATTGCATCGTGCCCACGAAGACAGGCAAGCCACCTGCGCCTTGGGCGATCAGCGCGCCGTCCTCTGCGCTGTAGATCCCGTCAGACCGGTCGTTGGCTTCTGCAATCACGGGTGAGAACGCGGCGCGGGAAAAGCTAAGATCCATCTCATCGCAGACCTGTTGAAGGCCTGCTTGGATGACAGACAGGGTAATAGGGTCGATGCTCATGCGGCCCCTCCGATATGGATGATGAGGTTGCCGTCGGGGCCGGATGTGACGCGATCCCAAGGCGGGATCAGGATCGTGGTGTCGAGTTGTTCAATCACGGCGGGACCCTTGAGCTCCGCGTCCAACGGCAAGTGATCGCGCCAGTAGATGGGCGTGTCGTGCGATGTGCCGGCGAAGATCACCGGGCGATGGCCAGTGGGCGCGGCTGTGTCTTGCCGGTCATCCGGGTTGATCAGGCGCGACAAGTCGACCGGTGCGCTCACGCCAACAACGGAGGTATTCACGTTGACGATCCGCGCCCGGATCTCCGGCAGTTCAACCTTGAAGCGGTTCCAATAGACAGCCTCAAACCCCAACCGCAATTCATCCTCACCGGGCGTTGCCGTATCAAGCGGGACGCGCACGACGTGGCTTTGGCCCAGGAATTGCATGTCGACGCTGAAGGTTTTGTGCTGTTCTTTGATGCTGACGCTTTCTTGCGCCAAGGCAACTTCGCCTGCCGCAATCTGGTCGGCGAAGACAGCATGGATCGCACTCACCGCTTCTGCGGCTAAAGGCTGGTTGACGGTTTGCACGTAGTCGTGGCGCAGGTCGGCCACCACGCAGCCAAGCGCGTTCGTCATGCCAGGCCGCGCCGGGATGAGGACGCGCGGCACGCTCAACTCGCGAGCGAGATCTGCCGCGTGCAACGGGCCAGCACCCCCAAAGGCGAAAAGCGCGAAGTCACGCGGGTCGACGCCAAGCGAGAGGGAGACCATTCGGATCGCCCCGGCCATTTTGGCGTTGGCCACACGGATCACCGCCTCGGCCGCTTGGGTCGCGTCAACGCCAAGGGGATTGCTAAGTTTGTCGGTAAAGATCTGGGCGATTTCAGCTTGGCCGATGCCGCCAGCGACCGCGTTCAGCTTGTCGGGGTTGAGCCGCCCGAGCAGCATGTTGGCGTCCGAGATTGTGGGTTCTGTGCCGCCCTTGCCGTAGCAGATCGGGCCAGGCGTGGCACCTGCGCTTTCGGGGCCGACTTGCAATAAGCCCGCCGCGTTGACGGAGGCGATCGATCCGCCGCCCGCGCCAACTGTGCGTACATCCACCATCGGGACGTGGATCGGCATCGCGTATTCAATTTCAATCTCGTTTGAGATGGGCGGCGTGCCATCCCGGATCAACGCCACGTCGGTGGAGGTGCCGCCCATGTCATAGGTCAGCAAGTTCAGCTCATCCGCCCGCCTCCCAGTGTAGGCCGCCGCCATCACGCCAGAGGCGGGCCCGGACATCACGGTCTTGGCGGCTTCCTTCGCGACAAGGCGGGAGGAGACCATGCCGCCGTTGCCGTTCATCACCAGAACGTCGCCGCCATAGCCTTTACCCGACAGTTCATCGCGCAGGCGCGTAACATAGCGTTCCAGCAGCGGCTGCACCGAGGCATTCACCGCAGCCGTCACCCCACGTTCAAACTCCCGCGTTTCCGAAAGGAGGCTGTGACCCGTGGTGATATAGGCGTTGGGCCAAAGGTCAGCCGCGATTTCAGCGGCGCGGATCTCATGCGCCGGGTTTGCGTAGGCGTGCAGGAAATGGATGACGAGGGACTCGCAGCCCGCATCGATAAGCGTGCGCACTGCGTCTGCCATGGCAGCTTCATCGAGAGGGGTCAGCACCTGTCCGCTGGCATCCATACGCTCCGGCACTTCGAGACGCAGGTCGCGGGGGATGACCGGAAAGAACTCCCCCTTCATGCCGTAGGCTTGCGGGCGGGTGCGCCGTCCTAGCTCCAACACATCACGAAAGCCCGCCGTTGTGATCAGGCCGGTTTTGGATAGTTTGCGTTCGAGGACCGCGTTTGTGGTCGTGGTTGTCCCGTGCACAATCAGGTCCACGCTGGGCAGATCGACCGCAGCCATGTCCAGCGCCTTGATCACACCAAAGGCCTGATTGTCCAATGTTGTCGGGGTCTTGGCGATGCGGATGTTGCCGGTATCGCCGTCAACCGTGACCAGATCTGTGAAGGTTCCACCGACGTCCACGCCAATGATCTTTTCTTTCGCCACGGCGGTGCCTCATGCAAACTCACTTGTATACGAATAAAGCCGCACAGCGGTGACGTTAGTCAACTGTGATGATCGTTTCGGCAACGATGGGCTGCCCATCCACCGCATAGGCGCGGTGATCGTTGGTGTTCAGGGTCACGCGTAACTGGTGCTCCCCTTTCGGCAGGGCCCCAATGGCAAAACTGTCAGAAAACACCCGGCCAAGCTTTACGTCGCCCACATAAATATGCCCATGCCCGGTGCCCGGCACATGATCCCCGTCTTGCAGCTCTTCCGCGAAAGTGAAGTTTTCGGTTGTGATCTGCGCGGTCCATCCGTCGCCATCCGCCGTCACGCTCAGTGCGAGCGTCGGGGCCGGTGCGTCGGTTACGTCATGCATCATGCCACCGTGGCCCATCGCCATATGCGCGGCCATGCTGCCGGGTTCGGGTATGGTGAAACGTGCCTTGGCGCTCACCTCGCCAGCTGTTGCAAAGCTGAGGGTCAGGGGGATCAGCGTGCCGTCTTCCAATGGCGTCTCTTGGTTCATGATCATGATGTGCGCGGCATCCAAGGCGAGTGACGATGTCCCAGCAGGGATAGGCAGGCCACGATCCGCACTTTGAAACTGTGCGTGTCCCATCGTGCTGCTCACACCCGTGAGGGTGTCAGGCTGCCCTTGGTTTTCAGTGGTGAGTACAGCTGCTGCACCCCCGTCACCTATGGGGGAGGCAGAAACGTCGGTGATCAGCAGGTGCCGGGCCGCCGGTGTCAGCGCGCCGCTGGTCCACAGGGCCACACCAAGCACCGCAAGCATACCCGCCAGAATTCCTGCTTTCATATCCTGTCTCACCTTACCATCATGACGCCATGAGCCTGCGGAACTTCCTGATTGCCGTCAACCTTGCGGTCCTTTTGCCAAATCATGCCTGGGCGCATGTCTCCGAACAGGGATTTGCTCTGCTGCTGCCGACAGGCGCTTACATTTCAGCTGGGGTTGCGGTTGTTGTTGTGACTGTCGTGTCGCTGTTTCTTGTCCCGGAAAGTGTGGTGCGCCGCCTATTTGCGGTGCGCCCAGTCACGCCACGCCGTTTTGATCAGCTGACGAGGGTCACAAGCATGATGTCCTTCGCGGTGATGTGCTTTGGGATTTACCTGGGCCTTTTCGGATCACGCGATCCTTTATCGAACCTTCTGCCGTTGGGGTTCTGGACGGTGGGGTGGATCGTTTTGGTCAGCCTTGCCGGTTTTGTAGGCAATCTGTGGATCTGGCTGAACCCCTGGACGGGGCTCTATCAGATGATGTCGCCAGGAAATGCATTGGCCACCTTGCCCAAAGGCATTGGTGTGTGGCCAGCGACCCTTACACTCTTGGCATTCGCCGGTTTTTTGCTGGCCGATCCGGCACCGGATGATCCCGCGCGATTGGCTTATCTGATCGCTGGGTATTGGGTGCTGACGTTTGTCGGCATGTTCATCTTTGGCCCGAGGTGGTGCGACCAGGCGGAGCTTGGGCATGTCCTGTTAGCAGCCTTCGCGCGGCTGGCCCCGGTGCGGATGCACGCGCCGGCAGGCATCGGCGGCCCCGGCTGGCAGGTCGTGTCGAGGCCAGCGACGATTGGGTTGGGGGCATTTGCCTTGATGATGCTTGGCGTCGGCAGCTTTGACGGGTTGAATGAGACCTTTTGGTGGTTGGGCCAGATCGGGGTGAACCCGCTGGAGTTCCCGGGGCGCTCATCGGTGATCGGGGCTACGCTGACGGGATTGGCGGTGTCCGTTGTAGGGCTGGCAGTTGTCTTTGGGCTGGTCGTCTGGATCGGGATCTCGATCAGCCGGACGGATGTGTCCGTGCTTACGGCTTATGGCGCGCTTGCCCTATGCGTGATGCCCATCGCGCTGGTTTACCACATGGCGCATTATTTCGCGTCATTCCTTGTGAGTATCCAATACACCATTGCCGCACTCAGCGATCCTTTTGCGTTGGGTGCGGATTACCTTGGCATCCAGCCTTTCCGGGTTACAACGGGGTTCTTCAACCGTATTGATACCGTCCGCCTGATCTGGACAACGCAAGCGGGCTTGGTGGTGATCGGGCACGTCTGGTCCATCTTATTGGCGCACCGGGTGGCAACGGACCTGTTTGGCGACCATCGCAAAGCGGCAATCGCAACGCTGCCACTGTCGTTTTTCATGATCGCCTATACTTTTCTCGGGTTGTGGCTCTTGGCGGCGCCGAAGGGGGCGTAGGGGGTGGTTGCGGTGCCCGTTCCAAGAAACCTCTGGACAAATTGCGTGTGTGCAAACAACATTTGACGCAACGATAGGTGGCAAAAGGCCACGCCGACAGGGAGAATGGACATGACGAAGCTTTTGAAAACAAGCCGCCGTACGTTGCTGAAAAGCGCAGGCGCAGGTGCATTGATGGCGTCCTCGCCTTTGCTTGGCCGCTTCGCAAGTGCGCAGTCGTCTGAACCCATCAAGATCGGTTTCCAGCAGCATTCCACCGGGATTGGTGCCGCTTACGGGCGTTGGTACGGGCGTACGACCGACGCTGCGGTGAAGATGATTAATGAAGCTGGCGGCATCAACGGCCGTCCGGTTGAGATCATCGCAGAGGACGATGGCACGGACCCCAAACGCGGTGCTGAAGTGGTCGAAAAATTTGCGAACCAGCACAATTGTGACGTCGCCTTCGGTACGCTGTTTAGCCACGTCGTCATCGGCTCCGCCCCGGCTGCGGGTGAGCAGAAACTGCCTTACTTTGTTGTCTCTGAGGGTCACCACGTCGCCTCTGGCGGGTTGAACCGCTACACAATGCAGCCGGGCATTACAGATGTGAAAAGCCAGGTGCAGGCGATGGCGCCCTATGTGGCGGAAAACCTTGGTAAGAAGGTCACGATGATCTTCCCTGACTTTGCCTTCGGCCACGATCACCGTGACTTCTTCACCGCCGCGATCGAAGCGCAAGGCGGCGAAGTGCTGGAGCACATTGCGGTCCCACCTGCCGAGACATCCTTCACCAAATACTTCCCGAAGATCCCGCGAGACACCGAAGTACTGTATCACGTGATGGTTGGCCCCGCTGTGCTGACTTTCGTGAAAGAACTGGGCGAATTCTTCGGCCCCTCAAGCCCTGCGATCTTTGGCTTCATCGACTCTCTCGAAGCGGTTGATCTGGCCTCGCCCGGGTTGGAGTTCCTGGAAGGCACCTACTTCTGGGAGGGGAACCCGCGCTACGCGCAAGAAGATCAGACGTCATATGACAAAAACTTCCGCGCCGCTGTCGGTGTGGATGAAAACGGGGCGTCGGTGTCTGACGCGTCGGATGTGTCGACCTATGCCCATATGTTTGGCTGTTGGGAAACCTTGCACATCATCAAAGCGGGCATGGAATCGGCCGATTATCAAGGACCTGCCGACCGTCAAAAGTTGATCGAAGCCGTTGAGGCGATGACGGATATGGCTGAAAGCGATGCACATCCGCAGGGGCCAAAGATGTTCAACGGCAAGACCCACCAGGTCTTTGGCGTGCAATATATCTCAAAGGTCGAAAACGGGCGTCTGGTCAAGGTGCACACGACATCGATCGAAGACACGATGTATCCAGACGAAGTCGATTACACGACCCAGTCTTTCTGAAACCATTAAGCTGTCGCCCGGGTCCATGGCCCGGGTGGCTGAGACTGGGCTGAATGGATTTCGGACCTCACCTTATTTTGGCGATCCTCGAAGGGGCCGTGGGCGCTTCCGTTTTGGCGCTGACAGCGCTTGGCTTGTCGCTGGTCTTTGGCGTGATGCGTGTTGTGAACGTGGCCCATGGTGAGTTTTTTATGCTGGGCGCTGTGGTTGCGTGGTTTGTGGCCTCAACGCTGGCAGGCCATCCCGCCGTTGGTTTCCTTGCCGCACTTGTAATTGCGCCTTTGGTGGCCGGAGTCATTGCCATGGTGGTGGACCGGATCGTGCTGAAGCAAGTGGAATACGACCCGGAAGCGACCATCGTTGGCACCATAGGTGTTCTGTATATCCTGCAGCAATCGGCCCTGATGGTCTACGGGCCAGAGGCGCGCCCGGTCGAGCCGCCCTTTAGCCATCGCATTGCACTCCCGTGGGTCGACTGGGGCGAGAACGGCTTTGGCTTTTACTTCCCGTGGGGCCTCAGCACGACCAGTTACAAGCTCTTCGTCATCGTGGCCGCCATCGCCATACTGCTCACCTTCTGGCTGGTGATGTCGCGCACGCGCATCGGCCTGATCATGCGCGCAACGCAGTTGGATCGTGAGACGGCTTTGGCCTTTGGCATCCCGGTCCAGCGCGTCTATTCGATGGTCTTTGGCTTTGGTGCCGCCCTTGCGGCCCTTGCAGCAGTGTTGATCGTTCCGATCCAGCAGGCGCACTATTTGATGGGGCATGACCCACTGCTGCTCAGCTTCATTGTCGTGATTATCGGCGGGCTTGGGTCAGTACGTGGTACGGTTGTGGCGGCTTTGCTGATCGGGATGTCTGACGGCATTATTTCCGTCTTCCTCAGCCCGACATTGTCCAAGATCATCGCGACTTTGCTTGTTGCGCTCGTGCTGGTGTTCCGGCCGCAGGGCCTCTACGGAAAGAAGATGGCATGACGCTGGATGCCCGCTCCGTCACGCTGCATTTGGGGTTGCTGGCTGTGCTGGTGGTCCTGGGCTTTGTTCTGCCGACCTACCATCAGGGGAACCTCGCCCGCATTCTGGTGCTTGCGACTTATACCATCGGGTACAACGTGTTGTTCGGCTACACGGGGCTGCTCAGCCTCGGCCACGCGATGTTCTTCGCTGCTGGCATGTACGGCTGCGGGTTGGTGATGCATTTGGGTGGATGGCCGGTCTTGCCAGCACTGCTGATGGGTCTCGTGTGTGCCGCTGCCTTGTCGGCAGTTGTGGCCTTACTGGCCCTGCGGACCATTGGTGTCGCCTTCATGATCGTCACGCTGATGTTCGCGCAGGCGGTCTATCTGACGGTTCTTTATCTTGGTGCTTGGACGGGGGGCGACGAAGGCTTTGTCATTGCACAAGCCAGCCGCCAGATTGCGGGCTTTGCCTTGACTGATCCGTTGACCCGGTATTTCGCAGCGCTTATGATTTTTGCGGTCGCGTTGCTGATCACCGCCCGCATGATGCAGATGCCTTTCGGGCGGGTCCTGATCGGCGTGCGCGAAAATGAAGAGCGGACGCAGATGCTGGGTTACGACGTATTCCGGCACAAACTCCTCGCGGTCATCATCTCTGGGACAATTGCGGGCGGGGCCGGGGCTGCTTACGCCATCCTATTCGGTTACGTTGGGGCTACATTTGCGTCGGTCCAATATTCCATTTTTCCACTGTTGTGGGTGTTGCTTGGCGGGATGGGCACAACGATTGGGCCGCTCATCGGCGTCGCCTTCATGTTCTATCTGATCGACTACGCCAGCGGCCTCACAAACGCCTACATGCTGATCGCCGGTGCGGTGCTGGTCCTTCTAACGCTCTTTGCCCGCGCGGGGATCGTCGGAGAAATCCGCAACCGCTGGGTGCCGTGGCTGCCATGAGTTTGTTGGAAACCAAAGGGCTGACGCGGAACTACGGCGGGCTGCGGGCCGTTGATGGGGTCGATTACACGTTGTCCAAGGGCGAGATCCACGCGCTGATCGGGCCCAACGGGGCTGGCAAAAGCACCTTTGTCGGCATGGTGTCGGGCCGCATTCCTACGAGCGCCGGTGAAGTGTGGTTTGAAGGTGAAAACATCACGGCGCTGCCTGCTCATGCCCGCATCAAAAAAGGCATGGCCTACACCTTCCAGATCACGGCTGTCTATGCGCGGCTCAGCCTTTTCGACAATGTCGCGCTCGCATTAGGACGGCGGGAGCGGCCGCACGTTCTCGCCGCGTTGGATCGCGTTGGATTGGCGGATCGGGCGGATCAAAATGCCGGTGACTTGGCCTATGGCCACCAACGCCTGCTGGAGATCGCCATGGGCGTCGCGCAAGCTCCCCGATTGTTGATCCTGGATGAGCCGACACAAGGGCTGGCCGAGAGTGAGATTGCGGGTTTCAACGACCTGATCCGGTCGCTCAAAGGGGACACAACGATCCTGTTGATCGAGCATAACATGCAAGTGGTCATGGCGCTGGCGGATGAGATCACGGTATTGGAGACCGGTAAAATCCTCGCCCGTGGCACACCGGAAGAAATCCACGCCAATGCCGCAGTGCAAAACGCCTACCTGGGGACAGGATGACCCTGCGTGTTGATGGCATAAGCACAGGCTACGGGGAGGTTCAGGTCCTTTATGACCTGTCGATTGAAGCACGTCCCGGTGAAATCCTTTGCCTGCTTGGGCGCAATGGGGCGGGCAAGACGACGACATTGAAAGCAATCATGGGGCTGTTGCCGCTGACGTCCGGGTCGATCAGCCTTGATGGACAGACGATTTCGACCTTGCCAGCACATGAGGTGCCGCAGCAGGGCATCGCCTATGTCCCACAGGGCCGCCGCCTGTTTAAGGAACTGACCGTCACCGAAAATATCGAGGTTGGCTTGATGACGCGCGGCAAGTCAGCCCAAACGCGGGAGCGGGTGTTGGCAATGTTCCCCCGCCTGCGCGAACGGCTGAACCAGCGGGCTGAAACGCTGTCGGGGGGAGAGCAGCAAATGCTCGCGACCGCCCGTGCGCTCTGCCTCGAACCCTCTGTCTTGCTGCTTGATGAACCGACAGAAGGTCTGCAACCGTCGATGATAGCCCTGATCGCCGACACTGTCCGCGCGATGCGCGACGAAGGGCAAGCGATCGTTTTGGTGGAACAGCGGATTGAGGCGGTGTTGTCTTTTGCCGACCGTGTAGCATTCATCGAAAACGGACATGGGCGGGAGGTTGTGGAAACATTCGCCCTGCGAGACGATCCGAGCCTTTTGCAGAAATACGTCGGGATCTAGGTCAGCTTGGCCAACAGCCGCTCAAACGTTTCGATTTCGTCTGGGGTCAGCCGTTCGACCGTTTCGCGCCGCGCTTGCAGTGCTTGATCTACTGCCACGTCGAAGGCCGCACGACCCTGTACGGTGAGCGCAATCAGCCGGAGCCGCTGATCACTTTGATCAGTGGAGGATTCCACCAACCCCTTGTCCCGCAGCCTCCCTACAACGCCTTTGACTGTCGCCGAATCCATTGCCGTCAACCGCCCAAGCTTGTTCTGCGACAGCGCCCCGGACTCGCGCAAACGCGCCAGAACCGCAAACTGGGTTGGGGTCAGACCCTGCACATGTTTTGCAAAGATCGCGACATGGCGTTGGTTCGCCCGCCGCAGATTATATCCGACCTGCCCGGTAAGGTGATACGCGTCCGAAGGCTTCAGGTCGTGTGGCATGTTCAAAGCATTGACAGTTTGCGTGCGCTCCCGCAACATCCACTTGTGTACAAACAAAACTGCACGGCCACGACGGACAGCGATTTGTATCAGCGCCCCGACACCCTCAACGATGCGCTTGCCATCCTTGCTGATGGCGACTGGCAGATTGCGGCAGGGTGTACCGATCTGTTTCCGGGGACACAGCACAAGACGCTGCAAGGGGCCACGCTGGATATCACGGCCATTGATGCATTGCGTGGGATCAGCCAAAGCGATGACGGGGTGCGCATCGGTGCGACCACCACGTGGAGCGACATTATCACAGCCGACCTTCCAGCCTGTTTTGATGGGCTGAAGCTGGCCGCGCGCGAGGTTGGCGCGACACAGATCCAAAACCGGGGGACGCTGGCAGGGAATCTTTGCAATGCCTCGCCCGCCGCAGATGGCGTGCCGCCGCTGTTGACGCTCGACGCGAGTGTTGAGGTGTCCCGTGCTGGGGCTGAGCGCCGGATTCCATTGGCAGAGTTTATTCTGGGGCCACGCCACGTCGCACTGCAGCCCGGCGAAATGGTGACTGCGATCCATGTTCCGTCCAGTGCTTTGGCCGGGCGCGGCCATTTCCTGAAACTCGGCGCGCGGAAGTATCTGGTGATTTCAATTTCGATGACCGCTGTCCGGATCGCGGTTGAAGACGGCGTTGTCACGCAGGCTGCCTTGGCGGTCGGGTCATGTGGCCCGGTGGCGACACGGTTGCCAGCGGTCGAGTCTGCCTTGATCGGCCAACCCCTTGATCCCGCGCTGATCAGTGACGCCGCCGTTGCTGAAACGATTTCGCCCATCGATGACATCCGCGCCGATGCCACCTATCGCGCGACCAGCGCTGCTGAACTCATGCGCCGGACCGTTGAGGCCATCGCATGAGGGATTTTGCCAAAGGGATCACGTTCACCGTGGCGGGGACCGCTCGGCAGGTCGACACCTATCCCGGCAAGCGTTTGTCCGAAGTGCTGCGTGATGAACTAAACCTCAAGAGTGTGAAAGTCGGCTGCGACGCGGGGGATTGCGGGGCCTGCACCGTGCTGATTGATGGCGCGCAACATTGCGCCTGCCTCACCCCCGTGGGGCAGGTCGACGGCTGTCATGTGGAGACGCTGGAAACCGCCGAGCCGACGCTGTCGCAACGTTTACAAGACTCTTTCCTGAACCACGGCGCTGCGCAATGCGGGATCTGCACGCCTGGCATTATGATGGCCGCGATGGCCTTGCTGCGAGTGAAACCAAAGCCCAACGCGGCAGAGGTGGAAGGGGCATTGGGTGGCGTGCTATGCCGCTGCACCGGCTACCGCAAGATCATCGATGCCGTTGTTGCGGCGAATGATACGGCCAATGGTGTGCGACATGCTGAGGCCGGCCCTGCGGTCGGTCAATCCGTGCCCCGTCTAGATGGGCGTCCCAAGGTGGACGGGTCAGAGGTGTTTGGCGCAGATCTGGTCCGCGAAGGCTCATTGCTGATCCGCGCTGTGCGGTCACCGCACTATCACGCCGACTTTGTGCTGGGCGATACGGTTAGTTGGCAACAGGATTATCCATCTGTCCATGCCGTAATCACGGCCCAAGACATCGCGGGCGAGAATTGTTTTGGCGTCATTCCACCGCTGGCCGACCAACCCGCACTCGCTGACGGTCGTGCGCGGTACATGGGTGAGCCGGTGGCCTTGGTCGTCGGTGACCCGGCCGGGATCGAGGCACTGGACCTCAGCGATTTTCCCGTCACTTGGACGCCTCTGGACCACAGTTTGACCGAAAAGGATGGTGCCGCAGACGGCGCAGCGCTGCTGCATGACCATCGCCCCGAAAATACGCTGATCCGCGGGAACGTGACCTGCGGCACCCCGGATGCGGCATTGGAAAACGCAACTCATGTGGCGCACGGGCGGTTTGAAACCTCCTACGTGGAACATGCTTACATTGAGCCTGAAGCCGGGGCGGCTTGGATGGACAGTGACGTTTTGACCATTCAGGCCTGTACGCAGGCCCCGGTGATGGATCAGGAAGACACCGCCAAAGTTCTGGGGCTGCCGTTGGACAAGGTGCGGATCATCCCGTCCGCCGCTGGGGGCGGCTTTGGATCAAAGCTCGACGTATCAGTACAACCTTTGCTGGGCCTTGGGGTGCTTAAGACCGGTCGCCCGTGCCACATGGTGTTCACCCGGACGGAGTCGATGCGCGCGACGACGAAGCGCCACCCTGGCACGATGGAAGCCAGCATTGGTGCCGATGCGGACGGCAAGGTGATAGGCATGGTGTTCGATGGCGATTTCAACACGGGCGCTTACGCAAGCTGGGGGCCAACGGTGGCGACACGCGTTCCCGTGCATGCCTCCGGCCCTTATCTGACATCTAACTATCGCGCGACAAGCCGGGCAATCCATACGAACGGTCCGACTGCGGGTGCCTTCCGCGGGTTCGGCGTACCGCAAGCGGCGATCACGCAAGAACTGCTTTATGATGAGCTGGCTTTGAAATGCGGGATGGACCGGCTCGCGTTCCGGCAGGTGAACGCATTGCAGGCCGGAGACAAGACGCCGTCCGGGCAGACGTTACAGGCCGTCGGATTGCGGGAGTGTCTGGATGCGCTGACCCCGCATTGGGAACGGGCAAAAGATGATGCCGTGGCCTTTAACGCGCAAAATGGGGACCGCAAACGCGGGATCGGGATTGCATCTTGCTGGTATGGGTGTGGAAATACCGCGCTGCCGAACCCCTCAACTGTGCGGATTGGGATTACGCCCGAGGGAACGCTGAAGCTGCATCAAGGTGCGACAGATATCGGCCAAGGCGCGAATACGGTGATTACCCAGATCGCAGCAGATGCATTGGGCGTGCCCGTCGACGCCTTCGTGTTGATCGGCCCCGATACCGCGCTGACGCCGGATTGTGGCAAAACTTCTGCATCTCGGCAAACGTTCGTCACGGGCCGCGCGGCGGAAGCTGCGGGCAAAGCGTTGCGGGCGGCCATCTTGCGGCTGACGAACCTGAATGATCTCAATGCGATATCGCTCGGAAATGGCACCGTGACCGCTCATCAAGGCACAGAAGAGCGCGTCATTGATCTGACCAAGCTGCCCACGGACGATCATGGCTACGTGCTCTGCGCCGAAGAAACCTATGATCCTCCGACGACGACACTCGATGAGAACGGACAAGGCACGCCTTACGCTGTCTATGGCTACGGCGCACAAATCGCTGAGGTCGAAGTCGATCTGAAACTGGGCACAACCAAGGTGATCCACGTCACCGCAGCCCATGACGTAGGCCGCGCGATCAACCCGCTGCTGGCCGAAGGTCAAATTGAAGGCGGGATCGCGCAGGGCCTTGGCCTTGCGCTGATGGAAGAATACATCCCCGGCAAAACCGAGGACTTGCACAATTATCTGATCCCCACATTCGGGGACATGCCCCCGGTGACCTCGATCCTGATCGAAAAACCCGATCCGGAAGGGCCGATGGGTGCCAAAGGGTTGGGCGAGCATGTCTTGATCCCAACCGCCCCTGCGATCCTGAACGCTATCCGCGATGCCTGCGGGGCCAAGATCACTAAGGTTCCCGCCCTCCCACACCGCGTTTTGGCCGCGATAAAGGCCGCGCAATGACCAAGCCTGAAAAGATCCGCTGCGATGCTTGTCCGGTGATGTGCTACATCGCCGAGGGCAAAGCGGGGGCCTGCGACCGCTATGCCAACGCAGGCGGGCAGATCATCCGCTGCGACCCGCTGACCATCCTGGACCGACGCATCGCCAAAGGGGATGAGATCAAGCCGTTTCTGGCCGCCGATTGGGATGGGCAGACGGCGAGTGGCGACGATGTTGTGGTCTCCGCCATCGGGGCTGGCACCACCTATCCCGACTATAAGCCCGCCCCCTTCATCATCAGCCGCGAGATTGAAGGTATCGATTGCGTCACCGTCGTGACAGAGGCGATCTTTTCCTACTGCGGCGTGAAGGTGAAGATCGACACGGATCGTCACCTTGGGGCAGAAGCAAGTGCTGTGCGTGCGAACGGTGAGGTTATTGGCCACGTCATGACCTCCGAATACGGCTCCCAAATGCTGTCGCTTGGCGGCGTGGATCACCTGACCGGCGGCAGCAAGGCGGAGGGGCGCAAGACCTGCGACGCACTGCTGCGGCTTTGCAATAAGGAAGCGGTGGAGCTCAGCGTGGAGGGCGGTTCAACCGTCATCGTGCAAGCCGGGCAACCGCCCATCGTAGACGGGGTGCGCGAGGACCGGATGCGCGTCGGCTGCGGGTCTGCCACCATCGGGATGTTTGCCTCACAATGGCAGGGGCTGGTGGATGAGGTTGTCGTGGTGGACGATCACATCACCGGCGTTGTGTCAGAGCATCAAGCGGGAAAGGTGATCGACTGGCCTGCGTCTGGCATCCGCATTGTAGGACATCGCTCTACCCCCGGGCGCTACTTTAAAGTCGCGGCCCCCGGACAGGGGTGGGGCGGCACAGATATCGACGATCCACTGAGCATCCTTGGCCCGTGGCGACCTGAGAAGGGCGCACGTCCGGGGCTGTCACTGCTCATGGTCTCCACCACCGGCGAACATGCTGGGTATTATGTCTTGAATGACGCGTTGGAGCCGGAAGCGCGTCCGATGCCTACAGCCTTGCAGCCCTCTGTCGATCTGATTGCGCAGAATTGTGAACCGGCCCTTTGCACGGTCTTGTTCATGGGCGGGGCCGGGGGCTCCTTGCGGTCCGGTGTCACGGAAAACCCCATCCAACTGACCCAATCCGTTAAGGCCGCCCAGACCCATGTGACCATCGGTGGCGCGCCAGTGTACCGGTGGCCCGGAGGTGGGATCACCGTCATGGTTGATGTGACAGAGGTCCCGGATGGCGCTTTTGGCTATGTGCCGACACCAGCCCTTGTCGCACCGCTGGAATTCACTGTCGCGCGCGCGGCGTATGAGGCCCTTGGCGGTCATGGCACCAAGATCAGACAGCTGGACGACGTGCTGGAAACCGGCGGCGAATACGGAGCCGACGCGCGTGTGATCGGGGCACGTTTGATTAAGGCTGGGGAATGAGCATGGGGCCAGTTGCTTCGCGCCTTCCCGGCGACCGCTTGCACCTTCAACACGGGCCGATTGACTTGATCATTGGCGTTGAGGGGCCGGAGCGGGAGGCGTGCTACCGCGCGGCGGCGCAGCGATTTGAGACTGTCCTGACAGGCCTTGTCGCCGAGCTGCCCGCCTTGCGCACACCGCTGACTGACGACTCGTTTCGCGGCCCCATCGCGCAGCGCATGGTGCGGGCGGTGGCCCCGTATCAGCAGGTATTTGTCACGCCCATGGCCGCCGTTGCCGGCGCTGTCGCTGATGAGGTTCTTGCTGCGATGCTGCGCGACCATTCCCCCGCCAAAGCCTACGTGAACAATGGCGGCGACATCGCCCTTCACCTTGCGCCGCAATCCCATTTCAGCGTGCTGGGTCCCGCGGGCGAAATCACCGTGCGCGGGACTGATACGGCACGCGGGATCGCAACATCGGGGTGGCAAGGACGCAGTCACTCCCTGGGCATTGCAGATGCGGTGACTGTTCTTGCGAGGACCGCCGCTGCGGCCGATGTCGCAGCGACCTTGATTGCAAATGCCATTGACCTCCCCGAGCACCCAACGGTGATCCGGGAGCCTGCACAGATGCTCAGCTCTGACAGTGACTTAGGGGATCGCCTGGTCACCACTTATGTTGGTGTCCTGACAAAAGCAGACATTACCAAAGCTTTGAACGCTGGCCGCCGCCTCGCTGCGCAATGCGCAAAACGTGGCCTGATTGAAAGCGCCGTTCTATGCCTGCAAAGCCAGATCACCACACTCGACAACACAGATGCATTAGGAGCCCTTGCCCATGCCTGACTTCATCATTCGCAAGATGCAATTGATCATCGAAGAGGTGCATCATGATGGCGGGCCAGCCCCCGATGCACCACGCAAATTGGGGGCGATCCTTGCATGCGTGAAGAACCCGTTCACTGGGCGGTATGAGCCGGATTTGCAGCCGGCCATGTACGATTTGAAACCGCTTGGCGCGGAGATGAGCACGCGGTTGATCACAGCGCTTGGCGGCAAAGACGTGGTCGACGGCTATGGCAAAGGGGCCATCGTGGGGGAGGCTGGTGAGTTAGAGCACGCGGCCATGTGGCATGTGCCTGGCGGCTACGCGATGCGCGGACAATTGAACGATTCCAATGCGATTGTGCCCTCGTGCATGAAACGCGGTGGTGTCGGCAGCCGGCTTGACATCCCACTGGGCCACATCAACGCGGCTTATGTGCGCAGCCACTTCGATGGGATCGAAGTGGGCTTGCCTGATGGCCCAAAGGCAGATGAGATCGTCTTTGGCCTCGCCATGTCCAGCGGCGGGCGGGTGCACAGCCGGATGGGCGGGCTGGAAGCGTGGGACGTGAAAGGGGAAGATGGATTGAGGTAAGCAGGGCTACGAATTTGGTGGTGCCCGTTGGTGCAGGGTAAATTGGTACCGCTTTCCGATTTTTTTCCATATTGGAAATGATGCAAACCGGCTCATCAACGAAGACTTGGATTACTACGCGAAAGCTTGTCGATCAATATGTGAATGAATGCGCGCCAAACCACTCATTTCAGGATGTCGAACCGACACGGCAACTCTGGGCAATCTACACGATCAGTGGAATCAAGACGGCGAATAGCAGTGTCCGTTATCTCAGATCTCAAGTTGAAAACGGGGTGCCAATCTCAACTGCTTGGGAAAACTACGCTTTCTTGTTTGCTTGAAACGGCGTCCCGAAAAAGGAATTTAGGTGCTTATGCCTTGACGTAGTGGAATTTCCTTTGCAATTGCAGCGTATTTCCGCCATTCCAAATTCGAGCGGGTGCGGGGATTTCACACTTTCCACGTTGATGCTTTTTTCTGGAGACCCGAATGCGCACAAAGCAGCCGTTCCATGCCAATCTTGTAACGGCGGCAATGACCGCACACCACCAGTTCATCGCATCCGAGATTTTGCAATCGCAGCGAATGGCCGGAAAGCGGGCTGAGACTGCAGAATTTGAGGTGGTGGGTGAATGTCTCTTATGGGCCGTAGGTCATGACGCGGTTTGCGCATATTCGCAAATTTGGCCAATGCCACGATTCCATGGCCACCTGCACGAAAGATCGTTTCGCGCTTTGGCGGAGACGCCATAAAGCGACTATGGATGCAGCCTAGAGCCTGGCCCCTGGCTTGCTGCTAACGTGCTAAGCCAATTGATTTTGGGAAAACACTAAGTTTAACGGGCTGTGGAGTTTCCTGGAGACCAGTTTCATGAACTAAACCTCACGTACAGAGTCCGCTTGGGAGACATCGAGGACATGGACATCAATGCGACCGCGTAGGTCATCCGGCAAACGCGCCTCGATCGCTGTCTGAAGGTCTTCGGCAGACTGAAATTCGTGCTGGCTTGATCCGGCAACGACCTCGTCGGAACCATACCAAAGAACGAGATATATGCCCTGCTCATCAGCATCCGGATGCATGGCATATCGATCTGCAAGCTGCGTCACAGCTGCCCCGAACAGATCGCGGTGCCACTGGCCCTTACCTTCAATGACAAGCATTCTTGGTGCACCATTGACCATACGCGTTGCTGTCAGATCGCATCTGTTCCGTTCCGCGAGCTGATGCTCGATCACGTCATGTATGTCCAAGGGTGCCAGGCGCGGTCTCAACCACGCGGCAATGCGCGCCATCCCGCGGACTTCGTTCAGCCGATCGCCACCGTCGTAAATCTGGTCCCTGAGCCCGGTATGCCCGGCAAGGATCTCCCTTTGCAGTTCTTGGAAGAGCTCCTTAACCAGGGTACGTGTTTGCTCGACACTGGCTGGCAAGCCTGCGTCGATGAAACGCGCCACATCGGCCGGCCCGGGGCGCACAGACGCAACAGCCGATCTGCGTCGCAGCTCTGCCCGGATGCTGCGAAGATCGTTAAAGGACGGAGCCATGATGTCTTCCGCGAGAAGTCTTTCGATGACCGGCAGCGCGACGTTCGGCTCATCGCGGCCGATTTGCCAAACAGAATCTCTGAGGTATCGATAAGCTGTCTCGCCTCTTGGACTCCCGGTGCCCCAGCTTGATGGAAGAGGCGCAACAGGCCAATGAGGACGATAGGCCACTTGCAGTTGCTCAATCTTCTCAGCCGACAGTGTCGACCAAATGTCATCTCCCTGCCGACCGCGGTCCCGACGACGCTCCAACCAGAAGACAAGGTGAGGTGCCCCTAGATTTGTAGACGCTTTGCCCCCTAACTTTGAGGCGAGGAGGCCGACATGGGGACAAGCAATTACAGCGACGATT
>JAHDEX010000038.1 GCA_020628545.1 Paracoccaceae bacterium | reverse complement strand
TCCGTGTGGGGGCACCATTCTTTCCAGTCAGTGTATCTCTGAAGTCTCAATCGAGCGTCGTCGCTTGTGCGGCGCCGTGACCCTTTCACCCTAGTGATTGAGCCACGGGCGGAAAACTACGCGCTTTCTGCGGACCTTTGGCGTAGTTGGAGCACGACAATCGGGCTCACCAAGGTCAAACCGAGTGCCATTGTGACGACGCCGGGCGCGATGAAGAGGAGCGACACAAGCCCGATGTACCAGCGCTGCAAACGGTTCAGATGCGCCAGCATGTAACCGGAGAAGGCAACACCCAGAAGTCCGATCCCGATCATTGCGCCAAGCAGCGTGACTGTGAACGCCGCCCAGGTAAAGCCATCAGCCACCAGAAGGAGCGATGGGGAATAGACGAAGACAAAAGGCACAAGCGCCTTGGCGATCCCGAGACGGAATGCTGTGTTGCCCGTTTTGAACGGGTTTGAACCGGCGATGCCCGCCGCCGCGTAAGCTGCCAAGGCCACAGGCGGGGTGATATCAGCCAGGACGCCGTAGTAGAAAACGAAAAAGTGCGAGACGAGAGGTTGCACTTGTAGTTGCGCCAGCGCAGGTGCGGCAACGGCCACAAGAATGATGTACGTCGCCGTCGTCGGAATTCCCGCACCCATCAGGATACAGGCGATCGCGATCAGGATCAGCGAAAAGAACAGCGCCCATTGCGTGACCTCAAAGAAGCTGAAGGGCCAGATGCCACCAACGAATGCGCCGATGTCATTCGCGGTTTGCACGACCACAAAGCCAAGGCGAAAGCCGACGCCCGTCAGGGTGACAACGCCGACAACGATCCCGACGGTTGCCGCCGCTGCACCGACGGCAAGCGTGCTGCGAGAGCCGTCCGACATGGCATTCCAGAGGTCTCGTAGCCCCATGCGGTGCTCTTTGTTCGGGTTCAGGACGCCAACGACCACACAGGCGGTGATCCCCCAGACGGCGGCATAGTCCGGAGTGCGGCCCGACAGGATCAGATAGACAAGAATAACGAGCGGGATCAGAGAGGCCCAATGGGCGCGCAGCACCTGTACGACCTGAGGCAGTTCAGCGGCTGTCAATCCGCGCAGGCCCAGCTTCTTGGCTTCCAAGTGCACCATGATCAGCACGCCGAAATAGTGAAGCAGGGCAGGGAACAAGGCTGCGGCAAGAACGTCGCGCAGCGGGATCTCAAGGTATTCGACCATGATGAATGCCGCGGCACCGAGGATTGGCGGCGTGATTTGCCCCCCGGTTGAGGCGGTGGCCTCAACCGCGCCAGCAAAATGGGGTGGGTAGCCAATGCGCTTCATGGCCGGGATGGTCAGTGACCCTGTGGTGACAGTGTTGGCAATCGAAGAGCCGGAGATTGTCCCCATGAACGCTGACGAGAAGATCGCAACCTTTGCGGGTCCGCCCGCGTATCGCCCGGCCATGGCCATCGCGAGATCAATGAAGAGCTGGCCAAGCCCGATGCGCATCGCAAGCACACCAAACAACACAAAGAGAAATACGTATTTAGCCATGACGCCCAAAGCCACGCCATAGATACCCTGATTGGTCATGTAGAGGTGATTGATCAGGCCGGTCCAACTCGCCCCGCCGTGTTTTAGCGCGCCCGGCATCCAGGGGCCGAAGATTGCAAAAACAATGAAGAGGCAGGCGATGAAGGGCAGCGTCCAGCCGACTGACCGCCGGGTGGCCTCCAACACAAGAAGCAAAAGGGCCGTCCCCATGAAGATATCCGATGCATTCGGATTGCCGACCCGTTGAGCGACTTCGGCAGGCGGCAGGAGCGGCAGATACAAGGCGGCTGCGACGCCTAGAACCGCGAAAATGATATCGAGGATGGCGACACCATCAAATCGCCACCATGCTTTTGAGGCGACATCGGTCGTCAATGATCGCCGCCATGAGAACAGCAGGAAAAGCAACCCGAGCATGAATGCGAGAAAGATGCCACGGTGCAAAAGCTCTCGGATCAATCCGAACCCTGAGGCATAGTATTGGTAGACTGCGAGGGCGACCAAGGGCACCGAAATGACCATCGACATAATCGGTCCGGGCGTCCGGAAGGCAAGTTCCGGGTCATACTTGCGCTCAATCGCTGCAAGTTCTTGCTCGGTCAATTCAGATTGGTTTGCCATGGTGCCCCCTTGAAACGACTAGGCCGCGAGTTTCGCGGCCCAGCTTGGTCTTGTTATGCCTGATGGGAATTACTCCAGCAGACCAACCTCTTTGTAGAAACGCTCTGCGCCTGGGTGAAGCGGCACGCCGATGCCGGCCAATGCCGTATCTGGCGTGATGGTAGAGCCTTTCGCGTGGCCAACATCCAGCAGACGACGGGATTCGTCGTTCCAGAGGGCTTTGGTGATGTTGTAGATCAGCTCTTCATCTTCGCGGGTATGCGTGTACCACTGCGCGCCGACTGCTACAGTTGCGGCTTCTCCGACGCCTTCATAGGCGTCAGCAGGGATTGAGGATGATGAGAAGAAGCCGAATTCTGATGTGAGCTTTTCGACACCTTCGCCTTCAATTGGGACGAGCTTCATATCAGCGGCTGAAGCGAGTTCCACCAATGCACCGGTTGGGTAACCTGCAACGATGAACAGGGCATCGACCTTGCCGTTGCGCAAAGCCTCTGTCGCGGCAGAGCCTTTCAGGTTTTCTTCCTGAATGTCGTCAAACGACATGCCGAATGCGCCGAGTATAAGCCCCGCGTCCACATAGGTCCCGGAACCCGGTTCATCGACTGAGACGCGTTTACCTTTCAGATCCGCGACAGAATTGATCCCGGAGTCCGCGAGAGCCACAAGGTGAATATGCTCTTCAAACAGCGCGGCAATCGTGCGCAGATCGGTTGCAGGCTCACTGCCTTCCATCGTGCCGGTGCCGGTATAGGCCCAGTACGCCACGTCGGACTGCGCAAAACCGGAATTCCTCAGGCCTGACATGATCGCGTTGATGTTGTCGACCGACCCGCGCGACGACACGGCAGAGGCAATCAGGCCATCGACGCCGCAGCTTCCGCCTTCGCCGCATTCACGCGATCCGGGTGGTTTGGAAATCGCGTTCGCGATGACGCCACCGACAGGGTAATAGGTGAACGAGGTGCCACCTGTCCCGATTGTAAAGAACTGCAGTTCCTGTGCGGAGGCCGGCGACACGACCCCCGTGGCGAGCAGGGCGCTCGCCGCGAGCGCCTTCAGTGTTTTCAACATTTTTCTCTCCCTTTGTGACTGATCCTATTCAGAAGACGTTCTTGCCGTCTGTTTTGATCTTTGTCCGTCAAAAGACGCCGTGTTTTTGCCGTGGCGTCAATAGCGTTTGCGACAGGCTTTCCTCAGGATCCCGCCCACGAGTGTAGGTGCGCCTTGATTGCTCTTTCCAGCGATGTGCGCTTGATCCTGCTTGAGACGCTTGCGCGAAACCGCGACGGTTGCTGATTGTCGGTGCAACGAACGCAATGTGCTAAGGGATCACCATAACGGTGTGGTTAGGTATCTGCAGTGCCAGGGTTGCAGCTCGCCGGGGTTTTCACGCCGCATGAACTGGTGCACACCTTGGAACCATGGAAAGCGCCGATACATTCCAGCGCATGGGAGAAATTGCATGGCTTCTTCGCCGGTCTTCCGGCTATGAGGACGCCGACTTGGAAAGTGTCGACGCGCTGTTCTTCACGCCGCTCCGACTTGATCAGCTGCGCGTGTTTCGTCGATCAGGTCAGCCGATTGGTCTTGCGGTCTGGGCATTGCTGAACACGGAGGCGGAAGCGCGGTATTTCGAAACAGGGATGCTTGCGCCAGATGATTGGCGTAGCGGCCAGCAGTTTTGGTTTACTGATTTTGTAGCACCTTTTGGCGATGTTGCAGCGCTGACGCGCGCGGCTTGTGCGTTCATTCCGCCCGGCCAAGTCGCCTACGGGACGCGCCGCAATGAAGACGGCTCGGTCCGCCGCATCACCCGACACCGTCATCGCATTTAATACGTTAAGTCTCGTATTGGGTACGCAGTGACCCAAGCCGCCCCGGCGCGCGGCTATTGCTTGTTCAGGATCAAGATCACCTGAACATGAGGAGAGGCCCAATGGGTAGCGTCGTCAAGAAAGTCACAAAGGCAGTTTCACCGGTTAAGCATGGCTGGGGCGGCAATGATGTCGTCAAAGGGTATCTGCCCTACAACGTCCTTTATGGCGATAGCGGCCATGACAAGGTTTACGGCTACGGCGCCAAGAACAAGCTTTACGGCGGCACCGGCAACGATCTTTTGAAAGGATATGGTGGCTGGAACCATATGGATGGCGGCAGTGGCCACGACAGCCTTTATGGCCACGGCGTGACCAATCACATGTACGGCGGATCCGGCAACGACAAGGTGTATGGCTATGGCGCCTGGAACAAGCTGGTTGGCGGTTCAGGCAATGACACTGTCATCGGCTATGGTGCTTACAACGAAGGCTACGGCGGCACCGGAAACGATACGATGCAAGGCCGTGGTGCCAAGAACAAAATGTACGGTCAGGACGGTGCGGACCGGCTCGATGGCATCGGCGCGTGGAACCACCTCGACGGTGGGAACCACAACGACAAGCTCTACGGCAAAGGCCTGACCAACTACATGTACGGCGGTAGCGGCGACGACTATATCGAAGCGCTTGGCGCTTGGAACCATGCAGAGGGCGGTGCTGGCAACGACACACTGAAAGGCATCGGGGCTGTCAACATCCTGAAAGGTGGTAGCGGGAACGACCGGATTGAAGCCATTGGTGGCGTGAACACAGCCCAAGGCGATGGCGGTGATGACCATATGGTTGGGATCGGTGGTAACAACAACATGTACGGTGGCGCTGGTAACGACACGCTCGAAGCGATTGGCGGCGTCAACAACATGCACGGCGGCGACGGCAACGACCGCCTGATCACCGCAGGCATTGGCAACCTTCAATGGGGTGATGCGGGTGACGATGTCATGATCGGCGGCGGTTCAGGGAACTACCAACGCGGCGGGGACGGCAATGATGTTCTGAGTGCAATTGGTACCGGAAACTTCCAATATGGCGAAAACGGCGACGATAAGATGCTCGCCGCGGGCACCGGAAACTATCAGCGTGGCGGCGCAGGGAATGACTTTCTAGGCGGCACAGGCGGCGCGAACTTCCAATACGGCGAAGCGGGTGATGACACCATGATCGCTGGCGGCATCGGGAACTATCAGGAAGGTGGTGCGGGCAATGATCTCATGGGGGCGGCAGCGGCAGGCAACATCCAACTTGGCGGCGCCGGAGACGACATCATGGCGGCCGCTGCTGAGGCAAACCTCCAGATGGGCGGTGACGGCGACGATACGCTCTTTGGCCTCGGTAAGCTGAACCTGCAGATTGGCGAAAACGGCGATGACGTCATGGTGGGATTGGGCGCACTGAACGTGCAGCATGGCGGCAAAGGCAACGATTCCCAATTCGCTCTGGGCAGCTTTAACGTGCAGATGGGTGCGGATGGCCACGATTTCATGCTGGGTCTCGGGACAGGGAACGTCCAGTTTGGTGACGGTTTGATGGCCTCTTTGCCATCTGGCGTGACACTCGGTGACGGCAAAGTCGGCCAACTTCTGAAGGATCTGGCGGATAAGGTTTCCGGCACCGGCTCTGGCAAAGACGTAATGATCGCGGGCGGCAAGGGTCTTGCCCAGTTCGGCGGCGGTGAAGACGACGTCTTGGTCGGCGCTGGCACGGCAGCACTTCAATTCGGTGGCACAGAAGACGACATCATGATCGGCGGCGGCAAGGCCAACGTACAGCATGGCGACACCGGTGCGGACTTCATGATCGCGCGCGGCGTGGGCAACGTGCAGTGGGCGGACGACGGCGCTGACATCATGCTGGCCGCGGCCAAGTCAAAGCCGGGTGCTTTGAACGTCCAATACGGTGGCGACGGCGGCGATCTTATGATCGGTAAAGCAAAGGCAGGCAAAGGGTTTGTCGAAAGCGTGAAGTCCAAGATCAAGGACGTCAAGGAGATCAAGAAGATCGCCACAGGTGCGCATGAGGACAAGTCGCGCGTTGAAGCGGCTCAGGATTTTGCAGACGCGAAAGTCAAGTCAGAGCTGAAAAAGATGACCGAATGGGCCGTCAACATTCAGGTTGGTGGCGAGGGCAATGACGTCTTTGCAGGCGGTGGCGATCTGACTGTTCAGCTTGGCGGAGAAGGTGACGACATCGTCCTTGGCGGCGGCAGCTACGGCCTCAACTTCGGCGGCGATGGCGACGACTTGCTGCTGACCAATAACGGCACCAGTGTCTATTCTGGTGGTGCCGGATCTGACTGGATCATGGACAAAGAGATGTTCTTGTCACTGTGGGCCAATGCCAGCGGAAAAGACGCGCTTCTGGTTGAATTTGCTGAGACGATCGAAGGCCTGCTGAGCCCGTTCGAGACGGTGGCCGACGTCATCAATGACGTCAGTGAAATGTTGGACCAGCTTGATCCGCTGGGTGCGATCACCGAATGGGTAGGCTCTTTGATCGATGACGCGATGAGCTGGTTTGATTTCTCGGTGACACAGTCGCTGGGCGGCAACGGCGACGACTTCCTTGGAAGTGGCAAGGCGGGCGGTGATATGGTCGGCGGTCTGGGTGACGATACTTACCTCTTCACTTTCGGTTTTGGTGCGACACATACGGTTGATGAGGCTGGTATGAACGCGGCCCGCGACTGGAGCGGCCTGCTTGGCGCAGGTGACGGCCTGATCGACGATATCACAACTGGTGGCGGCGGCAGCGATGTTGTTGAAATCCGCGGTCCATATGGTCTTTTTGATATCGGAATTGAAAACCTCGCTTTCCACCTGTCGCATTCAGGTGATCTGACAATTGGCCTTCAGACAGAAGGCGGCATCCAGTTTTCGATGGGTGAGGTTGTGATCAAGGATATGGATGATCTGGACAACCGGGTCGAAACACTGCGGATCGTCAATCAGGACGAGATCATCAACATCGACCTTGGCGCTGCATTCGACGCAGGCTTGTTTGAAACGACGGGCGGTTTGTCCCAGTGGTGGGACGAAACGAAGGAAGGCGTGGACCAGATCTTTGATGGTGAACCACCGATGGCATGGACGGAAAATGCCAATGCACCGCTCGACGCGTTTATCTTCCGCGCCGACCCCGATACGCCAACCACCATGGACTTGTTTGACGGCAAACTGGCGGATTGGGTTGAGGACCTTCAGGCTGTTGCCAAAACGGCGGGCACAGCAGCCGAGCGGATCGTTGACTTGAAGGATGGTGTGTCGGACTGGGCCGACAGCCTGATCCCCGACGTGCCAGACGTCTTTGATTTCGCTTAAGTCGCAGCGAGAGAACAGCAGACCCTGAGGTTGCCTCAGGGTCTGTTTTCATTCTGGACCACATGGTTGGTTCAGATGTCCGCGTGACTTCTGGTTACTTCTGATGCGTCGTTCCTCACGGAAAATGACCACAGTAAGACTTTAGTTGCGGTGTGTTGGCGTAAACTGCACTGTGGAACCGACGCCGTGCCAATCAGTTGCTACTAAGACGAATGCGAAGGAGAAGTTTGTTTTCTGCACAATTCGCCACAGTTTAGGGTGTAGAGTAAGCTATGAGCAATAATATTACACCACGCCCAACCTCGTTATCCGACGACGCAGTGACATCTTTGTCTGAGGGGCGACATGGCGCGCCATTTGATGTGTTGGGTCCGCACAAATTCAAGAACCGTCGTTGGATTACGACATTTCAACCGGGCGTCGCAGAGGTCGCGGTGCGTGTGGGCAACAAAGAAACACCGCTGCCTCACGTTGACGGCGATGTGTTCTCTGGGCCGGTGCCCGGCAAAGCCTACCAACTCCTCCTCAAATACTCCGACGGTCATGAAGCGGTCGTGCACGATCCCTACGCATTTGGCCCAGTGCTGAGCGATTTTGATGAATACCTGATGGGTGAGGGGACGCATCGTGAATTGTGGCGTGCGCTCGGTGCGCATGTCCGCATGCACGAGAAGGTTGCAGGCACGCATTTTGCCGTTTGGGCACCAAACGCGCAGCGCGTCTCAGTTGTTGGTCCGTTCAATGATTGGGACGGACGGCGGCACGTCATGCGCCGCGTAGGCGTCAGCGGGGTATGGGAAATCTTTCTGCCCGGTGTCTCAGATGGCGAGCTATACAAATATGAAATCCGCGGTCATGACGGCGCAACCTTTCTCAAGGCTGATCCGGTCGGTTTCGGGTCGCAGCACCCACCTGAGAAGGCGTCGGTGGTTCGCGACATTCGCGGGTATGGCTGGGACGATACGGCGTGGATGGAGTCGCGCGCGGTCGCGCACCACCGCGATGCACCAATTTCGATTTACGAGGTCCATCTCGGATCTTGGCGCAGACGGTTCGATGACGGCGGGCGACCGCTTTCTTACAAGGAATTGGCGCGCGACCTGATCCCCTACGTGCGTGACATGGGCTTCACGCACATTGAATTGTTGCCAATCAGCGAGTTTCCATTTGATGGCTCATGGGGTTACCAGCCGGTGGGTTTGTTTGCGCCAACCATACGTTTTGGTCCACCGCATGAGTTTCGCGATTTCGTCGACGCCGCGCACCAGGCAGGTCTTGGTGTGTTGCTCGACTGGGTGCCGGGGCACTTCCCAACCGACAGTCATGGGCTTGCGCAGTTTGACGGTACCGCACTTTATGAACATGCCGATCCGCGTGAGGGGTTTCACCAAGACTGGAATACGCTGATCTACAATTACGGGCGCACGGAGGTGAAGAACTACCTCGTCGCCAACGCACTTTACTGGATGGAGGAATACCACATCGACGGGGTGCGCGTTGATGCGGTGGCGTCAATGCTCTACCGCGATTATTCGCGTGCCGAGGGTGAGTGGGTTCCAAACAAGGATGGCGGACGCGAGAATTACGAAGCCATTGAATTTCTCAAGGAAATGAACACGGCCGTCTATGCGGCGCATCCCGACGGCATGACCGTTGCGGAAGAAAGCACATCCTTTCCCGGCGTTTCTCAACCCGTTCACACTGGCGGCCTTGGGTTCGGGTATAAGTGGAACATGGGGTGGATGAACGACACTCTCCGCTACATGCAGCATGATCCGGTCCATCGCAGTTACCATCAGGACAATATGACGTTTGGCATTCACTATGCCTTTTCAGAAAACTTCATACTTCCGATCAGCCATGACGAAGTCGTGCATGGCAAAGGGTCGCTGCTCAATAAGATGCCGGGGTCCCAGGACGAGAAATTCGCAAACCTTAGGGCCTACTACGGCTTCATGTGGACCCACCCGGGCAAGAAGCTGCTCTTCATGGGGTGTGAGTTTGCTCAGCCTGAAGAATGGGCGCATGACGATGATCTCAATTGGGGCGTTGCTGACCAGCCGCAACATGCGGGTGTGCGCGAGCTTGTGCGCGATCTGAACCACCTTTACCGCGACACACCGGCCTTGCACGTCAAAGACTGCGATCCCTCTGGTTTCCAATGGCTCAATGGCGATGCCGCGCAATCGACGCTGGGCTACGTCCGATATGGCGACGCGGGCCATGCACCCGTTGTTGTGATGTGCAACTTCACGCCTGTGGCACGTGATGGCTTCCGCATCGGTGTGCCTCAGGCCGGGCATTGGGACGAGATTTTGAACACCGATTCCGCGCATTATGGTGGGGGAAATCGCGGTAATTTGGGTGGTGTGCAGAGTGAGGCGGAGCCGTGCGACGGGCAAGATCAGTCTGTGAAACTGACGCTGCCACCACTTTCGGTCGTCATTCTGCGGCTGTCAGAGACGAAGAATTAAGGGAGGAAGATAACGATGGATACCCAACGACTGACTCAACGCTCAATGGTCTTCGTGTTGGCCGGCGGCCGCGGAAGCAGACTGAAAGAGCTGACGGATCGGAGGGTGAAACCAGCGGTCTACTTTGGAGGCAAAGGTCGCATCATCGACTTTGCATTGTCGAATGCCTTGAACTCCGGCATCCGGCGCATGGCAATCGCGACGCAATACAAAGCCCACAGTCTGATCCGCCATTGCCAGCGCGGCTGGAGCTTCTTTCGCGCAGAACGCAACGAATTCCTGGATGTGCTACCCGCCTCGCAACGCTCCGGCAACGAGAATTGGTATCTGGGTACTGCAGATGCGGTCACACAGAACATTGATATTGTTGACAGTTATGATGTCGACTACGTGATTATCTTGGCGGGCGATCACATCTACAAAATGGATTACGAGGTGATGCTGCGCCAGCACGTGGAAACTGGCGCGGACGTGACCGTTGGCTGCCTGACTGTACCACGAATGGAGGCGACGGCTTTTGGTGTCATGGCAACCGACAAGGATGCCCGGATCACGTCGTTTCTCGAAAAGCCCGCTGACCCACCCGCGACACCGGAGGACCCCAGTAAGGCGCTGGCATCCATGGGTATCTATGTCTTCAAATGGAGCTTTCTGCGCGACCTTCTGAAAAAGGACGCTGAAGATACAAACTCCAGCCACGACTTCGGCAATGATTTGATCCCAGACATCGTCAAGAACGGAAAGGCTGTGGCACACCGATTCACAGACAGCTGCGTCCGCAGCAAAGACGCGCCCGCCTATTGGAAGGACGTGGGCACCGTTGATGCATTTTGGGAAAGTAACATTGACCTCACAAATTTTACGCCGGAACTGAACCTCTGGGATAAGAACTGGCCGATTTGGACCTATTCGGAAAGTGTGCCACCCGCGAAGTTCATTCACGATGAGCGCGATAGGCGCGGCATGGCGATTTCATCCATGGTGTCAGGCGGCTGTATCATCTCAGGGACGGAAGTGCGGAACTCAGTTCTGTTCACCAATGTGCATTCCAATTCCTATTCGGTGCTCGACCACGCGGTAGTGCTGCCGCGTGTTCAGATCAACCGCTCCGCACGACTGCGTAATGTCGTGATCGACAGTGGCGTCGTGATCCCGGAAGGACTTGTGGTTGGGGAAGATCGTGTTGAGGACGCCAAGTGGTTCCGTGTCACGGATCGCGGCACGGTGTTGATTACACAAGCCATGTTGGATCAGCGCGCAGCACAGCAATGACCCGTGTCCTGTCCGTCGCATCAGAGTGTGTCCCGCTCGTAAAGACGGGCGGTTTGGCCGATGTCGCAGGCGCATTGCCCGGCGCACTGGCCGCGCTGGGCGACGACGTCAAAACATTGCTGCCTGGATATCGAGCAGTGATGAACAAGGTCAAAAAGCCGAGGGTCGTCAGCAAATTTGAAAACTTCTTTGGTGGCAATGCGCGCCTTCTTGCGGCGAAGGTCACGAACCTTGATCTGCTGATCCTCGACGCGCCGCATCTCTATGACCGCGACGGGAGCATTTATCTCGGACCGGATGGCAACGACTGGCCCGACAATCCAGAGCGTTTCGCCGCACTCAGTTATGCGGCTGCAGTTGTCGCGGAAGAGGGGGCAGGGAAGTGGCGTCCCGATATTGTACATGGGCACGATTGGCAGGCGGGGTTTGTTCCGGAATACCTTCAGAAGCTGCAAGACAAAACGACCAAGACCCCCTTCGTCTTCACAATCCACAACGTGGCCTTTCACGGTAATACAAGCGCGGATCGTTTGGCCTCTCTCAGACTGTCCGACTGGCGCTTTAATGCGGATCATTTTGAATTTTGGGGACAGATTTCGGCACTCAAGGCAGGTCTGACAGGCGCGGACCGCATCAATACGGTGTCCGAAACCTATGCGGAAGAACTGATGACCCCGCAGTTTGGGATGGGCATGGAAGGTGTGTTACGCGCTCGCGCAAGCGACCTGAGCGGTATTGTGAACGGGATCGACACCGACGTCTGGAACCCGGCCACCGACCCAGAGATCAAAGCCTTCAAGACACCAAAGGGAAAATCGCCCAACAAGACTGCGTTGCGCAAAGAGTTCGGCCTCGACAAAGCGCCCGGTCCCCTTTGCGTTCTCATCTCGCGCCTGACCCATCAAAAAGGCATCGACCTGATCCTTGACGCGTTGCCAGCCCTTTTGCATCGCGGGGGCCAGCTTGCGCTTTTGGGATCTGGGGACACGCAGCTTGAGGTCGCGCTTTTGGAACGTGCGGCACAGGAACCCAACCTTGCGGTCAAGATCGGCTACGACGAAGCGCTTTCGCATCGCATGATGGCCGGTGGTGACGCTGTGTTGGTCCCATCACGCTTTGAACCATGCGGCCTGACACAGCTTTATGGTTTGCGATACGGCACCGTTCCACTTGTGGCGTTGACCGGGGGTCTTTCTGACACGGTCATCAACGCAAGCCCTGCCGCACTGACCCAAGGCGTCGCGACCGGAGTGCAGTTTAACCCTATTACGGCGGATGCGCTCGCAAATGCTTTCATCCGGCTTAGTGACCTTTACGCCGCCGCAGAGACCTGGGAAAAGCTCCAGAAGAACGCGATGAAGCAGCCGGTCGGTTGGGAAACCTCTGCCGCCGCCTACAGCGCGCTATACGAAAGTGTTCTGAAGGACTGAAATCAATGAGCACGTTTTCCATTCGGGCGGGCCGACCCTTTCCGCTTGGCGCGACCTTTGACGGGGACGGGGTCAATTTCGCTGTTTTCTCCCGCCATGCGCAACGTGTCTCACTGTGTCTTTTCGATGATCAGGGCAATGAGGTTCAGATAGTTGAAATGCCGGAACGCGAAGGGCATGTCTGGCATTGCTACATGTCCGGGATGCGACCGGGTCAGCAATACGGTTATCGGGTCCACGGCCCCTACAAGCCGAAGGAAGGGCATCGCTTTAACCCGTACAAACTTCTGATCGATCCTTACGCGAAGCGCCTGACCGGGCACCCGGTGTGGAACGACGCGCTATTTGGCTACGACGTGAACGCAAAAGACACAGACCTCAGCTTTGATAGGCGGGATAGCGCACCATACATGCCCCGATCTGTGGTCATCGATCCCGCCTTCAGTTGGGGTGACCGAACCCGGCCCGCGACCGAAAGCAACGACACGATCCTTTACGAAGCCCACGTCAAAGGAATGACGGCAGGCCGCAAGGACGTTGAACGCCCAGGCACATTTCTGGCCATGGCCTCAGAACCTGTGCTTGACCACCTAACACATCTCGGCGTGACGGCCATTGAATTGATGCCCGTGCATGCCTTCATCAATGAAAGCTACCTGCTTGATAAGGGCCTGACAAATTACTGGGGCTACATGAGCTACGGCTTCTTCGCGCCCGATCCGCGCTACATGCAGGGCACCGATATCGCAGAGTTCCAGCAGATGGTCGCTCAGTTCCACAGCGCAGGGATCGAGGTCATTCTGGATGTGGTCTACAATCATTCAGGTGAAGGAAGTGAGCTGGGACCGACCCTGTCTTTCCGAGGACTGGACAACGCCAGCTATTATCGGCTCGCCGATGATCCGCGGTACTATGTTAACGACGCTGGGTGCGGGAACATCCTGAACTTCGATAATCCCTTCACGCTCCGACTTGTGATGGACTCTTTGCGCTATTGGGTCGAGGTGATGCATGTCGACGGTTTCCGCTTTGATCTTGCGACAACCTTGGGGCGGACCGCCGGTAGCTTTGACCGCGACGGGCCGTTCTTCCAGGCGATCCGGCAAGATCCTGTATTGAACGGGACAAAGTTGATCGCAGAACCCTGGGACGTCGGCCTTGGCGGGTATCAGCTTGGCGCCTTTCCTGCACCATTTGCAGAATGGAATGACAAGTTCCGAGACAACACCCGCAAGTTCTGGCGCGGTGATGCCGGGATGCTCTCTGGGATGGCGTCGTCTTTTGCAGGATCATCGATGTACTTTGACCACGATGGGCGGTCGCCGACATCGTCGGTCAATTTCATCACCGCTCATGACGGTTTCACGCTGCGCGATACAGTCAGCTACAACGAAAAACATAATGAGGCGAATGGCGAAGGGAACGCCGACGGGCATTCCCACAACGCCTCAGACAATTTCGGTGTCGAGGGCCCCAGCGATGATCCCGCGATCCTGAATCAACGACTAAGGCGTCGGCGGAACCTGATGGCAACACTGTTGTTCTCGCAAGGAATTCCCATGATCCTTTCGGGAGACGAGATCGGTAACGGTCAAGGCGGCAACAACAACGCTTACTGCCAGGACAATGAGATCGGCTGGGTCGATTGGTCGGATCCCGATACGGCGTTTCTGGAATTCTGCAAAAAAGCGATCGCCTTCCGCAAAGCGCATCCCATCCTGCGGCAACGGCGATTCCTGCACAGCCAGTCGCGCCCGGTCGACGGAGAGCCTGATCTTTTCTGGCGGGTCGTCCAAGGCGAGGCGATGAAACAATCCGATTGGGATAACGCCGAGAACCGGACGCTGGTCGTGGAAATGCGCATGGCCTCTGGCACGCCGGAATACGTTGATCGAGAGGGCGCGATCCTGATCGTCCTGAACGCCGGGCCGACCGTTCAGGTTGACCTGACCACACCACCCGAAGGGTGCCAATGGGTGCGTCGCTTTGACACGGCAGAGCCGTCGGCTTGGGGGCACTTTGGTGGAACGGAGGTCGATGCATCTTCCGTTGTGGTTTTTGTGCAAGAGCCTATCGGGGACGACGCAACTCTTGCAGCCGAGTAGTGGGCAATTTGTGTCTGGAAACAACATTCAGACGCAGGTTGTTTTCAAATCGGAAGCGCTAGCTTAGTTGGTGATATGGCTGCAAAAGACATCTTCGACCTGCGCTTTGACCGTAGCCACGCTGACCTTTGGCCCATGCTGGAAAAGCTCTACGGCGGGCATCCTGCCTACGATGAGTTTTGTCAGGCGCTGACGGCAGAAATGCGCGCTGCTTGGAAATCTCGTCCGGCGGATCTGAAGGAACTCGACCTCAAGCGCGATCTAGAGCCGGACTGGTTTCAACGCCCCGATATGCTAGGGTACGTTTTCTACGTCGATCGCTTCGCCGGTGATCTGAATGGTGTGCACGAACACCTAGACTATCTCGAAAACCTTGGTGTGACATACGTCCACCTGATGCCGTGCCTGAAGCCCCGACCGGGCGACAGCGACGGCGGGTATTCGGTGATGGACTACCGGATGGTGAACCCGGACTACGGAACCATGGGTGATCTGACCCGTCTTGCCAAAGCCCTTCGCACGCGTGGCATGTCGCTTTGTATTGATATGGTGTTAAACCATACAGCCAAAGAACACGCGTGGGCGCGGAAGGCAGCACAAGGTGATCCCGCCCATCAGGATTACTACCTGATGTTCGATAGCGACCATCTGCCAAAGCAATATGAGCAAACGCTAGTTGAGATCTTTCCCGACAATGCGCCCGGTAGCTTTACTCACTACCCCGACATTGGCAAATGGGTCTGGACCACCTTCAACGAGCATCAATGGGATCTGAACTGGGCGAACCCGCAGGTCTTCCTTGAGATCGCAAAGATCATGCTGTTTCTGGCGAATAAGGGCGTTGATGTGCTGCGGCTTGATGCGGTGGCTTTCATGTGGAAACGCATGGGCACCCGATGCCAGTCAGAGCCGGAGGTGCATCAGATCCTGCGCGCCTTGCGGGCCGTGACGCGGATCGTGGCAGCGTCCGTGTTGCATCTGGAAGAAGCGATCGTTGGCCCCGCCGAGATGTTGACGTACTTCGGTCGTGGCGAACACGATGGCCGTGAAGGCAATCTGGCCTATCACAACAACCTGATGGTCCAGTATTGGAGTGCGCTGGCTGCACGTGACACGCGCCTGATGACCCACGTGTTGAAAACGCATTTTCCAGTGCACCTGACCAATGCGACCTATGCGACTTACATCCGCTGTCATGACGACATCGGGTGGGCGATCACGGACGAAGACGCGGGCGCAATTGGCGTCACCGGGGCAGGGCACCGCAACTTCCTTTCTGACTTTTACGAAGGCTCTTTTCCGGGCTCCTTTTCGCGCGGTGCACTCTTCCAATTCAACGAAGTGACCGGCGATAAACGTATCTCCGGGACCTTCGCGTCGCTCGCAGGGCTTGAACAAGCGAAGGACAAGGGCGATCCGGTCGAAATTTCAAATGCAGTGCAACGCATGCTACTGGGCAATGCGCTCATCGCGTCATTTGGCGGGGTTCCGTTGATCTACATGGGCGATGAGATCGCGATGACGAACGACTATGGATACATGCGCAAGCCCGAACAAGCGCATGACAGCCGCTGGCTCCATCGCCCTCACATGGATTGGGATGCAGCGCTTGCGCCGGAGGCTGACAGCCCCGAGAAAGATGTGCTTACCGGTACGCGCTGGATCTATCAGCGCCGAAAGGACGTGCCGGCGCTTCATGGTGGTCATCCGACCCAAATCATCGACCCGCCAAGCAACGCTATTTTCGCGTTTTCGCGGCTTGCCCCAACGGGACCGCTGGTTTGTCTTTTCAATTTTGCGGAACAGTGGCAAGAGATCACAGTTGAATGGATGCGAGACCAAGGCATCGTGCAATTTTACGATCTGCTGTCAGACGCTCCGGTAACAAGTGACAATGGTACTTATAAGCTACCGCCCTACGGTGCGGTTTGGCTGACTTAACGATCGAGGCACAGGCCGCATGAACGCATACACCCCTATGGGCGCTGAGGAATTACGGGCGCAAATCCATCGGCATCTGACGTACACCATTGGCAAACAAGCGACGGAAGCAAGTCCCTACGACTGGCGGATGGCCGTTAGTTTTGCCGTGCGTGATCTGATCGTGGACAGTTGGTTGGATGCTGAACGAAAGACCGTAGCAGCGGGTGGCAAGCGCGTCTATTACCTGTCGCTTGAGTTCCTGATCGGACGAATCCTTGAAGACGCTATGGTCAATCTGGGTCTTCATGACACGATTGTTTCTGTTCTTGAAACAGAAGGTCTGTCCCTTGCCGACGTGGTTGAAGAAGAGCCAGACGCGGCGCTGGGCAACGGCGGGCTCGGGCGATTGGCAGCGTGTTTCCTTGAAAGTCTTTCGACTTTGGGGTGCCCGGCATACGGTTACGGCATCCGCTACGAACACGGCCTGTTTCGCCAACGTTTCGAAGGCGGTCGTCAGGTTGAGACGCCGGAAGACTGGCTCAATCAACCACATCCGTGGGAATTTGAGCGTCACGAGGCCGCCTACACCGTTCCATTCCGGGGCTACCTGCGAGAGGTTGATGGCAAGACCGTCTGGCATCCGTCCGAGACTGTTGTCGCTCGCGCCTACGACACGCCAGTGATTGGCTGGAAAGGGAAATGGGCGAATACCCTGCGGCTATGGGGTGCGCACCCGACAGAGCTTTTTGATCTGGAACGTTTCAATGCGGGCGATCATACCGCCGCTGCGGCACCTGAAGCGCTGGCAAGGTCTCTATCGCGCGTTCTCTATCCCGAGGACTCCACTGATAGCGGCAAGGAACTGCGTCTCAAGCAAGAGTTTTTCATGACCTCTGCCGCGCTGCAGGACATTCTGGCGCGCTTCAACGCAGAATACGACGACTGGCTAGTGTTGCCGGACAAGGTCGCGATCCAGATGAATGACACGCATCCCGCGTTGGCCGGGCCGGAACTGATGCGATTGTTGATGGATGAGCATGATCTGGAGTGGAATACAGCGAAGGACCTCGCGTCGCGCTGTCTCAACTACACCAACCACACGCTTCTGCCCGAAGCATTGGAGCGGTGGTCAACCTGGCTGATCGGTCGTGTCTTGCCGCGCCACATGCAGATCATTGAGCGGATTGATCTGGAGCATCAGTCGCAGACCGGTTGCGGGCCAGAGATGGGCATCGTCTGGCAGGATCAGGTGCATATGGGCACCTTGGCATTTGTCATGGCAAGCCATGTGAATGGTGTTTCAGCGCTGCATACATCGCTGATGAAAAGCACCGTCTTTGCCGACTTGAATGGCGTTTATCCGGAACGGATCCTGAACCAGACGAACGGGGTCACGCCGCGTCGCTGGATGCGCCTGTCGAACCCGGCGCTATCGCAAGTGATCACGGATACCATCGGGTCGGATTGGGAGGATGACCTCGACCGTCTGGCAGAGCTGGCGCAACATGAGGACGATGCGATGGTGCGCAGTGCGATCCGCGATGCGAAGCACGCGAACAAAGTTGCCTTTGCAACGTGGATCCGCGAAACAAGCGGGATCAGCATTGATCCCAACGCCATGTTCGACGTGCAGGTGAAACGTATCCATGAGTACAAACGTCAGCTTCTCAACATCTTCGAGACGATCGCCCGTTGGCAAGCCATCCGCCGCAATCCAACTGGTGATTGGACCCCGCGCGTCAAAATCTTCGGAGGCAAAGCTGCGCCGGGATACTTTGTCGCGAAGGACATTATCCGGCTCATCAACGACGTCGGCTCAGTTATCAATGCCGACCCGGTCACATCTGACCTTCTGAAAGTTGTCTATCCAGAGAACTACAACGTCTCCATGGCGCAGCGGTTGATGCCGGCTGCGGATTTGTCAGAGCAGATTTCGACGGCGGGCAAGGAAGCCTCTGGGACAGGCAACATGAAGTTCACGATGAACGGCGCTTTGACCATCGGTACGCTCGACGGCGCAAATGTCGAAATTCGCGAACATGTCGGGGCCGAGAACTTCTTTCTGTTTGGCATGACATCGGACGAAGTGGTGTCGCGGCGCGAGATCCCCGATCACGCCCGCCAAGCAATCCTGCAGAGCCAGGCATTGCAGGATGTGCTGCAAGCTGTGGCAGAAGGGCAGTTTAGCCCCGGGGAGCCTTCGCGATATCACGGGCTTGTCGACGCGACGTGGAACCATGATCCGTTCCTCGTTGCGTCGGATTTCGATAGCTATCTCGCCTCACAGTCTGACGTCGACGCGGCATACAAGGATGCAGAGGCGTGGGACCGCATGGTCCTGCGCAATATTGCAGGCTCTGGTTTCTTTTCGTCAGACCGGACCATCCGCGGTTACATCAAGGATATTTGGCGGGCTGAAACGCTGGTCTAGGCTGTCGAACGCACCGCTTCGACCAATGAGAAAGGTCGCCCCCGCAACGCGGGGACGACCTCAAGTCGTTACTCGACGTTTCGCTTACTTCACGGCGCCCAATGTCAGGCCCGCGATGAAGTGCTTCTGCATGATGAAGAACATCAGGACAGGCGGCAGTGCCGCGACAATCGAACCGGCCGACATCAGGTGGTATGCCGCACGGAACTGAGAGTTGAACTCTGTAATCCCTGCCGTCACCGGCTGCGCATTTGGACCTTGGGTCAGCACGACCGCCCAGAAGTAGTCGTTCCAGATGAACGTGAAGATCAGCACAGCCAACGCCGCCAACGCAGGCTTCATCAGCGGCAGGACAACGTACCAGAAGATCTTCCACTCTGCGATGCCTTCAACACGTGCCGCCTCAATCAACGGGAACGGCAGGGCCCGGATGAAGTTGCGCATGAACAGCGTACAGAAGCCGGTTTGAAACGCGACGTGGAACAGAACAAGCCCGGCCACCGTGTCGTACATGCCCATCTGAATGGTCAGGTCACGGACCGGAACCATGAGGATCTGGAATGGAACAAAGTTGCCAGCAATGAACATAAAGAAGATCAGCAGATTGCCTTTGAACCTGTAAACGCCAAGTGCAAAACCCGCCATCGCAGAGAGCGCGACAGCGCCGATCACCGTCGGGATTGTGATGAACAAAGAGTTCAGTAGGTACTTCGGCATGTTCGATTCAAAGAACACCTTGCCGTAGTTGTTGAACATCTCAAACGACGAGGGCATGCCCCAGAAGTTCCCGTTCACGAAGTCCGCATCAGGTTTGATGGAGAACAGCGCAACAGCGAGCAGCGGAGCGAGCCAGAGGATCAGCACCAAAGGCAGGATCAACTGGTAAGAGATTTGCCACTGGCGGGATGATTTCTCAATTGGGGTCGGAAACATATCAGCGGCCTCCCTTTTCGTCTTGGTACATCGACCACAGGAAGTAGATGATGAAGCCCAGCATGATGAAGAACAGAACAACCGCGATGGCGGAACCGTAGCCCATGCGGAAGCCGAATTCAGACAGTGCTTCTTCGAACATGTAGAAGCTCAGCACGCGGGTCGATCCGAATGGACCACCGTTGGTCATGACCGAGATCAGGTCGAATGAGCGTAGCGCGCCGATGATTGTCACCACAAAGGCGATGAAGGTCGCGGGCTTCAGCTGCGGGATGATGACATACCAAAGCATCTTCCAGCCCTTGGCGCCATCAAGTCGCGCGGCCTCAACCTGCTCCGGATCAACTGCGTTGAGGCCTGTCAGATAGAGGATCATACAGTAGGCCGTTTGCGGCCAGAGGCCCGCCATGATGATCCCGTAGGTTGCCCAATCCGGATTACCGAGCATGCCGCCTTTGATCTGGAAGCCAAAGAAACCGGTCATCTGGTCAAACAGACCAACGTTCGGCAGGTAGAACCAGCTGAAAACGAGGCCAACTACGACTTGCGAAATTACGAACGGGAAGAAGAAAAGCGACTTGTAAAGCCGAATGCCCCGCACCGTCTGGTTCAGGAATAGCGAGATGAACAGACCCAGCGGGATCGCAAGAAGATAGAGGATCAACCACTTGATGTTGTTCCAGAAAGAGGTCTCAAACTTGCGGTCAATATTCTGATCGCCGATGCCCAAAAGACGCTCATAGTTCGCAGTGCCAACCCAGGTTTTTTCGCCCAGACCGTCCCATTGGTGAAATGAGATCCAGAACGACTGACCAATTGGAATGATGACGTAGACTGCGAAAAACAGCATTGCGGGCAAAAGAAACAGCCAAGGCGTGATGGCGATTTCATTGCGTTTGTACCAGCCGCGTTCAACGGGTGGGCTCGTGTCAGGTACTGCCGTGACGGTCATGATGTCGTCTCCTCCCACAGGTCAACACATGCGAAAGCCCAAAGGGGTGGGCTTGCGGATGGGTTGGGAAGCGTGGGATGACCCCGCCCTGATGGGCGAGGTCGAAGGCTGGTCGGGGTAGAACCCGACCGCACCAAATTAGTTGTAGATCCGCTGACGGGTCTCTTCCAGGCGTGCCAGGATGTCGTCCAGATTGTCTGGGAACACCATGAACTCCTGCAGGCCTTCCATGCCGACGGATGCCATTTCGGCGTCGAAGTCACGGTCGAAGAACTGCATGATGCCGCCACCAGCGTTGTTGGAAAGCATCTCAAAGCCTTCGGCAAGGAACTTGTCGTTGTCGATGGAAGAGTTTGCGTTCACAGGCAGTTGGCCCAGTGCGTCGCCAGAGTTGATCTTGGTCTGGTTGTCCGCAGATGTCACGAAGCGCAAGAATTCTTTCGCTGCGTCCATGTTCTGCGCACCGGATGCGATGTGGAACGTATCCGTCGGCGCATCTTCTGCGTAGTCAACGTCTGGGTTGATCACTGGGAACTGGTAGAAGTCCAGCTGATCATCGGTCAGACCACCTTCGCGGAATGCCGCGACAGAGAAGTTACCCATCAGGTAAGCAGCAGCTTCGCCGTTCACCATGAATGGCATGGCTTCCTGCCAGCTGTATGTCTGGTGGTCGTCAATGAAGGCGCCCATGTCGATCAGCTGACGCCAGTTGGCGAAGGTCTGCTTCACACGGTCGTCTGTCCACTCAACTTCGCCAGAAGCAAGCGCGATGTGGAAGTCATAACCGTTTGTGCGGGAGTTGATGTAGTCAAACCAACCGCCAGCAGTCCACAAGAACTTGGAACCGATTGTGTAGCACTTGCGGCCTGAGTCGAGGATCGCCTGGCAGTTTGCCAGCTCTTCTTCCCAAGTTGCAGGCTCTTCCAGGCCCAGCTCTTCATAGATGTCTTTGCGGTAGTACACGCCCCACTGGTAGTATGTGTAAGGCACGCCCCACTGCTTTCCGTCGAGGGTCATCGCACCCTTTGTGGAAGCAAGTGCTTCGAACTCAGGCTCTGCCCACAGGTCAGAAATATCTGCGAAAAGGCCTGCGTCCACATATGGCTTCATGCGGTTTGCAGCATACCAGTTCACGACATCGGGTGGGTTCGCGGACAGCGCGTTCCGGATCTGGGTTTTCCAGGCTTCGCGGTCAACGATTGTCAGTTCGATGTTCAGGTCAGGGTGCATCTCTTTAAAGTCTGCGACCATGCCTTCCATCACCGCACGCGGTGCTGGGTTCGACATGTCAGAGATGATCTTCAGATCGCCAGACAGCGCGTGGCCGTCTGCCATTGCAGCTGATGCTGCGATGCTCGCAGCCGCAAGTGCTGCGAAAGAGGTTTTGATGGAATGCATGGTTGTCCTCCCTGGTGCTTCCTTCAGTGTCTCCCTTGGTTCCATTATTTGAAACCTAGTTTTGAATATTGAAACTAAAGCGCGACTCGCCTAACGTTGTCAACAGGTCGACGGTAGCTATGATCAAGTGATCCGGCAAACCGGCCCATAAGACGGAAGGTAAGCTTCGGCGCTTACAGTAGGTACTATAGTAGCCAACCGTCTCGTGGCGATACAACAGAATACTGCTGCGATTGCAGCAATTTGGCTGGGAGGGAACGAGACATGGCTGGCGTGACGCTGGACAAAGTGATCAAGCGCTATGGGGACGTACAGGTTATCCATGGTGTGGATCTTGAGATTGAAGATGGCGAGTTCTGCGTTTTCGTAGGTCCGTCAGGGTGCGGTAAGTCGACCTTGCTGCGCATGGTCGCCGGTCTTGAAGAGACGACCGAGGGTTCCATGCACATCGGTGAGCGTAATGTGACCCGGATGGATCCGGCGCAGCGCGGCGTCGCGATGGTTTTCCAAACCTACGCGCTTTATCCTCACATGACCGTGAAAGAGAACATGGGCTTCGGCCTGAAGATGAACGGCCACCCGAAAGCTGAAATCGACACGAAAGTCGCCGAAGCCACGCGCATTCTGAAACTGGAAGAATATCTTGAACGCAAGCCTGCTGCACTTTCAGGTGGCCAGCGTCAGCGTGTTTCGATTGGTCGCGCGATTGTCCGTGGTCCGGACGTCTTCCTGTTTGACGAGCCGCTTTCGAACCTTGATGCCGAATTGCGCGTAGAAATGCGTGTTGAGATCGCGCGCCTGCACAAAGAAATCGGCGCAACGATGATCTACGTGACCCACGATCAGGTGGAGGCGATGACGCTTGCCGACAAGATCGTGGTGCTGCGCAAGGGCGTGATTGAGCAAGTTGGCGCTCCGCTTGAGCTTTACCGCGATCCTGACAACAAGTTCGTCGCGGGCTTCATTGGCTCACCAGCGATGAATTTCCTAAACGGTAAAGCAGGTGACGGCAGCGTCGAAGTCCCGGCTATGGGTGCATCGATCCCGGCGTCCTTGTCTGTGGCGTACAAAGGCCATGATGTTGTCGTGGGCTTGCGCCCTGAACATCTGGAAATTGATCCGGCAGGCAGCGCTTTGACGGTCGATATGGTCGAAAGCCTTGGTGGCGTGTCATACGCGTATCTGGTCGGCGCGACGGGCGAACGTGTGGTCATCGAACAGCGGGGCGACAACCCTGTTACAGAAGGCGCGAAAGTGGGCCTGACGATTGACCCATCACGCCTTTATCTATTTGACGCCAAAACCGAGCAGCGTATTCGCGGCTAATTCTGATAAAGTGCCTCTCAGCGTGAGTTGCTGGGAGGCACGATCATGAAAATCTATCAACCAACCCCAGAACTTCCGGTGCGCGATGTGAAGGCAGCGCAAGCCGACTATCATGACAGGCTTGGGTTCACTGTTGGTTGGTATCACGCGGACGCGCGGATGGGCGCGGTCTCGCACGGCGAATGCGCCATCTTTTTCCGGGAAACCACAGACGCGATCCAGCCGGTGCGCCTTTGGATTTTCACAGGATGCGTGGATTACACCCATCGGGAGCTGCGGAAGCGAGGCGCAAACATCATTGGCCCGCTTGCGGATACGTCATGGGGTCTCCGACAATTTACTGTCGCGGATCAAGCCGGGCACAAGCTGAACTTCTTCCACGACCTATAGATGTCAATACGCTTAGCGCGAAAGGGCGCGCGCGATGTCTTCGGAAAGCAGCAAGAGTGCTTGTGACTGCGCGGTGGAAACGCCTCCGATCCCCTCCGCGGTTATCGGAACGGAATAGTCGAAGGCTGTCACGCTCTTGCGGAAATCGATGCGATCACCGCCAACAAAGAACTGACCGCGGAAACGATAAACACCGGCGTTTGTGGCCAAGCTGTCTGATACCGCGACCTCGACAGCGACGTCTGGCAAATCTACAAATGGCCATGGCTCAGGGGCTACCGTGGCGGTGAGAATGTCGTTCAGATGCCGCGTCACGGCCAAGGTCGCCGCCCGTTGTGGATCATCCGCCCAAAGCACTGCGCCGTCGGAAGCAATCAATCCGGCTTCGTCCTGAACAGAGACCTCTTCCTCTGCTGCGTAAGTCGGCAGAGATACCGTCCGCAGCATGACGGTTGATACCAGCGCAGGAAGCCGAAGCTCTGACTGGACCGGGACAAGATCAACCCGGTTCACCGGACTCGAACAGGCCGCGCCCAGTGTGAACAGTCCAAGGGTCAGCAGTAGGGAAGCTTTCATGGGCTTATCGTCCTGTCAGGATAGAGCTTGGGTTCCGTTGGATGGCACGGGCCAGCGACGTGATTGCGTCTGCGGCCTCTTGAATGTCGCGTAGGGTCGCATTGGTGTCCGCGGTAAATCGCCCGCGCTCGCCATAAACGTTGGCAACTGCGTTAATGTTGGCGATCAACTGGCCGGTTTGGCTGGACAACGCGGGCAGGCCCTCCGCCGCCTCTTCGAGTGCCTGCGCCGCCTCGCTCGCTGCGGCCAGGGTTGCGTTGACATTCTCAATTGCACCGCCAGCGCGTACCTCAGACAAGAGGGCTTCGAGTTCCGCCAAGGATGCGTTGACGTTGCCAGGCAAGGCCTGTGTGGCGTCGTTGCGAACCAGCATGTCAATGCTCTCAAGCGTTTCTTCGGCTTGCGCCATCAACGCGTCAATCTCGACAGCATTCGCTTTTGCGACCAGGTCTTCAATGCCTGCTGTGATTTGTGGCAAGTCATCAGCCGCGGCTTGCAATTGATCCAGCAACTCATTTGCGCGGGCCGTGATGGCGGGAAGCCCTTCGACCGACGCAGCAACTGACTCGGCCGCAGCGTTTGCGCTTTCGAGCGTGGTATTCAAGTTGGCCACCGCGCCCCCGGTCTGAATCTCAGACAGGATGCCCTGGATCTGCGCAATCGTCTCATTGGCGCCATCGGGCAGGGCGGCGATGCTCTCGCTTGCGATCAACGCTTCGATCTCAGACAGCGCGGTTGTGGCTTGATTGATCAGCACTTCCAGCTGCAGGGCGTTTGCTTTTTCGGTGAGCGCTGCGATCTGCTCTAGAACCGCTGGCACTTCGCCTGCGACAGAGTTGATCGTTTTGACGGCATCGTCCGCGCTCGACAGCGTCGTTGACAGATTTCCAACCACGTTCGCCTCTTCGATACCTGTCAGTAGCTCCGTCAACTGCGCTGTCATCAGGTCGATTTGATCCAGCGTCGTTTGAATAGCGTCAGGCGTGTTTTGCAGGTCCTCGGACGCGATAAAGGTCCGCGCTTCGGCAAGGACACCAAGCAGCTGTTCCGGGGCTGCTTGCAGACTGTCGTCTTGCGCAAGCGCGTTGATGCTGGCCATCAAGTCAATCGCGCCTTGCATGAGGTCTTCAATCGGCAACTCATTGATCCGAGCCAGAACGCCTTCTGCAGTGTCTGCAACGTCCGAAACGTCCGACGCCGTTGTCGGGATGATCGGAAACGGGTCCTGGTCCGTGTCCAGGAATGCAAATTCCGTATTTTCGACGTCAACCAGTTCGACCTCAAGTGACCCGGTCAGGATGTTTCCTGTCACAAGCCGTGCACGCATCCCGTTTGCGACAAATCCCGCGAGGATGAACATGGAGTCCTCTTCCGATGTTCCCTCGGCAATGCCGATACGGCCAGGAGAGAGCTCAAGGATAGTGCGCAGCTTGATGCTTCGCGAGTTGCCTTCTTCCACGACAATGGCGTTGATTGCGCTCACTTCACCGACGCGCACACCTTGGTATTTCACACCAGATCCGACGGTGAGGCCGTTGATATTCTCATCAAACAGAATGCCGACGGTTAGAAGAGTTTGGTCCTCGTTTTCGAAGAGACTTTCTCGCGCATCTGTCTCGTTGTCATAGACTTCGAACACAAAGGGATCCGGGCTCATGCTGACGGGAATACCGCCCGACACCACGGTATCAAAAGCGATACCACCTTCGATCAGCGATGCGATACTATCGACGTTCAAACCCAAGCCGTTCGCGCCCACCGTGAACGAGAAGCCCGACGTGTCCCAAAAGCGGGTGTTTGTCGTGACCAAGTCGGCGTATTCAGCTTCCACAAATCCCGCCACGGTGACACCTAGCCCGAGCGGATCAAGCTGTGGCTCGTCGAGAAAGCCCACTTGCAACCCTTTGTGCAGCAGGGGGGCACCCTTGGCGATTGAACGGCCATCGTCCGTTCGCAATACAATCTCAACACCGCGTTCGTTTCCGGCCAGCAATGGGGCTGTATCAAGTCCTTCAAACGATGTTCGCGCTTCACCAGCAACGGTATCCCAGCGGCCAGCGATATAAACACCGGCCAGCACCGTATCGAGACCCGACACCCCACGCAGAGAAACATCGGGTTCGACCACCCAGAACTGTGCGCCTTCGTCGAGGAACGGTGCGATGTTTTGATCAACGCGCGCTGTTGCGACGACGTTTTCAAGATCGCTGGAGAAGGTAATCTTTTCCACGTAGCCGATATCAATGTCGCGGTACCGGATTGGAGTATCTTTGGAGATGCCCGCCCCGTTGCCAAACGCGATTTCGATTGCGACGCCACGATCCTGATAGGTCTGATAGGTCGCGCTCAGGATCACGCCGAGCGCGATGATCGGTACAAGCCAGATCCATGACACCGCGCCAAAGCCCGAAGACTTGCGCCGTCGCACGTCAAGCGACGCAGGGGTGTTGTTGTCAGTCATCGGCGGCAGCCTCGTTCTCGTCCCAGATCAGACGTGGGTCGAAGCTTTGAGCAGAAAACATTGTAAAGACAACCGCCAAAGCGAAGTTAATTGCGGCTATCCCCGGGTTGATTGCAGCCACCGTGTCGAGTTGCACAAGCGCCGCCAGCACGGCCACCACGAAGATGTCGATCATCGACCACCGCCCGATGAATTCGACAAAGACGAACAACTGATGGCGCCGGTGTTGGCTGAGCAGGGCATGGCGATGCACGCTCAGTGCGAGGTAGGCAATGATAAAGAACTTCAGCAAGGGGATGACGATTGAGGCGATGAAAACAATCGCTGCAATGCCGTATGACCCATAGTGGATCAGTTCAAATACCCCGCCGATGATTGTGCTTTCCGATCTTTCAACCAGCGTGGATGTCAGCAGCATCGGATAAATATTGGCTGGGATAAAAGTGATCACGCCCGCCAGCCACCAGGCCCAGACCTTTTGCAGGCTATCTGGCTTGCGGCTGTGAAGCTGCGCGCCGCACCGCCGACATACCTCATTCTGGCGCTGATGCACCTGTCCGCAGCGTTCGCATGCGACAAGTCCCGCGGCGCGGGCGGTGGTCAATCCCGAGATGTATCCAGCGCCCGCCATACTGTGTACCTACAAATCAATGTATCTTGCCAAAAGCTAAGCACGACCAAACCGGCCAAAGCCCAGAACGCGAGCCCATAAGTGACCGAGACCAGTGCGGTGATCTTCACCAAGGCCACAGCAACGCCCACCACAAATATCTCAGCCATGGACCAGGGGCGTAGTTGCTCGGCCAAACCAAAGGCACGTTTGTGAAGACTGCGCGGGGTGCGGTCCAAAACCAACGGCGTTACCGCAACGATAAGCGCACCCAGCCGTGTGAGTGGAATAAACACGATGAATGCGGCAACTGCGATGGCGAGGGGCAGGGCGTAGTCGTCTGAAAAAGCCATCACGGTGCCCAGCAGCGACGTCCCGTTGCTCAGTCCGCCAGCCTCCACCCCAAGAAAGGGAAACGAGATCGCAGCGATCATGAGCAGGAAGGACGATAGCGCGAGGCTAAGGACAATCGCGACTGACGCAGCACGCTGTGTCAGCATCACTGCGCCGCACTTGCGGCAATGCGCTTGCGCACCTTCTGGAACGTCGGAATAGTTATGGAGCGTGTCGCAATGTGGACAGGCTATCAGGTCTTCGAGCGGCCCCATTCGTGCCTCGGCTGGAAACTATGCAGCTAACATAGTGAAACGCCGCACAAGTTACCATGGCCAGCGACCTCAAAGAACTGCAAATTCAAGCGAATGCAGCGCTCAATTGCTGTCCGAATGTTAGACCATGATGTCGCAAGGCAGGGCCTTCGCAATGACACGGTTTGCATTGGGAATATCGTTGCCCTCTGCGCGGCGCGTGGCCGCCGCACGAGACAAGTTCTGGTTCAACCAGCGTTGGATCAAACGCGCCCGTAGCTCTGTGATCGGCACGTCAATTCTAACAGAGAGATCCCAAATGCCTGGAAGCACGTTCCAAACTGGCTCATCGAACATCAGGTAATTGCCTTCGACAATCACCACGGGCAGGTCTGGGGGAATATCAACGACACCCGCAACAGAAATGTCGCGCGTCCTGTCAAAGGCCGGCGCATAGACATGATCTCTGGCTTGTATCCGTTTGATAAGGTGCACAAAACCTCGAACATCAAACGTTTCAGGGGCCCCTTTGCGCTGAAGGAGGCCCATCGGCTCGATCACGGCGTTGTCCAAATGAAAACCGTCCATCGGGACAACGATAGTGCGGGTGCGTTGAAGGTTCAGTCGCCGCGCGACCTCGCGCGCGAGCGTCGACTTCCCACTGCCGGGCGCACCGGCAATGCCGACGATCAGCCGCTCACGTGTGCTCAGCATCTCGTGGATCCGGTCGGCGACCAGACTGATAGGTGTTTTTTCGTCTTGCATCTGCTCTCGGCTTTTTGGTGCCTTTTGCGGCAGCTTAGTCGCAAGCCACCTTTTCGAAAAACCGATTCGGAACTTTGGCAGCTTTAAAGCCTTGATAGGGCTGAAAAAAGATCACAGTTTGCGCGCGGCACCCTAGTGAAGGTAGGTGGCAATGCATGACACACTAGACTAGGTAGAGCGTTATGAAGCTCAAGACGATCTGGAACCGGGTTTGGTCGGTCTACACGCAAGCTGGCGAACGCCATATTGGTCTGATTGCCGCCGGTGTCGCCTTTTTTGGGATGTTTGGTGTCTTTCCGGGAATCGCTGCGGTCGTCGCCGTATTTGGACTTGTCGCCGATGCGGACATCGTCGCCGACCAGCTTGCCTTGATGGAAGATGTCATTCCGGAAGACGCCTATTCGCTGCTGCAGGGACAATTAGAGGCGCTTCTGACGGCCCGAACAGACACTTTAGGTTGGGCAACACTTGTGTCCGTCGCCCTTGCGATCTGGTCGGCTCGCGCTGCTGTGGCCGCATTGATGGGCGGGTTGAACGCCATTGAAGGTGTCCCGGCGCGTGGCGGGTTGCGTCAGGTGTTTGTGGCAATCAATCTCACCGTTTGTCTTGTCGCACTCGCCGTTGTGGCCCTTGTCGCGGTTGTTGTTGTCCCCGTCATTATTGCGTTTGCACCTATTGCTGTTTCGACAGCTTGGGTCCTTGAGTTCATCCGTTGGAGCATCGCGCTCGCTGTTCTGTTTGGCGGACTGAGCCTTCTCTATCGGTTCGGTCCAAACTTGCGCGGTGCCAGACGTCCGTGGGTGACCGCCGGTGCGGGGATTGTCGTTGTGGTCTGGGTTCTGTCGTCTGCGGGGCTTGGATATTACCTGACCAACTTTGGAAGCTATGAAGCGGTCTACGGGTCTCTCGGCGCCGTGATTGGCATGCTTTTGTGGCTTTACGTCAGCGCATACCTTGTCTTGCTTGGAGCTGTGGTCAATGCAGAGATCTATGGTGCTGCCGCTGATCATCTCGCCGCGCGCGATGCCCGCGCCGCTGACATCGTTTAAAGGGAGAGACCATGCTGAAATGGATCGACCTACCGCCGCTTTGGTTGCTGCTTTTCCTGTTTCTCGGTGCGACTATGCCGCGTGGACCGGAGTTGTTTTACGAACAGGCCCTAATGGGGCAATGTTTTGTCGTGGCGGGGATCATCTTCATCCTGATCGCCATTATTCAGATGCGCCGCCATCAAACCACCGTGATCCCACACCGGGATGCCGCCGCATTGGTCACTACCGGCATGTTCGGTCAAACCCGCAATCCCATCTATCTCGGCGATACATTTATTCTCGCCGGGGCGCTCTTTTATTGGCAGGTTCATTTGCCAGCTTTGCTGCTGATCCCCGCGTTTATGTGGGTCATAACGCAACGTTTCATTAAGCCGGAGGAAGCGCGGCTTCAGGCGACGTTTGGGGATGCTTTTACACAGTATTGCAAAGCCGTGCGCCGCTGGTTGTGAGCGCTATCGTACACTCTGGTATGCAGAAGCCCCACCTTGCGCAATTTTCTTTCGCGCGATAATGCGACTGCAGCAATAGCTCTAGTGGGAGATGGCCTGTGAAAATCGGTGCGCCAAATGAGATTTTCCCGGGCGAGGATCGGGTCGCGATGACCCCGGCCTCGGCCAAGGATTTACAGAAATTAGGATACGACTGTTTGATCGAGGCCGGAGCAGGATTGTCTGCCGGCTTCACGGACGCCGCCTATGCAGAGGCGGGCGTTACTGTCGTCGATTCCGCAAAGGATCTTTACGCTCAGGCCGATTTTGTTGCGAAGGTCCGCCCGCCGGAGCCGTCAGAGATCAAAATGCTGCGCGAAGGGCAGACTCTCATCTCCTTCTTCTACCCTGCGCAGAACTCGGAATTGCTTGAAGAGGCAAACAAACAGGGCTCGACCGTCATTGCAATGGACATGGTGCCGCGTATCAGCCGCGCGCAGAAGATGGACGCGCTGTCGTCGATGGCCAATATTGCAGGGTACCGCGCTGTGATCGAGGCAGGGAACAACTTCGGTCGCTTCTTCACGGGGCAGGTAACTGCTGCTGGCAAAGTGCCGCCCGCTAAGGTGCTTGTTATCGGTGCAGGCGTCGCAGGTCTGGCCGCGATCGGGACGGCAACCTCCTTGGGGGCGGTGACCTACGCGTTCGACGTGCGGCCTGAAGTGGCAGAGCAGGTCGAGTCCATGGGCGCCGAGTTCGTCTTCCTCGACTTCGAGGAGGAGCAGCAGGATGGTGCCTCAACCGGCGGCTATGCCGCTGTCTCCAGCCCGGAATTCCGCGAAGCCCAGCTTGCGAAGTTCCGTGAGATCGCGCCGGACATGGACATTGTCATCACAACAGCCCTGATCCCCGGTCGCGACGCGCCGAAGCTCTGGCTCAAGGACATGATCGACAGCATGAAGCCGGGGTCGGTTATTGTTGACCTTGCGGCTGAGCGCGGCGGCAATGCTGACGGCACAGTGAAGGACGAGAAAGTTGTGACCGAGAATGGTGTAACCATCATTGGCTACACCGATTTCCCAAGCCGGATGGCGGCGCAGTCGTCTTCGCTTTATGCGACAAACATCCGTCACATGATGACGGACCTCACGCCGAAGGTGAAAGACGAGGAAACCGGCGAAGAAAGCCGCCAATACAATCACAACATGGAAGATGATGTGATCCGCGGCGCCACCGTAACCCATAAGGGCGAGGTCACCTTCCCGCCACCACCGCCCAAAGTGGCTGCGATTGCTGCGCAACCTAAGAAGGAAGCGCCAAAGGAACTGACTGCCGAAGAAAAAGCCGCAAAAGAAGTGGCAGAGTTCCAGGCACAGACAAAGAACCAAGTCACACTGCTTGCGATTGGCGCGGCGTTGATCCTGGGCATCGGTCTGATCCCGGGTATGCCCGCCAGTTTCATGCAGCACTTCATCGTGTTCGTGCTGTCAGTCTTCATTGGGTTCCAGGTGATTTGGAACGTGGCGCACTCACTGCACACACCTTTGATGGCTGTGACCAACGCGATCTCATCCATCATCATCTTGGGTGCCTTGATCCAGATCGGGTCGAGCGGTGCGCTGATCACCATCCTTGCTGGACTTGGCGTGTTCATGGCCTCCGTGAACATCTTTGGTGGGTTCCTTGTGACACGGCGCATGCTCGCCATGTTCCAGAAGTCTTAAGGAGTTAGAGGACAATGGAAAACGCATTCACAATTGCGGCCTATGTGGTCGCGGGCGTCCTATTCATCCTCTCGCTCGGGGGCTTGTCAGGACAAGAAAGTGCAAAGCGCGCCGTTTGGTACGGCATCGCCGGCATGGCGCTGGCTGTTATCGCCACGATGTTTGGTCCTGGCTCTGGCCTCTGGCTTGCTTCGCTCGTGCTGATCGCCGGTGGTGCAGCCGTGGGTTACCAACTGGCGACCAAAGTGCAGATGACGCAGATGCCGGAACTCGTGGCGATCATGCACTCGCTCGTTGGTTTGGCCGCGGTTTTTGTCGGCTTCAACGCTGATTTCACCATCTCTGGCGTACAAGCAGCAGAACCACTGACCGGGTCGTTTGCGGAGCTTGTCGCGAAGAAAACACCTATTGAGATCACGATTCTGCAGATCGAACTGGTGCTAGGTGTGTGGATCGGTGCAGTGACCTTCACTGGCTCCGTCGTGGCTTATGGCAAGCTGTCCGGCAACTCTAGCCTGCTGCCGTTCAAGATCGACACTGCTGCGAAGAAGTTGCCTGGCGGGCATCTTTTGAACGCTGCGGCGGCTGCATTGTCGCTGATTTTCGCAATTTGGTACTTCCAAGGAGGCGGTTTCTTTGCGCTGTTGCTGCTGACGCTTCTGGCGCTCTTTATCGGGTACCACCTGATCATGGGTATCGGCGGGGCGGACATGCCTGTCGTCGTGTCGATGCTGAACAGCTACTCTGGCTGGGCTGCGGCAGCGATTGGTTTCTCCTTGGGCAACGACCTCTTGATCGTGGTTGGTGCGCTCGTCGGCTCCTCTGGTGCGATCCTGTCTTACATCATGTGTAAGGCGATGAACCGCTCGTTCGTGTCTGTGATCCTCGGCGGCTTTGGTGGCCCTGCAGGTGAGCAGATGAAAGTGGAAGGTGAGCAGATCGCGATTGATGCGGATGGTGTGGCAACCGCGCTGAACGAAGCCGATAGCGTGATCATCATTCCAGGCTACGGGATGGCGGTGGCGCAGGCGCAAACCGCGGTGGCAGAGTTGGTGCGGAAGCTGCGCGCGCAAGGCAAAAACGTGCGCTTTGCGATCCACCCGGTTGCGGGGCGTTTGCCGGGGCACATGAACGTGCTCTTGGCCGAAGCGAAAGTGCCGTATGATATCGTGATGGAAATGGACGAGATCAACGACGACTTCCCGGATACGGACGTCGCTATCGTCATCGGCTCCAATGACATCGTGAACCCGGCGGCGCAGGACGATCCAAACTCACCAATTGCAGGAATGCCCGTATTGGAATGCTGGAAAGCCAAGCAGGTGTTTGTGTCCAAGCGCGGGCAGGGTACTGGCTACTCCGGCATTGAGAACCCGCTGTTCTTCAAAGAGAACACGCGCATGTTCTACGGTGACGCAAAGGCGTCTTTGGATACGCTTCTGCCGAAGATCGACTGAACCGTATTGATCTGACGCAATATTCAAATTTCACACCCCGCCGATTTCGGCGGGGTTTTTGTTGCTTTGTCCAATTTTTACGCCATGTGCTCGAAGAGCGGGAAAGGGCATTTCATGAAATTACATTTATTGTGGGCGGTGCTGCTGACAACATCGGCATCAACGGCGCAGGCGGATCTTTTGATGATCTTTCGCGACGGAGCACCCAAAGACCGGTTTACATTGACCAACACTGGCGCCTGTCCAGCAGCACCGATGGATGTGACGATCGACCTCTCACCAGCGCCTGCGGGACTGATTTTCGACATTACTGCTCAGGGACAAGGCGTTGAGGTGTTTCAGCCTTTTGAGTTGACCGCGGGCAATGACGTGGTCAGCGGTAAGTCCGAGGTGACAGATGGTGATCAGACGCTGACGTTGGCATTGACCGGGCTAGCACCTGGAGAAGGGCTGTCGTTCACAATCGACCTTGATGATACCGCAGGTGGCAGCAAAATTATCGTGAGCGGAGCGGAAATCGCTGGTGCTCAGGTAATTGTGAACGTGGCAGGCGTGACACGCACCGGGATATTTGATCAAAACGGTGCCGCAGTCGTTTCGCTCGACACCTGTATCAGCTAAGGCCGCTGGTCACACAGCGACCCATTTACCCTGACCAATGCCATCAAGTGACCAGGCACCAACGCTCCATCGCACGAGGCGGAGCGTCGGGTAACCCACGTGGGCCGTCATCCGCCTGACCTGCCTGTTGCGCCCCTCGCTTATGGTGATTGAGATCCACCGGTCGGGCACACTTTTGCGAAAGCGGACAGGAGGGATACGCTCCCAAAGGTTCGGCGGGTCGATCAGTGTGACCTTCGCAGGGCGGGTCAGCCCGTCTTTCAGAAATACGCCATCTCGCAGCGGCTGCAGGTCTGCATCCGTGGGATCGCCCTCAACTTGCACAAGATAGGTCTTTGGCAGTTTGTGTTTCGGATTGGCGATTTGCGCTTGCAACTTTCCGTCATCCGTCAAAACCACCAGCCCTTCGCTGTCCCGATCCAACCTCCCGGCAGGATAGACATGCGGCACGTCGATAAAGTCTGACAACGTGCGGCGCGGTGTCGGCGACTTAGCGTCTGTGAATTGGGACAGCACGTCGAAAGGTTTATTGAATAGCAAGGTCCGGGTCATGGCTTTGCCATAGCGGGTGAGTGTCAAGTTCCGCAAGCCTATGCCAGAAGCCATGCAAAAGGCGCATGCAATCCATGCGATAATCGCGCTTGTTGCGACTCACTTTCGGGTTCAAATGGGCGCCATAGACGCCAACGCACGCGCCTCTGGCCGGTGACAGTCAACACACCCGTGTTTACGTAGCGACGGTAACGTCTCCCTTGGTCTTAATCGGTACGGCCAAACGCCGTGCCCGACTTCCGGAGATGATCCATGACTGCACCTTTCGTTCCGCCTTTGGCGGGCACTGCTATTCCTGCACTCTCACGGCTTGATGGCTATGTCTTGAGCCACACCTTTGATCGGCCCACGTTGCTGATCGACGTCAATCGGGTCGAGGCGCAGTACCGTGCGCTGTCTGCCGGGCTCGGACGTGCCCGCATTCATTATGCCGTCAAAGCGAACCCTGCGCGCGAAATCATTGCGCGGCTTGTCGATATTGGCAGCGCATTTGATGCGGCGTCGAAAGGTGAGATCAACCTGTGCCTGCAAGAAGGCGCACGGCCGGAAGACATTTCTTTCGGAAACACCATCAAACGGGCGCGAGACATCGCCTGGGCCTACGAGGAGGGCATTCGCCTTTTCGCGGCCGACTCTGCAGAAGAAATTGCAAAGATTGCGGAAAATGCGCCGGGTGCAAAGGTTTACATCCGCTTGCTTGTTACGACATCGCAGGCAGATTGGCCTCTGTCGCGCAAGTTTGGCTGTGACCACGAAATGGCGTTGGCTCTTCTGGCACAAGCCCGCAACCTTGGCTTGCAGCCGGTTGGTTTTTCCTTCCACGTCGGCTCTCAAACCCGCCATGCTGAGATGTGGGGCGCGACGCTCGATGCCATTGCGCAAACGTGGGAGGCCGCAAAGGCATTGGGTTTTGACTTGAGCCTCCTCAATATCGGCGGCGGCTTCCCAGCGTTCTACGGGCAAGAGATCGACGCACCAACCGCCTATGCAGAAAAGGTCATGGCGCAGGTGACCGCGCGATTTGGTGATGTGCCGGTTGTGATGGCTGAACCCGGTCGCGGTCTGGTCGCGGAAGCCGGCGTGATTGTGTCAGAAGTCATGCTTGTATCCCGCAAATCGGAGCGCGATTTGCACCGCTGGGTGTATCTCAATATCGGGCGCTTCTCTGGCTTGGCCGAGACCGAAGGAGAGGCCATCCGCTATCAGTTGGTGACCCCACGCGACGCCGACAAAGTCGGGCCGTGTATCGTCGCAGGTCCGACCTGTGACAGTGCAGACGTCCTTTACGAAAAGCAAATGATGTCGCTGCCTCTCTCTCTGCGCGCGGGTGATCAGGTGCTGATCCGCAACTGTGGTGCCTATACCTCCACCTATTCATCGGTATGGTTCAACGGCTTTGAGCCCTTGGATGTCGTTGTGATCTAACGACATTTGATGCAGATGCGCGCAGATAGCGGGGTTCGGTATACCATTGCACCCCGCTAACACATTCATAACGCATGGTTTTTCCTTTACCTTCATGGTTTTGCCGCTAATTTGCGTCTGACCATAGAAAGGTGCGTCATGGCCGCCATTGAAGATCATCCGCTGCGATACGCATTAGCCAACGAGTTGCATGCCCGTCCGTTTCCACGCGTGCAGGCCCCGGCGCGCGCCGCGTTTCTCGCGATTAAGCCCGTCGAAAACGGTGCTGGTCGCGACCGCGATGCCGAGATGGCGCATCTGCTTGAATTACTTGATCGGTATGGTGCCGCGCATCCGCAACCGGGGGCCACGCACTACTTTGGCCAGATCGGGAAACACATGCTCAAGTGGGAGAGCCACACAGAGTTTGTGACCTACACCATCTTTGGCGACGGCACGGCGGAACGTCCTTTTGACGGCTCCACGTTTGCGATGTTCCCATCAGAATGGTTGGCAAAAGTGCCCGGGCAACGGGTCACCTCAGCCTTGATCCGTGTCGAGTTGCAAAACGATGATGAGGCGATCCTCAAGAGCGTCGCTGACTGGTTTGTGCCTGAAAGCCTCGCCATCAGCCGGGTGTTGGATGATGAGCTTGTGGTCGCCGGCGATTTTCGGATTGATGAGCAGGGTCACATGCGGTTTGCAATCTTCGCGCGGGAAGGCACGGGGGCACGGCGCACCGGGCGGATCGTGCAGCGTCTTTGCGAGATCGAAACCTACAAGTCGATGTCCATGCTGGGCCTGTCGATGGTGCGTGAGCTTGGACCGCAATTAAGCCAGATCGACGGGCGGCTGACGAAATTGTCTGAGGACATGACCGGCGCCGCTCAGCCTGATCAGGTATTGAAAGCCTTGCTGACGACATCGGCCGAAGTCGAAAATATCATCGCCAAGACGGCATATCGGTTTGGTGCAACCGGGGCGTACGAGACCATTGTGAACCAGCGGATCGATGTCTTGCGTGAACAAAGGTTCCTAGGGCGTCAGACCTTCGCTGAGTTTATGATGCGCCGGTTCGACCCGGCTATGCGCACGGTGAAATCCACAGAAAGCCGCCTTGCCGCGATGTCGTCGCGGGCCCTGCGCGCAGGTGATTTGTTGCGGACGAGGGTTGATGTGGAGCGCTCTGCCCAAAATCAGGAACTGCTGACTTCAATGGACAAACGCGCTGATCTGCAGCTGCGTTTGCAGCGCACTGTTGAAGGGTTATCGGTTGTGGCGATCAGCTACTACGCAGTGAACCTTGTGCTTTATCTGCTTGGTCCTATCGAGAAGCTTTACGGTGTGTCGAAGCCGATGCTCGCTGCGGGGGCGACGCCTATCGTTCTCATCGCTGTTTGGCTGATGGTCAGGCGGATCCGCAAGCATATGGAGTGACGCTCACTTTTCTGCGTTTTCCCTTGTTGCCGGTCGTCATTCACGCCACCTATAGGTTGGCTGGATAAGGAAACCTGCATGCCCATCAAAAACCGCTTCGCCGAACTGCTACCTGAGATTACCGCGTGGCGGCAGGATATTCACGCGCACCCCGAGATCCTGTTTGAAACACATCGGACCTCCGCACTTGTCGCTGAAAAACTGGCCGAGTTTGGGTGTGATAGCGTGAAGACAGGGATCGGGCGCACGGGCGTTGTTGGGGTGATCAAAGGCCGCGCCAGTGCCTCTGGTCGCGTGATTGGGTTGCGCGCGGATATGGATGCCTTGCCAATTCATGAGCAGACGGGGCTCGATTACGCCTCAAAAACCGATGGTGCGATGCATGCTTGTGGCCACGATGGACATACAGCCATGCTGCTAGGAGCCGCAAAATACCTTGCAGAGACGCGCAATTTTGACGGCACCGTGGTCGTGATTTTCCAACCCGCCGAAGAAGGCGGCGGCGGCGGACGCGAGATGTGTGAAGACGGCCTAATGGCTGATTTCGGCATCGACGAAGTCTATGGAATGCATAATTGGCCGGGGCAACCGCTTGGCAAGTTTGCCATTCGTCCGGGGGCGTTCTTTGCGGCAACGGATCAGTTTGAGGTTGTTGTGAAGGGCAAAGGCGGACACGCGGCGAAGCCACATGACACCGTCGATAGCGCTGTGGTCGCGTCGCACGTCGTACTGGCACTGCAGTCGATTGTTAGCCGCAATGTTGATCCCGTCGAACAAGCTGTTGTCTCGGTCACTTCGATCGAGAGTGCCTCCAAGGCCTTCAATGTCATCACGCCCAGCGTGCATCTAAAGGGCACGATCCGCACCTTATCGGCGGATGTCCGGGATTTGGCAGAGACGCGGTTCAAGGCCTTGGTCGCAACAACCGCTGCCGCCTATGGCGCCGAGGCTGAGATCAGCTTCTATCGCGGGTATCCCTGCATGGTGAATCATCCAGAACAAACGGAATTTGCTGCCAAGGTCGCCGCTGACGTGGCCGGTGAGTGCGATGATGCTCCGCTTGTGATGGGCGGCGAGGATTTTGCTTACATGCTGGAAGAACGCCCCGGTGCTTACATCCTCGTTGGGAATGGCGACACCGCGTCAGTCCACCACCCGGAATA
>JAHDEX010000037.1:32075-40073 GCA_020628545.1 Paracoccaceae bacterium | reverse complement strand
ACGGTGCTTTCGCAGAAGACGACGGGGATGTCATTTTCGCGCACGCCGTCGATCACACCGCGTACTTGCCGTGGGGTGCCAACGCGGTCAGCGTTCATGGGCCAAAGGTAAAGCTCTTTCAGGCCAAAATCCTGCGCCAAGTAACTGAAGGCCCCTTCACAGGTGACAAGCCAGCGTTGGTTCTCCGGGATCGTGGCGATCTGTTCGCGAAGTGGGTCAATGGTCGCGCGAAGCTGTGTTTTGTAAGCCTCTGCATTGGCCGCATAGGCATCCGCGTTGTCAGGGTCATGCTCTGAAAACGCAGCCTCGATGTTGTCGATGTAGATCAGCGCGTTATTGAGGCCCATCCATGCGTGGGGGTTCGCTTTGCCCTCATAGGCCCCTTCCGCGATTGGAATCGGCGTGATGCCTTCGGTGAGCGTTGCGGATGGGATATCGCCGAGGTTTGCGAGGAATTGTTCAAACCAGAGTTCGAGGTTCAGGCCGTTCCAGAGGATCAAGTCCGCATCGCTTGCGCCCACGAGGTCTTGGGGGGTCGGCTCATACCCGTGGATCTCTGCCCCCGGCTTTGTGATGGACACCACCTCTGCCGCGTCGCCGGCCACGTTTTGGGCCATATCGGCAAGGACGGTGAAGGTTGTGACGACCTTGAAGGTGTCATCTTCTGCGGCGGCCACCGTGGCCGCAAGTGCAGTCAACATCGTTCCAAATACCAAGGGTGTGACCCGCGCCATCAATGCCTCCGACCTCAATCCATGCAATGTCGATAATCTAGGGCAGTTGCGAAGCATTCTCAAGTAAATTGCGAATAAGTCGCAACTGCAAAGGAATGGATGCTCGCGTGGCGCTATGGGGCGACTTCAGTGTCAGCTGATGGCGTGTCCTTGTCAGGCGACGCCAGCGTCGACCATGCATCGTCACGCGGTGGCGTCGGTGGTTCGTCGCAGTGTTCGGTGTGGATGTTCACCTTCGCAAGGAAATTGGCTGAGATTGGCGCCGTGACGAACAGAAATGCCATGATTAGCGTCTCATGATAAGACCCGTCGCTGAACACCCAGTTGTAGATCAGTGAGGCCAGCAGAAGCGCGCCGATGCCCACGGTGCCCACTTTGGTCGGTGCATGCAGGCGCGTCATCGGGTCCGGCAGTTTGATCAGGCCGATTGCGCCTACAAGCGCAAACCCTGCCCCGATCAAAAGGCAGACACCAACAAGGATAGGTCCAATCGTTTCCATCATTCGATGATGTCCCCCCGCAACACAAACCGCGCGAGCGCAACGGTAGAGACAAAGCCGAGCATCGCGATGATCACCGACACCTCAAAGTAGATGCGGAACCCTAGTGAGATGCCCAGCAGGATGATCAAGCCGATGGCGTTGATGACCATTGTATCCAGGGCAAGGATCCGGTCGCCAACAGACGGCCCCTTGACCAGCCGGTACATCGCCATGAGTTGCCCAATCACGAGCGAGACAAAGGCGATGATCATCGCTGTGTTCATGAAATCTATCGCAGTCATTCGACAAAGATCTCCTTCAAGCGGGCCTCATATCGGGATTTGATGGTCTCAACTTCGCCGTCTGGGTCATCAGTGTGCAGGACATGAACCAAAAGGCTGTGTCCTTCGTCGGACAGATCAGCAGAGACGGTGCCCGGTGTCAGCGTGATCGTCCCGGCGAGGATCGTGATCGCCTCTGGCTGCTTGAGGTCCAGCGGGATTGAAATCCACGCGGGTTTGAGCTTCGCATTCGGGACCGTCAGGACGATCCAGGCGACTTGCACGTTCGCGACCATGATGTCCCACATGACAAGCAGGCTGTAAGACAGCATCTTGCCCGGGCGAAAGCCGGTGGGCCGGTCGGGCCAGTACGCGGCAAAAGCGCGTGGAATGATGATGCCGAGGATGACGCCGAAGACCGCCATACCCGCCGAAATCTCATTCTGCAGGATCACCCAGACGACGGCGATCAGCAGCGTCAGCAAAGGATGCGGGAAGAGCCAGTTCACGAAGCGCATGATCAGTGATCCTCCCCGTCTTTGGCGTCGTCGCCATAGGCGTCCGCCTTTTCTTTATCTTCGGGGCGGGTCAATTTGCCGGGTGTGTCCAGCACGACAGCCTTGTAGGGCTCGGGCGCGAACAATTGTGCGGCGGTCGTCGTGGTGTAGCCATGGACCTGACCTGCAAAGGCGGTATGCGCAACCAGAAGTGCGATCAGGCCGCCGACTGCCGCGTAAGACAGGGCGGTTGGGGGCGATGCAGGGTCTGCCTCTGGCGCGACTTCGGGGTCGGGGGCGAGCGACTTTGCCTTCCAGTAGACAACACTGCCCGCGCGACCGAAGCCAACGACGCTGATCAGGCTGGAGATCAGGATCGTGCCCCAGACCCACGGTGCGATGTCGGATGTGAACGACGCGTCCAGCACCAGCAATTTGCCGATGAAGCCCGAAAGCGGCGGCAGGCCTGCCATGGCGATGGCACCCACAAAGAACAAACCGGCTGTCAGCGCCGCACCTGCAATGGGCGGTTGGGCTGTTAACGCCAAGTCTTTGCGCCCTGCCCGGGTCAGATCGACCACGAGGAACAAGATTGCGGCGGCCAATGTGGAATGGACCATGTAATAAAGTGCAGCGGCGATCCCTGCTGGGGTGAAAAGTGCGATGGCGACCATCACCATGCCCATCGACCCGATCACCGAAAACGCAACCACGCGGTCAAGTTTCCGCGCAGCAAGCACGCCCACCATCCCAATCGCCAGAGAGACCAGTGCGGCGATCAGTAGCCAGCTGGTGTGCAACCCGTCGGTCACGGCGAGGTCTGGTGGGAAGATCATCGTGTAGACGCGGATGATCGCGTAGGCACCGACCTTCGTCATGATCGCAAACAGGGCCGCGACGGGGGCCGGAGCCTCGGCATAGCTGGACGGCAGCCAGAAATGCAGCGGCATCACCGCGCCTTTGATCGCGAACACCAAAAGCAACAGAACGGCGGCGAGTCGGATTCCAACAGTATCGTCAGCGCTGATCAACTGCACACGTTCTGCGAGGTCCGCCATGTTGAGCGTGCCGGTCTGGGCGTAGATCGCGCCCAGGGCAAAGAGGAAGAGTGTGGAGCCAAGCAGGTTATAGAGCACATATTGCACCCCTGCCCGCAGCCGCGCGTTGCCGCCTGCGTGGATCATCAGGCCGTAGGAGGCGATCAGCAGCACTTCAAAGAACACAAAGAGGTTGAAAAGGTCGCCCGCGAGGAACGCCCCCATGATCCCCATCAGCTGGAATTGGTAAAGCGCGTGGAAGTGCCGCCCGCGTTGGTCCCACCCGGACCCGATGGCATACAGCAGCACAAAGAACGCCAGCACAGCGGTCAGCAGGATCATCATCGTCGACAGCCGGTCGCCTACGACGACAATGCCAAAGGGCGCAGCCCAATCGCCAAGCTGGTAAAGCGTGATGGTCCCGTCCGAGGCTTGCCAAGCCAGCGCGAGGTTCAACACGATCAGCGCAAGCACGCCCGCGACCGACAGCACACGCTGAATGCCAATGTGGTAGCGTGCCGCAAGGACAATGAAGGGTGCCAGCAGTGACGGCAGCACGATGGGCAGGATGATCCAGTGGTTCATGACCGGTCCTCCGCCGCGGCATCATCCGCTTTGGGGTCGTCCACATGGTCATCATCCGCGCCCAGGAATGCGCCAAGGCCGATCATCACAACAACAGCCGTCATCCCAAAGGAGATCACAATCGCGGTCAGAACGAGCGCTTGCGGCAGTGGATCGGTATAAACATCAACGCCATCCCGCAAAATCGGCGGATTGCCTGTCATCAAACGGCCGGATGCAAAGAGGAAGACGTTCACCGCATATGTCAGCAGCGCGATGCCAAGGATCACCGGGAAAGTCCGCAAACGCAGTGTCAGGTAAATACCAGCGGCGGTGAGGATGCCAATGGCAGAGGCGACAAGAAATTCCATGTTACACGCCCCCCTTCACGACGGAACCTTGCGGCTGGTCATCGCGCTGTGGGTTGATGTCCATGGGGTGTTCGGGGTCTTTCACGTGGGCACGCCGTGCAAGGCGCGAGAAGCTTTCGAGCGACAACAAGACTGCGCCCACCACTGCAAGGAATACGCCGACGTCAAAGAGGGCTGCGGTCGCCAGTTCAAACTCGTGGAATGGCGGGATGCGGACGTAGGTGAAGTCTGATGTCAGGAACGGTTTGCCGAAGAACCACGACCCGATACCGGTCAGGCCCGCCACCAGCACCCCTGCCCCGATGACGCCGTGATAGGGATAGCGCTGTCGCGCTGCGGCCCAGCTAAAGCCGCTGGCCATGTATTGCATCACGATCCCGATGGAGACGACAAGGCCTGCGATAAAGCCGCCGCCCGGTTCGTTGTGACCGCGCAGGAAGATGTAGAAGCCCACAAGGATCACGATGGGCATGATCACGCGGGTCAGCACCACCATCATCATTGGATGCGCGTCGCCCGCAATCGGTTGATCCGGCACACGGTTCAGGAGCCGCGCGCGGACAGGACCGTCCAGCAATGTCTCGGTCAACGCGTAGATCAGCAGCGCGGCGATACCCAGCACGATGATCTCGCCAAATGTATCAAAACCACGGAAGTCGACGAGGATCACGTTCACCACGTTCGTACCACCACCGCCTTTGTAAGAGTTGGCAAGGTGGAATTCCGAGATCGGCGTTGTGATCGCATCGCGCAGCATGAAATGGTAAGACATCGCAAAGGCTGCAAGGCCGCCAGCGGCCCCAATAACCCCGTCGCGCACGCGGCGCAGGTTTGAGCTTTCGACCGGTGTCTTCTTCGGCAGGAAGTTCAGCGCCAGCAGCAGCAGGATGATCGTGACCACCTCGACCGTGATCTGCGTCATCGCAAGGTCAGGTGCGCTGAAGAAGACAAAGCCGATAGAGACCATCAGGCCCGCGATCCCGATCAGGATCAGCGCCATCAGGCGATTGCGGTGCAAGAAGACGAGACCGATGGTTGCCGCAACGAGCATGAGCCAACCCGCAATCTCAACTGGTCCGGCCGTTTGCAATTCGCGCGTCGGCGCGCCAACCGTGCCCGTGGACCATGCGTAGTATCCTGCAAGCGTCACAAAACCGAGCATGATTGCAGCGTAGCGCGAGAACGCGCCGTCGTGGGTCGGGTGGATGATCTTTTGCGCAAGGCCAACAAAGAACGCGATGATTGCCTCAAAGATCGTTTTTGCCTCTGGCCGGGGTGTTTTGTCCCACAGGTTTTGCAGTGGCTTGTAAATTGCCATCAGCAACAGACCACCCACAACAGCGGCGATCGACATGTAAAGCGCAGGCACAAGACCGTGCCAGATCTTGATGTACTTGACCTCTAACTTGTCGACGCCACCAATGACGGCTTTTGCGACGAGGAAGACGAAATCCTGCACAAGGAACGGCGCGCAACCGATGACGATGACTGGGATAATCAACAATGCCGGGGGCAACCACAGACCGGGGCCCGGATCATGCGGATGCGATGGGTAGTCATCGCGCTTTGGCCCAAGGAAAGTATGCCCGATGAGACGGAAACAGTAAGCCGCAGAGAAGAGCGAGCCGACGGTGGCAAGAACCGGCACAAGATACGGTGAGTTGAAGAGGACGGTATGCGTCGCCTCTTCCAGCATCATCTCTTTCGACAGGAAGCCGTTCAGGAACGGGATACCCGCCATCGACAGGGCACCAAAGACGACGATGGTAAAGGTGATCGGCATCAGGTGGCGCAGACCGCCGAGCTTGCGAATGTCGCGGGTGTGCGTCTCGTGGTCCACAATGCCTGCCGACATAAAGAGTGCCGCCTTGAATGCCGCGTGGTTCATGATGTGGAACATCGCGGCCATCGCGCCAAACGCAGTCCCGGTGCCCAGAAGCATCGTGATCAGGCCAAGGTGGCTGACGGTTGAGAAGGCCAGAAGCGCCTTCAGATCATGTTTGAAGATCGCGATGAATGCGCCAAGGACCATCGTAATCAGGCCCGCCGATGTAACGATCACGAACCACTCCGGCGTGCCAGACAGGACCGGCCACATCCGCGCCATCAGGAAGATGCCTGCTTTCACCATGGTCGCCGAGTGCAGATAGGCCGATACTGGCGTGGGTGCGGCCATCGCGTGTGGCAGCCAGAAATGGAACGGGAATTGGGCCGACTTGGTGAAACAGCCGAGAAGGATCAGCAGCAGCGCAGGCAGATAGAGCGGCGAATCCTGAATGAGTTCGCGGTTCTGCAGGATCACGCTGAGGTCGTAGGAGCCGACGATCTGGCCGAGGATGAGCATCCCACCGATCATCGCAAGGCCACCCATGCCTGTGACTGTGAGCGCCATCCGCGCGCCTTGACGGCCTTCCGGCAGGTGCTTCCAATAGCCGATCAGCAGGAAAGAAGAGAGCGAAGTCAGCTCCCAGAAGATCAACAAAAGCAAGATGTTGTCGGACAGAACGATCCCCACCATCGCGCCTTGGAACAAGAGCAGGTAGGTGAAGAACTCACCCATATTGTCTTCACGCGCCAAATAGCTGCGCCCGTAGGCGATGATCAGCAGGCCGATCCCGAGAATCAGAAGCGCAAAGAAAAACCCAAGCGCATCGAGCATGAGTGTGAAGTTCAGGCCAAGGAGCGGCATCCAGTCGATGCCGGCCTGCACAACCTCCCCGGCCATGACCGCTGGCGCGTTTGTCAGCAGCCCCACAAAGGCGCTGAGCGTCACCATGAAGGTCACCGATGCACAGGCCTGACGACCAGCTTGGTTCATTAATCCGGGCAGCAAAGCACCCAGAAATGGAAGGGCGACGATCAGGAAAAGAGACACGCAAGCTCCGGGTCAATTGCCAAGGGTCAAACCTATGTGTGCCAAATTGGCGCGGGCCTCAAGCGAAACCGGCACTTAGCCCCATAGTGTTTCCGACCAAAATGGTCCGGCATTGGGCCATTTCAAGAAAAATTGACGCGGATTTCGGCAAATTAGCTGCGGTCGTAAATATCCTCGTAACGGACGATATCGTCTTCACCGAGGTAACTCCCGGTTTGCACCTCAATCAGGTACATCGGCAACTTTCCGGGGTTGGCCATGCGGTGGACGGTGCCCAGCGGAATGTAGACGCCTTCGTTTTCGGTCACGAGCTTGACGTCCTCGCCAATCGTGACTTCAGCCGTGCCGCGCACCACAATCCAGTGTTCAGAGCGGTGGTGATGGCTTTGAAGACTGAGCACGCCACCCGGTTTCACCATGATCCGTTTCACCTGGAAACGGGTATCTAGGCAGAGCGTTTCGTACCACCCCCACGGGCGGTGAAACCGTGGGTAATCATCAGCTTGCGCGACAGAGTTCGCGCGGAGCGCACTGACCACCGCTTTGACATCCTGACCGCGAGATTTGTCCGCGACAAGGATTGCATCGCGCATGGCGACTGCGACGATACCGTCCAATCCAAGGCCAACGAGTTGGATGTTGTCCTCTTCCGAGCGCAGATAGGTATCCTTGCAATCGATCTGGGTGACCGCACCGCTGGTTGCGACGCCGTTCGCATCAGGCTCTTGCGCCTGCCACAGCGACTCCCATGACCCCAGATCGGACCATGGGCTGGTCATCGGGACGGTCATCACCGCTTCGGCTTTTTCCATGATCGCATAGTCAAAGGAAATTGCGGCTGCCTTACTGTAAGCCTTAGCGCCCAGGCGGCAAAACCCGAGGTCATCGGAACTTTCAGCAATGGCCGCTTCGCACGGCGCGACCAGATCGGGCGCATGTGTTTTGAAGGCGGCGAGGATGTCGGAGACGCGGAACAGGAAAATGCCCGCGTTCCACAGGTAGTTGCCCGCGTCGAGCATGCTTTGCGCTGTCGCAGCATCGGGTTTCTCGCGGAAGCTTTTGAGTGGGACCGCAGTGTCGCCTTCGGGGGCCTTCGCAAGTTCAAGATAGCCATAGCCGGTTTCGGGGCGATCTGGCTGGACGCCAAACGTCACCAA
>JAHDEX010000037.1:12101-31975 GCA_020628545.1 Paracoccaceae bacterium | reverse complement strand
GGCCAAAGCCGCGTTCCCGACCCACCGCATAGAACAACTGGATAAATCATACGCTTCTTACCATTCCAAGGTGGGGAGGTGTTGCACCCTGTCCCGACCGAACTTCTTTCCTTCTGCATTGTGATTGCGGACATCCGCGATCGCACACAGCTCTCACAGACGACCTACCGTGTCGCCACGCAACAGAAAAGCAAACATCTGATTTGAACGTAAACGGGCGCAGACACTGTGGCGGGTGTATCGCTATGTGGGACGCAACTGCGCGCTTTTTTAAGTTTTCGCACAATTTCAAGCACACAACCGAAAAGCGAATCAGTAGCTTGTAATCCGACGGGGTTTTCGGTGAGTGGGGTGGGTGCTTAATCACTGCACATGACGCCGGGTAAACAGGCACATTGCCGGCCAACATTCGTATAACCTTTGGTTGCGCCGCCCAAAAACATATCAACCCTACACGAGTGTCGGCCAACCACCGCCAATGGGCCAAAACATGCCGGTTGTGGCCTTCGTTTGAGCGGCGCCTGCGTATCAGACATGCTCGGTATCGGTTATAGTTAAGAAATGGTTTATGTGGGGTAATTATATGACTTTTCGAACATTTCTAATAGCAATTGCGATTTCCGCCGTTCCGGCAACGGGGATCGCGCAACAATGCATTGGGGGCACCACGTCGCAGGGTGTGACCTGTATTGCACCTCCGTTGGATCCGCTTGGGCTGCCAAAGGATCTATCCGTCAACAACTTTGCCCCTCCACCTCTGCCACCTGCCGCAAACCTTGCAGCGGCGATGGCCTCTGGCATGGCCGAGACGAATGGAACAAATGGCACCAACGGAACAAATGGCACCAATGGGACGAATTAGTCGCTCAATCTGAGGGTGTACTTTCTGCACCTTTCCGAACACCAAGGGCGGCTGGTTTCATTCAGCCGCCCTTTGTTGTCGGTGATCTGACATCTGCTGTCGCGTGAGGTGATCTAAGCCCCGTGGCGGCCAAAAACCGTTTGAAGGGTCCGCCACACAATCCAAGCCTCCAACCGCAAACGGCGGTTGCGAATGTAGTAGAGGTCTGCCGCGACTTTGGCGGAAACCGCATCCAAATTGTCGGCATACCCAACCTCGGTCTGCGCATACCCACTGATCCCCGGGCGCACAGAATATCTTGCGCGATAACCAGGAACTGTCTTCAGGTATTCTTCGGCATGGGCGTAGAAGTCAGGGCGTGGGCCGATCAGGCTCATCTCGCCTTTGAGGACATTGAAGATCTGTGGAAGCTCATCAATGCGCGATTTGCGCAGGAACCGCCCAAGTTTTGTGATGCGATCCGTCTCAAGCGGATCGTGCGCGCCGCGCGCCACGGCTGGCGCGTCGGTCATGCTGCGAAACTTCAGGGCTTGGAAGGGCTTTGTGCCTTGCCCCATACGCGGTTGCACAAACAGCAGCTTGCCCCTGTTGAAGTGAGGGTTCGCAAGAAGCAATACCGCACATGCCACCAAGTATACCGGGACGAGCATCAGCGAAACGACAACGTCGAAACCCCGTTTTGCGACCTGGAACTGAAGCGATGGGCCCTGCGCGCGTTCGGCATCTGTAAATTCGCCAAGGCGGCTTACTTCGGCAGACAGGGCCATTCCGTTAAAAATCTGATGTTTCAAAGGACCAATCGCCTCAAGTTTTATAATCAATTCGACGAAGAATGCACGAATAACGGGTAGTGCGCCTGAAGTTCAGGTGCAAACTCATTGAGGCGTCCATGCGCGTATTTCCGCGATCTGGCCTGCGATTTGCTCTATTTTTGGGCAGATTTATGGCAATTTTATCGATATTTAAATGCGATGTTGACTCAGGAAGTTCGGGCGCTTGCCCTTAGACTTTTGCCTTCTATCAGACCTCAACCCAAGCGTGAGTTGTTAACCTTTCGTTAATAGCCTGTAGAAAAGCCTCGGTTCATAGGCTTTTCGGTGCCGGAAAACTGAAAATCCACTTCAGAGGTTCGAAAAACAAGCGCGAATCGCGCGCTTAAGATGGCTCGCAAAAACGCAGAAGCTTGGATTGCATCGCGAGCGAAACGAGAGATACCAGTCTCAGAGCACTCAAAGGCAATCGTCCTTTGATTGTGGCGCTAGGTCGCTTCATGCACCGCAAGAAAAAAGCTGCCAACCGAAATTTTTTGACTGCTTCGGACACGCTCGCCGAGTCGTCAGGTTAAAGATGCTCCGATTCTCCCCCTCAAAGACGGTTCCCTCACGCGATTTGATCGCGTAACACCCCGTCCACATGTCTCGGGTCGAAGGTCCCCGGCGAAATCAAAGGTGCTGGTGTGAAAGTTGTTCAATTTGGTTTGTGCTACAGCCCCAACCTTGGGGATGGCGTGATTGCCGATTGCGTGGGACATGCAATCACCGACCGCAAACCCAAAGCCAAGGTGGTGCACATTGATATGTCCGCGCGGCGGGACTTTGGTCAGGTGGTGATCAAGAACCGCGAAGCGATTATTGCGATCATCGACCACTTGCCGCTTTTCGTGCAGCAACGGCTTGCGCTTTGGAAGCTCAATCGCACGATTGACGGGGTTGAAGACGAGTGGACTAAAGCTGCTGAGGGCGCGGACCTTGCCATCGTCGGTGGTGGACAGATTTTTTCAGATGCGAGCCTGAATTTCCCCATCAAGGTTGGGCGTGCCTTTGATGTGCTGAAGGCCACCGGGACGCCGACGGCAGTTTACGCTGTTGGAGTGTCGAAGAATTGGACCACCAAGGGCAAGGAATTGTTTCACAAGATGCAGAGCGTTGATCTGCGCATGGTGGGCGTGCGGGACGCTGGCGCGCTGTCAGCATGGAAGGCACAGGTGCCGTTCCTGCCGCGACCGGAGTTGACCCTCGATCCGGGGCTTTTTGCGGCGGCCCATTATGGTCCGGCAGAGGCTTCGTCTGGGATCGGGGTCTGCGTGACGGATTTTGTCATCCTCGGCCACCACGCGAGCGGGAGCGTGGCCGGGTCCGCCAAGGGCGGTGTGGCGTTTTATGTGGATGTGATCAAACTCGCCGTCGCACGAGGCGAAAGCGTCACGCTGTTTTCAAATGGGGCTGCAGAGGATCAGGCGCTTTTGGCCAAAGTCGCGGCACATCCCGATTTGGCCGCAGCAATTGCACAGGGTCAGGTGATGGTGCCTCCTGCGCCCACGACGCCACGCGACCTTGTTGCCATCATTGCAAGCTGCAAAGCCGTTATCGCACACCGGCTCCATGCCTGCATCGTCGCTTACAGCTATCAGCGGCCCATTGTTGGGCTGGGTTGGGACGCGAAGCTTGAGTCGTTCTTTGAGGTGGCCGGGCAATCGCCCTTCTTCTCGTCCGACCCGAACCTCACAGCAGAAGACATCGTGTCGATGGTGCTGCAAGCCATCGCAGCCGGCATTGACCCGGTCGCACACCAGCGCGTGCTCGATGAGGCGTGGGACGGCGTTGATCGGCTGCTCGCGACGATTACTCCGCCTGACGGAGCGTGAAACGATAGTCTGTCACATCGCCGGTTGATGTGGCGCCGGGGCCGACGGCGACTTCAAGCGTGTCGCCTGCGACCAGTTGAATGTTGGAGATCACGTCACCCGATGCGCCGGTGACATCCGCGCGAAGCAACTCTTGGCCGTTGTGCGAAACCACAATTGTGATGCCGTCGGTGCTGCGGTCGCTGGGGGTGAGCGCCCATGCGAGGGTCGCAGGCCCATCCGCGGCGGCGGTGTATTCATGGACAATCTCAACCGGGTAGTCGCTGGAACCAGCCGGAAGCAGCGTATCAGGCAGAAGCCTCACATCCCCGTTTGATGGCACGCCAAGCCAGGGTGTCCAGGGGCGTCCGGGCCGGTCTTGACCGGGCATCGTTTGCATTAGCGTGACCGCATCGGGCGATCTGACCTTGCGGAGGAAGCCGCCGGTTGCTTGTGTCGTCTCCGGGTTCTCCGGGTAGGTAAAGCCGTGGTAGCTATCGGCCAGCACAGCGTGGTCGCCGAGGACCATGTCGCGTCCGAGCTGGAGATCGGTTCCAGACACGAGGATCAGCGGCTCCGTCTCGGAAAGGGTGAAGGTCTGTCCCGTAAGAGCGTTGCCGGTGTGGTCGAGCGCCGTCACCTCATCAGTAGTAACATCAAGGCTGCGGGGCATCCCCCAGATCATCAAAATGCGCTGGTCGTAAAGGCAGGCGTAGGTAAACGGATCGGGGCTCACGTCCGCGACGGGAAGGCCAGTCAGTCGGTCTTGGATAAACCGGAAGGTCTCCCCTGCCGGGGTCACGCGTCCGGCGCGCGTGATCAGTGGTTCGTAGTCGTCACCGCGTTCATTCACCGCATACCAGGCAAGGCGCGAGGCCCCGGCGAGCCCGTAAAGGCAATGACTGCGCAGCATCTTACCGGGTGCTTCGTCCGGGATTTGCGTGCCGAACTCCGTGATCTCAACGGGCATCGTCTCTAATCCCGGCAAACGGCGCATCACGGCAATCTGTTTGGCGTAGTGTTCGACAGGTGTGGAGTATGGATGCAGGGCAATCGCATCCATGTGTGTCGCCGCGCCCAGTTCGAGAAGTTTGGCCAGATAACCCGTGGGGATGGAGTGGACACCGCCCCCGATGATACGCACCTCCGGGTCAGCGACCTTTGCACGCGTCGCCACGGCCTCGAGCAAAGCCACATAGGCGGCGGCGCGCTGGTCGAGATTGCCTTCCCGCAAAGAGCCGGAAACGAAGTTGGGACCGTTGAACTCGTTCCCAATCTCAATCGCCTTAATCGCCGGGAAGCGACGCAAAGTTTCAGCGGCGTGAAAGGCGAACCCGGCGACGGCAACAGGCGATAGCGGCGTGTGACCCTCATCATAGGCAGGATGACCGTTATTGACTGTCAGGCTCATCCGCGCGCCAGCGTCGGCGAGCTGGTCGGGGTACGTGGTGTCGGGACGGTCGAATACAAAAGTCCCGTCAGCGGCTTCGACCCGGTCCCAATAGACCGCATCGCGGAAGTCATTGATCCCCCAAGCAAGTGCCTGATCCATCAAGTCTGACAAGAACCCTTGCCCGAAGTTTGAGGCCACCGCCATTTGCGGGCCGCGCAACTCTTCTGCTGCGGCACTGAAACTGCCGAGGATGGAAAGTGAGAGACCAAAGGCCAGACTGCGGATCATCGACGTCCTTTCACACACCGGTCGCAGGGTTCGGCGCGCCCCGCGCAACAATAACCTATCAAAACACCTATTACGCCAGAAACCGACTGCAATGGCAGGGCGAAAACATGTTTGTGCGTTGACATACAGGATGGACTTCGCGGCAGAAAGGGCCATGCAAATTGTCCTCAGCTCAGTCTTCGCGCTTGCCATCATTGTGGCCCTTGCGTTCAAGGGCCCCTACCGGGGCCTATGGCTGTTCTGCGCGGTCACGCCTTTTGGGGCCGCGGCGGCGTTCAACCTGCCTGCGGTTGGTGGCGCGTCAATCCTGGTGTCGGACCTTGTTGCGCTGACGATGTTTGCGTTGGTGATGATCCACTCTCAGGGCCCACGTTTGGTGGCGGGAACAATGCGGATCGGTCAGCCCGGCTTTTGGATGATGCTGCTGTTTGTCTACGCAACCTTTGCATCGCTAATGTTTCCGGCGATATTTGCGGGGCAGACAGAGGTTTTTAGCCTCTCGCGGACGGCCAATGAAAGTGGGATCGTTTCGATCCCGTTACGACCAAGCTCCGGCAATCTAACCCAGCTTTTCCGGCTCGGCCTCGGGGTCGCGATTTTCTTTGCGGTCGCCACAGTTTTCCGGGTCCGCCCCGATGGCAAAACCGTCGTGATCGCAATTGCCGTTGCAACGGCTGTGAATGCAGCACTGGGCTGGCTGGACGTGGCGACATATGCCGTCGGGGCGGAAGCCCTTCTCGAGCCGATCCGCAGCGCGAACTATGCCATGCTTTATGATGTCCGCATGGCAGGGCTGAAGCGGATGATCGGTGGCTTCCCCGAGGCAAGTTCGTTTGGGTACTTCTCGCTCGGTCTCTTTGCGTTCTGGTTCCACTATTGGCTGGATACACCGCGATCGCGGCTGGTGATTGTCATGCTGGTGATTTCGGCGGTGGCGGTGCTTCGGTCCACTTCCTCGGCGTCCTACGTCGCGATGCTGGTGTATCTGGCGACCGCCGGGATGATTTGGGTGGCGACAACCTTTGGACCTGAGATTAGCCGTCGCAGCTTTGCCATTGCGGTATCGGCAGCGATTGTTGCCTGGCTGGGCGCGATTGGTATTTTCACCAGCTATGAATACGTCGAGACGGTGCAGGCCTTCCTTGACCGCGCGCTTTTCAACAAGCTGGACGGTGCATCGGGGGTTGAGCGATTGAGCTGGAATGCCCAAGCGCTGCAGAACCTGATCGATACGGGCTTCATGGGGGCTGGGTTGGGTAGTGTGCGCGCCTCCAGCTGGTTGATGGCGACCCTGGCGAGCCTCGGTATCATTGGCACGGGCCTGTTCTTCGCGTTCATCGCAAGCGTTCTGTGGCGTAGCGCGAACCGCAATCATCCGGACCCGCGCTTTGCAGTTGTGCGGGCCCTGCAGTCGGCCTGTATCGCGCTTTTGATTTCGGCCTGCCTGACCGGGGCAACGCCCGATCTAGGAATCTTCTTTTTTGCGGTTTGCGGATTGGCCGCAGGACTGCGCCGCGGCGCGAATCTTGACCTTGCACAACCTCCCGCAGAGCGGCCTGCCACTGATCACAGATTCATGAACAATTCCTTAAGGACTTAACTTTTGTGACACAATTCGCTACAAAAAAGACAGATTTGCGCCACAAACTCCGACACTCTCGCAAATTTCCCCGTGAAGTGGTGAAACTGCGTGAGTAAAGGTCGCCGTACGGCCTCGTGATGTTTTGGCGCGCACGCGCACGTTAATGATTAGAATGGTTTGAGTATGACAGAGATCTTCGCCCGAGGACCATTGCGTATAGGGACACAGGATTTTTCCAGCGAAGACAAAGACTCCGTCGATTTGCGGACGATCTTCCGTCGTTTCTGGAAAGACAAATTTATCCTGTTGATTTCGACACTTGCCTTTGGGCTGCTTGCAGCCGCGCTCGTGTCACGGGTTGAGCCTCAGTATACCTCTCTCGCACAAGTACTGCTGGAGCCTGGCGAACAGAACGCCACTGTGGCCGCCGCCAACGGAACGGATTTGCGGCTTAACGATCAGGTGATGGGCAGTCAGATTTCCATTCTGCGGTCCAACACGTTGATCGAATCCGCGATTGCCGAGATCGACGCGCAGGACCCCAACGCACTGGCTATTCTTGATACGGCGGACGCGAATCCATCTGCATTGCGCAGGTTCGTGTCGTCCGTGAAGGCGTTCATTGATCCGCCAGAGGAAGCCACGCCGCCCGAGGAAGACATTGCACGCCTTGCGCGGGTGGACCGCCTGACATGGGCCGTTCGGCGCAGCCTGAGCATTTGGCGGGACGGCGATTCCTACGTGCTGTCGATTTCGGTCGAGACACCGGACCCGCAGTTATCGATGATGCTCGCCCGGACGATCGCGGACCGCTACATTGCCCAGCAGCTTGAAAGCAAGCGTCAAGCCTCCGCACAAGCCGCCGAATGGATTGAGCGCCGGGTTGCCGTCTTGCGCGCGCAGGTGCAACAGGCCGAGACAGCTGTCGAGGACTACCGCGCGCAGAGCATTGAAGATACCGGCACGAGCTACGAGATCATCACCCAGCGTCTTGTCAGCATCAACGACGATCTGTTGGATGCACGTGCGCAGGCTGTCTCTGCAGAGTCGCGCCTCAATGAGATCGAGCGTTTGAAAGACGAAGGCAATTTTGATGCCATCAGCAGCCTGATCACCTCTGTTTCGATGCAGTCGCTGATCGCGCAGCGCTTAGAGTTGTTGTCGGAAGACGCGCAATGGGCGCGCAACTTTGATGAAAATCATCCCGGTCGCAGCCAGCTCAAGACACAGCTGGACGAAATCAACCGCGCGATTGCGGCGGAGACGGAACTGGCTGTGGAAACACAGCGCAACGAAGTGCAGATCGCCCGTATTCGCGAAGCGACGATGGAAACGAGCCTTGAAGAGGCGGAACAGCAGTTCCTTGAAATCTCGCGTAGTTCGAATGGCTTGCGCCAGTTGGAGCGTGAAGCCGATGTGGTTCGTGATCTCTACATCGAACTTCTGAACCGCCAGACCGAGACGCAAACGAAAGAGCAACTGCAGCAATCAAATGCGCGGATTATTGAGCGTGCCACTTTGCCCGGTGCACCGTCGGCCCCGCGCCCTAAACTGATGACCATGCTGGGTTTGATGATTGGTGCAGCCTTTGGGACTGCAATCATCCTGTTCCGTCAAATCAGTCGGGGGACGTTCTCGACCCTTGCGGAGCTTGAACGGTTTAACAGTCTGCCGGTACTCAGCGCCCTGCCCGAGCGGGACTGGCCGGATATGCGGGCCGCTTTGAAAGAGATCGAAGGCGACAAGGTGGGTGCAACGGTCGAAAGTATCCGGCGTCTGCGCAATGAATTGTCCATTGGGACCGTCAATGGCGAAGCGCAAAGCATCGCATTGATGTCACCGCTGCAAAATGAAGGGAAGACAACAACGACTGTCTTGCTGGCCAATCTGACTGAGAAGGCAGATCAGCTTGTTGTCGTCGTCGATTGTGATTTCCGCCAAAACACGATCCAGCGGGAATTCCAGTTCCCGATGCGGCACGATCTGAAAGACGTGTTGGAAGGGGATTGTTCCGTCCTAGAAGCCTTGCAAACCGAGACCGGGCTGGGTTTTGATCTTCTGTCGCTGCGCGAAGCTGACGCCGGTGTTGCTGATGCGATCACAACAGATATGCTGCGCAACCTCTTCGAGGAACTGAAGAAATACTACGATACGGTTCTGGTGAATTGCCCGGCAATTTTGCCAGCCTCCGAGGCGTTGATCATCGCAGGTGCGGTGGATCAGCGTGTCATGCTTGTCCGCCATGATGACACGCCCCGCGCCGCTTTGCGGCGTGGTCTGACGATTCTGCAAAATGGTGGTCTTGATGTTTCCGGCCAGGTGCTCTCTCGCATCGACCCGGCCCTGTTAAAAGATAGCGCGGTTTACAGTTATGCCACATGATGGACGCGAAGATTTGCCCGTCACCACGACCTTGTATCGTCAACCGAAAGTCGCGCTGATCCACTATTGGTTGGTCGGCATGCGCGGCGGCGAGAAGGTGTTGGAGGCGCTGTGCAGAATGTATCCACAGGCGGATATTTTCACGCACGTCTACGATCCAAAGACGATGAGCGACACAATCAACCGACATCGGGTGATTGAGACATCTGTCGGCCGCTTGCCCTTTGCCAAATCGATGTACCAAAAGTACCTGCCCTTCATGCCGCGCGCCTTGGAAGAGGTGGATTTGACCGGGTATGACCTTGTGATTTCGTCTGAGGCCGGGCCAGCGAAGGGCGTGATCGTGCCACCGGACGCGTTTCACCTGTGCTACTGCCATTCGCCAATGCGGTATCTGTGGGATCAGTACCATGTCTATCGCGAGTCTGCCGGAACGCTGACCCAGTTCGCCCTGCCACATTTTGCGCACCGGTTGCGCACCTGGGATGTGTCGAGTGCGGCGCGGGTTGATGCTTTTGCCGCAAATTCAAACCACGTTGCTGCCCGTATCGAAAAATACTGGCGACGCGATGCCTCCGTCGTTCATCCGCCTGCGGACCTCAAGGCATTCAGCCCGATTGACCAAAACGACGTCGGCGATTTCTATCTTTGGGCTGGTGAACTGGCGCCTTACAAGCGCCCCGATATCATGATCGAGGCCTTTAACGAACTTGGCCTGCCTCTGGTTGTGCTGGGTGGCCCTGAGAAAACGCGACAAAAGCTAGAACAGACCGCCAATAGCAACATCAAGTTCCTTGGACGCGTTGACTTTGACGTGTTGAAAGACCACATGGCCCGCTGCCGTGCGCTGATCTTCCCGGGTGAAGAAGACTTCGGGATCGTGCCGGTAGAAGTGATGGCGTCGGGGCGGCCTGTGATCGCTTATGACCGCGGTGGCGCGCGCGATACCGTTGTGAACGGTGTCACCGGTTTGCTGTTCGAGGATCAAAGCGCTGCAGCGCTTGCACATGCGGTGAAAGAGTTTGAAGTGCGACGCCTTTACAATGTGGATACGCCATCCGTTGTGCGCCACGCGCAGCAGTTCAGCGAAGCAAACTTCCGCTTGGGCATTAACGCGATGCTGCCGGCGCATTTGCGGTCAGGTGCCGTGAAGGCCCCTCAGATTGTACCTGAGACCCAGTGGGCGTCTCAGTAGATCTTTACCTGTGGTCGCTTTGTGAAAGGGCTGACCCGGCATGCCTGAGCAGTGATGAACAGGCCCGCGCGGATCGCTTTGTCTACGACAAACATCGGCATGCCTACATTGCAGCACGGGTTGGTCTGCGCGAAAGGCTTAGTCAGATCCTCGGCGCCAGTGCTGTCGACGTGGCTTTCCAGTACGGGCCGCAGGGTAAGCCATCTATTGCAGACGGCCCATGCTTTAACCTCAGTCATTCTGGTGACGTGGCCTGCTTGGCTATTCACCCGACTGCCCCATTAGGTGTCGATATCGAGGCCTTTCGATCCGTCGAGGACGGGATTGCGGAGCGCTTCTTTTCACCCACTGAGGTTGCCGCGTTGCACACTTTGCCAGCGGAGGATCAGAGGGCCGGCTTCTTTCGGTGTTGGACCCGGAAAGAAGCCGTCATCAAGGCATTAGGTGGTGGCCTGTCGATTCCGCTGGATGCGTTTGATGTGACGCTGGGTGCAAACGATGCGCAGCTTACCCGGCTTGATGTAGATTGCCAGGACGCGGCCGATTGGGCGCTGACACCGTTTAGCGTTGGCCAACAGATGGCTGGGTGTGTCGCGGCCAAGACCGGCGGCGCGAGCCTCAGTTTGAACCTGAAGGACGCGCCGGAAGACCTTAAATTTAATTCTTAAACTTCGCTGAGGAACTGCGCGAGGTCTGCGGCCATCAGTTCGACCCCGACACGTTTGTCGCGCAATACCATGACCTTATCGTGGTGAATGGTGGTAAGCTTTCCGTCCGCCACTACCTTTTCCCAGCCAATTGACGGCGCAAAGCCCTTCCCAGTGGGCGTGATGTTCGTGACGATGTGCAGGACGGGAAAGTCAATCGGATCAGGGCGATAGATGTCACGCTGACGAGAGACATGGGAGATGAACGCTTCCTGCTCTTCATCCAGATCAGTCTTGTGAGACCGGTCGATCAGCCCAAGACGTTCCCCGATCGCCACGATGCCGGTCTTGCGCGCGATGCTGTAGAAGCGGAGCAACGTCCCCCAGGACATCTCGCCTTCCCGCACGGCCCGCAAACGGGTGCGCAACGTGTACCACTTTTCACGCCGTTTAAGCTGCGGGGCATCGAGGATTGCGGCGGCATAGCCCGGCTCCCACACGTCTTTCATCACGACCCCCGCGACCTCCGCGCCATTTGCTTGTAAGGCCCGGGCCACTTCGAGGGCGAGGTTGCCATGCACGCAGTTGCCGTAAAGCAGATATGGCCCTGACGGCTGATTGGCGCGGACGACATCGGCGTAGGCCGCAGCAATCTCCGGGAAGGATTGGTCGGTCAACTCCAAGCCGCGGTCGCCATCTGCGACACGTGCGCAATAGACGGGACGTGGCGCAGGCCCGACAGTTGAGAGCGCCAAACCGGTTGCCGCATTATTGATGACGACAAGTGGTTGTACATCACCTTTGGCGCTCAAAGTCATGAAGCGCCAGTCTTTTTCGGCTGCATCCGACATGGCGCCGGGCTCCCCTCGGTCCAGCTTTGCTGACACAAGACGCGCCAAATCACCCAGCACTGCGTTTTCATAAAGCGCCGTTACATCAAGGGTCACGCCCCACCGTTCACGGATCTTGGCTAGTTGCCGAAGCACGAGGACGGAGTGACCGCCGAGGTCGAAAAAATGCGCATCACTGGAGACGTTTGGCACGTCCAGAATGTCCAGCCAGTCGTTCTTGAGCGCTGCCAGCACTTCTGGCGCGATGGTTGTGACCGTCGCTTCTTGCAGCCGCTGCGGAACCCGCAGGACGGTTTTGTTCACCGTCCCTGTTGAGGTCTTTGGCAGTGCCCCCAGCAGGCTGACACCAGAAAGAACGATGCCGGCATCGTTCGCAACCGCGTCGCGAATACGGGCTGGCAGGTCTTCCAATGGGACGGTCCCAGTCTCACCCGGCACAACAAAACCGTAGAGCGCCTCACCATCCTCAACCACTGCAGCCGCGCTGACCATTCGGTGAGCCGCAAGCGCATCTTCGGCTTGTTTGATCGCCTCATTCTCGCCTGTGCCACGGGCCCGCAGACTGGCGGGAAGCGGCATCGCATCAAGGCGGGCGTTGACGTTGTCGAAGGCATAGTCAAAGGCCTGTGCCACCAGATCGAGAATGCCATTGGCCGTCGCCTCGGTGAAAAGCGTAACCGCGTATTCAAGGTTCAACTGCCAGCCGGTCGGTCGTCCCATCACCGCAAGGTCGAGGTCATAGATCGCGCCCGGCGCGTGTGACGGGATTGAGCGAAGCGTGACGTCCCCGTAGGTTTTGCTTTCCATGAACACGCTTTGCAGGTTGAAATTCACAGAAATCAGCGGCGTGCGCGACGGGTCGCGCGGTGGGTTCAGGCGTTCGACCAAGGTGTTAAACGGCATGGTCTGATGGGTTAGCGCGCCTTCGACGACGGCTTTGGCCGCGGCGACGTGACCAGCAACAGAGGCACCCGGGTCGACATCAAACCGCATCACCATGTTGTTGATGAAAACACCAATCAGCGCATCAAGATCTGTGTCCAAACGGCCAGCGATTTGGGTCCCGAACAGCACGTCGCGCGCGCCCGTCATCCGCCCCAAAGCGGCGCTGAAGATCGCGGCACCAAAGGTGAAAGGTGAGACGCCCAAGCGCTTGGACGTTGCTTCAAGCTTAGGACCAAAGTCATCGGGCAAGTCCCGCAGAACCAAATCGACATTTGTGCTTTTGACACGTGGGCGCGGTTTGTCGGGTGGGACCTCAAAATAGCTGGTGTCCTTGAGGCAGTTCAGCCAATAGGCGGATTCCTCTTCCAGTACGCCGCTGGCTAGATAGTCGCGCTGCCAAAGCGTGAAATCGCCATATTGCAATGGCAGTTCGGGCAGATCAGGCTCCTGCCCTACGGCAAAGGCCGCCATGGCCGTGCCAATCTCTTGCCCCAGAACCCGGATGGAATAGCCGTCAAAGCAGCTCTGGTGGACGACGAAGATGATCACGGCCCGGTCAGCGGTCAGCCACACCAGCACGGCACGGATCAGACCGGGTTTCGACAAATCAAAAGGCCGTTCCGCAAAATCATGCGCGATGGCGTCGACGCGGGCCGGTTGCGCCTCTGCGGCGATGGTGCGCAGGTCGACTTCATCAAGTTTGAAGTTGACCTTGGCCACAACCTGCTGCTCTGCCGCGCCGTCTACTTCGGCGAATTGAGTTCGCAAGATTTCATGCCGGTCGATGACAGTCTGGAAAGCGCGTTCAAGAAGCGAAGCCTTCACCGCGCCCGCGATTTCCCAACGGACGGCGACGTTGAGCGCAGGGTTGCCGGGCTGCATCTGATCCAGAAACCAACAGCGTTGTTGCGTTGTACTCAGCGGGAAACGTGCGACGACCTCGCGCATTGGCGCTGACGCACCTTGCATATCCTGGTTCATGCCGCCCCCCCGGTTTCATCACCCCGCCGTGCGCCACCACGATAGGCCTTCAGCGACGGACGCTGGATCGACGGGCCACTTGCCTCTCGTCCATCATAGAAGTCGGCCAAAGCGCGGATCGACGGATGCGCGAACATGTGTTTCGCCTCAAGGTTCAGCCCGTCATTGAGCATGTGTGAGGCGATGCGGAACATCGCCAGCGAGTCGACGCCAAGCGCGTGCAGTGTCTCTGTCACGCTGATGGTGTCCTGCTCCAGCACCTTTTCCCAGATCGCAGCGATCCGCTTTTCGGTTGGCGTTTCAGCGGCCACGACCTGCCGCAACGGCGTGACACTCGCCGTGGTTTGCGGGTCTGGTAGTGACTTCCGATCCAGTTTGCCGTTACCCGTTTGCGGGAGAGCACTGAGCACCACCCAAGCGCGGGGCACCATGTAGTCCGGCAAATCGGCTGCAAGGGCCGTGCCAAGCGTGCTTGTGTCCAGCGTTACGTCTCCATCCGCAACGACATACCCCACCAATTGGCCGTCACCGTTGTCTCGCTTGCGCAGGTCAACGGCGGCTTGCGCCACGCCAGGCTGCGCCCGCAGACGGGTTTCGATCTCACCGAGTTCAATTCGGAAACCACGCAGCTTGACCTGTGTATCAATCCGCCCCAGCACCGTGATCTCACCGTTGGGCAGACGCTGGGCAAGATCGCCGGTGGCGTAGAGCCGCCGTGTCTCTCCCCCCAGTGTGACATTGCGGAAAGCCGCTTTCGTCAGTTCTGGACGGTTGTAATAGCCAAGCGCCAGGCCATCGCCGCTGATATTCAGCTCACCCACCACACCTTCGGGCACCAGCTGTCCTGCGGAATCCAGGATATGGAGACCTGTATTTGCAATCGGCGCGCCGATGGTAATCGGCGCATCGCGCTGCACCTGTTTGATGGCGGACCAGATGGTCGTTTCAGTCGGGCCGTACATGTTCCAGACGGTCGCACCTTGTGACAATAGCCCGTTGGCGAGGTCTTGTGGCAAAGCCTCTCCCCCGCAGAGGATGGTGAAGCCTTCGGCTGGTGCAAAACCAGCCGTCAGCGCCATGTCCCAAAGAGTTGGGGTCGCCTGCATCATGGTGATATCGCCCTTGGACAGGCGGTCGACCAGTTTAAAGCCGTCGACAACCATTTCGAGCGGCGCAATTTCAACATGACCGCCGACGGTCAGCGGCAAGAACATCTCAAGCGCCGCGATATCGAACATCACCGTGGTGACGGCGAGGATCTTGTCGCTTGCCGTGAAGCCCGGTTTGGACGCCATGCTCGTCAGGAAGTTCACAAGCGCCCGGTGCGGGACGGTGACACCCTTTGGCACGCCAGTCGAACCGGAGGTGAAGATCACATAGGCGGCGGGCGGGATCGTGACGGCTGCTGCTTTCGCCCCGGGTGTCGCATCACCCATCAGCACCAAATTGGTTCCGTCCGCGAAGTCCGCGGTTGCGGGGTGGTCGGTCAGCACCGCGGTGACCTCTGCCGTCTCAACAATCTGGCGCAAGCGCGCGGGTGGCTGGTTTGGATCAAGCGGGACGTAGGTGTGGCCAGCTTTAAGGATCGCAAGTAGCCCGAGCACCATATCGGTGCCGCGCGGCACACAAAGTGCAACACGCGCGCCCTGCCCGCTTACTTTGGATTGGATCAGTGCCGCGAGCGCATCCACCCGCGCGGCCATTTCACTGTATGTGATCGTTCCTTTGGTGTCCGTGATCGCGGGGGCGGCACCATGTGCGGCCACGCTCCGTTCGATCAGGTCCGTCAATGTCGCGGTGCGATCATAGTCGCCATCTGCGACGTCACTGGCCAGCAAGGCCCGCTCCTCGTCCCGAGTCAGCAGCGACACCTGCCTCGCGGGTTGATCAATGTCTGCGACGATCCCGGACAGCACGGCCTGATAGGCCTTGGCCCACCCCCGCACACGTGCGGCATCAAAGAGGTCGGTATTGAAATGTGCTTCAATCCGTAGACCGGTTGTCGTCTCAACGACGTTGAAGAACAGGTCAAAATTCACGGCGCGTTTTGCATTGGGATGGAAGCTGGTTGTCAGACCCGCCATCTCTTCCAGCGGCTTATCCTGCTCAAGATTGAACTCCACCTCTGCCAGCGGGAGGCGGTTCAATGCGCGCGGCAGATCAAGGTCCTGCACGATTGCGCCGAATGTGGTGTCCTGTTGATCAAGTGCTGCGTTCAAACGGTCACGCACGACAGACAGGTGGCTAGCGATGGTGGCGTCTTCGGCGAACGGGACGCGGATCGGCAGGAAGTTCACGCAGTGCCCGACGAGTTCCGGATTGTCGAGGTTTTGCTGCGCCGCAGTTGGGACGCCCAGCGCGAAGTCATCCGCCCCGCTGATCCGGTTCACGAGGATCTGCATCGCGGCAAAAGCCGTGGCGAAAAGCGTGCAGCCTGCCTTAGCCCCCGCCTTTTTGGCTTGAGCAACGAGGTCTCCGTCGACCTCATAAAACACCGTGTCGCCCGCGAAGCTGCGCTGTTCTGGCCGGGGGCGGTCGCTTGGCAAATCAGGCAGCGCGGGTGCAGGCGTCAGCATCTCGGTCCAGAAGGTCTTTGTTTCGGCCGTGGTGCCTGCCTTCGCCTCTGCCAAGGCATGTGCCGCGAAGGACGCAGGCTCTGGCAAGTCTGCGTCTTTACCAGTGATGGCGGCGGTGTAGAGGTCCGCAAAATCGGCGAGCATCACGCCAAAGGACCAGCCATCTGCCACGATGTGGTGGGCTGTCAGCACTAACACGCTGTGGTCATCCGCAAGGCGGGCAATCACGCCACGGATCGGGGAGCCGGTTGTGATGTCAAACGGCGTCGCCCCATCTTCGGCGATGTATTCGTCAAGCGCCTCTTGCGGGTTGGGATCACCACTCAGGTCAAGCTGCATCAGCTTCGGTGCGGGATCGTCAGACACGCTGAACGTCGCGCCATCTTTGGCGAACCGCAGGCGCAGCGCGTCGTGGCGCGCGATCAACTGGGACCAGGCGGTTTGCAGGGCTGCAACTTTGAGGTCCCCACGCATGTCGAGCGAGCCGCTTTCATTGAACGCCGCAGCCGCCATGCCGCCCAACTGGTGCGTCATCCAGATTTCGCGCTGGCTCGCGGTCAGGCGGATATCTGTCAGTTGCGGCTGGGGGGCGACATCTTTGGAAGATTTCGAACCGATTTCTTGCGAAGACATCTTTGGAGTTGATGACTTCAGGTCGGTCAAAATATCTGCAGCCAGAAGCGTATCAAGCGCCTTTTCAAAGGCTTGCACGATCTTGTCGCAATCCACCTCACTGTGCTCGGTGGTGAGGAAGCAGCAGAAACCGTCCATCACATGCACGCCTTCCATCCGCATCAGCGGATAGAGCAGCGTCGCGCGCGGGTCGGCCTCGGTCACGTTCATCACGAACCAGCTTGAATAGGTCTCGATCAGGTTCGGCAGGCCACGATCCACCATAATCTGGCTGAGCTGTGCAGCGACATCGGCAGTGCGTGCGGCCGTATCGTTCCAAAGATCATCGCCATGCGCAGCCATATGGTCGAGGGTCGCATCAACGGCAGCAAGTACCAACGGGTGGCGCACAAAGGTCCCGGCAAAGAAGGTCGGCACCGCCTCCGGCGTGCTGTCGTCGCCGAACTGCCAAGTGCCGCCGTCGAGTGCATCCATAAAGGCCGCGTCTCCGGCCAGCACACCAATCGGCATGCCGCCACCGACAACTTTGCCGTAGGTCGCCATGTCGCCCTGAATACCCCAGACGCCCTGCATCCCGCGAGCGGAGGTGCGGAAGCCGGTTACGACCTCGTCAATCACCAAAGCAGCGCCGCCCTCCTTCGTGACCTTGCGCAAGTCACGCACAAACTCTGCAGGGCGGTGTTCGGGGTGACGGCTTTGCACTGGTTCAACAATCACCGCGGCCACGTCGTTGATATTCTCGCGGATCCACGTCAGCGCAGCTTCGCCACCGTAGGGCAGGATCTTCATATTCTTGAGACCCGTGCGGGGGATACCCGGCGCGATCGGCAGCGGATCGGCTGATTTGCCGCTAGCCTTGCCTTTGATCAGCACCTCGTCGAATTGGCCATGATAGTCGCGGTCAAAGACCACGATCAGGTCGCGGCCCGTCACGGTGCGGGCCAGGCGCATCGCCGCCATGACGGCCTCTGACCCAGTGTTGCAGAACGTCACGCGTTCATGGCCCACGGCGTCTGCAAACTTCTGCGCCACTGGGCCCGCCGCGTCCGCTTGCGGACCAATTGGGAAACCCTTCGCCATTTGCTTGTTCACCGCATCGATCACAAAGTCAGGCGAGTGGCCGAAGGCCGTCTGGCCGAAGCCGTTCACCAAATCGATAAAGCGGTTGCCATCGAGGTCGTTGATATAGGCGCCCTTGGACGTTTCGGCGACGATGGGGAAGACAAGCTCTTTCCATTCGGACCGGAACCCTGCAGCGGTGCGCGGATCGGCAAGCACGTTACGGTGTTTCGCGGTGTAGGCTTTCGACTTCGCGTGTTTCGCCGCATAGCGCTGGGCGAGGTCCTTGGCAAAGGCCACTTGCGCGTCGGACATTGTGCCACCGGTGACACTTGGGCCGCGGCCAAACTTGAATGCTTCGGGTTTGCCTGCGTCGCTGTCGATGAGGGCATCCACTTTAACGGGTACCGGTTGCGGGGCAGGCACAAGTGGCGCAGGGGTCGCCGTCGCAGGCGTTTGGCCCAGCGCTTGCAATTGCTGCGCAAAAATCGCCTGCATCGTTTGCAACTGCGCCTGAATCAGACCGTCCGCAGCTTGCGCAGTGGGCAGGGCCGCGGGTGTGACGGTGACAGGCGTTGCCTGCGGAGCAGCGGGTGCTGCGACGGGTGTCGGCTGCGGTGCTGGTGCAACTTCTTCAGGCATCTCAGCGTCGAGATGTGCCGCGAGTGCGGAAATCGATGATATATCAGCCAGCATTTTGCGGAAACCGATCTGCACGCCGTAGGTCTTGCCGATCTCTTGGCTGACTTGCCCAAGGAACAGAGAGTCAAAACCAAGCTCGACAAAGGTCACATCATATTCGCCCGGGCCGATGTCTTCGCCTGACATATCGGCGAGCATGGCGCTGAGTTCGTCTTTCAGGCGCGGCTGGCGGGCTGCGGGGGCTGGTTGTGTCATGGGGAGACTCTCTAACGGAGATGAAACTGGTAACGAGGCAGTTGGTGTAACAGCGGGTGTATCAGGAGCATCGATCCAGCACCGCTGACGCTGGAAGGCATAGCTTGGCAGTTCGATCTTACGGGTGCCGCGTGTGCCCAAAGCGGACCAGTCGATATCCATCCCGGCAGACCAGAGACCACCTGCGGCTTGGGCGACCGCAACGTCGTCGGGAACTGGTCGCGTGTGGTCGGGCAAGGATTGTACGGCGCCTCGGATCACATCGCGCGGCAAGGTCTGCGCCGCACATGTGGTCAGGGTCCGGCCCGGGCCCAGCTCAAGAAACACTGGCGACAGGTCTTGTGCGGCTGCTTCCAAAGCACCTTGGAAGTTCACACAGGCGCGGGCCTGTGCCGCCCAATAGGCAGGGTCACAGGCCTTTTCAGTGGTGAGGGTCTTCCCCAGAACCGTTGAATAGATCGGTGTCTGGGGCGCTTGGAAGGCGATCTTTTCCGCCAGATCAAACAGCGCAAGCGAGACCGGGTCCATCATCTGCGAATGGAACGCGTGCGATGTGTGGAGGCGCTGGTTTGCAATACCCGCCGCTTCCAGCCGTGCTGCAAGCGCGTCAATGGCGTCATCGGGCCCAGCAACGACTTGCAGTTTCGGCGCATTCCGGGCTGCGAGGTCCACGGTGTCGTCAAGGTGGGGTGTCAGCGCGTCAAGCGGTGCACGGACCGACAGCATCGAGCCGCTCGGCTGATCCTGCATCAACTGCCCGCGCGCGGCAATCAGGCGCAGCGCATCTTCGAAAGACATAACACCAGCAAGGGCAGCAGCGGCGAACTCGCCGACGGAATGTCCTATAAACGCAGCAGGACGAATGCCCTTCTCCGTCCAAAGCATGCCCAGCGCATATTCTGTCAGATAGAGCGCAGGTTGTGTCAGGCGCGTCTCGCGCAGGGCCGCAGCCGCGTCTTC
>JAHDEX010000037.1:4068-12001 GCA_020628545.1 Paracoccaceae bacterium | reverse complement strand
ATGGCCGTTTCGGTATCCCGTGCGGCCACCGTCAGGCGATAGTCAAAGGCGCGGCGCCCGTCTTGCAATGTGAAGGCCGCATCGCCGAGGTCTTTGCCTGAGAGTTCAGCGGCAACATCCTGCGCCATCTGCGCGAGCGCTTCTGGAGACTTCGCAGAAAGCGGCAAGATCTGTGCACCTTCCACCGTGTCCGCTTCCGACGGCGCAGGCGCCTCTTCCATCACGATATGCGCGTTGGTGCCGCCGACACCAAAGGAACTGATCCCCGCGAAACGGGGGCCGTCAGCTTTCCAGTCCTGCACCTGATCCGGCACCCAGAACGGCGAACCACTCAAGTCAATCCGGTCGTTCAATCGCTTGAAATGGGCGACGGGCGGGATTGTCTTTTCACCCAAAACCTTTGCCGCCTTGATGACACCCATCACACCGGCTGCGGCATCAAGGTGTCCGAGATTTCCTTTCACCGCCCCCAAGGCGCAGCGCCCCTCTGGCCCAAAAGCCGCCTTCAGACCCGCGATTTCGATCGGGTCACCAAGTGGCGTTCCGGTGCCGTGGCATTCGACGTAGCCAACCTGCGCCGGATCAACGCCGCCGTCGCGATGGGCTGCTCGAATGGCGTTGGCCTGCCCTGTGACCGACGGCGCGGTGTAGGACATCTTGTCAGCGCCATCGTTATTGAGGCCAACACCCCGGATAACCGCATGGATGTGGTCGCCGTCGCGTTCCGCATCCTCCAGCCGTTTGAGGACAATCACCCCGGCCCCATGCCCGAAGACCGTTCCACTGGCGTCCGCATCGAATGGACGGCACAAGCCGTCAGAGGACGCCATGCCGGATTCCATGTAAAGATAGCCGCGCTGCTGCGGGAAGGTGATCGACACACCACCGGCCAAAGCCGCATCTGCCTCTCCGCTTCGCAAGGCGTGGACCGCCTGACCAATCGCAACCAGCGACGTGGAACAGGCGGTACTGACCGACATCGCCGGGCCCTTGAGGCCCAGTTTAAAGGCCACGCGGGTGGCAAGGTCGCTGCTGTCGTTGCCCGCAAGGATTGAATAGTCAATCTGGAAGCCCGAAGTGAACTCCTGCACCTTCTGGCGATCCGACAGCAGGTTCTCGAGCATGTAGGTCGACATTGGCGCGCCGGCGAAAACGCCGATCCCGCCGAACGCCCGATCCGGGTCGATGCCTGCGTTATCCAGCGCTTCCTGACAAATCTCGAGAAAGACACGTCCCTGCGGGTCAGTGACTGCGGCCTCCTTCGGGCGCATATCGAAGAACTTTGCGTCGAACATATCGACGTCGCGCAGAAGCGAGCGCGCGGGCACGTAAGCGTCTGAGGCGCGCGTTGCGGCGTCAAACGCATCCTCGGCTACGTCCCTATCGAATGTCTCGATCAGGCTCCGACCGTCGCGGATGACGTCCCAGAAGTCAGCGAAATCCACGCCGCCCGGCAGACGAGCCGCCATGCCAACGATGGCGATGGCGCCGCTGCCCCTCGCCCGCTCTTTCGGTTCGTCCACCGTTGGCGCCGCCTGCCCCGTCATCTTGCCAAGATGGTCAGCGAGATCACCCAACCGGGGCAGCTCAAAGATATCCGCAATCGGAAAACGCAGATCCAGCGCCTTCTCGATCTGCGCATGAGCGTCGATCAACTGCAAGGACGTGCCGCCGAGATCGAAGAATGTGTCTTTCGCCTTCGGGGCATCTCCGCCCAGGATGCTCTGCCAAATACCGGCGATCACGCCAAAGACATCGCGCGGTGCGGTGTCTTGCTCTGGTGAAACGGCTGTCGTTTCGCTCGTGCGCAAGGCATTGCGGTCCACTTTGCCTGCGCGGGTCAGCGGGAAGGCATCAAGAATGACAACCGAGCGCGGGAAGATATCTCGCGCGAGGCTGTCTTCAGTGTGACGCCGTAGACGGGCCACAAAGGCAGCTTCGTCATCAACGGGTTTGTCAGTCACAATATAAGCCGTCAGTGATTTGCCGCCTTGCGGCGCGGTCACCAGCTCAACAACCGCGTCCTCGACCCCTTGCACATTCCGCAAGGCGTGCTCGACACCGTCAATTTCGACACGCCGCCCGGCCATCTTGACCTGCCGGTCAGCGCGGCCCGCAAAATGGAACACGCCGTCTTTGTCCTGTACCGCCAAATCGCCGGTGAGGTAGAGCGTGCCGAGTTTGCCGTCGCGTGGGTCCGGGACGAAAGCCCGCTTTGTCGCGTCCGGGCGTTGAAAGTATTCGAGCGCAACACCTACGCCACCAATGGCGATTTGACCTGTTTCACCGGCTTTCACCGGGGTGAGCGTGTCATCAAGCAGAACGACATCTTCAGCGGTCATTGCCGTGCCGATGGGAATCGCACCGGTGGCAACGTCTTCCAAGCTGACCTCGTGCAGGATGCTACGCACGCAAGTCTCTGTCGGGCCGAAGCCGTTGAAAAGGCGCAGTTCAGGCCAGGCCTTCAACAGTTTTTCGGCCATGGGAACAGACATCACGTCGCCCCCCTGCTCACTGATCCGCACCGAGGCGAAGGCGTCAACGCGGTGAGCAATCATCAGATGATGGAGCCCTGCGTACCACAACGCGACGGTGACCTTGTGGCGGATCATCGTCTCCGCCACCTCGTGGATCTCCGGCGTCGCGGCTTCGACAAGGGCAACCGACGCGCCCGAGATCAGAGGCACAAGCGTTTCCGCCAAGGCGCCATCGCAGGCGATCGTTGCAGCGCTCAGCACGACGTCGTCCGGCCGCAATGCCAGCTCCGGCTGGTCGACAGCCATTGACGTGATTGCACGATGCGGGACGACGACGCCCTTGGGGCGCCCGGTGGTGCCCGAGGTATAGAGTATGCAAGCCGGGGCATTGCCATCAACGACGACAAGGTCATGCGACGCCGCCACGCATGTGGAGATGTCGATGACCGGGATGTCCACTTCAGCGAACCACCCTTCGGCGTCATCGATATAGTCATGCGAGGCAAGGGCACAGACGAATGGCACGTCCTCGATAATGAAGTTCAGTTGCTCTGGCGCAAATGTCGGGTCCATCGGGACATAGACTGCGCCAACGCGCAGACAGGCCAACATGCCGACAATCGCGTCGACGCTGCGGGCCGCAAACAGTGCGACATGCTCGCCGGGTTGAACCGCCATCATCTGCAGCACAGCTGCGACCGAGGCCACGCGCGTGTTCAGCTCTTGATAGCTCAGCGTCTCGTGCTTGCCGCGCAACGCAACTGCCGTCGGAGTGGCCGCGACTTGCGCGTCGAAATGGGAGGCAACGGAATTTTGAGACGTCAATTCGCGCACTGAATAACCCTGTACCACACGCCACGCGTGACTGCGGCTCTTAACAATAGGACATGCCAGACTGCGACTTGCGGCAGGTCCTTCAATAACACCTTCATCATATCTTAATTCATATGTCCGCGCCTACCCAAACATTGCGGCGCAGAATTGGGGGTCGCGCACGAAAAAGACGCGAATGATCCACGCATTGGTTTGATTCACTGGGCTCAAATCGTTGAAAATTATACGTTTCCGCGAATGCGCGAGCTGATCCAACGCGCGACACTCGGTCCCTGCCCATTATACGAAGAGTTTACTTGGCGTCTTTTGTTTCGAATTCCGACACCAAAGTTGCCGACAAGATGGCACGCGACGGGTCAATGCGGGTCCGATTCGTGCGCTGCAGCACCGGGTTCAGACCACCTGAGGTAGTAGCCCGCGCTGTCAGTTTGACCCTGCCACGGGTGGGTCGAGATGCGATGGCTCAGGCCCGCGATCTCCCACCGATCTACGATCTCGTATCCGAGGTTTGCCAACTCCGCCTCCCACGTTTGGCGGGAGCGGATGTGATAAGGAACGCGGGCCGTTCCGATCCGTTCGACCGTAAACAGGTCTTTGCCATCGCGGAGCGGCACTTTGTTCAGGAGGATGTGCTTGGGGCGCTGTTTCAGTTGCATAAGGAACGTAGACAGAGATTGGTCCAGATATTGGACCAAGCCGGATGCGAGTAAGATTTCGCAGGCCGGGACCTCGCCAAGGTCGTCGTGAAATCGGATCGGTTCAGGCAGATCGCCAGCGGCTTGGCGCGCTTTCGCCGCGGCGATGATGCCCGGGGTGTCGTAGACCGTCCAGTGGATGTGCTGCATGTCCCAAATATCTGAGAACGCGATGTATTTCGTGCCGAGGTGGCCACCCGCATCAAGGACTGTCACCTTCTCGACCGCGATATTCTGCAGCCAATAGAGCAGCGGATAGTCCCATGCTGCGCGTTGGCACATCCACTCAAACGAGACGTCGGCGATATCAGCGTTATCGTAGCCGGATCTCGCGCTTTCGGGGAGCGAGGCAAGTGCTGCATCCCGCGAGGGGTATACGCCAGAGAAGCGCGCGGCACGCGACGTGTTCTGCCGCAAACGCGCCGACACGGCGCTCGGTGTTTGCAATAGATGCTTGATCACTCGTCGCATGATCGTCCTATCCCGCCGCGCGTCGTCCGAAACCGGACATCAACTGCCGCCAGAATGGCGCGTCGAATATCCGGATGGCGATGGCATAGATCAGAACGGCGACAAGGCCGAAGGCCAGCACTTCGATCAGGTCCGGAATTCCCAATGGCATCAAAAGGATATCGCAGGCAACCAATGCAATCACGCCGCAGGCGAGCGGCAAGAGGACGCCCCGAAGCTCCGTCAGGACGCGCCCCCAATCGACACCCGCATAGGTCCGGAACAGCCACATCGTCGCAAGCGTCACAAGAGCGGCGATCCCGACTTGCGCCCAAGCGACGGCATAAACGTCAAAGTTGACCGAGATAAGGGTGAGGATGACCGATAAGATAAGCACCGCAAGCGTGAAGGCAGGCAACCGTTTCGCCTGTCCGACGATCGACATCAACGGCTCTGTGACGATCCCGAAGGTGAACAGCAGTCGGCTGACCGCAAGGATCGCGACGAGCGGTGCTGCGGGTGCCCATTCGTCGCTCAGCAAACCACCGATCAACTCGTCGCTCATGACCATCATCCAGATGAAGATGGGCGCACCAGCACAGAACAAGAATTTAATGTGATGGCTGACTTGCGCGTTGACCCGCTCTGCGCGGCCAGTTTCGTCCCCCTCATCGCGGGCTTTGCGCAGCAACGTCCAAGCGAGCAATTGTCCAGGGACGGCAATGACTTCGCCTGCAGCGCTTACCAAACGATCGGCAGCACGGAAGAAACCGACCGCAGCCGGACCGAGAAAACCGCCGATGATGAACGTCGCCGTATAGAGGCGGATGTTGATCAGCATGCGGCTGACAAAGATTTGAGATGAGAACACCCAAAGGTCGCGCATCAAGGAACGTGTCATGCCCGTTTGTGGCGTCAGACGCGTGAAAAAGAAGCTCAGCAAAAGATGCGTTGTTTGGGCAGCAAGGCGTGCAAAGGCGAGCGACAGAAGGCCCCAGCCCGCAAAAAGCGATGACACCGCAACAACCAGCCCGACAATCTCACCCGCGATTTCGCAGATGGCAGAGCTTTTCATCTTCTGCTGCCAGATCATTACGCCCTTCTGGGCCTGAGATGCAGTTGCAAGCATGACCCAGACCGAGAACAGGATCATAAGCGTCACGAATTCTGGGCTTGTGCCAAAGATCGGCGATGAAATTGCACCAAGAATGCCGAGCAAGCCGATGATAATGCCAGTAAATATCGCTATGAGAAGCACCTGGCGCGGAACCGTGCTATCGCCATCATGGCTCATAATATACGGTGCCCAGCCGACCTCAGCCACGCGCAGAAGGAGGATGGCCGAGGCTGAAACAAGCGCAAAAACACCAAAGTCCGCGGGGCCGAGAATGCGGGCGGCGACCACGAAAACGGTAAACTGAGCGATCTGGGATATGACCCGCTCCACCACCGTCAATGCGGTATCGCCCATCACCTTACGGGAGCCTGACACCGCTGTATCGTGGGTTTCTTGCTGCATTGACCGGCCTAAACGCTTTCACACCGCCGCAGCGGAACACAGGCCGTTCTTCGCGCGGGCCCAAGGTTCAGGTCAACCGCTGACGGCGAAAATGCGACCTCTGCCCAGAAAAGAGCATCAAGATTCGACTGGTTTGAGCGACAATCAGATTGGTAGGGTAGCACTGTTGACGCTTGAGAGACGCGCGATTCACGGTGAAATAAGCGCGTCCGGGGGGCGACCGGGTGACTCGCAACATTCTCTCTCGCGCCGAAAACGCAAAATTTGTATTTATTTATTAAAAGCTTAGCAGAATTGTGCTGCATAACGAAACCCACGAGAGTGTACCAAAGCCAAGGTCCACATCTGCGTCGCAGCGTCAAAGGGGCAAAACCGATCACATTTCCCAGTCGCTTGCCGCCCAAAAAGCCGTTATCCTATGCGCATCGAATAATCCGCGGTGCTTGTATCTGTTTTGGCCCGTGGTTTCGGCTGTGGGGCCGATCATGTGTGGGGTAGCGTAAAGATGATGCCAGTTGGCAAACATGACCAATTGCGGTCTGATCTTCCGGTTATTGTAGGTATTGCGACAACAGGGCGCCCCGGCATCCTGAAAGAGACGCTGCATCATATGGCCGCGCTGACGGATCAGCCGGATCGCGTGATCCTGAGCATCGCACAAGACAGCGATGCAAACCTCACCGACATTGGGGAACTGCCCTATCCGTTTGAGGTCCTGATGTCGCCCAAGGGCCTTTGTGCCCAGCGAAACACTTTGCTGGATGCCGTGCCCGCAGACAGCATCCTCTTGTTTCTCGACGATGATTTCCTGATTGCCGATGGCTTTATCGCTGCGACGCGTGCCGTGTTCGAGGAAGAGCCAGACGTGGTGATGGCCACCGGAACTGTGCTTGCTGACGGTATCCTTGGACCTGGATTCAATCATACCTCGGGGCTTGATCATTTGAAACAAGCCAACTCCAGCCGCGCAGCCGCCATGCGCACTGAAACTTACAACGGGTACGGGTGCAATATGGCAATCCGGATGGCGCCAGTGGCACATCATGCACTGCGCTTTGATACAGACCTGCCCCTGTATTCCTGGTTGGAAGACGTCGATTTCTCACGCGTACTTTCCGCGCATGGACGCATCGTGAAAGACAGCAACATGCAAGGGGTGCATCTTGGCACCAAAACCGGGCGTTCGCCGGGCATGCGGCTTGGTTATTCGCAGATCGCAAACCCAGTTTACCTCATTCGGAAAGGCACGATGTCACCGCGGCGGGCGCTTTACCTGATGACGCGCAACATCGCAGCAAATCTTGGTAAATCCTTCCGGCCAGAGCCGTGGGTGGATCGCACCGGCCGCGTGCGCGGCAACCTTCTGGCCTTCGCTCACTTGTTGCGAGGGCGTCTGTCCCCAAACCGGATCCTTGAACTGTGACCGGATCCGCGAACGATCTACGGGTCGTGATCCTGAACGACTCCAGCGTCGCAAAAGGCGGTGCGACTGGCCTGGCGGTTTTGTCTGCCCGGCTGCTGCGTGACCGTCAGATTCCAACGACATTTATTGCTGGCGACAGTGGTGATGACGGCGCGCTGGCGCAAACCGGCGCAGAACTGGTCGCGTTGGGCGATGCACTGCTGCTGGATGCAGGCGCTGTGAAGGCAATGAAGCGCGGGCTCTACAACACTGGCGCGCGCGACAAGATCGCCGCGCATATTGCGGCGCATGATACACCGGGCACTGTCTACCATCTGCACGGCTGGTCACGGATCCTTTCGCCAGCCGTCTTTGACGCGCTGAAGCCTGTCGCGGCGCGAACTTTCGTGCATGCACACGACTTCTTTCTGGCTTGCCCCAACGGCGCGTTCTTTAATTTTCGCACGGATTCGCGCTGTGACTTGGCACCACTGTCGACCAAGTGTCTGACAACGGCCTGCGACCGGCGCGCGTTTCATCACAAGCTCTGGCGGTC
>JAHDEX010000037.1:0-3968 GCA_020628545.1 Paracoccaceae bacterium | reverse complement strand
CCTACCCCGAAGTGACGTTTCTTGGGTGGGTCGATCAATCGGAGATCGGATCGCATATGCAAGACTGCCGCGCGCTGGTGATGCCATCGCGCACACCTGAGCCCTTTGGCCTTGTTGCGGCAGAGGCGTCATTGAGCGGGCTTCCGGTGATCCTGTCAGAACAATCGCTGCTGTCGAAGGATTTCAGCGAACATAATCTTGGGTTTCGCTGTAATACTGAGACGCCTGCAAAAATCGCAACGGTTCTTGCCGATGTTGCGGCGCTGCCCGCCGATCAGGTCAAAGCGATGAGCGAACGGGCGCACGCTGGAACAGCCGGTATCGCAATGGTTCCTGATGATTGGATTGAGCATCTGATCGCACTTTATCAGGGAGGCAAGACTCATGACGCAGCAGCCTGATCACGCAAGTGCGGTCCGACTCGACCATCTCGATGGGCTGCGAACCATCGCGATTTTTTGGGTGGCACTGTATCACTACGCGTATTTCTGGACGCCCGCGGGCAAAGGCGACAACCTTCTGCCTTACGGTGATGCGCTAGCAGGTGCGCCATTGGCGGATGTGGGCTATCTTGGCGTCTACCTCTTTTTCATTGTGTCCGGGTTCGTCATTGCCATGAGCCTGACGCGCAGTGCGCACATCGGTCAATTCGCACTCAATCGCGCCATTCGCCTTTGGCCCACGTTGATCATCTGCGGGACGATAACCTTTCTGCTGACGAGCTTTCTTGGCCCCGAAGAGCTGCGACGCGATCCTTTGGAATACCTGATCAGCCTGACGTTTCTGCCGCCGCCTCATGTCGGCAAGGTCATTGGCGTGGGCGGCATGGAATGGCTTGATGGGGCGTATTGGTCTCTGTGGACCGAAGTTCGCTTTTACATCATTGCAGCACTGCTTTTCTTCGCGTCGCGCGCCCACTTTCTCATGTCATGGACAGTCTTCGCGCTCGGTTGCGCCGGTATCCATGTGATGGGGGTGACCTCCGGCGGTGTATGGGATGCTTTGGCGCGGCTGCTGTTTACCGAATATCAGCCATTCTTCACAGCCGGTGTGGCGCTGGCGAGCATGCGGTTTGGTACGTTGCGTTGGGCAAAGTGGTTGCTGACATTTGCGCTGGTACAAACGTTTGTCTACCCGACCCTCGTCGCGGGTGGCTTGACGGACCGAGAAGCCGCGGGGCTGATCATCGTCTTCACCATCGCTATTCCGGTCATGTTGGCCCGTTCAACGGTGCCGATATTGTCGTCCCGCGCGTTCGCTACAATTGGGATTGCGTCTTACGCCTACTATCTGCTGCACCAAAATGCTGGCATCGCGATACTGCAGTTGTTTGCCGACCAACCAATAGCAGTGATCGTGACGATGATGGTCGTCATTCAGATCGCGATTATCCTGTTCTCGATCGCACTGACACGTTGGATTGAAGTGCCGTTGCGGCGCGCGCTGCGCCGCAAACTGACGCGTCGGACCCCTGCCCCTACTGCGGCTTAAGCTCTTTCGCGAAATGATCGATCAGTTCGGGCACCATCGCATCACCCATGCCGTTCTCTTTCGCTTTACGCAGGGCCGCGAGCGGGCCGCCTGCCATCAAAGAAGGTGCGCCAACGTCACGTGTCATCTGATCGTAGTAGCCGACGTCTTTGGCCGCGTTTGAAATCGAAAACGCCAGTTTCATCGGATCGCCGTCAAGTGCGTAGGCTGCCATGAAATCCATGAAGCCAGAGCCGAGTGGCCCCGCGGACATCACATCATAAAGCTGCTTGCGCTCAATCCCCGCAAGGTCTGCCATCACAAAGGCTTCGGCGAGGCTGTTTGCGATGCTTTGCGCAAAGAAGTTGTTGATTAGCTTGATGGTGTGGCCATTGCCGAGGGCGCCAAGATGAAACACGTTTTCGCCAAGGTCGTTCAGAATAGGCTCAACTTTTGCAAAGACGTCTGCGTCGCCAGCGCACATGATATTTAGTTTGCCTTCGCGCCCATGCGACGGGGTGCGACCCAGCGGGGCATCTAGATAATTCGCGCCCGCCTGCGCAACATCCGCACCAACCTTTTTCGTCGACGATGGGAGTGATGTGCCAAAGTCGATCACAGTCTTGCCGTCTGAGAGGCCCGCAATGACGCCGTCATTCCCGTACATGCGTCCTTCCACCTGATCGGAGGTGCCCATGCACAGCATGATTATGTCACTCGCCTCAGCCAGTTCCTTGGGAGAGGAGGCCTCAGTTGCCCCCCGCGCAATGGCTTTGTCGAGTTCCGTCCGGTCCCGGTTTCCCATGATGGTCAGGGTGTATCCCTGATCCTGGAGGCGCGCGACCATGGCACCGCCCATCAATCCCAAGCCAAGAAACCCTATTTTCGGTTGCGTCACGTCATGTCCCCTCAAACTGGTATGGTAGTTCACCTATAAGCCGTCGTCTTGATCGCAAGGTCAAGTCAATAAGCGCTATTTTTGCTGAATGCTTGGCTGCTCCGAGAAACGAATAGCTCCGCCCGTCTAGTCGCCAAAGGGCAGGTTCAGTTGTGCCGCAGGGGCTTTCGTCGGGCGCTGTCCACGGTTGGGACTGCCGCTTTTGCGACTGCCGTGTTTGGTCACGATCGCATTGGCTTCGTTCCGGTAGTCGGTTCCGCTTCGGACAGCCCATATGCGTTTGCGTGCAAAGCGAGCAGCGTCCATATGGTCGATGATCCGATCTGGATAGACCTTCCCCAGTATTTCTCCGGCGTTCGGGGATCGCCAGGGTTCTTGCAGGAATTTGTCCGGGATCTCTTTCAGTTCCGGCAACCATTTCCGTGTGAATGCACCTGTCGGGTCCTGATCTTGCCCTTGCTTCACCGGATTATAGATGCGGACCGTATTGATGCCGGTCGTGCCGGACTGCATCTGGACCTGGCTCCAGTGAATGCCCGGTTCGTAGTCGGTGAAATACCGCGCGAGCACCAGACCCGGCGCACGCCAGTCAAGCCAGAGATGGTAGCTGGCGGTCGCCATGACCATCGCACGCATGCGAAAATTGAGCCACCCCGTGGCGCGCAGCGATCGCATACTGGCGTCAAGGAAGGGAAGACCGGTTTCGCCGTTTTGCCATGCTGCCAAACGTGTGGCATCCGGGTCTTTCGGGCGAACGCCATCGTAGGCGCGGTGCAGGTTCTCGAACTCAAGCCGTGGGTCATCTTCCAGCTTTTGGATGAAGTGGCAGTGCCAATGAAGTCGGCCTTCAAAGGACCGAATGGCACCGGCCCACCCCGTGCGTCCCTGCGGCAGCGCTTGCTTTCGCCGCCATGTCGCCTGCGCCACCTCGCGCATCGACACAGTACCCCAGGCGAGATGCGGGGATAGCCGAGAGCACGCGGTGGCCCCTTCCAGCGGCGAGGACATCGCGCGACGATACGTTTGCCCGCGCACCGTCAAAAAACTGTCGAGAAGTGCAAGCCCGGACGTGCGGCCGCCAATTTGACGATCGGGACAGTGGTCAGGTGCCAAACGAAGGTCGTCGAGCGACGGGATTGGCCCCGGATCAAGGGCGACAGGTTCAAGATCAGGTGGCTCGGCGCATGGCAGGCTCATGAACTGGTCCCAGGCTTTCGCCCATCCGTTGCGGGACGCCAAGCGACGCTGGACGCCATGGTTTTGTAGCTCGGTCCACCTGATCCCATGCGCCCGACACCAATCGGCCACGACCTTGTCGCGTGCATATGTCCAGCCATTTCCGGTTTCCTCATGGGACCAAAGCTGTGTCAACAGACCATCATCTTTCAATTGTCCTAGGACATCCGTCACCGCGCCAATGCGGGTGATCAGGGGCTGGCCAAGGTCAGCGAAATCTTTGCGCAGATGGACGAGCGTTTCCGCAATGAAGGCCCAATGCCGCGCAGACGCATCTGGCTGCTGCCACATTTCTGGCTCAATGACATAAAGCGGCAAGACCGGACCATGCTCTGCCGCCGCAGAGAGCGCGCGATTATCCTCA
>JAHDEX010000111.1 GCA_020628545.1 Paracoccaceae bacterium | reverse complement strand
AGACCACCTGCCGATACGGCGGTAGTCGTCAGCAGCAATGCCGCTGTGGTTGTGAGTGTTCTGGTCATGTCTCCGTCCCTGTAAACTCGATTCTCTTCCCGTGAAGCACCCTAGGGACGCGTTGACGCACCGGTCAATTATTGACGCCGCGTCAGAGCATTGGTTGTGACGTAGCGATGCAAAAAGGGCCTAAACGAAACGGTTTAGTTGTGGGCGTTGCGGGTCTGGGACAGGATATTGGCGTAGTTTGCCCCGAAAATAAGTGCCGCACCCACGAAGACCCATGGATCGAGCGCCTCTTGAAAGATGAGCATGCCCAGGACCGCAACCAGGGGGAGACGGGCAAAATCAATGGGTATGACAACGGATGCGGGCGCCAGGCTCAGTGCGGTTGTGAGGCAAAAGTGCGCCATGAGCCCTGCGCATCCAATAGCAATCAGCCAGAACCACGTCGCCTCTGTCGGGAAGGCGATGTCGCCATCGTAGCCAGCGCAGATCAAGCCGAAGATCGCTTGAGTCACAGTTAGATAGATGAGGATCGTCACAGTCGTCTCTGTCCTCGTGAGAATCCGCGTGAAGACAGCTGTGAACGCGAAGGCAACCGCGCTCAAGGCTGCCGCAATAAGGCCGGGGTTCAGGGCGCTGACGTCCGGGCGCGCGACGATCATCACCCCAATGAAACCCACAAGCGCGGCGAAGGCGCCTACGCGTGTCAGGCGCTCCCCCAGAATGAGAACTGAAAGTAAGATTGCCCAGATCGGCATCGTAAATTCGACGGCGATAACCTGCGCGAGAGGAATTGCCGTGATCGCAAAAAACCACAGGTTTTGACCGGTGAAATGGGCCACATTGCGCAAAAGGTGCATTGGCCAGCGGCGCCAGGTCAGGTCCTTCCAGCGACGCCCACCGACCACAACCATGGTCATGATTAGAATGCCCACAAGGCTGCGGAAAAACATGATCTCGAAAGTGTCATGCGTGCTGCTGACGAAACGTCCGGCCACGGCCATCAGGCTAAACGAAAAGATCGCCCCGATCATCCAGGTCGCGGCTTTGGTCGTCGTGGACATCAGGTGTTTCCTTCGGCTTGGCGCGACCCTACGATAATCCACGTGACGGACAAGGGTGATCTGATGCGGAAGTGGGCGTTCATAATTATGGCGGCAGGAAGTGCCGCGCACGCTGATCCAGTCGAAGAGGTAATGGATGCCGCTCATCGCGCATTTACTGAAATGCCTGCACTCCAAATCGTTGACCAAATTGCAGGACGGTGCGGCGCAAGTTTTGATGTCAATCAACAGGTTGCCTATTGCACCTCGCGCAATGAAATTTACCTCGCGGCCGGCGCAGCCGATCTTCCGGAAGCTCCGTATCTTGTGGGCCATGTGCTCGGGCATGCGGTACAGGTCCGTCATGGAGTTGCAGACGTTGCCCTGCGTGAAATCCGCGCGCGCCGGGATGAGGAGGCAAAGCTGCGTGGCTATGTAGCCGCGCAAGTCGACTGCGTCGCAGGTGTGTTTTTCGGATTGGCGAACTTACCGGCTGCTGACCTGACGGTTTGGTTTGCGGATGAACCGTTTACCGGAACACATTGGGGGCGCGACCCGCTTCGGGTTGGTCCTCAGGTGTCGATCGGCCTTACTGCGCGGAATTCGTGGTTTCAGCGAGGACAATCTGCGGCAGACGTAAGTGTTTGCGCGGCAGGCGAGTTTGGGGCGGAGCTGCTAACGGATGCTTTCCGCAACTAAGTCAGCCAATAGTCGATGTCTTCTAGACCAGCCGCCTTACCGATGCGCCACGCGCTGTAGCGGGCCAAGTTGAACCAAAATGCCAAAGCCTCGCGCGGAATTTTGTCCCAAGTGTCGCCCCAAAAGGGCAGTGGGCGATGGTTCTCAGATGCCCAGAGCTTGATTTGCCAATCTCCCATTGCCGCGAATGAAAGTGCGCTGCGGGGCAGGTGATAAGCATCCGTCACAATCAAGATGCTGTCTGCCCCGGTCATCAGCGGCATTGAAAAGAGCGCGTTTTGTAACGTCGAACGCGAGTCATGCTCGACCAGCACCGCATTTACCGGCACGCCCCCACTGACGGCCACTTTCGCCATTCCGGCGGCACCGCTTGGTGCGCCGGCATGATCGTTGCCGCCGGTGAACAAAATAAGTGGTGCAGTCCCGGCCGCATAGAGTGCCGTGCACATCTCTGCGCGCGCCTGCGCGAATGGCCCAAGATTACCTTTTTCATCAACGCCACCGCCAAGACATACAATTATGTCGGTTCTTGGCGGTGCTGTCGGATTTAGATAAGAGGCGGAGAAGGCCGCGAGAGCCAGAACGGTAAGGGCGTAAACACAAAGGCCGACCCAAAACGTGCGACGGATCACTCCCACTCAATGGTTCCAGGTGGTTTACTGGTGATGTCGTAGGTGACGCGGTTGATGCCTTGGACCTCGTTGATAATCCGGGTTGCCGTTTCACCGAGGAATTCGTGGCTGAAAGGATAGTAGTCCGCGGTCATGCCATCGACAGACGTCACCGCGCGCAGGGCGCAGGCAAAGTCATAGGTCCGCCCATCGCCCATCACGCCGACCGTGCGGACAGGTAAGATTGCGACAAATGCCTGCCAAATCTCATCGTAGAGCCCGTGCTTGCGGATCTGGTCGATGTAGACGGCGTCAGCTTTGCGCAGGATCTCAAGCTTGTCGCGGGTGATCTCTCCGGGGCAGCGGATGGCAAGGCCAGGACCAGGGAAGGGATGGCGGCCAATAAATGAGGCGGGCAAGCCAAGTTCTCGGCCCAATGCGCGGACTTCATCCTTGAAGAGTTCACGTAGCGGTTCGACCAGCCTAAGGCCCATCTTTTCAGGCAGGCCGCCGACGTTGTGATGGCTCTTGATCGTGACGGAGGGGCCGCCGGAAAAAGACACAGATTCAATTACATCTGGGTAAAGCGTGCCTTGGGCAAGGAAAGCAGCACCCTCGATCTGATCAGCATATTTCTGGAAAACGTCGATGAAGAGCTTTCCGATGATTTTGCGCTTGGTTTCAGGGTCACTGACACCGTCAAGCTCGCCCAAGAACAGTTCCTGCTCCTGTGCGTGGATCACCTTGAGGTTCATATGGTCGCGAAACATTGTCACGACCTCTTCCGCTTCGTTCAGGCGGAGCAGACCGTGGTCGACGAAAACACAGGTAAGCTGGTCACCAACGGCTTCATGAATGAGCGCCGCGGCAACAGAGGAGTCGACCCCGCCAGACAGCGCGCAGATGACCTGTTTGTCGCCGACCCGTTCTTTGATCGTCGCAATCGCTTGTTCCCGGTAGGCGCCCATCGTCCAGTCGCCGGAGAAACCGGCGAGACGGACAAAGTTTTCGTAAAGCTTTGCGCCGTTAGGTGTGTGGTGCACTTCGGGGTGAAACTGCACCGCGTAAAAGTTGCGGGCAACGTCTGCGGTAATCGCAAACGGTGCGTTAGGCGAAGTGCCGTAGACTTCAAAACCTGGTGCGATTTCAGAGACATGGTCACCATGGCTCATCCAGACCTGCTCTTTGTCAGTCAAAAACCAACCTTCAAGCAGCGACAGCTTCGATTCAGGCGTCACATAGGCGCGTCCGAACTCTGCCGTGCCGTGGCCCCGTTCGACCTTGCCACCCAAGCATTGCATCATCACCTGTTGGCCGTAGCAGATGCCAAGTATCGGTACGCCGAGGCCAAAGACACTTTCTGGCGGACGGGGGGAGCCTTCATCCATCACCGATGCGGGACCACCGGAAAAGATAACGGCTTTGGGTGCAAATTCCGTCAGAAATGCATCCGTCACATTCTGAAAAGGGTGGATTTCGCAGTAGACGTTCAGCTCTCTCAAACGGCGCGCGATCAGCTGCGTCACTTGGCTGCCAAAGTCGATGATCAGAAGGCGGTCATGATGTGTGCTATCCATGCCGCACGCCTTAGAACCACGGCCCTTCGGGCGCAAGTCCGGGGTCGCAATTTCCTGCAAATGTCGGTTTTGCGCGAGAGAGGACGGAAAAGCGGTAATCCTGTCTGCGACCTGCGCATATGACCGTCCTAGACGAGCGTTTAAGAGGACTTCGGCATGTCGGAAACAGCAACAGAACCACGGGCACGGCGCGGACGCGGTGGTGGCGGGGCTGCACGGCGGGCCGCACGAACGGCGGTGAGCACGGAAACGGCCAAATTCATCGAGCGTAACGTTCCAAACTACGAAGTTCTCGATGAAGCCGCGCTTCAAATGATCGAAGCGAACGCCGACCGCGTGCTTGCTGAGATCGGCGTGAACTTTGTCGACAACCCGGAGGCGCTTGAACTCTGGCGCGCGGCTGGTGCGACAGTTGAAGGCGAGCGGGTGCGCATTCCAGCCGGACTGGCCCGGGATTTGTGCAAAACTGCGCCGTCCAAATTCACGCAAGTCGCCCGCAACCCTGAGCGCAATGTTGAGATCGGAGGCAAATCGCTGGTTCTGGCACCTGTCTATGGTCCGCCATTTGTGCGGGATGCAGCGGGTGGCCGACGTTATGCTACGATGGCCGACTTCGAAAAATTCGTGAAGCTGGGGTATATGTCGCCATGGCTGCATCACTCTGGCGGGACAGTCTGTGAACCGACTGATGTCCCTGTCAACAAGCGCCACCTCGATATGTTGCTCGCGCATATGGTCTATTCGGACAAACCCTTTATGGGGTCCGTAACGGAGCCAAGTCGCGCACAAGACAGTGTTGAGATGTGCGAGATCCTGTTTGGCAAAGACTTCGTGCAAGAAAACACGGTGATGACATCGCTCATCAACATCAACTCACCGCTGACATTTGACAGTATCATGATGGGCGCGTTGGAAGTTTACGCCAAGAACAACCAAGCCAGCATCATCAGCCCCTTCATCGTGGGTGGGGCGATGGCGCCTGTCTCTATTGCAGGCACTTTGACGCAGGTTCTGGCTGAGGTGCTGGCAGGCGTTGCCTATTCGCAGCTAATCCGGCCAGGTGCACCGGTAATCATGGGCACATTCGTGACGTCGATTGATATGAACTCCGGAGCGCCGACATTTGGAACACCGGAAGCATCGCACATCACTTACGGCGCCGGGCAGCTGGCTCGCCGCCTTGGTCTACCGTACCGTTCGGCGGGCGGGTTCTGTGGTTCAAAACTGCCAGATGCACAGGCGGGCTACGAGTCGGCGAACAGCCTGCAGATGGGTCTTTTGGCCGGTGTGAATTTTATGTTGCACGCATGTGGATGGCTCGAAGGTGGGCTTGTGGCGTCATTCGAGAAATTCGTGATGGATGCGGATCAGCTTGGCACACTGCACCATTTCGCAAAGGGCGTGGCGACCGACGAAAACGGGCAGGCGATGGATGCGATCGCCGAAGTGGGCCCCGGTGGCCACTACCTTGGTTGCGCGCACACGCAGTCGAATTTCAAAGACGCGTTCTGGCGTTCAAACCTTCTCGACTACAAGCCGTTTGAGACGTGGGACGAGGAAGGTGCGCGGGATACACAAGCGCTTGCTACCGCAAAGGTGCAAACGCTCTTGGATAACTATCAGCAGCCGATGTTGGACCCAGCTATCGAGTCCGCCTTGCGCGCCTATGTTGCAGAGAAGAAAGCGACCTTACCTGACGAGATCGGGTAAGGCTTTGCTGCGCCGCGTGGCCCGGAAAGACTGGGCCTCGGCCATGATTGCGACAAGTACGTCGATGTGCCTTGCGGCGCGATAGTCGCCGTTGTTTGTTTCGCGAACGGAATTGATCTGTTTCTCGATATCCAACAACAGGACCAGTGCCTTGCCGGGCGTTGGCGCCTCATCGATTTTGAGGCACCGTCTCAGATGCGGCTCTCTGCGGTAGTCGTCCAAGCCAAATCGCGCCGCCCGCACAAGGATTTGCGGGCGTTTGAGGCCCATAGCCTGGCTAAGTATGTCTTGCATCGTACCGTCCCCTTACTCGTGAAAACACAATTTCTCGGCTGATTTTGCACGAATCGAACAGGTGTTGCGTCGAATGTGAGACGAGCGAACGCCGCGCTGACGAAAATTTACACTTTTTCAACCAGTCTTCTTGGTGAACAAAAGGTTTGTTAGGACGTTGTCTTTCTGCCTGTGGTTGTAATTGGGGCGCTGTCGATCCGTTTCCGGCACCTCGGGTATGTGAAAGGAAAGTCATGTCAGACGTGACGGAGCGTGAAAAAGGTCGCAATCTCCCCCCCTGGGTTCCACTTGCAGCGCGGCACTACCTCGCGCACACCGAAGATGGGTTGTCGATCCGCGCCTTGGCGCGGGCCACGAACAGCCACCCGTCCACTATTCTAAGGCAGGTGCGGCGCTACGAGGGGCGACGCGACGATCCGCTGATCGACGCGGCATTGAAGGCACTCGCTGATCAGTCGGGGTCTCGACCCACCAAAACAAAGGAACAGACCGATGAAGACGGGCTGAGCCAGGAGCGTATTGATCAGGAAGCCAAGCGCATTTTGCGGCGTCTGTGCGAGCCGCGGGCGGTCCTTGCCGTTGCGCGTGAGATGGAGACGGCTGTTGTCGTGCGTGAGAATGACGAGGGTGAGTCATTGCGGACGGCCGTCGTTGACCGTGAGATCGCACAGGCGATGGCGTTGAAGGCCTGGATCCAATGTCCTGACGATACGGGCCGCATTCGCCGCTACTTCATAACTAATGCCGGCCGGGCGGCTTTACGGACGCTGACAGCCGCAGACGAGAACCGGGCGCAGGGTTTCAATGATAACCCGGGCCACGACGATGCAAACGTCACAAAATGGGAATTCCCCAAAGATGTCGACGGTATGCGGTCTCGTGCACGCTACTACGCGGTTGAAAGCCCGCTGATTGGGCTGTCGCGCCGCCGTGACAAGGATGGCTTGCCTTTCCTGTCTGCCGAACTGGTCAAGGCGGGGGAAAGCCTGCGTGAGGATTTCGAACTTGCCCAGATCGCAAGTGGGGCCGCAACGGACTGTGCCCGGATTATCGCGCTTAGCTTGGCCCGTGAAGGCGTTGATGGTGTGCCACCCGCAGCGATCGCGGCGCGTGATCGTCTTGCAGCAGCGATGACGGACCTCGGACCTGGACTTGGCGATGTCGCGTTGCGGTGCTGCTGCCTGTTGGAAGGGTTGGAAGTGACTGAAAAGCAGCTCGGGTGGTCCGCGCGTTCAGGCAAAGTTGTGTTGCGGATTGCACTCCAGCGGTTGAAGCTCCACTACGATGAGACACGTGGAAAGTATGCACCCATGATCGGATAGCTTTGGGATATGCATGCGGGGAAGGGCCGCCATGCAGACCTTTGGATGAAATGGACAATTGGTCATGCTGACGCTAGGTATCATGTCAACCCGGAGAGAAGCGAGATCCGATGCGCGACCTGAAAATCCCTGCACAGCGTCATCCTGAAAAGCAACGGCGCGCCGATGCGCCGCAGCCTAAGAAGCCAGATTGGATCAGGGTGAAAGCCCCGACATCTGAAGGCTACAAGAAAACGCGCGACATTATGCGGGACAATAAACTGGTCACCGTATGTGAAGAGGCCGGGTGCCCCAATGTGGGTGAGTGCTGGTCGCAAGGCCACGCCACCATGATGATCATGGGCGAGGTTTGCACGCGCGCCTGCACGTTCTGCAACATCGC
>JAHDEX010000036.1:13116-40862 GCA_020628545.1 Paracoccaceae bacterium | reverse complement strand
TCTGATCGTTCTGTTGATCGATGAACGCCCGGAAGAGGTGACGGACATGCAGCGCTCTGTGAAGGGGGAGGTTGTGTCCTCGACCTTTGATGAGCCAGCGTCACGCCACGTGGCGGTATCGGAGATGGTGATCGAGAAAGCGAAGCGCTTGGTCGAACACAAGCGGGACGTTGTGATCTTGCTCGACTCGATCACGCGTCTTGGGCGTGCGTTCAATACGACGGTGCCATCCTCTGGTAAGGTTTTGACGGGTGGTGTGGATGCGAATGCCCTGCAGCGCCCAAAGCGGTTCTTTGGTGCCGCGCGGAACATCGAAGAAGGCGGGTCGCTTACGATTATCGCGACAGCCCTGATCGACACGGGCTCACGAATGGACGAGGTGATCTTTGAAGAATTCAAAGGCACCGGTAACTCTGAAATCGTGCTCGACCGGAAGGTGGCCGATAAGCGTGTCTTCCCGGCGATGGACATTCTCAAGTCGGGCACGCGGAAGGAAGAGCTGTTGGTGGACAAAGTCGATCTGCAGAAGACCTATGTGCTCCGTCGGATTTTGAACCCAATGGGGACCACAGATGCGATTGAGTTCCTGATCGGGAAATTGAAGCAGACAAAGACGAACGAAGACTTCTTTGACTCAATGAACACCTGATTTCCCATTATTCACAATGGGTTAGCGTGATGGATACAATTTTTGCCCTGGCAACAGCGCAAGGTCGCGCTGGCGTTGCTGTCGTGCGCCTTTCTGGCCCGGACGCACGTGTTGCGGCTGCAGATTTGATGGTGAATGTGCCGGTCTCGCGCGGCGTGCGGCGTCTTGTTGATGCCCAGGGCGTTCATCTTGATGAAGCTTTGGTTCTCAGTTTTGCTGAAGGCGCAAGTTTCACCGGCGAAGATGTGGTGGAATTTCATCTCCATGGCAGCCCAGCTGTGATCGCGGCAGTTCTGCGTGTGTTAGGGGACCATCCCTTGCTGCGACCTGCGGAGGCAGGTGAATTTACGCGGCGTGCTTTGGAGAATGGCTGTCTTGATCTTGCGCAGGTCGAAGGCCTCGCTGATTTGATTGACGCCGAAACTGAGGATCAACGTAAGCAGGCGTTGCGCGTCTTGTCAGGTGAGCTTGGGAAGCGCGCGGATGAATGGCGGCGGAAATTGCTGCGGGCCACTGCGCTTTTGGAGGCGACGATCGATTTCGCTGATGAAGAGATCCCTGTCGACGTCAGCCCGGAGGTGCAGGGTTTGCTTGCGGAAGTACGCGAGGCGATGCAGGTGGAGTATGATGGCGTCCGCTCTGCTGAGCGGGTGCGACTCGGGTTTGAGGTGGCTATTGTGGGTGCACCGAATGTTGGTAAATCCACGCTCCTAAATCGTATCGCGGGCAGGGATGCCGCGATCACGTCAGAAATTGCAGGGACGACGCGCGACGTGATCGAAGTGCGATTTGATCTGGATGGACTGCCTGTCACGTTTTTGGATACGGCGGGCTTGCGGGAGAGCAGCGATGTGATCGAGCAGATCGGTGTGGAACGCGCGCAAGCACGGGCCTCTGACGCGGATCTCCGCGTCCATATGGTGTTACCGGGACAGGTGCCACTACTGGATGTTGTAGATGGAGATGTCGTGGTCATTGCAAAGGCGGACGTGTCCGAGGGCGCTCACTTTGGTGTCTCAGGTGTGACGGGTGAGGGTGTTGATCGTCTGCTTGAGATTATTTCAAATGAGCTGCGGAAACGGATCTCATCGTCGGGTGTCGCGATAAGAGAGCGACACCGTGTAGCGCTTGGCACCGCGATTGCAGGATTGGATGCTGCGGACGCAGGACTATTTCAATCCATGGTGATGAGCGATCTCGTCGCTGAAGAACTGCGAACCGCTGTGCGCGCCGTTGACTCCTTGGTTGGCCGTATTGATGTTGAACAGGTCCTTGGAGAGATTTTCTCGAGCTTTTGCATAGGCAAATGAGGAGTGTTTCACGTGAAACATTTTGATGTACTTATTATCGGCGGCGGGCACGCGGGGACCGAGGCGGCACATGCGGCTGCGCGCGTTGGCGCCCAGACGGCTTTGATCACGCTCAAGCGGAACACGATTGGTGTGATGTCATGCAATCCAGCCATTGGGGGCTTGGGGAAGGGGCATTTGGTCCGGGAGATTGATGCGCTTGATGGGGTGATGGCGCGTGTCGCGGACAAAGCAGGAATACAATTTCGCTTGCTCAACAGAACAAAGGGACCAGCGGTGCAGGGGCCACGCGCGCAATCTGACCGCGCGATCTATCGTCAGGAGATGCAGCGTCTGACAGAGCAACAACCAGACCTGACAGTTATTGAGGGCGAGGCTGCTGATTTTATCATGGCGAATGGGTCCGTTTGCGGCGTCATCCTCGCGGATGGGTCTGAGTTGCATGCACCTGCGGTTGTTCTGACCACTGGTACTTTTTTGCGCGGTGTCATCCACATTGGCGATGTTGCGCAGCCGGGTGGACGCATGGGTGAGAACCCGTCCATCAAGCTGGCGGAGCGCATTGACTCCTTCAAGCTTCCGATGGGGCGCTTGAAAACGGGCACACCCCCGCGCCTTGATGGGCGAACAATTAATTGGGATATCCTGGAGATGCAGCCTGGAGATGAAGAGCCGACGCTTTTCTCTTTCTTGTCATCTTCAGTAAGCGCGCGTCAGATTTCATGCGGCATCACACATACGAACGAAGCCACCCATGAGATCATTCGCGACAATCTTGATCGTTCCGCAATGTATGGTGGACATATTGACGGGATCGGGCCGCGCTATTGCCCTTCAATCGAAGACAAAATCGTGCGCTTTTCTGACAAGTCGTCCCACCAGGTCTTTCTGGAGCCGGAGGGCATCAATGATCACACTGTCTATCCTAACGGCATTTCGACGTCGCTCCCTGTGGATGTGCAAGATGCCTATGTCCACTCCATCACCGGCCTTGAGAATACAAAAATCCTGCAACCGGGATATGCCATCGAATATGACTACGTTGACCCACGCGCGTTGAAGCTGACGCTTGAGGTCAAAGACGTGCCGGGGCTGTATTTCGCCGGGCAAATCAACGGCACCACGGGCTACGAAGAGGCCGCGGCCCAAGGGATGGTAGCCGGATTGAATGCTGCGCGGGCCGGACAAGGGCAGGAGCCAATCCTCTTCAGTAGACGGAACTCGTACATCGGCGTGATGATCGATGACCTTACAACACGGGGTGTCACCGAACCTTACCGGATGTTCACATCACGCGCCGAGTTCCGGCTGTCTCTCCGCGCGGACAACGCAGATCAACGGTTGACGCCAGTTGGTCGCGAAATCGGGTGCGTTGGCGAAGATCGTTGGACAGCTTTTTCAGCTAAGATGGACGCGATCGAAACTGCGCGCACAGCTCTATCGGAAGTGACTCTGTCGGCTCGTCAGATCGCAAGTCAGGGCGTTAAACTCAATGCTGATGGCCCGAAGCGCACAGTCATAGAAGCGCTTTCGCTGGCGGACTTCACCTTTGACCATCTCCAGGCGCTCATTGAAATGCCAATCGACATCGATCCGCACATCGCACAGCAGCTCAAGAACGATGCGCTCTACGCCCACTATATTGCGCGACAGGAGAAGGACATCGCGGCCATGGCCCGGGATGAGGAGCATCTCATCCCAGTGGACATGGACTACCGCAAAATTCAGGGGCTCTCGAATGAGATGATCGCAAAGCTTTCCCGCGCGCGACCTGAGACCGTTGCAAAAGCAGGTCGGATTGATGGTGTCACCCCGGCTGCGTTGATGCTGATCCTGGGCGCATTGCGAAAGTCGCCTCACAAACAAACCGGAAGCTAAAGTGGCCAACAATCCGCTCAACGATGTTTCACGTGAAACATTGGACAAACTGGAAAACTACAGCAGCCTTGTTGTTCATTGGACGACGCGGATCAATTTGATCGCTAAATCTACCATCGACGAAGTCTGGGACCGCCACATCTTGGATTCCGCACAACTTTTTGCGCATGCACCTGAATTCAAAACATGGGTTGATATCGGTAGCGGGGGCGGTTTTCCTGGGATCGTCATGGCGATCTTGGCGCATGAAACGCAGCCCGCGGCGAAATTCACCCTGATCGAAAGCGACCAGCGCAAAGCAGCGTTTCTCCGAACGGCAGTGAGAGAGCTCGATTTGCCGGTGACCGTCGCGGCCGCGCGCATTGAAAATGTAGAACCCCAATCGGCCGACGTCCTTTCGGCGCGGGCGCTGCGTAGCCTGGCAGAGCTCATGCCGTTGGCTCATCGCCACCTGTCGCCTGACGGAACAGCTCTTTTTATGAAGGGGCGCCGCTACAAAGAAGAAATCGCGGCACTGAGCGGGGATTGGGCCTATGAAATGTCCGAACACCCCAGTATGACAGATCACGAAGCCCGCATCCTCTCATTCAAAAGGATTTCCCGTGCCGCCTAATTCTCGCGCTGCAGGTCCAAAAATTATCGCGGTCGTCAACCAAAAGGGCGGCGTCGGCAAGACCACCACGACAATCAATCTTGGCGCGGCCCTCGCCGAAAATGATCGCCACGTATTAATCGTCGATCTTGATCCGCAGGGGAACGCATCAACCGGCCTGGGTGTGGAGCAGGAAGAGCGGGAAATCACGACTTATGATCTTCTCGCTGGCGACGTCGGATTGGGCGAGGCTATTCAGGCGACTGAGGTGAACAACCTCGCCGTTGTTCCCGCCACAACGGACCTCAGTTCCGCTGATATCGAACTGATCGCGAACGAGAAGCGCAGCTTTCTTTTGCACGACGCCCTCCGAGATATTGATGTTGACCGTTATGGCTTCGACTACATCTTGATCGATTGCCCCCCATCACTCAATATTCTCACTGTCAATGCGATGATCGCGGCCCACTCCGTCATCGTGCCGCTGCAAAGCGAATTTTATGCGCTTGAGGGCTTAAGTCAGCTGATGCTCACCATTCGCGATGTGCGCGAAACAGCAAATCCGGAATTGCGGATTGAGGGCGTTGTCCTGACAATGTTCGACGGACGCAACAATCTGAGTCAACAGGTTGAGATGGACGCACGCGAAAACCTGGGCGAATTGGTGTTCCGCGCGGTTATTCCACGCAATGTCCGGCTAAGCGAAGCGCCATCCTATGCGATGCCGGTCTTGCAGTATGATCGGTATTCCAAGGGAAGCATTGCTTATCAAGCGTTGGCACAAGAAGTCATTGCACGGGAAACGGGGGACTAAACGATGGCGCAACGTCCAAATAAATCGCGTGGTCTGGGTCGCGGCCTTTCAGCCCTGATGTCTGACGTGGGTGACGCACAGCAAAATGCGCCACGTCGTGCCGAAACCCATATCCCGGTTGAAAAGGTCCACCCAAACCCCGATCAGCCACGTCGCGCGTTTGAAGAGACCGCACTCGAAGACCTCGCAAATTCCATCGCCGAGAAGGGCATCATCCAGCCCCTGATCGTGCGCGTGCACCCGAGCTTGCCGGATGCCTATGAAATCGTAGCAGGCGAACGACGCTGGCGTGCGGCGCAGCGTGCCAAGTTGCATGAGGTCCCGGTCATCGTGCGCAACTTCGACGATACCGAAGTGCTCGAAGTTGCCATTATCGAAAACATTCAGCGGGCGGACCTTAATCCGGTCGATGAGGCGACAGGCTACCGCCAGCTGATGGACAAGTTCGGTCATACGCAAGAGCAGCTCTCGACAGCGCTTGGCAAAAGCCGGAGTCATATTGCCAACCTTTTGCGTCTTCTGAACCTGCCAGCCGACGTTCAGCAGTTTCTGACGAAAGGCGATCTATCCGCAGGGCACGCACGCGCTTTGGTGGGGCATCCAAACGCAAGCATTCTCGCGCAAGAGATCTTACGCAAAGGTCTGTCGGTTCGTGAAACAGAACGTCTTGCAAAGAAGGATCCAACCCCTGGTACGGTCCCCGCGGCTAAGCCAAAATCCAAGGACGCAGATACGCTCCAGATAGAAGGTGAGCTGTCGGCGACCCTCGGTATGAAGTGCACGATCGACCATGCGGCTTCAGGGGAGGGTGGTAAGCTTGTTCTCCACTACCGGGACCTCGACCAGCTGGATGACTTGCTCAGAACGCTCGCCGGTTAATCCTGGAGAAGACGCGCGAGGACCGCATTCAAGACGGGTCGGCCTGTTGTCGTGGCGCGAAGATGCGTTGGCGTAGTTTCCAGCATATCTATTTCTTTTAAGTAATTGATATTGTTGTATAATCTGGTGCCACCTAATGATCTGAGCCTTTCCAGTGCCACACCGTCTGTCACACGAAGGCCCATCAGGAGAAATTCGGCCAACCTCTCCTCAGGAGAGATCAGATCTGTCCGCAATTCGCCACTTCCCTTGCACACAGCCGCAAGCCACTCAAATGGACCTTTTGGCGCTTCTGTTGCATAGCGTTCACCGTTCTTCGTGATCCGCCCATGCGCTCCCGGCCCGATCCCGACATAATCCCCGCTTTGCCAGTAGATAAGGTTATGCCGGCTTTCTTGAACCGGCTTTGCATGATTGGAGACTTCGTAAGCGGCAAACCCTGCTTGAGCACATAGCGACTGCGTCACCTCATACATGTCTATCGCCCGGTCTTCATCGGGCAGTCCACGCAGGTGGCCCGCATCAAGCCGTTTCTGAAATGCCGTCCCGTCCTCAATCGTCAGCTGATAAAGGGACAGATGGTCAATCGCGAGTGAAAGCGCGGTTTCCAACTCCGCCGCCCAGTCCTCGGGGGACTGATCCTGTCGCGCATAGATTAGATCAAAGCTCACACGATCAAAAACTGAACGGGCGGTCTCGAATGCCCGCATGGCTTCTTCAGCCGTGTGCAAGCGGCCAAGCGCCTTCAAATCCGGGTCGTTCAAAGCTTGAATCCCCATCGAGATCCGGTTCACTCCCGCATCGCGATAGCCCGCAAACCTTTCCGCTTCGACAGACGTCGGGTTTGCTTCCAACGTAATTTCCACGTCATTCGCCAAAGGCCATGTCGCCCGCACCTCTGTCAGGATTGCATCAACAAGCGCCGCATCCATCATGCTCGGCGTGCCGCCGCCAAAGAAGACAGACCGCAGAACGCGACCACCCGTCTCCGCACCCACGCGGCGGATTTCTTTCAGATAGGCGTCGGCCCAGACACGCTGGTCAATCTCTGCCACGACATGACTGTTGAAATCGCAATAGGGACACTTCGCCTGACAGAATGGCCAATGCACATACAGGCCAAAACCGCCATGCATCCAGTCCGGATCAGTTTCGAAGTCAGCCAAAACAGCCTTTCACCAGTGCCGCCACCGCCAGCCCACGGTGAGAAATCTTGTTCTTTTCCCAGCGGTCCATTTCACCACAAGTCTGTGCGTAACCATCCGGCTGAAAGATCGGGTCATAGCCATGCCCGTTGGTGCCACGCATCGGCCAGACAACTTGACCGGGCATGATGCCGGAGAACACTTCATCATGCCCGTCCGGCCAAGCCAACACTAAGGTACAATTGAACTGTGCTTTGCGCGGGTAGGGCGCGTTCTTTGCTTCAAGTGCGTCATGGGTTTTGGTCATCGCCATTACAAAGTCGCGCCCGTCTGGCGTTTCCGCCCAGTCGGCTGTGTAGACCCCCGGCGCCCCATCCAAAGCATCAACGCTGATCCCGCTATCGTCCGCGACCGCTGGCAAACCTGTGGCCTGCGCCGCCGCATGCGCCTTAATCCGGGCGTTGCCGACAAACGTGTCTTCGGTTTCCTCGGGTTCCGGCAATCCGTAATCAGCATTTGAGGTGATCTTCACACCAAACGGCGCCAGCAACGCCTGCATCTCTTCCAGCTTACCCGCATTATGCGTCGCCACGACCAGCTGATCGCCCGTAAATTTGCGCATTAGCTCACCGCCGCCAATTGCGCTGCGCGCAGCTCTGCGATCCCCGCTTCCGCCAGGTTCAGCAATCCTTCCATTTGGGCCCGCGTGAACGTCGCACCTTCCGCTGACATCTGCACTTCGACCAGTTTCTCCCCAGCCATGATGAAATTCCCATCAACGCCCGCTTCGCTGTCTTCCGGGTAATCAAGGTCGAGAACTTCTTGTCCCGCATAAATCCCACAAGAAATCGCTGCGACCGGATCAGCCAATGGGTCAGACAACACCGCTCCCGCTTTCATCAACTGGTTCACCGCCAGTTTCAGTGCAACCCACCCACCGGTGATCGCTGCACAACGTGTCCCGCCATCGGCCTGGATCACATCGCAATCCACCTGAATCTGCCGCTCTCCCAAAGCGGCACGATCCACACCAGCCCGCAACGACCGCCCGATCAGGCGCTGAATTTCTTGTGTCCGGCCTGACTGTCCGTTCTTCGCTTCGCGCCGCATCCGCGTATGTGTTGCGCGGGGCAGCATCCCATATTCCGCTGTTACCCAGCCCAGGCCGGAATTCCGCAGAAACGGCGGTACCTTTTCGTCAACCGAAGCCGTGCAAAGAACATGTGTGTTGCCCATCTTGATCAAACAGGACCCTTCCGCATGCATCGTCACCCCTGTCTCAATCGAAACAGTCCGCATTTCGTCGATCTTCCGGCCGGATGGACGCATGATAAGTCTCCCTCTTGTCTGACTTCATTGCGATACGCTGCCCATAGTCGGAATCCAACCCTGATTGACCTCAACCCCGCTTTCGCTTTAATTGCCCAGCCCCCTGGGAACATTCGGATCCGATGACCGAGAAACAAAAACTGATTGATGAAATGTCTGATCGCTCGCGCGAGGTGTTTCAGCGCGTGGTTGAAGGGTATCTGGAAACGGGCGCGCCGGTGGGATCCCGCACGTTGACCCGCACCTTGTCCGAGAAAGTCAGCGCGGCAACCGTGCGAAACGTCATGCAGGATTTGGAGTTTCTCGGCCTCGTTGGCTCCCCGCATGTCAGTGCTGGGCGCGTCCCGACCGAAATGGGGTTGCGGATGTTTGTCGACGGCATTCTCGAAGTCGGCGATCTTGGCCCCGAAGACCGGAAACGCATTGATCAGACACTAGGTGAGGCTGATGGCGACGTGACAGCTGCACTTGACCGCGTCGGGTCTGCGCTCTCCGGTGTGACACATGGCGCTAGCCTCGTGTTGACACCAAAACACGAAGCGCCGATTAAACATATCGACTTCGTCTCGTTGTCTCGTGAACGTGCGCTCGTCGTTCTTGTCTTCGCGGATGGTCATGTCGAAAACCGCCTGTTCACGCCACCTTCCGGTCAAACGCCGTCGTCCATGCGTGAAGCCGCAAACTTTCTGAACGCGATCATCGAAGGCCGCACCCTGAGCGAGCTCGAAGCCGTTATCGCGCGCGAGATCAAGTCGCGCCGGCAGGAGATCGACACACTTGCCGCCGAACTTGTCGCGACCGGGACAGCGATCTGGGAAAACAAGGGCGAAAACACAGAACGCTTGATTGTCCGTGGTCGTGGCAACCTGCTGACAGATCCCGAAAGTCAGGAAGACTTTGATCGGATCCGAACCCTCTTTGATGATCTCGAAGCGAAGCGTGATATCGCCCAATTCCTCGATCTCACCAACGACGCAGAAGGTGTTCGGATTTTTATTGGGTCAGAGAACAAACTTTTCTCACTTACGGGTTCCTCTTTGGTGGTTTCTCCTTATATGAACGCCGACCAGAAGATCATTGGTGCCGTGGGTGTCATTGGGCCGACTCGCCTAAACTATGGGCGCATCGTGCCCATCGTGAACTACACAGCGCAGCTTGTTGGTAAGATGATTGCCGACCGCTCTTAAAGGGAAGTGAAATGGTGCAAGAGAACGCGGAACCAATGTCATTGGATGACCTCGCGGCAGAAGCAGACGATCCAGACTTTGATCCCAATGGGTTCGAAGAAATTGAGGCCGTAAAAGCCGAACGCGATGACTTCAAAGACAAGTTCATGCGCGCCTTGGCTGATGCCGAAAACGTCCGCAAACGCGCGGATCGTGATCGGCGTGAAGCGGAAAACTACGGTGGGTCCAAACTCGCCCGCGACATGCTGCCGGTCTATGACAACCTGCGCCGCGCCTTGACCGCAACGGATGAGGCCGAAGGCGCCGCCAATGCTGCTTTGCTTGAAGGGGTAGAGCTGACAATGCGGGCCCTCGAAGACACCTTCAAGAAACACGGCATCGGCATCATTAAGCCAGAGGTCGGCGATAAGTTCGATCCAAAACTGCACGAAGCCATGTTCGAAGCGCCAGTACCTGGCACCAAGGCAGGCGATATCATTCAGGTCTCCGCCGAGGGTTTCACGCTGCACGATCGCCTATTGCGCGCCGCACAAGTAGGCGTCTCATCGACGCCAGCGTCGTAGGTTGACGAACTAGTCTCCACTAGGGCCAGCTGGAAAGACGGTTTCTCGGCAATCATCAATAACGCTTCGGGGTGGCAAATTTGCCATCTCTTCGTTTGCCTTTGACAACTCGAATTGTGCCACCAACAATCCCACGTATTGTGCGCCGCTTGCGCTGCCATCCTGTTCCGCAATCTCGCGCTCCAACTCCTCAATCTTTGCCAAAGCGATAGAGATAGTTCGGTCCACTTCGGCATCGCGGGCAAGAATACCTTCGCACATTTCGGGGTTAACTTCATCAGCAGTAGCTGACTGGGCGCCTATCAGTCCCACGAGAAATACTAATGCCCACCTAACCATCAGGCGATCTTACCAACTCTTGCAACTCATAGATCAAAGCCAAAGCTTCCTTTGGCGTCAGATCATCGGGAAAGACCTGTTTTAGTCTCTTTTCAGCAGCGGACTCTTTCACCGCAGTTGCCACCGGCGCAGGGGTGGCCGCAAACAAGGGCAGATCGTCAATCACCGCCTGCCGGCTGCTGCCGCCTTCGCGTTCACCTTTCTCCAACGCTTCCAGAACCACTTTCGCTCGTTCCACGACGATGGGCGGCAGCCCGGCAAGCCGCGCAACCTGTACACCATAGCTCCGATCTGCAGTGCCCTTGCGGACCTCATGCAGGAAGATCACATCGCCTTCCCACTCCTTTACCGCAACCGTTGCATTATCCACGCCATCCAGCTTCGCGGACAAGTTCGACATCTCGTGATAATGGGTCGCGAACAAAGCCCGGCACCTGTTCACATCGTGCAGATGCTCCAACGTGGCCCAAGCGATCGACAACCCATCATATGTCGCCGTACCGCGCCCAATCTCGTCCAGAATCACCAAGGCCCGATCGTCTGCCTGGTTGAGGATCGCTGCCGTCTCGACCATCTCGACCATGAACGTCGATCGTCCACGAGCCAGGTCATCTGAAGCGCCAACTCGGCTAAAGATCTGGCTGATGATCCCAATATGCGCCTCTGTCGCCGGCACAAAGCCCCCCATCTGTGCCAAGACAGCAATCAACGCGTTTTGCCGTAGGAACGTTGATTTACCCGCCATGTTCGGCCCAGTCAGCAACCAGATCGACTGGTCCGACAGATCGCAATCATTCGCGATAAACGGCGCACCGCTTTTCTGCAAAGCCGCCTCCACCACCGGATGCCGCCCACCATTGATCGTAAAGGCGCGGCTCTCGTCCAGCTTGGGTCGCACCCAGTCGTCCTGCGTTGCCAGATGCGCAAGGCCCACCGCCAGGTCGATCTCGGCAAGGGCACGCGCCAAAGCGCCCAGGGGCCCCGCTTGCGCGACAATTGCGTCAGAAAGACTTTGATAGAGCCGCTTTTCAATCTCCAGCGCCCGTCCGCCCGCATTCAAGATTCGTGTCTCGATCTCCGAAAGCTCCACAGTCGTAAATCGCACCTGATTGGCCGTGGTCTGGCGGTGAATAAACGTCTCACTCAGCGGTGCCGCCATCATCTTGTCGGCGTGGGTTGCCGTCGTCTCGATAAAGTACCCTAGCACATTGTTGTGCTTGATCTTCAATGACGCAACGCCAGCCTGTTCCGCATAATTCGCTTGCATACCCGCAATAACTGACCGCCCCTCGTCCCGCAGAGTGCGCGCTTCGTCTAGCTCTTCATCATAACCGGGCGCGATAAACCCGCCATCCCGCGCAAGAAGTGGGGGCTCCGCGACCAACGCCTGATCCAAAAGGTCGAGCAAGCTCTCATGCCCCTGCAAGCCCTCCCGCGCTTCGCCCAAAACTGCAGGCAAATCGCCGTCCAGCATGGCAAACAGCGTCTGCGCCTGTCCAATCGTGTTGCGGATCGCTGCCATATCACGCGGACCGCCCCGGTCGAGTGCCAGCCGCGATAGCGCCCGATCCAGATCATGCACGCCTTTCAAATGGTCGCGCAGGTCCGCCGCCACACGCGGCTGATCGACAAAATGCGCGACCGCCGCTTGTCGTTCTTGGATCACTGACAAGGTGCAAGAAGGCGAAGACACCCGCCTTTCCAACAAACGCGCGCCGCCAGCTGTCACAGTCCGATCAATACACCCAAGTAGCGATCCGGCACGACCGCCCGCCATCGCATGCGTCAACTCCAACGACTTCCGCGTCGCTGCATCAATCTGCATCGTCGCGCGCTGTCCCTCTCGCACCGGTGGGCGCAACAGGGGCAGGTTTCCTTTCTGGGTGATCTCTAAATACTCAACCACCGCCGCCATCGCTGAAACTTCGGCTCGCTTAAACGGGCCATAGGCATCCAGCGACCCAACCTGATACAGGCTCAACAACCGCTTCTCGCCTTGCGTGCTGTCGAACGCAGCAGCGCCCAAGGTCGTTAAAGCCGCACCAGATTCAGACACTAATTCCGCAAATTCGCCCTCATTCCCATCAACGACAATCACCTCACGCGGTGTCAGTCGCGCCAGTTCCGGCCCCAAAGCCACGCGCGGGCAAGTCATCACATGAAACGCCCCCGTCGAAATATCGACCCACGCCAACGCCCCTTCGTCCCGCACCACCGCATAGGCCGCCAGAAAGTTGTGCCGCCGTGCATCCAGCAATGAATCTTCGGTCAGCGTGCCAGGGGTCACCAGCCTTACGACATCGCGCTTCACAACGGCCTTATACCCGCGCTTTTTCGCCTCCGCCGGGCTTTCCATCTGCTCGCAGACCGCGACGCGAAAGCCCTTGCGGATCAGCGTCAGCAAATACCCTTCGGCTGCATGAACTGGAACACCACACATCGGGATATCGTCACCGTCATGCTTCCCGCGTTTCGTCAGCGCGATGTCCAGCGCCTCTGCCGCAGCAACGGCGTCGTCAAAGAACATCTCGTAAAAGTCGCCCATGCGATAAAACAGCAAAGCGTCAGGATGCGCGTCCTTGATCTCAAGGTATTGCGCCATCATGGGCGTAGTGCCGGATTTGCTGCTCATGCGTCCCCCCAAGACGATTGGCGGCACATTACAAGGCCAATGTTAGCGACAAAACCCCGAAAGCGGGCTGTTGCCCTTAACCTTGAATCCCCTCACAAAGACAAGACGTTCTGGGGAGGGAGCCGATGGCCAAATCAAAAGTCACACGTGAAGACGCACTTGCGTTTCACCTAAATCCGAGGCCCGGCAAGTGGGATATCCAGGCCTCCGTCCCGATGACTACACAGCGCGACTTGTCATTGGCTTATTCCCCCGGGGTCGCAATTCCTTGCGAGGAAATCGCGGCGGATCCGGCAACGGCCTATGACTATACAAACAAGGGCAATTTGGTCGCGGTCATCTCGAACGGTACGGCTGTTCTGGGTCTTGGCAACCTCGGCGGTCTGGCGTCAAAGCCCGTGATGGAAGGGAAAGCGGTCCTCTTCAAACGCTTCGCTGACGTGAACTCCATCGACATTGAGCTCGACACCGAAGACCCAGACGCCTTCTGCAATGCCGTGAAATTGATGGGCCCCACCTTTGGCGGCATCAACCTCGAAGACATCAAAGCACCCGAATGCTTCATCATCGAACAGCGCCTGAAGGAAGAGATGGACATCCCTGTCTTCCACGACGACCAGCACGGGACGGCGGTCATTTGTGCGGCTGGGTTGATCAACGCACTCCATATCTCTGGCAAGAAGATCGAAGATGTAAAGATCGTGCTAAATGGGGCAGGGGCCGCTGGCATCGCTTGCCTTGAATTGCTGAAGGCGATGGGCGCGAAGCACAACAATTGCATCATGTGCGACACAAAAGGTGTCATCTACCAAGGTCGCACCGAAGGCATGAACCAATGGAAATCGGCCCACGCTGCTATGACCGATACCCGCACGCTCGCCGAGGCGATGGATGGCTGCGACGTCTTTCTTGGTGTGTCCGCCAAGGGCGCCGTGACCCAAGCGATGGTCGAAAGCATGGCCCCCAACGCGGTCATTTTCGCGATGGCCAACCCCGACCCGGAAATCACACCGGAAGAAGCGCACGCCGTCCGCGATGACGTGATTGTGGCAACGGGGCGGAGCGACTACCCTAACCAGGTCAACAACGTCCTTGGATTCCCATACCTCTTCCGCGGCGCGCTCGACATCCATGCGCGCGCCATCAATGACGAGATGAAGATTGCCTGCGCCCATGCGCTTGCCGCACTCGCGCGAGAGGATGTGCCGGACGAAGTCGCCATGGCCTACGGCAAGAAATTGTCCTTTGGCAGAGACTATATTATCCCAACACCTTTCGACCCGCGCCTGATCCATACGATCCCAACGGCGGTCGCGAAGGCGGGCATGGACACCGGCGTCGCGCGCCGACCCATCGTAGATATGGACGGATATGAGGCGTCGTTGAAAGCCCGGATGGACCCGACAGCCAACATGCTGCGTGCCTTGAACGCCCGCGCCCGTGCGAATCAATCAACCGTTGTATTTGCCGAGGGCGATGACCCTCGCGTTCTGCGCGCTGCCGTGATGTACGGGCGCTCTGGCTTTGGCAAAGCGTTGGTTATTGGGCGTGCGGACGACGTTGCAGCGAAACTGACCGCAGAGGGCATGGCCGACGCGATTGAAGAGTTGGAGATCGTAAATGCCGCCAATACGCCCCATTTAGACACATATAAGGAGTTTCTTTACCAGCGCCTGCAGCGCTCCGGTGCTGATATGCAGGATGTGCATCGCCTTGCAGCGCGGGACAGGCACGTGTTCTCTGCCTTGATGGTCGCCCACGGTCATGCGGACGGGATGGTGACAGGTGTGACCCGTAAATCCGCCCATGTGCTTGATCTGATCAACCGGGTGTTTGACGCCCAACCGCACGATGGGGCCGTCGGGGTCACCGCGATATTGCATCGGGGCAAGATCGTTCTGATGGCGGATACGCTGGTGCATGAATGGCCCGATGAAAATGATCTCGCCGATATTGCAGAGCGTGGCGCAGCTGTTGCCCGTGAACTTGGCCTCGATCCTCGCGTTGCATTCGTCTCCTTCTCGACCTTCGGCTATCCGGTGTCAGAACGGGCCGAGAAGATGCACGTCGCACCCACTATTTTGGACCAACGGGGTGTCGACTTTGAATACGAAGGTGAGATGAACGTTGACGTCGCCCTGAACCCAGCCGTGATGGCGCAATACCCGTTCCAACGCTTGACCGGGCCGGCCAACGTGCTTGTTGTTCCTGCACGCCACTCCGCCTCGATTTCAGTGAAACTGATGCAGGAGATGGCAGGGGCCACGGTGATCGGGCCAATCTTGTCCGGCGTCGGCAAGCCTGTGCAAATCTGCTCTACAACGTCCACTGCGAATGACATCCTCAACATGGCCGTTATCGCGGCCTGCAAGATCGGATAATTCATGGCGATCTGGAATCTTGGCTCAATCAACGCCGACTACGTCTATGACGTCCCCCACATCCCTGCCCCTGGGGAGACTCTGGCGGCGACAGACCGCAACGTGTTTCTGGGCGGGAAGGGCGCAAACATGTCAGTTGCTGCCGCTCGCGCTGGCGCTCAGGTCAAACACATTGGATGCGTTGGGTCCGACGGAACGTGGGCGGTTGAGCGGCTCCTCGAATGGGGTGTCGATACGCGCCATATCGCTGAGTTAGACACAGCAACGGGCCATGCCATCATCTCTGTCGCCGATGACGGGGAGAACATGATTATCCTGCATCCCGGCGCGAACACCGAGATCCCACAGGCGCAATTGCAGAATGCCCTCGCGGAAGCAGAGACTGGCGATTGGTTCATCGCACAGAACGAAACCAACCTACAACGCACCGCAGCCGCGCTCGCCGGCAAGATGGGCCTGAATGTGGGCTATGCCGCTGCACCTTTTGATGCCGACAGGGTGCAGGCCGTTCTTCCCCATCTCGATTTTCTCATCCTGAATGAGGTCGAGGCGGAGCAGCTTCGCACCGCGACAGGGCAGGGGCCGGCCGCGCTGGGCGTGAAAGACGTGATTGTCACGCTCGGTGGCGATGGTGCGGATTGGTATGCCGGCGGTACCAAAACCCACTTCGATGCGATAAAGGTCGACCCTGTCGATTCAACCGGCGCAGGCGATACGTTTACGGGCTATGTTCTTGCGGGCCTCGACCGTGGTATGCCGATGGCGCAAGCGATTGGTCAGGCGACAAAGGCTGGGGCGTTGATGGTCACGCGCCACGGTACTGCAGACGTTATCCCAGATCTGTTAGAGGTGCAGCAGTTTCAACCATAGCTTGCTGCTCCATCGGATGAGACTGAAGATAGTGCCCCACGCCGATCAGGACGATCAGGGCCAAGGCCTTACAAACCGAGTGTCGCTTTGATGGAAGTCGTGACATGGCGGTATCCTCCTATGGGGATAGATGACCACGCATTCAATTCACCAACAAGACAAACAGTCGTGATTTCCTGTCTTGGCTTTCGGTCAACCGCGCCATAGCGTCCGGCCATGCTGGCCAGGAAGGGTAAGTAAGATGCGGATTGCGATGTGGTCTGGGCCGCGCAACCTCTCAACAGCAATGATGTATGCTTTCGCGAACCGCCCCGATTTCGCGGTGTGGGATGAGCCTTTTTATGCACCCTACCTCGCCAAGACAGGCAGCCCGCACCCGATGCGCGATGAGATCCTGGCATCGCATGAAACCGACCCACACAAAGTAGCGGCGGCTTGCATCGGCCCCATCCCCGACGGTAAAGCGCATTTCTACCTCAAGAGCATGCCACATCATATGGTCGACGGAATGCCGCTCGACTGGGCGCAGGACTGCGTCAACATCCACCTCATCCGCCATCCTGCGCGCGTCATTGCAAGCTACGGCGTGAAACGAGAAGACGTGACATCTGACGATATCGGTTTCGCCCAGCAAGTGGCGATGTTCGACAAGCTCGGTGGGATCGTGATCGACAGTGCAGACATCCGAAATGACCCGGCAGAGATGTTGCATCTGATGTGCGATGCAATTGGCCTGCCGTTTAGTGACGCGATGTTGTCCTGGCCTGCTGGCGGACATAAAGCTGACGGGGCATGGGCACCCCATTGGTACGGTGCCGTCCACAAATCGACGGGGTTTGCTGGCCCCGAGGGCCCCTTGCCCGATCTGTCTGGTCGAGACACTGCCTTGATGGAAGAGGCGCTTTCGCATTACGAACGCCTTGCCAGGGAAAAGATCTGAAAGTCGCACACCGATTTACGGTTTCTGCACGAAGCATCGCTAAGGTCAGCGGCAGTTCACCCGTTCCTATCTCACTGTGATGTGTCGTCGAACCCCCGTCCTCAGGACAGTCTGACCCACAGTGATGCGGCGTTCTACGGTGTGAGGTTACCGAGTGCAGAGGCCCTCGCGCAACAAGCGCGGGGGCCTTGGCCTTTGGTCTAGCCTTTGCGACGATCCCGCGCCGCAAGCAGCTTCAGTCGCAGCGCGTTCAACTGGATAAAGCCTTGCGCATCCGATTGGTCATAAGCGCCTGCATCATCTTCAAACGTCACATGCGCCTCGGAATAGAGACTGTTTTCAGACCAACGCGCCACGGTGGTCGCCGACCCTTTGTACAGTTTCACCTTCACCGTGCCGCTGACATGCTCCTGACTCTTGTCGATCAGCGCCTGCAGCATTTCCCGCTCGGGCGAGAACCAGAAGCCATTATAGATCAGCTCTGCATAACGCGGCATGATGCTGTCTTTCAGGTGGCCCGCTCCGGAATCTAAGGTGATCTGTTCAATCCCCCGGTGCGCTTCCAGCAACACCGTGCCGCCGGGTGTCTCATACACACCGCGCGACTTCATCCCAACAAAGCGGTTCTCAACGAGGTCCAACCGACCCACGCCATGCTTGCCGCCCAGCTCGTTCAGTTTCGTAAGCACCGTCGCGGGGGACATGCGTTCACCGTTGATCGATACAGCATCCCCACGCTCGAACCCGATCTCGACAAACTCTGGCGTGTCGGGTGCGTCTTCGGGGTTCACCGTGCGCTGATAGACATAGTCCGGTGCTTCAACTGCCGGGTCTTCCAACACTTTGCCTTCAGACGACGTGTGCAACAGATTCGCATCAACGGAGAACGGCGCCTCACCGCGCTTGTCTTTCGCAACCGGGATCTGATGCGCTTCCGCAAACTCAATCAGCTTTGTCCGGCTCGACAGGTCCCACTCGCGCCATGGCGCGATCACTTTGATGTCGGGGTTCAACGCATACGCGGCCAGCTCAAACCGAACCTGGTCGTTGCCCTTGCCGGTCGCACCATGAGACACCGCATCGGCCCCTTCGGCCGCTGCAATCTCAACCAACCTCTTCGAAATCAGCGGGCGGGCAATCGACGTCCCCAGCAGATACAGACCCTCATAAAGGGCATTTGCGCGGAACATCGGGAAGACGAAGTCGCGTACGAACTCTTCGCGCAGGTCTTCGATGTAGATCGCCTTGGCGCCCATCATCTCGGCCTTTTTGCGGGCGGGTTCCAACTCCTCACCCTGACCAAGGTCAGCGGTGAAGGTGACAACTTCGCATCCGTATTCGGTCTGCAACCATTTCAGGATAATGGAGGTATCAAGGCCACCAGAATAGGCGAGCACAACTTTCTTTGGGGCGGACATAAGCGTGTTTCCGGTCAGTCAAACAGGTCGCATGCGCGATACTGTGTTTGTGACGGTAGGGCAAGGCAACCCCGCGTTGACCTTCGGCTTGGGCCATGTCAGATGCCCGTCAGTGATTGAAGGTGATTGGTATGGCGCTGCGTATTTTGATTGAAAGCCTTTGGGCATTGGTAGGGAACATCGGCCAAGCCGCCCGCGTGTCCGTCTTTCCATTTGCGGTTGTCGTGCTTGCAGCATTTGCATTGTCTTTCTTCCCGGTGACCCGCGATTTCTTTCAGGGGAATGCCATCGGGCCAAACGTTGGCGTTCTTGGCATGATCCTCGCGTTTGTCTTGCTCCCCCTCAGCGCAATCGTTGTCGCGTGGGTCGCGGTCTCATGGCATCGCCTTGTCTTGCGCGAGATTGAACCGGGTCTGTTGCCCGCCGAAAAGGGGCGCAAGCTGCTGCCATATGCGGGTCAGAGCCTTTTGATTTGGCTGCTTACACTTGCCGTGGTGTTTGCGGGGGTCTTCATCATTGGGCTCAGCGTAGCTGCAACTTTTGATGTTGCCGCAACAGATCGTCTGCGTGGAGTCCTGTTCTCGCTCGGCTTCGTTGGCTTCACGTACCTTTGGCTGCGGTGGGGCATTGCGCTAGTTGGAACAGCGGTCGAAAAGCCGATGCGGATGCGCGACGCCTGGCGCGCCACCCGCGCCAGCCGCGGCACAGTTCTGGGCGTGTCGGTTTTTATTGTTGTGATCAACAGGATCGCTGAAACACTCATCACTGCGTTTGGACACATCCCACTTCCGGTTGACGTGCTTGCAAGTGCTGCACTGGTCTGGATCACGGCATTGATGGGGATTTCCGCACTGACAACGCTTTATGGCTATTGTGTCGAAGGGCGGCATTAAATTGCCCTGATTGAGAGGCTTGTCAGAGATTCAATTATGAAGTGTAACGGCGCAAAATCGTAATTGAGCAGCAAACATCAATGGCACTTCAAATTGTTCTTCACACCTTTCGCATCATTTTTGGTAATTTTGGGCAAGCGCTTCGCGTGTCGGTTGGGCCTTATTTGATCCTTTTCAGTATGGGTGTCGGGCTTGCACTCGCGGTCGAATTTCCAATTTTTGTTGGCGATCGTATCATCAACGATGCATTGTTTCCGTCTGAGGCTTGGATCTTGCTTCCAGTCATTCTCTTGCCACTCTTCTTGTTTGTGGTCGCGTGGGTCGCGGTTTCATGGCACCGATTCATATTGCTTGAAGAATACGCCAGCGTTTTGCCTGCCGTCAGGGGACGGCCAATTTGGTCTTACGCTGGCAAATCAATTCTGTTGGGCATCGCAATCGCTGTGATGGCATGGCCCGTCACGATGATTGTATCAGGCTTTCTGGCGCGTGATGCGCAAAACATCTTTGCGGATGGTGCGACAATTGCAGCTGGCGGTCGTGCGAGCATACCGCTGACATTCCAAGTCCGCTGGATGATCGTGAATACGCTGGTTACGATCCCATTCGCTTACATCGGTCTCAGGTGGGGCATTGCACTTGTGGGAACGGCGCTTGGTCAACCACTAGGTTTCTTCGAAGCTTGGGAAAAGTCCAAGCCCATTGCTGGTGTCTTATTTGGGGTTGTTGTTATCTTGCTCGCAGCCAATCTAGCCTTTCAGTTAATCTCAGTCGCGGTGTGGGGCGTTCCAATTCTCGAAACGCTGGTTGACCTTGCTATGAGTTGGCTCGCTATGATGCTGGGCGTGTCAATTCTCACAACGCTGTACGGTCACGTCGTCGAAGGGCGACCGCTGGTCGATTAACCTAATGTTAACAAACGGATTTTCGCAGCGAAAAGGCTAGATCACGCTCGCCAAGAAATCCGCGTCGCCATCATTGTAGAGCTCGGCCAGGGCAACCTCCGGCGGCATCCAAACGGCAACGTGACCCGGCTCAGTCGGGGGTCCGAGGGGCCGGACGGGAAACGCCAGATAGATGTGGCAGAGTTTCTCTGCGAAAAGGTCATACTCCGGCATGAACACAAACCGACGGAACACACCAAGCCTGCGCGGTGCTGCGATGCGGTAGCCGGTTTCTTCGAAAACTTCCCTGTGTAGAGCTTGAATAGGCCCCTCACCCGGATCAATCCCGCCACCCGGCAACTGGAATTCATCATGGGGATCGGCCTGATAGGTCACCAAAACCTTTCCATCACGCGGCAAGATCGCATAGGCTCCGGGCCGCATCATATAGCGCTGCCCGCTTTCCGGTGGTCTGCCATACCGTCTGATCATTGCTGCCCCCTTGGCCCCTGAACTTGCTCTGCCTATATAGCCGCGATATCTCACTCCTGACACGTTAGGAAACCCCATGACCGCAGGTGCCATCGCCTGGGACGATACTGTCCTGCCTTTTCAACTCGACCGCTCCGATATCCGTGGCCGCGTCGCGCGGCTGGATGGGGTCTTGGAAGAGGTTCTGAAACAACACGACTACCCACCCGTGATCGAAGCACTGGTGGCCGAAATGGCCTTGCTGACCGCGATGATCGGCCAGTCGATGAAGTTGCGCTGGAAGCTGTCGCTGCAAGTCCGCGGCTCTGGCGCGGCGCGTCTGATTGCGACAGATTACTACGCGCCCGAAAGCGAAGGTGCGCCTGCGCGTGTAAGGGCCTATGCGAGCTATGACGATGAGAAGCTGGATGAAACGGCAGACCCGTTCAGCCAGATTGGCCAAGGCTACTTCGCGATCCTGATCGATCAGGGGCCGGATATGACGCCCTATCAGGGCGTGACGCCAATCGCCGGTGGGTCGCTGTCCGCTTGTGCAGAGACCTATTTTGCCCAGTCTGAGCAGCTGCCGACGAAGTTCTCCCTCTCCTACGGGCAAAACCAGATGCCCGGCGAACGGGTGAAGTGGCGTGCTGGCGCGATTATGTTGCAGCAAATGCCCGAAGCTTCGCCTGAAATGTCGGGGAAAGAGCCGGTGCGCGAAGATGGTCTGACCGATCCGATGGATTTCCTGTCTGAAGACGATGGTGAAAATTGGACCCGCGCGGTGACGCTGTTGGAAACCGTTGAGGACATGGAGCTGATCGGGCCAACCGTGACGCCAACCGATCTGCTGGTGCGTCTCTTCCATGAGGAGCAGCCACGAGTCTTTGACGCCAACCAAATCCGGTTCGGCTGCACCTGCTCGGCCGACAAGGTCCGCCAGTCGCTGTCGATATATTCCGCCAAAGACATCGGGACGATGACGACGGATGAGGGCACTGTGACCGCAGACTGCCAGTTTTGTGGTGCGCATTATGTGTTTGATCCGAAAACCCTCGGGTTCGAAGCAGAGAAAAGTGCGGACTGATCACGCCCAGATCCTGCGCGAGGCGCTGTCGAAAACCGGCGGCGCCTCGTCTGACTTTGACCTCAATCCTGACGTTGTACTGCCTGAAGGTCGCAAGCTGACCCCTGCTGCTGTGCTGGTCGGGTTTCGGGAGAATGGCGACTTGCTGCTGACGAAGCGCTCTGCCCGATTGAAGCATCATCCGGGACAGGTGGCGTTTCCAGGGGGCAAGCAGGACGCGGATGATGCGGACCTCGTGGTGACTGCCTTGCGGGAGGCGCGAGAAGAGGTTGGGTTGCCGTCTGATCAAGTTGAGGTCCTCGGAACGCTGCCGCGTCACGAGACGGTAACCAGCTTCGCGGTGACGCCAATTGTGGCTCTAATCCATGGGAATTTTGAAGAAGTCCCAGAAGTTGGCGAAGTCGCTGAAGTGTTTCATGCGCCTTTTCACCATGTGACTAACCCCGCGAATTTTCGCGTTGAGGGCCGCCGGTGGCAAGGGCGGCGACGGCAGTTTTATGTGGCGCCTTTTGGTCCCTATTACATTTGGGGCGCGACGGCGCGGATTTTGCAAAGCCTTGCTGTACGGGTGGCCGGATGACGCAGATCACGGCGGATTGGTTGCGCTCTGACGCGTCGCAAGCGGTATGCCGGATGTTGACAGATGCGGGCAATCAGGCGTGGTTTGTCGGCGGATGCGTGCGCAATGCGTTAATCGGTGCGCCGGTGTCGGACCTCGATTTGAGCACGGACGCCAGACCGGATGACGTTGTCGCCTTGGCTGAGGCGATAGGCATGAAAGCAATCCCGACGGGAATTGAGCATGGAACGGTCACGGTGGTTGCGGAGGGTGTGCCGTTTGAGATTACCACCTTTCGGAAGGACGTTGACACAGATGGCAGACGCGCGACCGTTGTTTTTGCCGACGACATGGCCGCCGACGCGCGGCGGCGCGACTTCACGATGAACGCGCTTTATGCGGATCAGACCGGTGGGGTTGCCGATCCGCTTGGTGGTTTGCCAGATCTGCAGGCACGGCGGGTGCGGTTCATCGAGGACCCGGACCAGCGGATCAAGGAAGACTACCTGCGCATCCTGCGGTTCTTTCGATTTCATGCCTGGTACGGTGATGCGAACGCCGGCATTGATGCTGATGGACTTGCCGCCTGTGCCGAGAATGTGGAAGGGATCGCCACGCTATCGAAGGAGCGGATTGGGCAGGAGATGCGCAAGCTGCTGTTGGCGCCCGATCCCGCACCAGCCCTTGCGTCTTTTGCGTCTACCGGTGGGTTGGCACAGGTCTTGCCTGGTGCAGATCACGGAGTTCTGGCGGTTCTGGTTCATGTTGAGGACTCGTGCGGTTTAGAGCCTGATTTTGTACGACGACTGGCAAGTTTGGGCGGCGAAGACGTCGCAAGTGCCTTGCGTTTGTCGCGTGCTGATGCGCGGGCATTGGATACACTGAGACAGGCAAGTGATCCGATTGAATTGGCTTATCGCGTAGGTGCCAAAGCCGGTTGGGACCTGGCTGCCTTGCAAGCGGCGTCGTTCGGGCAGGAGATTGATCCAAGATTTGGCGCGAAGATCGAACATGCGTCGCAGCAGACTTTCCCAATTAAGGCCGCTGACCTGAGCGAGCAACACCAAGGCCCGGCGCTGGGCAATGCGCTCAAAGCCGCAGAGGCGCGGTGGATTGCGTCGGGCTTCATACTCACAAAGGACGAGTTGCTTGGCTGAATTCCTGCCTCTGATCGGCTTTGTCTTCTTTGGGCTGTTTTCACCCGGGCCGAACGTGATTTTGCTTACCGCCTCAGGCGCGCGGTTCGGGTTCCGGCCGACGCTGCCACATATCATTGGAGTCGCGATTGGGGTTGGGATCACTGCGGGGATCACGGGGTTTGGAGTTGGTGCGCTCATCCTCTCGATGCCCGCGTTAGAGACTGTTTTGAAGGTCATCGCCTGTCTATGGATCCTCTGGATGTCTTACAAACTGTGGAATGCGAAACCGTCGGAGGGTGCGAAGACAGGGGACAGGCCGTTCACTTTTCTGGAAGCGGTCTTGTTCCAGTGGGTGAACCCGAAGGTCTGGGCGGTCGCCCTGTCCGCCACTGCATATGTGGCCGCAAAGCCGCCGAGCACACAGGCGTTGGCCCTCGCCTTGGCGTTCTCCTGCATCAATTTGTGCGTCTGTCTGTTCTGGACCTACGCCGGAACCTTACTGTCCTATTTGCTGAAGAACGAGACCGCTTGGACCATCTTCTTGCGGATCATGGCCGTCGGCCTCTTTGTTTTCAGCCTTCTGGTTTTCATCTGAGGATTGCAGGCGTAGCGTGCCCGGATAAGCCCCAAGGCAGATTCGATGTTTCGCTATTTTGAAAGCCTAGTCGACCCATACGTCGCCTATCCAGAAAACGACTCTCCCCCGCAAACGCTAAGCGCGTTTTTGTGGGCCTATATGGTGCCGTTTCGGAAGGTGTTTATCATCTGCGGCATGGCCGCTGCGGCGATTGCCGCCGTTGAGGTTCTGTTGGTTGCATACATGGGGCGTTTGGTGAACGTGCTGGGCACGGGCACACCGGACGAGGTGTGGGCGAACTATGGGGTGGAGTTTATCCTGATGGCCCTCGCCCTGCTGTTCCTGCGCCCGGTTGTGTACCTTGCGCACACGATGTTGCTCAATCAGACGATCCTGCCGAACCTTGGCACGTTGGTGCGGTGGCGGGCGCATCGGCATGTATTGCGTCAATCGGTTGGTTGGTTCGAAAGTGACTTTGCCGGACGTATCGCGAACCGTGTGATGCAGACGCCGCCCGCGACGGGGAGTGTCGCATTTCAGATCTTCGACGCCTTTGCCTTTGCGGGCGCTTACGTGATTGCCGCGATGGTATTGCTCGCGCAGGCAGATGTGACCTTGTTGGTGCCGCTTTTGCTGTGGTTGCTGCCATACCTTTGGCTCATGCGCTGGGTGGTTCTGAAGGTGAGCCCCGCGTCTCAGGCGTTTTCCGATGCACGCTCTGCCGTGTCAGGCAAAGTGGTGGATGCTTATACCAACATTCATTCGGTGAAGATGTTCGCGCAGAACAACCGAGAGATGGACTACGCCAAAAACAGTATCGAACACACGCGCAAGACGTTTCAGGTGGAGTTGCGGCTTTACACGCTGATGGACGCTGGGCTGACGATTTTGAACGGTATTCTGATCGTCGGACTGGTGGGCTGGTCCCTGTATCTGTGGATGCAGGGGAGCCATGAGGTTGGGCTGGTCGCCGCAGCGACAGCGATTGTCCTGCGACTGCAATCCATGTCGGGCTGGATCATGGGTGCAATTTCCAACTTCTATCAGCAATTGGGTGTGATCCGCGAAGGGATGGAGACAATCGCGCAGCCAATTGATCTGGTTGATCGGGCGGAAGCGCGCGTCTTGCAAGTGCCGGAGGGGGAGGTCGTGTTCGACGATCTGACCCACCATTACGGCAAGCAAAGCGGGGGTCTCGATCACGTCAGTATCACGATAAGACCTGGCGAAAAGGTGGGTCTGGTCGGGCAGTCGGGTGCTGGGAAATCGACGCTCGTGAAGCTGCTTTTGCGGTTTTATGATATTGAAAGCGGCGCCATTCGGATTGACGGACAATCGACGGCTGAGGTGACGCAGGACAGTTTGCGCGCGGCGATCGGGATGGTGCAGCAGGATAGCGCCTTGCTGCATCGGTCGGTGCGGGACAACATTCTTTACGGACGCGAGAGTGCGACGGAAGAAGAGATGATTGCGGCGGCCAAACAGGCCGAAGCCCATGAGTTTATCCTGACGTTGGAGGATACTGAAGGGAACACCGGCTACGACGCAAAGGTCGGAGAGCGCGGTGTGAAGCTGTCAGGTGGGCAGCGGCAGCGGATTGCTTTGGCGCGAGTTATTCTGAAAGACGCGCCGATCTTGGTGTTGGATGAGGCGACATCGGCTTTGGATTCAGAGGTCGAGGCGGCGATCCTTGAGACCCTCTACGGGATGATGGACGGCAAAACGGTGATCGCGATTGCGCACCGGTTGTCGACGATTGCGCAGATGGATCGGATTATTGTGCTGGATCAGGGGCGTGTTGTCGAAGACGGCAGCCATGACGACCTGCTGACCCAAGGTGGAATCTACGCACGGTTCTGGCAGCGGCAATCGGGGGGGTTCCTCGATGTGGCTTAACCGTGTGTTCGCTTGGATTGAGGGGAAGGTTGATGCCTTTGCCCCCTATTCAGAGACTGTTCCGGACAGCCGCCCCTGGCGGTACTTTATCAATGAGGCGCTGACGCTGGGGCCGATCCTGTGGCTCGCCGCGGCGGCCGGGACGATTATGGCGCTGCTGGAACTGGGGGTGATCTGGTACGCGGGGCGCTTGGTCGATCTGATGGCTGCTGGGCCAGAGTCGTTCTGGGCCGATCACGGGTCAGAGGTGCTACTGGCAGCGTTGTTCCTTGTGTTGCTGCGACCCATCGCGGTGACGTTCAGTTCGATGGTCAACTTTAGCGGGATCTCAACACATCTATTGCCGCAGTCACGCTGGCGCGCGCATCGATGGATGTTGGGGCAGCCGGTGGGATTTTTTCAGAATGATTTTGCGGGGCGGTTGTCGAACCGGGTTTTGAAGGTGGGGAATGCGACCGAAGACGGTGTTTTCATCGTGTTCGAGTCGTTCTGGTCCTCGGCGGTGTTTGGCGTGGTGACGGTTTTGCTGATGTTGCAGATGTCGGTCTGGCTCGCTCTGCCGATTACACTTTGGATGATCGCATTTACGGCTTGCGTGATCTGGTTCGGCCCGAAGACGGCGGAATACGCAAAACGTTTGGGGTCGGCGGAGTCGCGGGTGTCTGGCCGCATCGTTGATAGCTACACCAACATAGAAACCATCAAACTGTTCGCGCGGGATGAGGAGGAAACACGCTACGTTCTGTCAGCGATGAAGCGGTTGAAGCTGCGGTTCGGGGCTTTGATGCGGTTCTTTGCGGTGCAGACGGGTGCGGTGGCGCTGTTCAATTCTGCCGCTTTGGTGTTGATCGTTGGGCCCGCCTTGCTGTTGTGGACCAATGGCGTGCTGACGATCGGCGAGGTTGCAGCGGCGATTGCGATGGCGATCCGGCTGAACGGGATGACCGGGATCATCATCTGGATGACCGTGCGGGTGTTTGAGCATCTGGGTGATATTGCGGAAAGTCTGGAAAGCCTCGCCGTGCCGCACTCCGTCACGGATGTATCCGGCGCGCCAGCGCTTCGATTGACTGACGGTGACATCCGGTTTGAGGGTGTTGCCCATCACTACGGTAAGGCTGCTGGCGGTTTGAACGGCGTCGACCTGCATATCAAGGGCGGGGAGCGTGTTGGGTTGGTCGGGCCATCGGGCGCTGGGAAATCGACGCTTGTGAACCTGCTGTTGCGTCTGCGGGATGCAGAGCAGGGGGTGATCAGCATCGACGGGCAAAACATCGCAAAAGTCCAGCAACAGAGCCTGCGTGGCCAGATTGG
>JAHDEX010000036.1:0-13016 GCA_020628545.1 Paracoccaceae bacterium | reverse complement strand
TGGCGCGGGTCATTTTGAAGGATGCGCCGATCCTGCTGTTGGATGAAGCGACGTCAGCGCTAGATTCCGAGGTTGAGGCGGCCATTCAGGATTCGCTGCAACAGATGATGGAAGGAAAGACCGTGATTGCCATTGCGCACCGTTTGTCGACCATCGCGCAGATGGACCGCATTGTTGTGATGCGGGACGGGCGTGTGATTGAAGACGGCACGCATGACGCGCTTGTGAGCGCTGGGGGCCAGTATGCCCGCTTGTGGTCCCGGCAGTCCGGGGGTTTCATTGGTCGCGATGCAGCCGAGTAAATACATCAACCCCAATAAGTGGATTGCGCCATTTCAACCGGCGGACGGTCCGCCGCCGCGCACGTTGCTCGCTTTCATGCGCTGGGCATTGTCGGGGAGCTTTCCAGCGATCTTTATCGCGGCGTCGATCTCTGTTGTGTCGGGCTTGATTGAGGTCGCTTCCGCCTTGATCCTTGGGCTTGTGATCGACGCGGCTTTGGCCAGTTCTGCCGAAGGGTTCTTTGGTGAAAATGTGGGTCTGATACTAGGTGTTTGCTTCTTCTTCCTGATCTTTCGGCCTGCATGGCTGGGGATGGCGGGTGTGGCACAATCGGTCGTTTTGGGGCCGCAGGTGTACCCTTTGGTTCTCTCGCGGATCAACAAACACACCATCGGACAGGCGGTCACTTTCTTTGACGATGATTTTGCCGGGCGCATTGCGGCGAAAGAGATGCAAGGCGCACGTGCGCTGACCGATGTCGTGGTCGAGTTTGTGCATACGGTTGTCTTTGCGCTCGCCTCTGTCGTTGGATCGATCTTTTTGGTTTTCACAATGGACGGCTGGTCAGCACTCTTGCTGGTCATTTGGATGTTCGCCTACATCGCCTTCATTCGCTTCTTCATGCCCCGCGTGCGGCGGATGTCGATGAAACGTGCTGCGGCGCGGGCGATGGTGACGGGGCAGGTGGTTGATACGGTCACGAACATTAAGACGGTGAAGTTGTTCGCCCACGACCGGCACGAAGATCAGGCCGCGAATGCGGCGATCGAGGATTATCGTGAGACGCATGTGCGCTGGGGATGGGTCTCTGCGAGTTTCCGGTTCTGGCTGATGACGCTGGCCGGGGTGCTGCCACTGGTGCTGGTCTGCGTGACGATGGTGCAGTGGACGAATGGGGCTGCAACGGCTGGCGATATCGCGGTCGCGGGCACGATTGGATTGCGGCTGGCGCAGATGACCGGGTGGGTCAGCTTCACGCTGATGGGGATGTATTCCAACGTGGGTGAGGTGGAAGATGCGATGCGCACGCTGTCGCCTGAACACACCTTGGTGGACGCTCCGAACGCCACCGAACTTGCTGTGACGGATGGCGCCATTCGCTTTGAGAACGTGGCTTTCACCTATGGCGGTGGTCCGGGGGGATTGCAGGGTGTTGATCTGACGGTGCCGAGTGGTGAGAAGCTGGGCATCGTGGGGGCATCCGGTGCAGGTAAGTCGACATTGGTCGCTTTACTGCTTCGGCTCTATGACAGCGAAAATGGCGCTGTTTTGATTGATGGACAGGACGTTTCCAAGGTGACGCAGGAAAGCCTGCGACGGCAGATCAGCATGGTGACGCAAGAGACGGCGATGTTTAACCGCTCTGCCGCCGATAACATCAAATACGGCACACCAAATGCGACGCATGAAGAGATCATGGCGGCCGCGCAACAGGCTGAAGCGCATAGCTTCATCAAGGACTTGAAGGACTTCAAAGGCCGCGAGGCATATGAAGCGTTTCTGGGTGAGCGCGGCGTAAAGTTGTCTGGCGGTCAGCGTCAACGGATCGCGATTGCGCGGGCGATTTTGAAAGATGCGCCGATCTTGGTGCTGGATGAGGCGACATCGGCCCTCGATTCAGAGGTTGAGGCATCGATTCAGGCCGCGCTAGAGACCGTGATGGAAGGCAAGACCGTGATCGCGATTGCGCACCGATTGTCGACCTTGGCACGAATGGACCGGATCGTGGTGCTGGAGCAGGGCCAGATTGTGGAGCAGGGGTCGCATGCGGACCTGCTTGCCAAGAACGGCCTTTACGCGCGCTACTGGAACCGGCAATCAGGCGGCTTCATCAACGTGAAAGACGCGGCGGAATAACATGGCATTGGTCGAAGGGCTGACCCATCTGGGCTTGGGCAAACTGGATGACGGGCGGTCTTTGGTGCCGCGCGTCTTGCCCGGGGAAGAGGTGTCGGTCGCGCAGGATGGGACGGTGCGGATTGTCACGCCGTCGGCGGATCGCGTGTCGCCGCCCTGTCGTCATTTCAAAAGCTGCGGGGGCTGCGCGATGCAACATGCCTCCGATGAGTTTGTCGCCGGTTGGAAGATGGAGGTTGTGCGCAAAGCAGTCTCTGCGCAGGGTCTTCTGACGGAGTTTCTCCCGATTTTGACGTCTCCTGCGCAATCGCGGCGGCGGGCGAAGTTTGCGGGGCAGCGCACAAAGAAGGGCGTAATGTTGGGCTTTTATGGCAAAGGGTCTGACACGATTGTCGCCGTGCCGGACTGCCAGCTGATCAGCCCGGACCTGCGCGCTGCGTTTCCCGCGTTAGAGGCGCTGATCTCGCTTGCGGCGTCGCGAAAGTCTCAGGTCGCGTTCACGGTGACCGCGTCAGACGCCGGACCCGATATCGTCGTTGAGACAGAGCGTGCCCTAGAGCCGCAGATGCGCGTGGAATTGGCGGGCTTGGCACAGACGCATCAGGTGGCGCGGCTGGTTTGGCAGGATGAAGTGATCGTAACGCTGAACGCGCCCGCGCAAGACTTCGATGGCGTCGCAGTTGTGCCGCCCCCTGGGGCTTTTATGCAGGCGACCGATCATGGGGAGGCGGCGTTACGCAATGCGGTTGCCGTGATTGTGGGTGAAGCCGCGCGTATTGTAGACTTGTTTGCCGGGAGCGGCACCTTTGCTTTGCCATTGGCGCGGACGTCAGAGGTGCATGCGGTTGAGGGCGAGGCCGAGATGCTTGCAGAACTGGATCGCGGGTGGCGTGAAGGCAAGGGACTCAAGCGGGTGACGACGGAAACGCGTGATCTTTTCCGCAGGCCACTGGAGCCAGATGAGTTAGCCAAGTTCGATGCGGCCGTGATAGACCCGCCGCGTGCGGGGGCCGAGGCGCAGATTGCAACGCTGGCGAAGAGCGAGATCAAGACGGTTGCGATGGTGTCATGTAATCCGGTGACATTTGCACGGGATGCAAAGACGCTCGTCCAAGCTGGCTTCTCTATGGGACCTATTCAGGTTGTCGATCAATTCCGCTGGTCACCACATATTGAAGTCGTTGCCGGCTTTACACGCGGCTAAACCCACCGCAAAATACTTGCAAAACGGCGCAAGACCGAACCGAAGGGCAGAGGGATGATATCAAGACGTGCAATGATGGTGGGGCTTGGTTTGCTGGCACTCAGCGCCTGTTCCAGCAAGTTCCGCAGCTATGACGGCCCGGAAGTGACCCGAATTCAGGTTTTCAAGGGCAAACGGCAGTTACAGCTTTTGCATCACAATGTGCTGCTGAAGGCCTATAACTTTGAGCTTGGTTTTGCCCCGGAAGGTCACAAAGCGTTTGAAGGCGACGGGCGGACACCCGAAGGCAGCTATCTGATTGACCGCAAGAATCCCGATAGCCGGTATCATCTGTCTGTCGGAATTTCTTACCCGAACGCTGATGACGTGGCTTATGCGCGCGCGAAGGGGCTGAGCCCGGGCGGGGATATCTTCATTCACGGAACGCCAAATCCGTTTTCGAATGAGACTGATTGGACTTGGGGCTGCATCGCCGTCACGAACGACGAGATCGAAGAGATCTATGCGATGGTCAACGAAGGCACGCTAATTACGATCTATCCGTAAGCGATAGAGGCGAAATCAGCGCGCTATCCCTGAAACTGGCTCCCGAACACGGGTGCGCCCAGCGGGGCGCTGACCGTGTTCTGGCGTCCGCCTGCTGCAGGGTCTGCGCCGAGGTTCAGCGCCCACCACAGTTTGCCCGATGGCTCCTGATACCACGCAAAGCCCATACGGCGCGCTGCGGGATCAAGGACAATGGATCGTTTTTCCGGCTCTCTCATCCAGGCGGCCAGTGTTTCAAGTTCCGTCTCATAGGACTCAGAGATCACCTCTCCAATCAGGCGTCCCTGAAAACCTGCGCGTTCGGCGCGGGTTAGTGGCGACGATCCGTCTGACCCAAAAAGCCAGGGACGGTTCTGAACGGCCATGTCTCGGGCATGGGTCGCGGCTGAGGCGATGAGGTTCGGATCAAGCGCGACCGGCGGCTGACCGGAGGAATTACGCAATGCGTTGATGCTTTCTTCCATGCGGAACTGAATTGCATCCACGTCATCCGGCCGGATCCAGTAGACGGTCGGAAGGGGAAGGCCGTCGGGACCAATCCGCGCAACCTGTTGTCCGCCAGTGCAGCCTGCAAGCGCAACAGCGCCCAAACCTAGAACTAAATCACGTCTTTTCATCGGAATCCTGCCTGAAAACTCGGATCGTCTTAGCGACAATCGCGTGACACTTCAAATGCCCTGCGGCAGAAGATCGCCATAATGACATTTCTTTGATTTGTGGTCGCCACAATGCGATAATAGAGCGGTTTCAAAGAGAGTAGAGTCGAACGGAGCGCAAAGAATGACGTCCGAAATTTCCAAATTCTCCCGGCGTGGGTTTCTGGCTGCGGGTGCAGCCACTGTCGGCACAGCTGCAATGGCGCAGACCGACGGGACGACCGAGGTTGAAGGTAACATTGGCGGGTCCGTTTCCCGCAACACCGCTGCCTTTCGGAGCCTTGATTGGCGTCCTTATTTCACCAACCTGAACGGTGGTGCAATCCTGTGTGATATCGACAGCCGCGCACTGCATTTCTGGTCCCAAGATGAGAGCGTTTATAAGCTCTATCCGACCTCTGTACCGCTGAGTGAGGACCTGACACGCCGTGGCCGCACGGAGGTGATCCGCAAAGTTGAGGGTCCGTCCTGGGCGCCGACACCTGCGATGAAAGCCCGCAACCCAGAGTGGCCGGATCGCATTGGACCGGGGCCAGACAATCCCCTTGGCACGCATGCCCTTTATCTGTCGTGGCAGTATTATCGGATCCACGGCACCCACGACACGCGCAAGATCGGGCGTCGGTCATCCAATGGCTGCATCGGTCTCTATAACGAGCATATCGCGGAGCTTTACGCGCTTGTTGGGAACGGTGCGCAGGTGATGCTGATCTGACTGTTCTGAGGGTATTTCGAGAAGGCCGCCCGTGTTCATCACGCGCGGCCTTTTTCATGCCGGTTGCTTGGCGTCCGGCCCCTTGCTGGCCAAGGCACCGCTGAGTGCAAAGCTTAGTGCGATCAGTGGCAGGCCGATGCCGAATGTCCAGCGCAGGCCAAAGTGTTCCGCGATGTACCCAAGCAGTGGCGGTGCCAGCAGGAATGTGACAAAGCTGAATTGTGCGAGGGCGGCAACATTGATGGACGCCGGTCTGTCTGTGCGCTGGGCAGCGGCGGACATGGCAAGTGGAAACATCATCCCGTTGCCTGCGCCAATGAAGGCGAAACCGACAAGCGCGATTGCGGGCGATGGCGCGAAAAACACCGTAATCACACCGACCGCCATAAGCAGCTGCATGCCACGCGCCACCCGCACCGGGGCATACCGGTCGACGAAGCGATCGCCGAAATAGCGGACAATCCCCTGCGATAGAGCCGCCGTTGCAACGCCGATCCCGCCAAGAACGGGTGCCGTGTCGAAAACAGAGGTCATGTAGATGGCTGTCCAATCGATCGAGGCGCCTTCAAGCAACATCGACGACAGTGTGATACCCACAAGGACCATGATGGCAAACGTGGGTTTTGCAATGACAGGTGGCTGATCGGCACTGTCGGTCGCGCGGATGCGCGCTGGTTGAAACGCGCTGAGGCTGAGCCATACCAAGATCAGGATAAGCGGAAAGGTCATAAGAAGCTGTGCTTGCGCAGACACGCCCAGCGCCAACATGCCCGCGCCATATGCCCCGGCGGCGAAGAAACCCAAGCTCCAGAACGCGTGGGCGCGGTTCATGATGCGACGGTCCATGCCCGCTTCGACGCGGTCGGCCTCAACATTAATGATGATTTCAATTGCACCAACGGCGAGACCCGCGGGGATCAGCATGATGAAGAAGGCGAGCGGCCCTGTTGCGAAACCGGCAATGGCAAAAAAGAGCGCCATGGCAGGGATGAGGCCAAGAAGTGCTGCGCGGTGCCCCATTCGAGTGACAAGCGGAGTGCTGAGTGTCAGAGACGTGATTGTGCCAACGGAAATACCGGTGAGCGCGAGGCCAAGCGCGCCTTCTTCGATTCCCATCGCAGATTTGATGTCGGGCAAGCGTGGAAAGATCTGCCCTAAGGCAAAGGCATAGACCGCAAAAGCCGCGAAGACGCGGTGGTGAGCGGAGAGGCGGGCAGAGAGGGTCATGACAAGACTTCCATGAAGAATGTGCAAGAACTTGCACAAACGTGTAGAACGTGCAATAGCCTTCTTAGAGGTAGCGAATGAGGTTTTCGTGCTTACGGCGCAGCGGCAGCAATTGATCCAGAACGAGCTTGATCACGCAGGGCGGGTTGTGTCCGGTGACCTAGCGAAACGATTTGGTCTGTCGGAAGATACCATCCGCCGGGACTTGCGGCAGATGGCTGCCAATGGGCTGTGTCGGCGGGTCTATGGCGGCGCCGTTGCGCCCAGCGCAGGGCCGCTGGATCAAAGGCACGATCACCTTCGCGAAGAAAAAGAGCGACTGGCGCGGGCTGCGGCCCAGCTCATTTCCCCAAAACAGACACTGATTATTGATGCGGGCAGCACCAATTCCGCGATTGCCCGTCTCTTGCCTGAGAACTTCGATCTGACGGTCATGACAAATGCGCCCGATATTGCAAGCCTCCTCGCGGCGCGGCGGGATCTGCGGTTGGAGATCTTGGGTGGCACCTACGATAGCCAGATCGGGGCATGCCTTGGGCCGCAAACGCTAGCCGCCCTGCAGAACGTGCGCGCTGACTGGTTGTTCCTGGGGTCGTGCGGTCTAGATGCCGAGATTGGTGTGACGGCTTTTGATCACGGGGAAGCGGTGGTCAAAGCCGCCATGGCCAAAGTCAGCAACAAGATTGTCGCTGCCGTCACCGGTGAGAAGATGGGCACTGCCGCACCGTATCGGGTTTTGCCGACGGATGGGGTCGATGTGTTAGTCGCATTGGACAGGGCAGCGTTGCGGCCGTTTGATGACCTTGGCGTTTCAGTGAAACGTGTTGCGGATGAGTAGCCGTTTGCCCTGCTAGGTGATGCGATGCGCCGCGATCTCGTCCGCGATCCGCAACAAAGGGATCGGTTTCATCACCTGATCTGGACCCAGTAGGACGAGTTGATCGGGTCGCAGCACCTCGCCCGCTGGGGCAAGATCGATTTTGTTCGCGATGAGATAGCAGGTGTAAGCGCCAGCGATCAGCGTCTCGGCGCCAAGCTTTTCGACAAGATCAGGTAGGACAGGGCGGCGGAGGCGGGGGGCAATGCCGAGGGTGATGAATTCTCTGCGTTTTGCGTGCCAGAGCAGAAGATCATCGGCATAAATGCGGTATCCCTCTGCGGCCATGCGGGCTGTCAGAACGGATTTGCCTGCCTTGCGGGTGCCGAAAACGACCGTGTTCGATTTGTTCTCACGAAAGCCCGCTGCGTGGATCAAGCATAAATCCGGCTTGTCATATTGGCAGCCGTAGGCCAGCGCGACCAAGACCTCATTTAGGATTGAGACAATGTCGGTGTATGGCTTCCCACTGCTGTAATACGGCGAGGTGAGCTTGAATTTGTCAGTCCCGGAGACGCGAATGTCAGGCGTCGTTGTATCGCCCGTCACCTGTACAACGTCCCAGCCCGACAATATTTGTTGGAGCAGACGCCCAAGCCCCAGCGGTAGTTCCATATGCAACGTCATGCGAAGCTGCTGTGCGTCGCATCGGAACATGGCCGGGGCCAGAATGTCTGTCACAGGCTTAACGCCAGACGCCGCCTGGGGCCTTACAGAAGGATTCAACTTCGAACCGGTTTGCGCTGTCGATGGATACGACCCGGCATAATTCTCTCGCCGAGGCTGATGTTGAGACGATTGCGAAGCCTTCGCCGGCTTCGGTGACGCCTCTGAACCCGTCAGCCTGTCTATCAAGTGCCGCCGTCAAAGTTGGCGTGGCGGCGCGTTCCGTTGATGGCGTCACGCAAGCTGCCAGCGCCATCAATGGCAGAAGGACCAGTGCACGCGGCATTACCGGAATGCCTCAAGCGTTGCTGCGAGGTTCCCGGGGGAGACTTCGGTCAGACCATCTTGCTGAAGTTGCAACTGGACGTCCCGCAGTGCTTTGGCGCGAGCGCTTCCATCACGCGCCGCTTCACCTTCGAGTGACGCTTCAGGGCCGCTGGGCTTTGATGCTGTTGAGGGTGCCGAAGGTGCGGATGGCGCTGACGGCGCGGAGGGGGCTGATGCACCGGAAGGTCCGGAAGGTGCTGATGCAGCGGAAGGCGCAGATGGTTCCGAAGGTCCAGATGGCGCGGAGGCAGGCGACGGCGCGGATGGGGCAGATGGCCCTGACGCGGAAGAGGCATAGGCGGCCGTTGCAGCCAAACCTGCCTGAAGTGCAAGAATCCCCCGGATGAATTGACGACGCAGCATGAATTTCCCTTTTCATCGTAACGTAAACTGGCTGGAAACTACCGCCGGATTCAGGCCAAAATTTGGCACGATATCAGGCGTATCAGTCAGGGGTTACGCAACAATGAAGGATTAGGGTTTCACCCACCCGTTCAGGTTCCGGTCAATCACGCCGCAAAGGGCATCGATATGGGCAGGATCGTCATTCAGACAAGGAATGTAGGTGAAGTGCTCTCCACCCGCTTCTTCGAAGCTCTCCTTGATTTCTTCATTGATCTCTTCGAGCGTTTCGATGCAATCGGCAGAGAACGCCGGTGCGCAGACGGCGATGTTCTTGACGCCGTCTTCCTCGGCCAAGCGCGCGACTTCCTGCACGGTGTAGGGCTTCAACCATTCTTCCGGCCCGAAACGGCTTTGGAAGGTCGTGACAATCTGAGTGTCATCCCAGCCCAACCGCTCTTTCAACAACCGCGTCGTCTTCTGGCATTGGCAGTGGTAAGGGTCGCCCTCGCGTAGGTACCGCTCTGGCACGCCATGGTAGGAGCAGATCAGCTTTTCCGGTTTGGTTTCCGCAGCTGCATAGGCGCGCTCGATACTTTGGGCCAAAGCCTCAATATACGCAGGTTCGTCATAGTAAGGGTCGACGATGCGGGCTGTAGGTTGCCACTTCTGTTCCATCAGTGCGCGGAAGAACTGATCATTCGCGGTGGCGGATGTTGCCCCGGCATAGTGCGGATAGAGCGGGAAAAAGAGGATCTTGGTGCAGCCTGCATCGACCATCTCTTGCACCTTGGACTTGGTCGACGGATTGCCGTAGCGCATGCAGAAATCAACCCGTACGTCATCACCGTATTGCGCGACCAGCTTTGCCTTGATGGCCGCGGTTTGCTTCTTCGTAATCGTCATGAGGGGGGATTCATTATCCTCCTCATTCCAGATGGATTTGTAGGCGGCGCCAGATGTAAAGGGCCGTTTTGTCAAGATGATGAGTTGCAACAGCGGTTGCCAGATCCAGGATGAGTAGTCGATGACGCGTTTGTCTGACAGAAACTCGTTCAGGTAACGGCGCATGGACCAATAGTCTGTGCCGTCTGGCGTGCCGAGGTTCGCCACCAGAATACCAACGCGGGCCGGCTGCACCTTGGGGTGGTCCGGTTGTGCGTGGACGGGGCAGGTGGCTGGACGAACATCTGGCGAAGTGTCTTGTGCATCGAACATGGTCATGCCCCGTCAGTAGCGTGAATAGGTGTGGTGTTAAATGTCATACGGCCAATTGCCCTAATCAGATGAGTCGAGACTCGTTTCTTCTGTGCCAAGTGCGTCGGCGAGACGGGACGTGGCGCTGCCCGGGCGCAGTGGTTGCGGCTGGCTTGCGTCCGGGGCCCAGCCGCTCAGTGTGATAACCTCGAAGGTTGCCGTCACACGCTTGTCGTCACTGTCATGAAAATGCTGGGCATAAATGCTCGACGCCTCGGTCAGCACGTTGCGGGCGGTCAGGGTCTTTGGCCGGTCCGTCAAAGCGCTGTTCTCACCCATTTTGCGGAGGTCATGCATGAGGTGGAACGCGTTGGCGTAACTGACAGTCAGTGGCGTGCCATCGGCGACCGGCATCGCAAACCCGGCACGTTGCAACAGCGCGCCCAAGTCCCTGATCTCTCCCATCGGGGCAATCCTGGGAGAGAGCCCGCCACGCACGGCGATTTCCGCTTCGGCAAGAGAACTGCGCAGTTCGTGCAACGTCTGCCCGCCCAACGCGGAAGCGACCAAAAGCCCATCGGGTTTCAAGGCGCGGCGACATTGCACCAATTGTCCGACAGGATCATTTGCCCAATGCAGAGCCATCACATGCAGGACAAGATCGTAGGCGCCCTCCTCCAGTGTTAGCGTCTCATCATCCAGGACGACCGTCGCTTCGGGGAAGAGGTGTTGCCAGTAATCCGGAAAGCCTGTGACAATCGCAATGTCGGTAAAGGTCTTATTAACCTCCGTCAGTCTTTCCTTGATTTCATCTGCCACCCAATCGTGCAGGAACAGCGCGTCGTCTTGGGCGCGCGCGCGGTTCCGCTTTAAAGCGGCGCGGTCTGTGAGTTGGGGAGGCGTTGTCATGAAGGGGCATTTAGGACGTGCATGCGCTGTTGCAAAGAACCATTCGTGCAATTTACCCGCCACAATGCATCGCCTGTGATGCGATGACAGAGGCAGAGCATGGCCTGTGCGGCACATGCTGGTCAGGGACGGCGTTTATCAGTGGCGCGATTTGTGACACCTGTGGTGCTCCGTTGATGGGTGATGATCAGGGAGAGGTTTTGCAATGTGATGATTGCATGCGGATTGCCAGACCGTGGTCGCGCGGGCGGTCTGTGTTTCTGTATACCGACGTGGGACGCAGGCTCGTTCTCGCTTTCAAACACGGCGACCGGCTGGATCTGAGCTGGCCAGCTGCAGGATGGATGGCCCAGCGCGTTGGCGATATAGTGCGCGAGGATGCCTTGATCGTCCCGGTGCCGTTGCATTGGTCGCGCTTGATCCGGCGGAAGTACAATCAGGCGTCGCTTCTCGCGCAGGATATGGGACGGCATTTGGGGCGGACGGTTCTTGTGGATGGACTGGTCCGCGCAGAGCGAACCAAATCGCTCGAAGGTCACAATCGCGAGGCCCGGTTTGCTGCGATGGCAAATAGGATCATCCCGCACCCCCGCCGGGGCAATCTGATGGCTGGGCGAGAGGTGTTGTTGGTGGATGACGTGATGACGTCGGGTGCGACACTGGCCGCCTGCGCGGAGGCGGCAAGACTTGCTGGTGCCGCAAATGTGTTTACGGTGACGCTGGCGCGGGTGGTCAAGGATGCTTAGGTGCCGGTCGACCATGAAGAAAGGACGTCCGAAATGGCCCAGATAGAGATGTATATGAAACCCACATGTGGTTTTTGCCACGCTGCGATGCGCTTATTTGACAGCAAGAATGCCGCTTTCACGAAGATTGATCTGTTGGCCAATCCCGGTCGCCGTACTGAGATGATCCAGAAAGCAGGCGGCCGGACGACCGTGCCGCAGATCTTCATCAACGGACAGCACATCGGCGGTTATGACGATCTGCATGCGCTGAACGCCAGCGGCAAGCTTGACCCACTTCTGGCGGCGTGAGGGTCGGCCTTATTCAATTGACGGCCAGCGATGATCCGCTGGCCAATACGGAAACTACCCTGCGCATGATGCGCGACGCGGCGGCGCAGGGTGCAGAATTTGTCGCAACGCCGGAAGTGACGAATTGCCTGTCGAGCAGTCGTGCGCATCAGGAAAATGTTTTGCGGCATGAAGGAGATGACGAAACTCTTCGTGCCCTGCGGTCTGAAGCGAAAACGCTGGGCGTTTGGCTGTCCATTGGTTCACTTGCATTGAAGACCAATGACGCGGACGGGCGGTTTGCTAATCGGTCTTTTCTGATCGGGCCGGATAGTGAGATCGCCGCGCGCTACGACAAGATCCATATGTTTGATGTGACAGTCAGCGAGACGGAAAGTTACCGTGAATCCGCGGGCTATCGGCCCGGTGAAGAAGCTGTTGTCGCGAAAACGCCATGGACCACAGTTGGGTTGTCGATCTGTTATGACCTGCGTTTCGCCTATCTCTATCGTGCGCTGGCGCAAGCGGGGGCAGAGGTGCTTTTGGTGCCTGCGGCGTTTTCAGCCATCACGGGTAAGGCACATTGGGAGGTCCTCTTGCGGGCCCGCGCCATTGAAACCGGGTGCTTTGTGATTGCCGCCGGTCAAACCGGAAAAGGGTCGGGCACCGGTGCGCTACGCGAGACGCATGGGCATAGCATGGTGATTGCCCCGTGGGGCGAGGTGCTGGTTGACGCGGGGACAGCCTGCGGCGTTACGGTGGTTGATCTTAACATTGATGAGGTGTCTAAAGCGCGGGGGCGCATTGCCGCGCTGACCCATGATCGTGCTTTTACAGGCCCTTAGCGGATGTCGGACAGTTCGAGTAACCTGGCGGTTACGCTTTTTAGTGAAATCTTGGCCGTCGACCACCTTGCACGCGGGAGCGTGGCAAAGGTGCTGCCGAAAGGCATGGAGCTGTCGCATTTCGCTGTGTTGAACCACTTGGCGCATTCTGGCGGCGAGCGATCACCGGGAGAGTTGGCGCGCGCGTTTCACCTGACCCGCGGGGCGATGACGAACACCTTGGGCAAGCTCGAATGGGCGGGTTGGGTGCATGTCCGCCCGGACTGGGACGACGCGCGGCGGAAAAAAGTCGCGATCTCGCCTGCGGGGCGTGCGGCGCGGGATGCGGCTTTGCAGGCCATCGCGCCGAT
>JAHDEX010000110.1 GCA_020628545.1 Paracoccaceae bacterium | reverse complement strand
AACCGGTGTACACGGATTTGCAATCCGCTGCGTCACCACTCCGCCAACTCGCCGCCGGTGGTGTTCCGCTCCGATATACCAAGGGCCAACCCCGCGCAAGACGTCCTGCGCGCCATTCAGACATTGCCCCTCATCCGCAGGTATGGCATCAGCATCCCAACGCGATCCAGGCCACAGGAAAGGGAGCCCCTTGGTCAACTACAGCGACCGACGCATCATGATGGTGGACACGCAAGTACGCCCGTCTGACGTCACGAAGTTTCCAATTATTGATGCCATGTTGAGCGTCCCGCGCGAGCTCTACGTGCCCGATGACCGGCGTGAAGCGGCCTATCTTGGCGATAACCTGTCGCTCGGTGGCGGACGCGTCATGCTTGAGCCGCGGACCTTTGCGAAAATGCTCGATGCGCTGAATATCGATCCGCAGGATGTCGTGCTCGATCTGGGATGCGGGCTGGGGTACACCACCGCCGTTCTTGCACAACTGGCTGACTTTGTGGTGGGCGTCGAAGATGATGCCGATTTGGCCAGTGAGGCGGAAACAACGCTGGCAGAGCAGGGCGTTCACAACGCCGCCGTCATTCACGGCCCGCTTGAGGCCGGCGCGGACAAGTCAGGCCCCTATGACATAATTATCACACAGGGCGCGGTTGAGGCTGTCCCTGCGGCACTCCTTGCGCAGCTGCGCGAAGGGGGCAGGATTGCTTGTATTTTTGCCGAAAGTGCTTTGGGTGTTGTGCGCCTGGGTCACAAGATCGACGGCGATGTCACATGGCGCTATGCCTTTAATGCGAGCGCGCCAGTGTTAAAGGGCTTTGAAAAAGCCGAAAATTTTGCTTTGTAGAAGGCGTGTGTGTCCGTGCGCGTCACGTCGACGTGTCAATAATAAATGAATTTGAGGGAAAACCGGATGGGACTGACCACTAATATGAAGGCGCTTGTGGCGGTATGCGCGCTGTCTTTTGCTCCGGCTGCATCAGCAGATACGCTGGCGGGCGCACTAACCCAAGCATATGACCACTCAGGTCTAATCGATCAGAACAGGGCGCTTTTGCGCGCCGCAGATGAAGATGTGGCGCAGGCCGTATCGGCGACATTGCCAGTCATTAACTGGTCAATCCGCGCGACTGCCAATGAGCCGCGGGCCCCAGGGGCTGACTTGATTTCGGCAACAGCTCGCATTTCTGGCGAACTGACCTTGTTTGACAACGGCCAGAACCAGTTTGCGATCGACGCGCAAAAAGAACTGGTCCTCGGGACGCGCCAATCTTTGCGCGATGTGGAACAGCAGGTGCTGTTGCGGGCGGTTGAGGCCTACATGAATGTGCGCCGCAACTTTGAATTTGTCGCATTGCGCCGGAACAACGTGCGCCTGATCACCGAAGAATTGCGTGCCGCGCAAGACCGTTTCGACGTGGGTGAGGTGACCCGCACAGACGTGTCGCTTGCTGAGGCGCGACTGGCCTCTGCGAAAAGCCTGCTTGCCGCTGCCGAAGGCAACCTGGCACGCTCCCGCGAAGAATATCGCAACGCGGTCGGCTCTTTCCCCGGTCAGCTGACACCCGTTTCGCCGGCGCCCGTGTCGCGCGGCATCAGCGACGCCAAGGCCTACGCCGTGCGGAACCACCCGAATATTCTTGAAGCACAGCACGCGGTCAAAGCGGCAGAGCTCAATATCCTGCGGGCCGAAGCCGCCATGAAACCATCTGTGACCTTGGATGGCTTTATTGCCGTGGACGATGAGTTTGAAGAGTCGGTGCAGCTAGGCGTCAACGTCGGCGGCCCGATCTATCAGGGCGGTCGTCTGTCCAGCCAGGTCCGTCAGTTCATGGCCCGCCGGGATGCATCGCGCGCCGCACTGCACATCACACGCCATAACCTGGAACAGGAAGTCGGCAACGCCTTTGCAACGCTTGAAGTGGCACGTGCATCACGTGCGGCCTCTGAGGAAGAAATTCGTGCGGCGACGGTCGCCTTCCGTGGTGTGCGGGAAGAGGCGACTTTGGGGGCCCGGACAACACTGGACGTGCTTGAAGCAGAGCAGGATCTGTTCGACGCCCGCGCCAACCAGATCTCGGCGCAGGCTGACGAAGTGATCGCGTCCTACGCGCTTTTGTCTGCGACCGGTCTTTTGACGGCTGAGCATCTGAACTTGCCGGTGCAGCAGTACGATCCGACTGCCTATTATAACCTCGTGAAGACAGCACCAACGGCGCGGTCTGCACAAGGGCAAGCGCTTGACCGCGTTTTGCAGGCCATCGGCGACTAAAACCGCAATCAATCAGAATGAACGCAAGGCCCGCAATTTGCGGGCCTTGTTCGTTTTGTGCAATTCTAGGGAAAACCGACCAATGCCAAAATCGCACAAATTTTGATCAGATTTTCGGAAAATTCGCGGATCATTGGATCGACTGTGCTTTTCCGGAGACTCCAAATTATCGTTATATTCTCAGCTATTGCGGCGGCGAAATTTCGCCAACATGCTGTTCTGGGGAGTCTGTGTTGTTTGCTATCGTATTATTCGGTAGGGTCCCCGCAACTTTGAGCACGGGAATCCAAAATGTCCGATCCGGTCACTCATCATGACATCGAGGATGTCTTGTCATCCATCCGCCGCCTCGTCGCGCAAGGCGACCCACGACGGCAAAACGGTGCTGAGACAAAGCCATCTATCGTCAGCTCGACGCCGCCGGCTAAAGCGGAAGCACCCGTAATTGAAGACAATTCTGAACATGTGGCAGCGGAAGCGCCAGTTGAGCGCCTGGTGCTCACACCTGCATTCCGGATCACGCCACAGGCAGAGCAAAATGTTGAGGCGGTGAAAGACGCCGCAGCTGCATCTTATGATGCGGCGGTCCGGCAACCAGAATCAGATGTCATTCCAACCAAAGATCCACGTCCCATGCCCGGTCCCGGGCGCTCTCCATCAGAGCGGGCGAGCCTTGAGGCCACGATTGCGGAACTCGAAGCGGCGGTAAACAGCCGATCCGATGAGTGGGAACCTGACGGTTCTGAAGAGCCGGACACAAAAGACCTGCAATCGGTTTTTGCAAGCAAGCTCGAAGCCTTCCGCCCGTCACGCTTCATGCGACGCCGGAACGATGCCGAAGAGACCGCACTTGAAGCTGAGATCGAGGAAGAAGAGACCTCACCAACCGAAGCAACACTGAACGACATCGTCGTTGATCATATCGCGGAGGCTGTGCAGGAAGAGATTGCAGAAAGCTTCCCACATCTGACGGCGGCGGATGAAGACCCGGCTGATCTGGCTGAGGCGATCATGTCCGACGTCGCTGAGGAAATGTCCGCTCAGCCCGCAGAGCCAGAAGTTGTGGAAGAAGACGTTGCTGCTTTCGCCGCAAACGTTGAGCCCGAAGACCAGTCTGGCACCGTTGTTCATTTGACACCCGGAACAAGCCAGACCGCGGCCAACGAGGCGGCAGCGCCAGAGATCGAAGCAGAAGCCTGGACTGACGACGTGGCGATGGACGACTTCGAAGAAACGCCAGAGCCCGTCGAAGCGCTGGTTGGCGAAGAGGACGCGCCGAACGGCGCAGCTGTCGCAGAACCTGTCGAGGCCGAGACGATCGACGTCGCACCGGCACCCACCTTCCGCCATGCGGCGTCCTTCAACGAAGTCTACGATCCCGTTGCAGAGGCAACAGCCGACGCCGCCGAAGCCGCCCCGGATGCGGGCGACATTTACGGTGATGAATTGCAGCCGGAGCCTGCAGAGACCTCAACCGCTGTGGCCACACCTGCGCCGCAGGGGCAGTTGATGGATCCTGACATGCTGCGCGACATGGTCAGCCAGATGATCCGCGAAGAGCTGCAAGGCGAGATGGGCGAGCGTATCACCCGCAACGTCCGCAAGCTGGTCCGGCGCGAGATCAACCGCGTCTTGTCCGCGCAGGAATTCGACTAAGTCTGTTAGAGTCTGCAGGTTTGATCCAATTGTGCGCCCGTTCCGGGCGCGCGACATAATTGTTTGGTCACGCGGGCGGTGCGGTTCAGGATGTGTCAGATGGGGGCTCTGCCCCCGGCCTGCGGCGTCCCCCGAGGTATTTTTGTCCAAAAGAAGATCAGACGGCTGAGGCGATTGCGAGCAGTGCGCTGACATCCATATGCGTCTCAAGGTGATCCGCGAGCGCATCAAGTGTCGCGTCCACCTCTGCTTCGTAGTTGAAAGTTGTCGCAATGGTGCCAAGCTCAGAGAGGAACGCCTTGCGGAAGCTATCGCTGGCGAAAAGACCATGCAAATAGCAGCCTTTGATGCGACCGTCCGCACTTGCGGCCCCTTCGATGCGATCCGGTAGATCGATCCAGCCCCGCGCCGTATCAGGCCCCGTGGTTGCGCCGATATGGATCTCGTAACCGGTCACCGGCGTGCCGCTGCGGCGATCAGTGCCGCTGACCTCTGACAAGTGTTTATGTGGGCTCATGACGGTATGGGTATTGAGGAGGCCAAGGCCAGGGACGGTAGCAGGCGGGCCTTCAATGCCTTCGGGGTCGGCAATGGATTTGCCCAGCATCTGATAACCGCCACAGACGCCAAGCACGCGCCCGCCGCGGCGCACATGCGCCTGCAAGTCGATGTCCCAACCTTGCGCGCGAAAGTGGGCCAGGTCTGCGATGGTGGATTTTGAGCCTGGGATAAGCACCAGATCCGCATCGCCGGGCAGGGGGCGACCTGCCGGGATCATCTCGACGGTGACATCCGGCGTGGCGGCAAGTGGGTCAAGGTCATCGAAATTGGCAATCCGGTTCAACCGCGGGACAGCGACCTTGATTGACCCACCCGGTCGTGACGCGATATCCATCACGTCCTCTGCAGGTAGCCGCCAGGCATCTGCAAACCACGGAATAATCCCGCATGGCTGCCAATTGGTTTTCGCTGCGATGATCTCCATGCCTTCTGCGAAGAGCGATGTATCGCCGCGGAACTTGTTGATCGCAAAGGCTTTGATCATCGCGCGGTCGCCCTCAGGCAGGACCGCATGGGTTCCCACAAGTTGCGCAATGACCCCGCCGCGATCAATGTCACCAATGAGCGCCACAGGGACTCCCGCGGCAGTCGCAAAGCCCATATTTGCAATGTCACCGGCGCGCAGATTGACCTCTGCCGGGCTACCAGCCCCTTCAACAAGGATCAGGTCGGCCGAGCCTTTGAGGCGTGCAAAGCTGTCGCGCACCGCGGGCATCAGTTGGGCCTTCATCTTCCCGTAATCGCGCGCCTTCAGCGTCGTCAGCCGTTGGCCCTGCACCACGACCTGAGCGCCAAGGTCAGATTCCGGTTTCAGGAGGACCGGGTTCATGTCGGTGTGGGGCTGCAAACCACAGGCGCGGGCTTGCAAGGCTTGCGCACGTCCGATTTCACCGCCATCGCTGGTTACGGCTGCATTGTTCGACATGTTCTGAGGCTTAAACGGTGCGACGCGAAACCCACGGCGCACAGCTGCGCGGCAAAGGCCTGCCACAAGGACAGACTTGCCGACATTTGAGCCAGCGCCCTGGATCATCAATGCCTTGGTCATCCCTGTCCCTTGCCCGCAGCCCGATTAATCGTGGATCGGCCAAAGCGGTCGATCCTGTGATGTCAGGCAGCGATAAGTGATTCAAGTTTTCCACACAACGCTTTAGCGTGTCCCAGAAGACAAGCGGGGCAGAGATGAATACGCCAGCACATTTGATTTTCGGGCTGACTGCCTTTGGCAAAGCCAACCAGACAGCCGTGACGGCGGCTGCGTTCGCTGGCGCGCTGATCCCGGATCTGTCACTCTACAGTCTCGTGGCCTGGCATCAGTTTGTGCTGGGCACAGATCTGCGGATCGTGTTTGGCGAGCTTTACTTTTCAGAGGCGTGGCAGCGCATTTTCCGGATCGATAATTCGATGGTCCTTTGGGGGATCGCACTTGTCTTGGGCGTGATGTGGCGCGCGCCGGTGATGATCGCCTTGTGCGGGGCGGCACTGTTGCATCTCGTGCTCGATTTCGGTTTTCATCACGACGATGGCCGCGCGCATTTTTGGCCGATCAGCAATTGGATCTTCGAAAGCCCGGTCAGTTACTGGGATCCACGGCATTACGGCACATATGTCGGCATGGCTGAAATAGCCGCAGCACTTGCCTGTTGCGTGGTGCTGTGGCGGCGCTTTGTGGGGCGTTGGATGCGGGGGCTGATCGTTGCACTGGGCCTGGCTGAAATCGCACCGGTGTTTGCCTGGGCCCTGATGTTTGGCGGGTAGGGGCGTCCGGCGCCGGAACCGCGGCACTGCGCGACCCTGCAATGAAAAACGCCGCCCCGAGCAGTGGGCGGCGTTCTCAATAGTCGGCCTGGCAGGGCCAACACAACTGTTATGCAGCGCGGGCTTCCTGCTCTGCTGCGTTGCGGCGTTCGCTCTCCTCGCGGGACAGCGCAACAGACGTCCGGACGCCTTTGCCAACAAATTCCATCAAGCCGGCGACCACACGCTCGTTTGGGTCGATCCCGGCGCAGGACAGCACTTCACGCCCGTCGCGGGAGCGTGCCCAGCGTGCGATCTGTTCTGGCCCGTTGCCATATTTCTTGTCATCAGCGATTGCATCATCGAGCGCTGCCAGAACAACCGCTGCAAACAACTTCCGGGCGCGGTTGCCTTGCTCGTTGTTAAAAGCTGTTCCGTCTACGAAATCTCGCATATCATACCTTTGGTTTTGTTCTTGTGCTTCACGCGTTGGCCGAATATGCCCGATTAACTTCGATTCGGGCAACCTCTTTTGGAATGCCTCATATGCAGAAACTGCATGGCTAAGGCCATATTTAGCCGTCTTGCGCGGTTTTCATAGGCGATATATAGCCCCTGACACGATCTGTTCAACAGAATGCCATAATTCTGACAAAAAGTGACCCATGCCCAAAATCAACGGAAATGAAATTCGCCCCGGCAATGTGCTGGAACATGATGGTGGCCTTTGGGCCGCAGTAAAAGTCGATCACGTCAAGCCTGGCAAGGGCGGGGCCTTTGCGCAGGTGGAGTTGAAGAACCTGCGCGACGGGCGCAAACTGAACGAACGCTTCCGGTCCGCCGACAAGGTTGAGCGGGTGCGGTTGGAGCAGAAAGACCAGCAATTCCTGTTCGAAGCGGACGATATGCTGACCTTTATGGACAGTCAGACCTTTGATCAGGTGGCGCTGCCTGCGGACATCCTGGGCGACCGTCGCCCGTTTCTGCAGGACGGCATGGTGGTCCAGATTGAGTACTACGAGGAAGAGGCGCTGAACGTGACTTTGCCACAGCGAGTCACCTGCACAGTGGCCGAGACAGAGCCGGTGGTGAAAGGTCAGACAGCGGCCAACAGCTTTAAGCCTGCCATCCTCGATAATGGCGTTCGTGTGATGATCCCGCCCTTTGTTGGTCAGGATGAGGCGATCGTGGTGAGCACGGAAACCATGGAATACGTCGAACGCGCCTGAGTCGGTGGCCCAATAGGGCCAGAGCAGGGCAGCGCTGAAACAGTGAATTTCGCAATGAGGGCCGGTGCAGCAATGTGCCGGCTTTTTAATGTGGGTGCGCAATGGCGGCATAAGCGGTCGTGCCAGCCCTTCAATCGAGTTGCTGACCCGCCCGGCAAAAGGCGCAGCCGCAATGCCATGGTCGGGCTGTCCCAGCGGTCCGTCGATAAAGTCGCCTGCACATCTGTTCTTGTGTGATCGCGATGTGTGGCGGGACAAAGTGCCGCGCTGATAAGGTGCTCTTGTCACCCCAGGTTTCGCCGCTGGATCCGAAGGCAGGATTGTCTGTCGCAGATCAGATCTGTCAAACGTCTGATATAGCGGACGATTGCTGCCAATCATTTGATCCACTGAAAGGCCCGGAACAAGGCGCAGCCGCCGGGCCATCGGCGGACCGCCCCGTCGGGCCGACGATGACGCCACC
>JAHDEX010000035.1 GCA_020628545.1 Paracoccaceae bacterium | reverse complement strand
ATCATCGACAGTCGCACGCCCCTCAAAATCGACCTCGTAATTTTCCGGCGCAAAGTCGGGTGCGGATTCCCCGGCCAAAAACGCTTTCGCCTGCTTCGCGGCATATGCGGCGTTCTTGGCGCAGCGGGGCGTCGCTCCGATGTAGATGACATTGGCGTAGTCTTTGCCCGCATGTTCATTCGCAACCGAATGGATCACATCGGGGTGCCACCACACCGTGTCACCCGGCCCCACCGTTGGGATGCTGATCAAGCCTTCCAAAATGTCGGCGTGCCAATCCTCGCTTGCGCCCAGCGCGCGACCCGGTGCTGCGCCACACAGATCGTCAGCCGCGACATCATCCTGCAGGGCGCGCATCAGGAAATACGCGATGGATTTCGCAATCGGGATCAATGACAGCGTGCCGTCGTTCGGTCCCTGCTCTGTCAGGGCCGTCCAGCCCTGGAAGGTCCGGAACATGGAGCAGACAGCGGGCGAGGAAAACTCTCGTGTTTGCGTGCGGAACGTCCCTTTCCACGGGTCGTAGGCCTGCCAATTGCCTGCGAAGATCTCGCCATATATTTTCTGGTACGCCGGATCGAGCCAGCGTTCATAAGATCCACTGTCCATATGCGGCGACAGGCCGAGCGTCGTGTCCCCTGGTTGCCGTCTGCGGGTGCGATCAGCGTAGGCATAGTCGTTGTCCGGGTCGAACTCATCGCCCATTGGGCCAGCAACGCTCCAAAGTCGGTTCATGAAACGTTTTGTTGCTGCCATTGCCGGGTCCTGTCGCGCCATGACCTGAGGCTTGGACCAATAGAGGCCGTAGATTTGCGGCGTGCCTGCGGCGAGATCCGAGAAATAGGTGTCGAGGCCCGCTTTCTCCTTCGCTTTCGCGAGATAATCATTGCGCGCAATGTAATCACCAACGTCCGCGTTCCAATCCGCCACCCGGGCCGGGTCAAAGACCCCCCGGACGATCGCGCAGCCGCGATGCCGGATGGCATCTCGTGTGGCATCGCTGACCGTGTCTTCCGAGATGCTATCATAGGCCACTTCTGGGATGACAGGTTTTCCCTGGGCGGTGGCAGTTTGAATCGCGTCCACCTCGCGCAGCATAGCGGAGCGAATGTCAGAGAATGCCGCCGCTACATCAGAGAGCCCGCGCAGATGGGTCTTGGCGTCGGCGATATAAGCTTTGGTTTGCGTGTCCATCAATTGCCGCCCTCTGCTGCTGCGTCTGGCCAATCGCGCCCGTCCGGATATTCAGCTGGTCCTTTGACCTCAAGCCGATTGCCGAAAGGGTCGCAGATATAGAATGAATGCCCTACCCCGCGTGCGCCGCCGTGAACCGCCTCGCGCTCAATCTCGACCTCGTGGGCCTTAAGATGCGCGCGCATCGTTTCCGGCGCGAAGGGCGACGTCGCGATGCAGACATGATCCACGTTGCGCCCACCTGCAACGGGTGGAACACCGTTGGCTGCACCAGGATGGGTGATGTCCCACAGCACAATCAGCGCGGCGCCAGCCCAAACCTGCTCCATCCCCAGTGTCGGATAGGAATAGCCCGGCACACAGCCCAGCACGTCTTGGTAAAAGGTTAGTGCTTTGCCCATGTCATCGACAAGGAAAACAACATGGTCGATCCCGACGAGACTGAATGGCGGCTTCGTCATGCTGCATCCCAAACCGGGCACCACGGGCCATCGACAAGGCGCATGTTCCGGTCGAGTGCGGCGATGTCAGCGCGTTCCGCAGTCGAAAGCGCAAGTTTTTCTGCTGCGAGGTTTTCCGCGATCCGTGTGGGGCTGCCTGCGGACGGGATAACGATGTAGCCTTCGCTGAGCAGCCATGCCAAGGCGACCTGCGAGGCTGAGGCGCCATGCGCCTGTCCGATGCGGGTGAGAACCGGATCGTTCAGAACCTCGCCGCGCGCGAGCGGTGAGTAGGCGGTCATTGTGATCCCTGCAGCCCGGCAGGCATCCACGATTGGGGTGTTGTGCAGATAGACATGCAGTTCGACCTGATTGGTCAACAATTGACGGTCGCCCAGCAATTCTCTCGCTTTGGTAAGGTAGGGCTTAGTGAAGTTGGATACGCCGATATGACGACACAACCCTGCATCAAAGACCGCCGCGAACTGCGCCATGTAGTCGGTGATGTCGTACTCATCATTGATCGACGGGTAGTGCAGCAACAGCAGATCCACAGGGCCGACGCCAAGCTTGTCGAGTGACGCTTCAACATGTGGTCTGATCTGGCCGGGTCCAAAGCTTTCGGGTGCTACCTTTGTTGTGACCCAAAGGTCTTCGCGCGCGACGCCACTATCTGCGATGGCGCGACCGACAAATTCTTCGTTCTCATAGCCTTCTGCGCAATCAAGATGGCGGTATCCGCAATTCAGCGCGGCCAAAGTCCCGTCATAGGCGGCCTGCCCCGGCCGGTTCCAGGTGCCGTATCCTATGCGCGGTGGGCGTGTGAGCATTTGGGCCTCCCTTGCTGCTGCAAAAGCTAACCCCGTGGCAGTGCGACCGCCACGTAATTTCACGTAAGTTGCGGTGGCAGCGTCAGACCATTCAAGACGTCCAAGGCGGGCATGGGTTTCTTACCGGGGCGCTGTGCTGTCGTGACCTCAACTGCGCCAGTGGCGCAGGCAATCGTAAAACCGCGAAGCACCTGCCCTGGCACGCCATTCCCGTCGACGGCGATGGCAGACAGAAGCTTGATCCGCTCGCCCGCAATCTCGCACCATGCACCGGGGAACGGTGAGAGCCCGCAGATATGGTTGGCCACATCGGTCGCCGGACGGTCCCAGACTATGCGCGCCTCGGCCTTGTCGATCTTGGCCGCGTAGGAAACGCCTTCGTCAGGTTGCGGTTCGGGCGTCAGGTCTGGCAGGTTGGCGAGCGTTGTCACGATTAGGCGCGCGCCCATTTCGGACAAGCGGTCATGCAGTTGCCCTGTTGTCTCTCCCGTAGCGATGGGCGTGGCTTCTCGCAAAAGCACAGGTCCGGTATCCAGTCCCGCTTCCATCTGCATGATGCAAATCCCGGTTTCCGCATCTCCGGCCATGATTGCGCGATGAATTGGCGCAGCACCGCGCCATCGTGGGAGCAATGAGGCGTGGATGTTCAGACAGCCGTTTCCGGGCGCATCAAGGATCGCCTGAGGCAGCAGCAGGCCGTAAGCTACCACGACCGCCACATCGGCGTTGTGGCTTTCAAAAGCTTCCTGCGCCGCATCGTTGCGCAGCGATGTGGGTGTGTGAACGGTCAGGCCGAGCGCCTCTGCGCGTGCGTGAACCGGTGACAGGCGGTCCTTCTTGCCCCGTCCGGCAGGACGCGGAGGCTGTGAATAGACTGCGACGACCTCATGCCCGGCCCCAACCAATGCATCAAGCACCGGAACAGAGAAGTCGGGCGTTCCCATGAAAACAACACGCATTGGTTTTTCCCGATTTTCGAGAGGCTACCGCCCCTGCTTTTTGGCCTTGCGCAACAGCATGTCGCGCTTGGTTTTGCTCAGACGGTCGAAGTACATTTTCCCAGCAAGGTGATCGATCTGATGCTGTACGGACGTCGCCCAGAGCCCGACGAAATCCTTTTCCTCAACCGCACCATCACGGTTCAGAAACCGGACTGTGACCGCGCGAGGACGAGAGACTTTCGCAAAAACGCCCGGCAGGTTCGGCGATGCTTCTTCATGGTCGCGCAATTTCGCGCTCGCATGCAGAACTTCCGGATTGGCCATGCACACAGCCTGCCCACGCTCATCACTGGCATCGACGACAGCAAGGCGCTGCATGATACCAAGTTGCACTGCGGCGAGACCGACACCCGGCATCGTTTCCATCGCCTCAATCATTTCATCCCAGATCGCACACGTTTCATCTGTCACTTCGGGCACACGCTCGGCCGGTGTACGGAGCGCCGGGTGCGGCCACATCACAAAAGGGCGCGCCACAGGTCAGCCGGCCCGCGCTTGTTCGCGCTTCAGCTTTTGCATTTTGCGTGTGATGATCTGGCGCTTCAACGGCTTGAGGTAATCGATAAATAGTTTGCCATCGAGGTGATCAATTTCATGCTGGGCGCAGGTCGCCCAAAGGGCGTCAAACTTCGCCGACTGCGCTTTGCCGGTCACGTCTTGCCAGGTCACCTCAACCTCAGACGGTCGGGTCACATCCGCAAATTGATCAGGGATCGACAGACAGCCTTCCTCATAAACGTTTGTCTCTTCTGAGGACCAGACAATCTCGGGGTTGATCAGCACCATTGGCTCAGGTGAGGCGCCTTCTTCCTTCACGCAGTCCATCACAAAGAGACGCTGCCCTACACCGATCTGAGGCGCAGCAAGCCCGATCCCCGGCGCGTCATACATCGTCTCAAGCATATCATCCGCCAATGCAGCCAAAGCCGTGTCGAAGGTTTCAACTGGCACTGCTTTGGCTTTCAACCGTGGGTCAGGATGGATCAGGATCTTGCGCAAACTCATGGCGCTGATGTAGCCCGTCACATTCACCCACGCAAGAAGCCCGGATCACCCTATTTCGGCTTGCGCCTGTCGCGACTTCCACTCAGTTTGCGCTGAACACAGCACGCAGGACCCGCAGATGGACTTTGATAAACAGATCGACCGCCGTGGCACGCATTCCTTGAAGTGGGATTCGATGGAACGGATCTACGGCGTCTCACCCGAAGACGGGTTGTCGATGTGGGTCGCTGACATGGACTTCCACCCACCTGCGTGTGTGCAGGACGCGGTCAAATCAATGCATGACCATGGCGTCTATGGGTATTACGGAGAAGACGGCGCGTATCTTGATGCAATTTGCTGGTGGATGAAGACCCGCCACAACTGGCAGATCGATCCATCCTGGGTTTTCTCGACACATGGTCTTGTGAATGGCACCGGACTTTGCGTCGACGCGTTTACGCAGCCCGGCGAAGGTGTTGTCCTCTTTACGCCAGTTTACCACGCGTTTGCCCGCGTCATCCGCGCTGCGGGGCGCGAGGTCGTTGAATGCCCGCTGGTCAACAACAACGGGCGCCACGAACTCGACTTTGATGCCTACGATGCGCAGATGACCGGGAATGAGCGAATGCTGATCTTTTGCTCACCACACAATCCCGGCGGTCGGGTGTGGTCACGTGGTGAACTGGCGGCCCTCGCCGCCTTCGCCAAGCGCCATCAATTGATTATCGTCTCAGATGAGATCCATCATGACCTGACAATGCCGGGGCACACGCATTTGCCAACTGCCGCGATTGACGGGATCGAAGACCGGCTGATCACGATGACGGCAAGCACCAAGACATTCAACATCGCGGGCAGCCACATTGGCAATGTGATCATCGCCGACCCGGACTTGCGCGCCCAGTTTGCGCGGCGCATGGGCGCCTTGGGCATGTCGCCCAACAGTTTTGGTTTGTTTATGGCAACAGCAGCCTATTCCACGGACGGCGCCGCCTGGGTGGATGCCTTGCGCGACTATCTTGATGGCAATCGTAAAGTCCTCGACGCAGGCCTCAACGCCATTCCCGGCGTCAAATCGATGATGCTTGAGTCGACATATCTCTCATGGGTGGACTTCAACGGGACCGGCATGTCCGCAGACGAAATCCACAATCGTGTTCAGGATCAAGCCAAAATCGCGGCCAACCACGGGAGCAGCTTTGGTCTGGGCGGAGAGAATTGGTTACGGTTCAACATCGGCACCCCGCGCGCCAATGTTGAAAAGGCAGTTGCCCGCATGACCGCGGCGTTCAGTGACCTCCAGTAGGGCCCTTTGAGATCATCGCAATCGGTGCATCCGCTTCGCGGACGAAATCTGCTGGCGGGCGGTCCGGAATGGCGTGTAGCCATTTGAACTCAAAAACCCGTTCCTCACCCTTGTCAGCGCTGTCGATCACCAGACATTGGTAAAGGTGGCGGGTGCCGTCATAAATGCTGACCCGCCCACGCAGGCGCGGCCCCGATTTGGCATCAACTGCAAAACCATCATCCCACAGCCGATTGATCCGATGGATCGTCTCACCGTCGTGGACTGAGAGCCGATTTCCACGGCGCATCGACTGCTTCCGCGCTTGCGCCAAGCCATCGCGCACCGCTTGCGGCAAAAATTCTAACATCGCATTTCCCCAGGTAACCCCTGTGAGAGGAAATTACGTTCGAAATGTAAAAATCAAGTAACAAAATCCGCCGCACTGCGGCACAAACCACTGATCTGGCGTGTTTATTTTTGATATTGCCTTCGCGCGCCTTAAGACTCGGATCGCCCAAAAGGCTTAAGTCGCGCCACGATTTCGACATCTTTTGGGCACTTCATTGCCACACTAAGTCGCTGACTCCGCTGATTGAATCCACCGCGATCACACTTTTGCAACCGGGCGCAAAACATGTGGCTTTGCCGCGTCGTAAAGTGCCGAATCCGGAAAACCGTGATTTTCTGCAAGTGCAGGCCCCACCAGAATTAAAGCGGTCCGGGTGAGTTTTGCGGCGCGCACTTTGCCATGAATATCGGCAAAGGTGCCGCGAATAATCTGCTGATCCGGCCAGGATGCCCGGTAGACAACCACCACGGGGCAGGATTCGCCGTAGAAAGGAATCAGGCGACGGGCGATGTCACGCAGCGCGCGAATGCCGAGATGGATTGCAAGGGTCGTCCCGGTGGCCGCAAAGTTCTCCAGAGTCTCTCCTTCCGGCATGCCGGTGGATTTCATCGACATCCGCGTCAGCACAATCGACTGTGCAATCTCAGGCACCGTCAATTCGGTCCCCAACGCCGCTGCCGCAGCAGCATAAGCAGGCACACCCGGAATGATCTCGTAGGGAATGCCCGCCTCCTTCAACCGCCGAATTTGCTCGGCAATCGCGCCGTAAAGTGACGGATCGCCAGAATGCACCCGCGCGACATCCTCGCCCCGCGCGTGGGCGGCGACGATCTCGGCATGAGTCTCTTCCAGAGTCATCGGTGCGGTGTCCATCACGCGTGCACCTTCCGGCGCGCAGCCCACGACCTCTTCGGGGACGAGCGATCCGGCATAAAGGCAGACGGGGCAGGCTCCAATTACCCGTGCCGCCTTCAGCGTCAGCAACTCCGGATCGCCTGGACCGGCGCCAATAAAGAAAACGGTCATTGTGATCTCCCAAAAGCATATCGTAGCTGGGTCAAGGCGCGCGGCACGCGCCCGCCGCAGGCGGCTTGGCCTTGAGGCAGTTGGGATATGCATGATCCTCGATGAGGCGCGTTCAGGGCAGATTTGCCCCTGAACCGCTTCTCAGCAAAAGGCATCTTTGCACAGCCTTGCCACACCGGGCTGGCGGGTGGGGCGTCTTGGCCGTAGGCCAACAGCGTCATCCCGCCAGATCCCCATCAATCTTCCGCGCATACCCACGCGGCGTATACATCGCAGGCCCTGCGCCGCGCTGCATCAGCCGGGACTGCGACGAGCCCACCAATACAACCGTCAGCATATCCACCTCATCCACATCAAGCGCTTCCAAGCGCCGGAACCGGATCTCCTCCTCTGGCCGCCCCAAGGACGACGCCAACAAAACGGGCGTATTCGCTGGGCGGTGCTGCAGCAAAATCTCGCGCGCCTCAGCCAGCAACGTCCGCCGCCGTATTGAGACCGGATTATAAAAGGCTATCACAAAGTCCCCCTCAGCCGCTGCCTCGAGCCGCTTCACGATATCCTCACGCGGGGTCAGCAGATCAGACAACGAGATGGCACAAAAATCATGTCCCAGTGGAGCACCCGCCCGCGCTGCAGCCGCCTGCAACGCAGAGACACCCGGCGCGCAACTCACCTCAACCCGCCGTGCGGCATCAGACACACCCATCTGTTCCGGCCCACGGTCAAGAAGCTCAAACACCAGCGCGCCCATCGCATAGATGCCCGCATCGCCTGAGCAGACCAACGCCACACGTTTTCCCTTGGCTGCCTCTTCCAAAGCATACCGACAGCGATCTTCCTCGCCGCCCAAAGGAAAGTCCGATCGCGCTTTCCCAGCCGCCAGCGGACCCAGCAGATCGATATAGAGGCCATAGCCCACCAACAGATCCGCATCCGCGATCATCTTCGATACTTCCGGTGTTCGCCATGTCGCCTGTCCGGGTCCAATACCGACGATGCACAAATGCCCGATCGACCGACCATGCAATTGGGTCAGCGGCGCAGAGGCCAAGGCCAACGCACAGGTTGCATTTGCGGTTTTGCGCTTTGTCACCAACAACGCCGCATCCGGCCCGGCCTGCGCCAAAGCCGCCGCCTCTGCCACGCCATGGGTGCCGACCTCAGCAAAGACCACCTCGGACGGATTGGCCAAACGCGGTGTCTCCGCGTCCAACGCGTCCGCTTGAAAAACCCGCAGCGGAACATCCAATTCAGCCGCAAGCGCCAGGATCGCCGCCTCATCCGCCTTCAAAGTGATTGTATTCACCGACTGAATTGCGGCGCGCGCGATCCCTGCCTCTGCCAGCGTCCTAGCGACCAATTCTGCCAGTTCGTCTATCGCGCAATCCCGCGCACAACCGACTCCCAGGGTGATCTGCTTTGGCGCAAAATGCAGATGATCCGGTCCGAGAGTATCCTGCGCCTTCCAGCTTGCTGAGATACGCAGCCCGTCACCTTTCGGCAAATCTGCCAACCAAGCTGCCTCACCGACAACAGTCGCCCCGTCACCGGACAGCAAAGCGGCCATAGCCCCCTTGGCATCATCCCGGTTGGCCAACACCCAACCCGCAGGCGGATCATCCAACGCCACCCCCAGCGCCACGTCGCCGGCGGTTGTCACTGCAGCCACGCCTTCCAGCGCGCGTGAAATCTCGACCGCCAGCCTGTTTGCCCCACGATGCCCACCCAGCAATGGCACCACCACAGATCCATCGTCAGACACGGCCACGACCGGTGGTTCCACCCGCTTGTCCGACAACAACGGCGCCACCGCACGGATGAGAATACCCGCAGCACATACGCCGACAATCGGCACCCCGGCGGCAAACAAATCGCGTGCGTGATCCAACGCATTGGGAAAAAACGCATCCGCTTGATCGACCCGCCCTTCACGCCCATGCACATCCGCATCCAAAGCCGCCGCAACGCGGTGCGCAACAGGTTCACCCGACCGCGACAAAGCCAAAACAACAGGTTTCATAGCCACGGATCGGCCCCCTTCGTGATCAGGATCATAGAAAAATACGGTGCCTTCTCAGGGGCCTCAGCCAATGGTGTCACACGCTCGTCCCCCAGCGTCGCACGCTCCACGTATATCGCCGCCTCAAGCAAACCAAGGTCTGCGATCACATCGCGGATCTTGGCCAAATGTCGCCCAACCTTCATCACCACCACGCTTTCCGCGCCATCAATGCGTGCGCGCAACTCATTGGCAGGTAACGGCCCCGGCAACACTGTCAGCCGTTCATTGCGTGCTGCCAGTGGCATCCGTGCGCGCGCGGCACATGCAGTCACAGAGGTTACGCCGGGCACGACCTCCACGTCATAATGCGCCGACAACCGTGCAAAGAGATACATGAAAGACCCGTAAAAGAACGGGTCCCCCTCGCAGAGGCATACTACGTCGCGTCCCGCATCCAAATGCGCCGCAATCTCCGCAGCGCCAGTATCGTAGGCCGCCTGTGCCGGTCCTCGTTCCACAGTCATCGGCACGTCCATTGCGACTTCGGTCACACCTTCCGGGATCAATTCAGCCGCAATGGCCCGCGCAAAACTCTCGCCACCGGCCAGCGTCGGGTAGGCAATCACCTCCGCCGCACCGATCAACCGAGCCGCCCGCAAAGTCATCAAATCCGGCGCGCCTGGCCCCACCCCAACGCCATGAAGCGTCCCTCGGGATGGCGGGAGGGGCGTCGCCGTAGGCGCGCGTCTCACCGTCATCGCTTCACCAAACTCCACTGCGTGACCGGCATTGCAGGCCGCCAGCCGGTCAGGCCGCCCACAGGCTCCGCCCGATGCACTTGCAACTTTACCAACTCACCGCCGTGTTCACGGTGCAACGCAATCAGCACCGCCTCACTTTCGAGCGTCACCGCGTTTGCGACCAAGCGCCCCAAGGGTCGCAGCGCAGCCCAGGCCGCTTCAAACGTCTCGACGCTCAATCCACCTCCGATGAATATCGCATCGGGTGCAGCCAATCCGTCTATGGCGTCAGGCACCGTGCCCTCGACCAACTCCAGTTTCGGTGTGCCCAGCGCTAAAGCATTCGCCGCCGCCATCGCGCGCCTGTCTGCGCGTGGCTCGATTCCGATCGCTGCCGCATACCGCGCCGCGCGCATCCATTCGATCGCCACCGACCCGCAGCCGCAGCCGATATCCCACAATAGCGCCCCGCGCATCGGCATCAGCTTCGCGACTGTCGCAGCGCGCACCTCTTGCTTGGTCATTGTCCCGTCAGATTGGAACAAGGCATCCGCCAAGCCCGGCACGCGCGGCTGCAACGCCGCGTCCGGGGCCGCGATGCACTCCACAGCCAACGTATTGAAAGCAGGCACCACGTGATCCCAGCTTTCCGCCACGCCATCAAAGCGCTGCTCACGGTCGCCACCCATTGCGGCGAGCACCGTCAGCTTTGATTTGCCAAAGCCCCGCGCTGTCAGAAAACCAGCGATCTGCGCTGGTGTCTGTTCACCCGTCGTCAGGACCAACAAGCGCGCCGAAGGCTGGATGAACGCAATCATCTGCTCCACCGGGCGGCCATGTACCGTTAGCGTTTCGACATCAGGCAAAGACCACCCCATCCGGGCCGCCGCAAGCTGAAAAGCCGACAACTGCGGGTGATAGACAATCTCGGACGGATCAATCGCGCGCCCGATCCGCGCGCCAACCGAGAACCACAGCGGATCGCCAGTCACCAGCACCACCGCGCGCCGCCCGCGCAGGCCTTCGATGGTTTCGATCATTGCGTCAAAGGGTGACGGCCAGGCAATGCGTTCAGCATCCTCACTCAAGACGAGGTTATGGTGCCGCTCTCCGCCCAGAATCACTTCAGCGGCCTCAACAACCGCACGGGTTGCAGGCGTCAGCCCATCCATCCCGTCTTCGCCAATCCCGACAATATGCAACCAAGGCTGTGTCATACCCGCTCCTCCGGCAGTCCGGCGGCCAAGGCGTTCACTGCTGCCGCTGCCATAGCGGATCCGCCGCGGCGCCCGCGCAGGGCGATGTAGTCGCATCCGCGGGGTCGCGCCGCAAGCTCTGCTTTGCTTTCAGCGGCGCCTACAAAGCCAACCGGGAACCCAAGGATCACCGCAGGTTTCGGCGCGCCCGCCTCCAGCAGTTCGAGCAGATGGAATAGTGCTGTCGGTGCGTTCCCGATGGCCACGACCGCTCCTTCCAAGTGTGGTTCCCACAGCGTGACAGCAGCAGCAGAGCGGGTGTTGCCGATCTCTTTCGCCAAATCCGGGACCGATGGATCGTTCAACGTGACAATCACCTCATTGTCCGCAGGCAGATAGCGACGAATGATCCCCGCGCCGACCATTTCGCAATCACACAAGATCGGCTTGCCAGCAGCCAGCGCCCCTGCCCCAGTCTCTGCAGCGCGATCTGAAAACGCGAGGCGATCTGCCACTTCGACCATGCCGCAACTGTGAATCAGTCGAGTGACCACCGGTTGCATTTCCGTCGAAAATCGATCCAAGCGCGCCTCGCGCCGGACGGTTGCGAAGCTTTCTGCATAGATCGCGGCAGGGTCTTTTTCGTAAGGACGCACGCTTGCGGCTCTCTTTGTGGTGCGCCGGCTTATGCGGGCACTTCTTCCTCTTCGACGGCATCGTCATCCGCCACATCCCTGGTTTTGGACTTGCCTGTCAGCGCGCCATAGGCGCCGATCAGGATCGCGATGCCAATGGCTGCCCCAGCAACCCAATGGTCGTGACCCGCCAAATCGGCCAGATGCCCAGGATGCGCCTGAGCGGCACCGCCCCAAACCACAAAAATGCTTGCAATCAGTCGTGTCATTGTCGCCTCTCTCCTTCGGTTTCCAAGCAAGTTGAGAGGGTCGCATGGTGGCGCGACACTGACGATGCGCGTTTCGGTTCCCGTTTTGGGTCAACCGGCCCGCGCCAACCTCTCTGGCCACTTGGGCGTCGTCGTCGCGCACCATAAGGCTGCGCCGAGACAGCCGCAATGGGCGGTGACGGCAGAAAACGATGCGATCACGACATGTGCGTCAAGACACAGGACCTGCGCCACAGGATAACTTTGCAAAAACGGTCAGTCGCCTACGTTGTTGCAAACAGAATGAAAGGCGATTCTCATGGGCCAACTGGTTGACGGTGTCTGGCATGACACATGGTACGACACAAAGAAATCCGGCGGCGCATTCGTCCGCTCCACTGCGAAGTTTCGCAACTGGGTTACTGCGGACGGCAGTGCTGGTCCCTCGGGTGAGGCTGGTTTCAAAGCAGAAAGCGGCCGCTACCACCTCTACATTTCCTACGCCTGTCCGTGGGCACACCGGACGATGATCTTCCGTGCGCTCAAGGGGCTTGAAGATCACATCACTTTTTCTGCCGTGCACCCTGATATGATGTCTGATGGCTGGACGTTTGAGACGGACGACAAGGGTGCCACTGGCGACGACCTTTTCGGCTTGCCTTTTGCGCGTGATATTTACCTCAAAGCGGACCCGCAGATTTCTGGTCGCGTGACTGTTCCCATCCTATGGGACAAAGATCGCGGCACGATCGTGTCAAATGAATCGTCCGAGATCATTCGCATGTTCAACAGTGCCTTCAACGGCATTACCGGCAACGAACAGGACTTCTACCCCGAAGACCTGCAAGAACCGATTTCCCCGATCAACGACCGCATCTATGACACCGTGAACAACGGTGTTTACAAGTGCGGGTTCGCGACCTCGCAAGAGGCTTACGACAAGGCGGTTGTCCCGCTCTTTGACAGCCTTGACTGGATCGAGGGTATTCTTTCGGAACACCGCTATCTGCTCGGCGAGCGGATTACAGAAGCCGACTGGCGGCTTTTTACCACGCTGATCCGTTTTGATCTGGTCTATCACCTGCACTTCAAGTGTAACCGCAAGCGGATCATCGATTACCCCAATCTGTGGGCCTACACGCGGGAGCTTTATCAATGGCCGGGCGTCGCGGAGACGGTGAACTTTGATCACATTGTGCGCCACTACCACTACAGCCACGAGTCGGTGAACCCGCACCGGATCATCCCGATCAATCCCGTGATTGACTTCGACGCACCGCACGGGCGCGGGTAAGCGGGTCAGACGCGAAGAGGACGGCTGTTTTCCCGAACCGGTTTTGGGGCGGCTGTCCGAATTTTCTCTTGTCCGCCGAAATGGTGCACGATTTCAGCCAGATCCGCGGGTGGCGTTGCGGTTTTGAGAAAGGCCCTTGCGTTTGCGCTATGTGCGAAAATTGATCCGTCAGAGAAAAAGGTGGTGTCAGTGACGATGACGACATTGGCGCGCGGCATGTTGAAGTTGGCAAAATCCGCAACGGTTAGGGCACTTCCGTCTGGCAGGACGAGGTCTAGCACAATCACGTCATAGGTATGTGCCTGAAGGGACGCGATGGCCGTAGCACTATTGCGCACGTGGTCCACACAAGCACCCAAGCGTGACAAATGTCTGCTCCACAGTTCAGACAATGCAGCATTGCTATGAACGATCAGCACTCGCATTCGCGCTGCGTGCCCTCCTCCAGTATCAGACATGTGCCAGCGCAACTTTCGCGCGTGCGGTTATATCGTGACCTTAACTTCCTAACGATACGTTAATCAGTGAATCCTAAGTGTACGTCACAGGCGGGTTCGCGCCTATTTGCTTGCCGCATGCTAAGAAATCAGTTTGAAAACGTTCAGGGGAAAAAAGGGAAAGAAATGACCACCTGGATTACGATCTGCGACACCTGCAAACGCGAAGACTCTGTGGTTATGCCCGCGCAGACCGACGGCGAAGCATTTGCGGCAATGATTGAAGCTGCGGCTGAGGGTAGCACGCGCGTTCAAACGCGGCGCGTTTCATGCCTGATGGGCTGCAGCCACGGATGCAATGTCGCGATCCAAGGCACCGGCAAACTTGCTTACACGCTTGGCCGCTTTGAACCCAGCCCGGAAGCCGCTGAAGGCATTGTGTCCTATGCAGAAGCCCATGCGGACTCGGACACGGGTCAGGTTCCCTTTCGGACATGGCCACAAGCCATCAAGGGTCACTTTGTGACACGACACCCACCCTTACCCTCGGACGACACCGCATGATGCAATCGGCCCGCGACCATGGCGGCAATCTCGACGCGGCTATCGCAGAGTTTGGGGGGCAGCGTTCCGACTGGATCGACCTGTCGACCGGGATCAATCCAGTGCCTTACCCGCTGCCGCGATTATCGTCGGGAGCGTGGACGGCTTTGCCCGACGCAGCAGCTTTCGATCGGTTGACACATGCGGCGCGCAGTTTCTGGGCCGTTCCTGATACCGCCGCCGTCCTTCCCATTCCGGGCGCATCGGCCGCAATCGCGCAACTTCCACGTGTACTGCAAGGCAAATCGGTCTCCATTCAGACACCGACCTACAATGAACACCGCGCCGCTTTTGAGGCTGCCGGATGGGCCATTGCCGCAGATCATGCGGACGCCATCGTGGCCGTTCACCCCAATAACCCGGATGGTCGCAAGTGGGTCGCTGCGGACCTTCAGGCGCGGATCAAGATCATCGATGAAAGCTTTTGCGACGTCTGCCCAGAGGACTCATTGATCAATCTCTCGGCTCTGCCCGGTACGATCATCGTCAAAAGCATCGGCAAATTTTGGGGCCTTGCCGGGTTGCGCCTCGGCTTTGCCATCGGCGATCCAGACACTATCGCCAAGCTCAAGGACGCACTTGGCCCATGGCAGATTTCCGGCCCCGCATTGGAAATTGGAACGGAAGCCCTGCGTGACTACGCCTGGGCCGACGAGACGCGTAACCGGCTAAGCTCTGATGCCGCACGGCTGGACAGCATGATGGAAAAGGTCGAAGCGGCGGTTCTTGGTGGCACGTCGCTCTTCCGTCTTTATGAAGTTGCAGATGCGAAAGCCGCACAAGCGCATCTGGCCAAACACCACATTTGGTCGCGTATTTTTCCCTATGCGTCTGACTGGCTACGCCTCGGGCTGCCGGACGAAGCTGGGTTCGCCAGACTGGATGCCGCTTTGTGAGCGTTTTTCTTGCATTGCTTCTGGACGCTGTGATGGGCGAGCCTAAATGGCTTTGGTCCCGCCTGCCCCATCCTGCGGTTCTGATGGGCCGCGTCATCGATTTGTGCGACGTGCGCTTCAACGACGGCGATCAGAAAAGACGCAATGGGACTCTGACGATGGCGGCGCTTTCGGTTACCGCTGCAATCCTTGGTTGGTTCATCATGCTCATCCCCGGCATCTGGGCCGATGTCATCATTGGCGCGATCCTGCTCGCGCAGCGTTCGCTCACCGATCATGTGTCTGCTGTGCAAACTGGTTTGATCCTGTCCGTTGAAGAGGGCCGTAAGGCTGTTGCAATGATCGTCGGGCGCGACACACAGGACATGGACCGGCATGACATCGCCCGAAGCGCCATCGAAAGCGGCGCAGAAAACCTGAGCGACGGCGTGATCGCGCCGGCGTTCTGGTTTCTGGTTGCCGGTTTGCCCGGGCTGTTTATCTACAAGATCACCAACACAGCCGACAGTATGATCGGCTACCGGACACCACGCCACGAAGATTTCGGCTGGGCGGCCGCGCGCTTTGACGACCTGCTCAACTGGATCCCCGCACGCATCACGGCCGCATTGATTTGGCTGACCGATCGCCGGAGCGCGATTTGGTCCATTATCGCTGACGCCGGCAAACACCGCTCTCCGAACGCCGGATGGCCAGAGGCTGCGATGGCACACGCTCACCACATCGCACTGTCCGGTCCACGCAGCTACAATGGGCAAAAGACCGACTTTCCTTACGTGAACGCGACAGGCCGCAAAACGATTCAGCCTTCGGACATCGGGGCGAATGTCAGAACCATGTGGTTGGTGTGGGGCATGGCGGTTGTCATCGCTCTGATCGCTGCGGCGTTCGGTGCCTAGCCACGCCTGCCGCACATGATAGTGTGCCGAAAATCCACTAACTCAGGACATGCCATGCGCCGCCTTGCCTTTGCCCTTTCCTTCGTCGCCAGCCCTCTGATCGCGCAGGACTGCGGCGGCGACTTTCAGACTTTTCTGTCAGAGATGAGGTCCGAGGCTGCGGCGCAAGGGCTTGATCCGGCAGCCACAGATCGTTTCCTCGCTGGTGCCTCAGTTGATCCAAGCGTCATCAAGGCGGATCGCTCGCAAGGTGTCTTTCAGAAAGACTTCATTTCTTTCTCGCGGGCACTCATCAGCCAGAACCGCATGGACAATGGGCGCATCTACGGAGACCGCAACGACGCCACCTTCGACCGAATTGAGGGAGAGTTCGGCATTCCGCGAGAGGTGATCCTCGCCTTCTGGGCGTTTGAGACAGACTTTGGCCAGGTCCAGGGTAACTTCAATACACGCAACGCTTTGGTGACCCTCGCGCACGACTGCCGCCGCCCGGAGTTGTTTCTGCCGCAAGTCTACGCGGCGATCGAACTGACAGAACGCGGTGACTTTGACCCGGTGACGACCACCGGGGCTTGGGCAGGCGAAATCGGACAGGTCCAGATGCTGCCCGGCGATATCATCGAAAGCGGGATGGACGGCGACGGTGATGGTCAGGTCGATCTCAAAGGGTCGCCCGCGGACGCATTGATGTCTGGCGCGAACGTGCTCTCAGGTCTTGGGTGGCGCGCGAATGAGCCGTGGCTGCAAGAAATCACCGTGCCGGACACATTGCCCTGGGCTGAAACGGGGCTCGACCAGCCAAAGACAGTAGCCGATTGGACAGCGCTGGGTATTACGGCACGGAACGGCGCGCTCGGGCCTGACGCGATGACCGCACGGGTCCTGCTTCCTATGGGGCGGAATGGCCCGGCGTTCCTCGCCTACCCGAACTTTGACGTCTATTTCGAATGGAACAAAAGCTTCGTCTACGTGACCACCGCCGCCTACTTTGCCACACGCCTCGCCGGGGCACCGCCCTATGACGCGGGCAACCCGTCGCTACCGCTCAGTGGCGAGATGATGCAGGACTTGCAGCGCCGACTGACCGCGCGCGGTCATGACGTTGGCGGCATTGATGGGATCCTCGGCGCCAAGACTCGTGCCGCCGTTCAGGCTGAGCAGTCACGTTTGGGTTTGCCTGCAGATGCATGGCCGACCACAGAGCTCCTCAAACAGCTCTGACCACGGCGCGCCATAAAACGGCCATCAGCGCCTGACATGGTTAATCACGGTGAGTCGGTCATCCGCCTGTTGCGGATATTCTTACACGACAGGACCGGTTGAGATGACGCTTTTAAAAGCAATACCTTTGTCATTCGCCATCTTCTGGCGCATGCTGATTATGACCCCACTGCTGGCGGCGCTTCTTGCGGCGTTGGCGGCGGCCGTTGGCGTAGTTGGGTTTATCTTTGCCTTTTTCATGCCGTTCACCTTCATGCTGCTCTATGGCATGTTCTGGACTCTTGTCCTCTCCGTCATCCCCATCCTGCTTGCAGCCCGCACAGGTCTGACACTTCTCGGTCAAAAGCCTTTGATTGGCGCGGGAAACCTCACCAAACCGGCGGCCCTCTATGGCCTGATTATCGCCGTTTTCACACTTTTGATGCTCTTTCTGACAACGATCGCCTTTGGCCTGCAAGTGAAGCTGCCTTTGGCGGAAATCGCGGCACTCAGCGACACGGCAAAGGGCCAGATGGCACTTGTGGCACTTGCGACCAACGAATTCATCCTCATGCGGACTCTGCTGGTCGCCACATGCATAAGCAGCGTCTTCTTCGCGTCTCTGATGATGCCATTAGCTGCCGCGTCCATCGGGCGCGACATCAACGGCCACCGTCACACACCGCTTGCGGGTTTCGGCGTGGGCGTCATGCCCATCTTCGCGTTGATCGTTATCGGTCAAATGATCAGCTTTCTCAGCAGCGACGCCTTTCTCTGGGGCATCGCTCAGTTGGGCCTGAGTGCCAGCTTTGATGCCGCCCTCGCGGACCTGAACCTCATGGCGCAAGGGCTGATCGACCCGGCGTGGAACCATTGGTTCGGTGTGGTGATCGCGCTTTACCTGATCCTGTCGCTTTGGCTCCTGAGCCTCCAGTGCGCAGGCGCTGCTCTCGTCTTCGCGGATCAGGCCGCCCAAACAGATTTCATCGTGCCAGAGACCGCACCGAAACCACGCATGGCGCCTAAGGAGGCTCGTGCCCTGTGGCAGAGCCGCATGCCTCATCTTGACAGACGATAATTGCGCTGATCGCGCAGGCCTCCCTCTGTTGCGCGAATTCGCGTTTCTTTGATCCCAAATCCGGCCCCTGGAGGGTCGCTTTCCGCAGGCATTGTCGTGGATATGGATCGCCATGGGATGGCGGGTGGGGCGTCGGCGGAGCCGCGCGACAGCCGTCAGGCTACCATCGCTTCAGCCTTCTTGAGGTCGACGGAAACCAGCTGCGACACGCCCTGTTCCCCCATTGTCACACCAAATAGCCGATCCATGCGGCTCATCGTGACGGCGTGGTGGGTGATAATGAGGAACCGCGTGTCGGTGCGGCGCGTCATCTCGTCCAACAGGTCGCAAAAACGCGTCACATTGGCATCATCAAGCGGCGCATCAACCTCGTCGAGCACACAGATCGGCGCAGGGTTCGCAAGGAACACCGCAAAGATCAGTGCCAAAGCCGTCAGGGTCTGCTCACCGCCCGACAGCAGCGACAGAGTCGACAGCTTCTTGCCCGGCGGTTGGCACATGATCTCCAGCCCTGCTTCCAGCGGGTCATCAGATTCCACCAAGACCAACTTGGCCTCGCCACCGCCGAAGAGATGGGTGAACAGCAAACCGAAGTTGTCATTCACCTGCTCGAATGCCGTCAGTAGCCGTTCCCTGCCTTCTTTGTTCAGCGAAGCAATACCTGTGCGCAGCGTCGCGATCGCGCTTTCGAGGTCTGTCTTTTCGTTGCGCAGTTGATCGTGCTCGCTCTGAACCTCTTTCGCGTCCTCTTCGGCACGCAGGTTGACCGCCCCCAAAGCGTCGCGCTGGCGCTTGAACGCATTGACCTGCGCCTCGATCACTTCGGATGCTGGCAGCGCATCGACGTCGACATCCAACTGCGTGAGCAGCGCTTCAGGTGTGACCTCAAGGGCTTCCATGATACGGTCCGCAGCCGCGTTGACCGTTTCGCGTGCGGCCTCGTGCAGGGCTTCTGACCGCGCACGGGCCTCGCGCGCGTCAGAGGCTGCGCGTTCGGCGTCACGTTCGGCAATCGTCGCCTCGCGCAGAGTGGTTTCTGCCACGGTCAGGGCTTTGACCGCCCCATTGCGTCGCGCCTCGGCTTCAGTGATTGCGCCCGCCATTTCATCACGCTTAGCTGCAATTTCACCCGGCGCCGCAGAAGCTTCGGCCAGCGCCGCCTCAGACTCGGTCTTGCGGGCATCAAGTTCGGCGGTGCGTTGCGTTGCGGTTTCCAGACGATGGGTCCAGTCCGCAACCTCTTTGGCGATGGCGCTGGCACGTTTCGCCCGCGCCTCGCCTTCCCGGCGCACCTCATCATGTGCGGTGCGCTTCGTCATCATCGTGATCCGCGCCGCTTCCACAGCCATCTTGATCTCGTCGACGCCTGCACGCGCCTCATCAAGATCGCCCAGATCTTTCACACCCGCTTCCGCTTCCGCGACGGCCTTGCGCGCCGCCATCGCTTCTTCCTCAAACCGCGTCATTGCAAGTTGTGAGGCTTCGAGCTTACCTTGCGCCAGATCGCGGTCCGCCTCAGCGCGCGAAGCCGCGCGGTTGGCCTCTGCCACAAGCCTGTCAGCGTCACGCCGGGCCGTCCGTGCGGCCTGATCGGCTTCCGTCAATGCCGCGAGCCGCTTTGTCAGCGCTTCGTGCGCCTGCGCCGCGCCCTGCGCGTTCGCTGCCGCTTCTTCCAGATCGCGCTTGAGCTGCACCAACCGGTTCAATTGCTCCAGCCGCAGCGCTGCCGCAGACGGCGCATCCTCAGACGCCGCGCGATATCCGTCCCACCGCCACAGATCACCCTCGCGCGACACAAGCCGTTGACCGGGCTTCAGGGTCGCTTGCATCTGGGGTCCTTCAACCTTCGCGACAAGGCCGACCTGACTCATCCGGCGCACCAGCACCTCCGGCACATCGACATATTCGGTCAACGCTGTGACACCCGATGGTAAAGGCTGCGCGGATAGATAGGGCTGCAGGGTGGCCCAGCCGCTTGCTTTCTCCGGGCTGATCGCTGGCGCACGCAAGTCGTCGGCCAAAGCCGCGCCAAGCGCCTTTTCATACCCGCTTTTGACCGTCAGCAGGTCAAGCACCTGCCCGCCTTCTGCGGTGTCCCGCTCAACCAACTTTGCCAAGGCCGCCACCTCGGCACGCAAGGCGTTCGCCTCGCCCTCGGCTTCGGAACGTTGCGAGCGGGCGTCGCTTTCGCGCGCTTGTGTTTCCGCGCGTGCCATTTCAGCGTCGACCAAAGTCGCATCTGCTTTTTCGGCCGTGCTGACAGCAACCTTCTCGCTTTCTTGGGCGGTAGCGAAGTCAGTCTCTGCCTTTGCCAAAGCGGCCGTTGCCGCGGTCATCGCCTCTTTAGCGCGGGCCGCTTCGGTTTCATTCTTTTCAAGCGTGGTGCGGCTGTCGTCCAACAGGCGCTTCGCGGAATGATGCCGCGCGGCAAGACGCGCGACATCTTCAGTCATCGTCGATAGGTCACCTTCGCGTTCCTGCAGCTTCGCTGCCGCCTCGCGCGCGCCTTCAGCAGCCTCCGTCAGCGCGTCCTCATGCCCGACGCCTGCTGCCTCCAAGGATTCTGCCTCGTCGCGCAGGCGCGCAATTGTCTCGCCGGCGTCACGGTTCAGACCACCTTCCCGCGCGATATCCTTTGTGAGCTGATCAATTCGCGCTTCAAGCGTCGCAATCGTCGCAATGGCGCGTTCTTCCTGATCTGTCAGCGTATCACGCTCGACCTGCAAACGCTGCAGAACTGCCGCTGCAATCGCTTCCTCTTCCCGCAGAGGTGGCAATGCCTGCTCTGCGTCTTCCCGCGATTTTGCTGCACCGCGCGAGACTGTTTCAGCCTGCGCCGCCGCGGTTGTGCAAGCGCGCAATGCCTCACTTGCTGCAAGCTGGGCATCACTCGCCTCCCGCCAACGGCGATACAGCAAAGTTCCTTCGGCCTGCCGCAACTGCTCTCCGATTTCGCGGTAGCGCGCAGCCTGCCGGGCCTGTCGTGCCAGTTGCGACAGTTGAGCAGCTAGTTGCTCAATCACATCATCGACACGCAACAGGTTTGCTTCTGCGCCCTTCAGCTTGAGTTCAGCCTCATGCCGCCGCTGATAAAGACCGGAAATGCCAGCCGCTTCTTCCAAAATACGGCGGCGCGACTTGGGCTTCGCGTTGATCAGCTCCGAAATCTGCCCTTGGCGGACCAAGGCGGGGGAATGCGCGCCGGTAGAGGCGTCCGCAAAAAGCATCTGAACGTCTCGTGCACGCACGTCTTTCGCACCAACCTTGTAGGCCGAGCCAGCATCGCGCGTAATCCGGCGCACGATCTCTAACTGATCAGCGTCGTTAAAGGCTGCAGGGGCCAGCCGCTCACTGTTGTCGATGTGGAGCGACACTTCTGCGAAGTTACGGGCTGGCCGGGTCGCCGCACCGGCAAAGATCACGTCTTCCATACCGCCACCGCGCATGGCCTTCGCGCGGTTTTCGCCCATTACCCAGCGCAAAGCTTCGAGGAGGTTGGATTTGCCACAGCCATTGGGGCCGACGACACCCGTCAAACCATCCGCGATGATCAGATCGGTTGGATCGACAAAGCTCTTAAACCCGTTCAAGCGCAGCTTGTGAAAGCGCATGGACTGCCCCGGTGATTCCACTGAAGCCGAACAATGCGGCCTCCGCCCGGCGTAAGTCAACGCGTGGCACAGCGGATATGGCGGCATCCAGCCGCTTATCCACAAGATATTGACGAAGCGACACGGTTGAAGATCACATTTTCGTTCATCTTAAGATTGTTTGTGGCGTAGCGACCTGGCTGGACTGCCCTTCACAGTGGCGCACTGCGAACGTGCAGGGGGGCTGCGCCGATTGCGCTCTTCTGCGAACCAACAGGGTAAATTAATGAAAATGAAGAGTTCAACCAGTCTCTATGCCGCAACGTTCCTCGTGGCGGCATTGCCAGCTATTTCACATGCGGACGGCCACTCTGTGGGGGATGATGTAATCGCCGCCCAACGCGCGGCTTTGGCAAGTTCCACCGAGGGTGCCGGGTTTGGCCCACAGTCGCCGCGCGACTTGGAAACCGTCGCTGGCGACAATAATCGTGCCTTCAACGCGGCGCCGCCGTACCAGCAGATGAACCTCTGCAACATTCATTTTCACGAAGGTGCCGAACATCGCGGCGGGCAATACACCACCTATCTTGGGAACGGTGATGGCACTGGATATGGCACCGGCTTTGGCTATTCAGGCGATCTGACCGAAGCCGAACTTGCCCCCTATGACGGCACAGTTGGCGGTTTTGACAAGGGCGATCTTGTTCCCGGCGACACGATCGAAGTCCATTACGTCCACAGTTCCGCGCTGATCACGCCCGGCCCGACGCTTGGCGCCTGCCTGAGCGAATCCATCATCAACCCACAGCTGCGTGTTGAGGGGCAGGTCTTTGTCATCGTCAACGATGAAAGCGCTGCCGACTTTGCGGAGCTGATGGAAATTGGCATGGTCGACGGCTATCACCAAGCGCTCAACATACCCGATGATACGGGCCGCCCAATTACCTATCCGGGGTCCACGACGGGGCCTAGCTACAACGAGGCAGGCTCGCCTATTCAGGTCAGCTGGAGCATGCGCCCCGGCGTGAAAAAGGTCGACATCCGCAGCGTCGAAGCCTGGCTCAAAGATAATCCATTTGATGAGAAATATGCGCACGGCGTGCGCAATCTGGTGGTTAATCCAGATCTGATTTCTGACATCGACAGCTGATCCGAAACGACCTTCGGGGCCGCGGCGCATGTAACGCCGTGGCCCTTTTCAATGCCCTCCGCGCCCCAACTCGCAGGCAACCCGGCGTCGGTTGCCTCCAAAAGGTCGGTTTCATCCTTGACGCCCCTGCGACAGAGGCGCACACATGAACCTGCAATGGTTCCCCGCATGGTGCAAAGCACCGGGGATCAAACGGGAATGTGGACGGGTTGATCCTGAACGGGAAACCCCAAGCCTCAGCCGCCCCCGCGACTGTATGCGGAGAGCACCCTGCGACACGCCACTGGAGAAATCTGGGAAGGCCGCAGGATGCAACGACCCGCAAGCCAGGAGACCGGCCATGCAAAACAACGCAACTTGTCGTCGGGGATGGCGACAGAGGAGGACACTATGCACATCGAACCCGGAGTCGTTCACGGCGCCAAAATGGCCCTTGCCGTCGCCACAGCCGCTGGCGGCCTGACATTCACCGCAAAACTCGCCATGGACGAGATCAAGGCGCGTGGTCTGGCCCCACTAATTACCCGCAGCCTGATCGCCATTATTGCGACGCTGTTTTTCTTTGAGGTGCTGCCACACTTCCCCGTCGGCATATCTGAGGTGCATTTCATCCTTGGCACCACGATCCTTCTGATGTTGGGCACTGCCCCTGCGGCCATTGGCCTTGCCGGTGGTCTTCTGGTGCAAAGCACATTGCTCGCCCCCACCGACCTGCCGATGTACTTCGTGAACGTCACGACGCTCTTGGTACCGCTCTTTGTGATCGCCGAAATGGCAAAGCGCATCATCGCACCAAATACGGCTTATGTTGATCTGAAATACTCTGAAGCCCTGAAGCTTTCTGCGGCCTACCAAGGCGGTGTGGTCGCATGGGTCGCCTTCTGGGCGTTCTACGGTCAGGGCGTCGGCGCAGACACGACCGCAGCTGTACTTTCCTTCGGGGCCGCATATATGCTGGTCGTCCTGATCGAGCCGATCGCTGATTTGGCCATTCTCGCTGCGGCCAAAGCCGGTCGCGGGGCGCTGAATACGCCACACTTGACCACGCCGCGGCTGCTGGCCGAAGCCAAAATCTAAACTGATCCAAATCTGTGGAATTCCGGGCGGCCCCTTGGGGCCGTCTCGCCGTTTTCCGTTCTGCTGAATGAGGCCCCCATGCCTGCAAAAATCCCTGCCACCGTGGTGACCGGCTTTCTTGGCGCTGGCAAAACCACATTGATCCGCCACATGCTGCAAAACGCCGAAGGCAAGAAGATCGCCTTGATCATCAACGAATTCGGCGATCTTGGCGTCGACGGCGATATCCTCAAAGGCTGCGGGGAAGAAACCTGCACCGAAGACGACATCGTAGAACTGTCCAATGGCTGCATCTGCTGCACCGTTGCCGATGACTTCATCCCGACGATGGAACAGCTTCTCGCGCGCGAGGACAAACCCGACCACATCGTCATTGAAACCTCAGGGCTGGCCCTGCCCCAACCTCTGGTGCGCGCTTTCAACTGGCCGGGTATCTCGACCAAAGTCACGGTGGATGGTGTGGTAACTGTGGTTGATGGCCGCGCCGTGACGGACGGCCAATTCGCCCACAACGTGGCTGCCGTCGACGCCCAACGCGCGCAAGACGAAAACCTCGACCACGATACGCCCCTGTCAGAGTTGTTCGAAGATCAGATCGCATGCGCAGACATGATTGTCGTAAATAAGGCTGACCTGCTCGCTGAGGAAGAGGTGCAAACGCTCACCACCAGACTCAGAACCGACAGCCGCGAGGGCGTGCAAGTGATCAAGGCCGCAATGGGCGCCCTGCCCGTTGACGTGCTGCTGGGTCAGGGCGTCGGTGCTGAAAGCGATCTCTCCGCACGGCATGAGGTCCACCACCATCATCACCACCACGATAACGACGAAGATCATCATCATGATCACCACCACGATCATGGCCATGACGAATTTGAAAGCTTCACCGTCAGCCGCGGCGAAATCACTGACACCGCCGCTTTCACGGCCCAAGTCACCGACACCATCCGCGCCCACAACATCCTCCGCCTGAAAGGCTTCGTTGCGGTCGCGGGTAAGCCAATGCGCCAGACCATGCAAGCCGTTGGCCCGCGCGTTGACACCTATTTCGACCAGCCCTTCGGCGATGCACCCCGCGAAACCAAACTTGTTGTGATCGGAGAGTCAGGCCTCGATCAGACTGCGATCACTGCCGCGTTGCAAGCATGATCATCGTCGCAGAGACGGACCCGAGAGAGCCACAAACCGTGGCTCTTCTCCAACAACACCACGCGCTGATGGAAAGCCTCTTTCCCGCAGAAGATAACTTTTACCTCGATGTCGATGCGCTGACCGCAGACAACATCCACTTCTACACCGCCCGTGAAGGTGACCAGATCTTGGGCGCCGGCGCTGTGGCCCTCATGGATGACTACGCAGAGGTCAAATCCATGTTCACCCTGCCGGACGCCCGCGGCAAAGGCGTGGCCGCCGCCCTCTTGCGCCAGATCGAAGACACCGCCCGCGCCGCCAAATCGCCCATCCTCAAATTGGAAACCGGCAATACACTCGATGCGGCTCACCGCCTTTACGCCCGCCACGGCTTTACGGATTGCGCAGCCTTCGGCCCCTATCTCAATGCCGCCTCCTCCATCTTCATGGAAAAGTCTCTGACATGACGTGCACCCGCTCTTCTTCTTGCCAAAAATACCTGCGCCGCAGGCATCCATCCGCGCGCCTTGTGGTACCATCTATTGCGGACATCCCCAGCCGAGTCTTGCTCCCCCAAATCATGCCACGCGCCCGCCGGGCGCTCCTTCAACCAAACTGATGCATCTGCTCGCCGCCACCCCCGGTGCCATTGACGATGGAAAAGAACCGGTTGATCTCGGCCAGACCCCCGCCGACATCGTTGTGATCTCTGCAGCTGACACCGAACTCGCCGCCCTGTCAGAGGCTCGCGGCACCATGGACGCCCCGCCTGATCTGCGGTTGGCCAACATGATGCACCTCCAGCATCCGATGTCGGTTGATCTGCATCTCGACCAATGTGCCACCAAATCCAAACTGGTTATTGCGCGCATCTTGGGCGGTGCTAGCTATTGGTCCTACGGTTTCACACAATACGCCGCGCGCCTGCGGGAGGCAGGCGTGACCTTCGTCGCCCTCCCCGGTGACGACAAACCGGATTCTGACCTGCGCGATCTGTCGACCTGCAGCGCCGCAGACTACGACGCGCTCTGGTCCTACCTTGTTGAAAGCGGTCCCGAGAACAGCATCCACTTTTTACAATACGCGCAAGCAATGCTCACCGAGGCGGCAAAGCCACCACCGACAAAACCTCTCCTGCGCGCCGGCCTCTATTGGCCTGGAAAAGGCGTCATTGACACTCAAACGGTACGGGCGTTCTGCACACCCGGTGCACGCCCGGTGTACATCATCTTTTACCGGGCCCTGGTCCAGGGCGGTGGCCTTGCCCCGATCAATCGGCTCACCAAATCGCTCATGCGTGCGGGATTGCAACCCATTCCGATCTTTGTGGCCTCGCTGAAAGACCCTCTCTCCGTCGCAACGCTTGATCAGGTTTTCAAAATCTTTCCACCCGATGTGATTCTCAACTGCACAGCCTTCGCCGTCGGCTCCGCCCATGGCGATACAGATGGCCCGGAAAACCCTCTCACCATGCCGAGCGCCAACAGTGCACAGGTGTTTCAAGTGATCCTGTCCAGCGCGTCAGAGCAGGTTTGGTCCGACAGCGCCCAGGGCCTGTCCGCCCGGGACATTGCGATGAACGTGGCCCTGCCAGAGGTCGATGGCCGCGTCCTCACCCGGGCGATCAGCTTTAAGGGCGAGGCCTACTTTGACGAGGCGACGGAATGCCCTATCGCCGCCCCGCGGGCCCGGGGCGAACGGATCGACTTTGTCACCCAGCTTGCCAAAAACTGGGCGCACCTACGCCAAACCCCTGACGCAGACAAGAAAACCGCCCTCATCCTCGCCAATTACCCCAACAAGGACGGCCGCCTCGCCAATGGCGTGGGCCTCGACACGCCCGCCGCCACCGTCCACGTCCTGAACCTGCTGAAAGAGGCGGGCCATCAAGTCACCCCACCCGCCGACAGCGCGGCGCTGATGGACCAGATCCTCGCAGGCCCGACCAACTGGCTCACCGACCGCGCTGAAAAGGACGGCGGCGCATTCCTGTCTCTTGCGGATTACGAGAGCCACTTCGCAACGCTCCCCTGGGACCTCAAAGAAGCCATCATAACCCGCTGGGGCGCGCCGTCCGAAGACCCCTTCATCTGGCCAAAACAACTCAAAACCGACGTCGCCCCAACCCCCGGCTTTGCGCTCAGCATCCATCACTTCGGCAATGCTATCGTCGGCATCCAACCCGCGCGTGGTTACAACATCGACCCGACCGAGACCTATCACGCGCCAGACCTCGTCCCGCCGCACAACTACCTCGCGTTCTATGTCTACCTGCGCCACCACTGGGGCGCCGATGCGATTGTGCATATGGGCAAACACGGCAACCTCGAATGGCTTCCCGGAAAGGCGACAGCGTTATCAGAGACTTGCTGGCCAGAGGCCGTGTTTGGCCCGACCCCGCATCTCTACCCTTTCATCGTGAACGATCCGGGCGAAGGCACCCAGGCCAAGCGGCGGACATCGGCGGTCATCATCGACCATCTGACACCGCCGCTGACCCGCGCGGAAAGCTACGGCCCGTTGCGCGACCTCGAAGCGCTGGTTGATGAATACTATGAGGCCGCAGGTGTGGACCCGCGCCGGATCGACCATCTGCGCCGCGAGATCCTGTCCCTGTCGAACGTGACCGGTCTGGCACAAGACGCCGGGTTTGAAGGCAATGAAGACGCCGACCTCGCCAAACTCGATGCTTACTTATGTGAGTTAAAAGAGGCGCAAATTCGTGACGGTCTGCATATCTTTGGCCAAACGCCCGAAGGTAACCTAGCGACCAACCTCGCTATCGCACTCGCCCGCGTCCCGCGCGGCGACGGCAAGGGCAAAAACGCCTCGCTCCTGCGCGCCGTCGCCGAAGACCTTGGCCTCAGCATCGACCCGCTTGATTGCGACCTCGCCGCCCCTGCGACCGAGAACCCCGATGCCCTCAAAGACCTCACAGCGGACATCTGGCGCACAAACGGCGACACGGTTGAGCGCCTCGAACTCCTCAGCATCGCGCAAGTTCGGGACGGCGGGAGGGGCGTCGGCGAACGCCGCGCGTCTCCCCCCGTCCTGACAGAAATCCACGACACGATCCTGCCAACAATTCAGGCCTGTGGACCTGCCGAGGGGGCGGGCCTCCTCACCGGCCTCAAGGGCCACTTCGTCAGCCCGGGCCCGTCCGGCGCCCCCACTCGTGGGCGCCTCGATACACTCCCCACCGGGCGCAACTTTTACAGCGTTGATAGCCGGGCCGTCCCCACTCCCACAGCTTGGGCACTTGGGTGGAAATCGGCAAACCTGCTTATCGAAAAACACCTGCAAGACCACGGCGACTGGCCGCGCACCATGCTGCTGACCGCCTGGGGCACCGCCAACATGCGCACCGGCGGCGACGACATCGCCCAGGCCCTCGCCTTGATGGGCGTCAAACCGCAATGGGACAGCGCCAACCGCCGCGTCACGGGATTTGAGGTGCTCCCTCACACCGTCCTCGGCCGCCCACGCGTTGACGTCACCTTGCGCATCTCCGGTTTCTTCCGCGATGCCTTCCCGCAGCTTGTCGCCCTCGTCGACAGCGCCGCCAAAGCCGTGCAGGCCCTTGATGAGCCACCTGACCTCAACCCCGCCGCCGCGCGCACCAAACAAGGCGAAGACACCGCCCGCGTCTACGGCTCCAAACCCGGCGCATACGGCGCAGGCCTGCAAGCGATGATCGACGAACGCATCTGGAATGATGCCGCCGATCTGGGCGAGGCCTACCTCACCTGGGGTGCCTACGCCTATGAGGCCGGCAAAGACGGCCGGGCCAATCGCACCGGATTCACCCAACGCCTGTCGCAAACCGAAGCCATCGTGCAAAACCAGGACAACCGCGAACACGACATCCTTGACAGCGACGATTACTACCAGTTCGAAGGCGGGGCGGCCGCAGCCGTGCAAATGCTGCAAGGCGAAACACGCCCGATCTACCACAACGACCACTCACGCCCCGAACGGCCTGTCATTCGCACGCTGGATGATGAAATCGGCCGGGTCATCCGCTCCCGCGTCGTAAACCCCAAGTGGATCAACGGCGTCATGCGCCACGGATACAAAGGCGCGTTTGAGATGGCCGCGACGGTTGACTACCTCTTCGCCTTCGCAGCCACCACGGGGGCTGTCAAAAACCACCACTTCGATCTGGTCGAAAGCGCGTTTCTGGAAGATGAAAACGTCCGCGACTTCATCGCCGAAAACAACGCGCCCGCCCTGCAAGAGATCGCCCAACGCCTGCAAGAAGCGATTGACCGCAACCTCTGGACGCCCAAGTCAAATTCGGCGAGGGCAAGGATTGCGGGTTTGCTTGAAAGTGTTTAGACGCCCGCCGCCAAAACTGCCACGCCAATATAACTCGCCAGCATCAGCACTGAAAAAAGTCGCATCGATTTGCCCCAAAATCGTCTTTTGTTAGCAGGTAACACACCCGTGACTCACTGCGCGAGGGGGAAAATATCAAACGACGCGACCACCTTGCGTCTGTGACTGACAAACGACAGACTGCACCCGACAAAAGGACCCCACCCATGACCGACGCACCCAAAGACGACGACGCCCGCCACGCCTCCAAGATGGCCAAGAAAAAGGCCGCGCGGGACAAGATCATGGCGACCAAGACCGACAAAAAGGGCCTCGTGATCGTTCATACCGGCAAGGGCAAAGGCAAATCCTCTGCGGCCTTCGGTATGATCTTCCGCTGCATCGCCCATGATATGAAATGCGCCGTCGTCCAATTCATCAAAGGCGGGATGAGCACTGGGGAACGTGACCTGATCCTCTCGAAATTCACTGATACCTGCGCCTTTCACACGATGGGTGAAGGCTTCACCTGGGAAACGCAGGACAAAAGCCGCGATACGGAGATGGCGCAGGCCGCCTGGGCCAAAGCGAAAGAGCTGATCCTGGACGAAAGCAACCACATGGTGCTGCTCGATGAGATCAACATCGCGATCCGCTATGATTATGTCAGCGCGGCAGAAGTTGTGGCCTTCCTGCGCGATCACAAGCCCGCCATGACCCATGTGGTCCTCACAGGCCGCAACGCGCATGACGACATCATCGAACTGGCCGATCTGGTCACAGAGATGGAGTTGGTCAAACACCCCTTCCGGTCGGGTATCAAAGCGCAAATTGGTGTGGAGTTCTAAGGCGCGCGTAGGGTGGACGCAGGGGTCACATCCGATATGACGACGGATCCAAAATCAGTTCCACCGCTCCTGAGCCTGAACGCCTCGGATCTGATCGCCGAAGGCTCACAACGCTGGGTCTATCGCCACCCCGCGGATCGTACGAAACTCGTCAAAGTTCTGCGACCGATGCCCGAAACGACAAGTCGCGCGAAACTCGCCACCTGGACCGAGGCTCACTTCCCCAACATCCGCCGCCGTTGGGCTCGTAAAGAGTATCAGGAATACCTGCGCATGATGCTTGCCGCTGATCCGGCGGAATTCCATAGCCCTATCACCCATATGTTCGGCTTTACGATGACAGACAAAGGTCTCGGCTGCCTGACTGAAGCTGTGACCAACGACAACGGCCTTGGCCCCACGCTTGATCACCTGATCAAGTCGAAGTCCTTCACGCGCGCGGACCTGACCCTTTTCAACGACTGCGTCGCGCGCCTCGACCGCTACGACATCCGCGCAGGCGACATGACCCCACGCAATTTCGTCTTCGGGCACCGCGACTATGCTGGCACGCCGGGCCTGCGCGAATGCGTGCTCGTCGATGGCTTCGGCGACGTCCATGCAATCCCGATTCGCTCGCTCTCCCGCTGGGCCAATCGCATTGGCATGGCCGACAATTGCAGGCGCCTGGCACAAAGAACCGGCTTGCGCTGGGACGCGGAAACCCGTCAATTCCACCTGACCTAACCGGAGTTTCAGATGCCCAAACACCGCGTCCTCACCGAATTTGGCATGGGCACATCCCTGCGCCGCCAGGACTACACCCAAGCCGCCAAACGCGCGCTGCAAGACGCGCTGTGGCACAATTCGATCAACATGGCCGAACTCTATGGTTTTCCGAAAGTGATGATGATCATCGACGTCGAGATCGCAGTGCAAGACCCGGACGCCGTCGACACAGAGGCGCTGCTCGACATCTTCCCTTACGGTCAACCCAGCATCACCGTGACCCATGGTGGCCTCAATGTCCCACGGCCCGAGGCACCACCGACAGTCATCGCCAATGCCGCCATCAACGTGTCTTTCATGATGGAGCGCCGTCCATGACCGACCACCGCATCATCTTGGAAATGGGCATGGGCAACTCCCTGCATGGGATGAACTACCAAAAGGCCGCCGAACGCGCGATCAACGACGCCCTGCGCCATTCAACGCTAACCGTTTTTGCAAGCACGGGCCTGTCCACGGAAGAAATGCGCGTGCAGGTGACCATCGGCGTGCAGGAACCGGAGATGCTCGACACTGCCGCCCTTGCCGAACTACTCCCGCGTGGCAACGCCACCGTCACCGCTGTCAAAGGCGGCCAAAACGTCGCCAATCCGGCAGCGGATGAGGTCCACGTGATCGCCACCGCCGCGATTGAGGCATTTGTTCCCAACCAGGCCCACCTTTGGCAGCAATCGGACAGATAGCGCCTTTCTTCTTGCCCAAAATACCTCCGCCGGAGGCAAAAAACTTGGGGCCGGATGGCCCCAAAATAAGATCACGCGCGCGCGTCAGCGCGCTCATTTCGGTCAGGTCTTGGCGGAGAGTTCCGACAGGGATACGCCCGTTGCCAAAACATCCCGGTCCAGGACAACCTCAATCACCGCGACAGTTCCACTGGCGCGCGCGCGTTCAAAAGCGGGCGCAAATTCCGACTGCGTTGTCACCCGCTCTCCATGACCGCCATAGGCCCGCGCCAGGGCGGCATAGTCAGGATTTGCCAGTTCTGTGCCCGCTACGCGCCCGGGATAGGATTTTTCCTGGTGCATGCGGATTGTGCCATAGCGCCCGTTGTTCATGACAATCACAATCGGCTTTGCGCCATGCTGCACTGCTGTCGACATCTCGTTCAGTGTCATTTGAAAGCATCCATCCCCGGCAAAGCAGACAATGGTCCGTTCTGGATATTCAAGAGACGCGGAAACTGCTGCCGGAAAGCCATACCCCATTGATCCTGATGTCGGGGCCAGTTGCGTTCCGTAACCTTTGTAGACGAAGTAGCGATGCAGCCACGCGGCATAATTCCCCGCGCCATTCGTCAGTATCGCATCCTCGGGCAAAGCGTCGGACAGCCAGCGCACGATGTCTTCCTGTTTGACGTCACCGGGGCTTTCCTGCGGCGTAAGCCAAGCCTCGTACTCTGTCCGCGCAGCAGCCGTCCAGGCTCCAAAACGGTCCCATGGCGCATCTTCCGCCACTTGTTTGGCCAAGGCATAGATCGCAGCACGACCCGTCGCTTCCACACCGACGGTCGCGCCGTAGACGCGCCCGATCTCACCCGCATCCGCATGGCAATGCAGAATTGTCTTGCCGGGCCGCGCGGGGTCCACCAACGTGTACCCTTGCGTTTCGATGTCGCCAAAGCGCGTGCCCACCAGCAACAGACAATCCGCTGCGCGCACCCGCACCGCCAGCGCCGGGTTTACGCCAACGTTCAGGTCACCAACGTAGTTCGGATGGCGATTGTCCATGTAGTCTTGCCGTCGAAAGCCCGCTGCAACCGGCACACCGGTCACCTCTGCAAACCTTTCAAGAAATCCCGCCGATTTGCGTGACCAATGCGGGCCGCCCACAACCATCAAGGGCTTTTCGGCCTGCCTCAGGTAGTCCACCATTATTCCAAAGGCCGCTGGGTCGCTTACATCAAGCGTTCCCGTTGCGCCGCTGAAGTCGTCGGTTTCGGCGTCCGCGCTCAGCATGTTCTCGGGCAATGCCAACACCACTGGCCCCGGCCGCCCTGCCATGGCCACACGGAATGCGCGCGCGATGTATTCTGGCAGGCGCTCTGTCTGGTCGACCTCTGCCACCCATTTCGCAAGCCCGCCAAACATGGCACGATAATCAACCTCTTGAAAGGTCTCGCGATCCCGGTGACGCGTGTCGATCTGCCCCACGAACAACACCATCGGCGTGCTGTCCTGCATGGCCACATGAATTCCGGCAGACGCATTGCAGGCTCCCGGCCCACGCGTCACGAAACATACTCCTGGCGTTCCTGTCATCTTGCCGTAAGCCTCTGCCATCATTGCGGCCCCGCCTTCGTGGCGGCAGACAACATTCTGCACGCCACTTTCGTAAAGCCCGTCCAGGGCTGCCAGAAAGCTTTCGCCCGGCACCGAAAACACACGTCGCACCCCCAGCTTGGTCAACTGATCGACCAAAATTTGCCCACCGTGGCGCATCTCATCTCTCCCGTGTTTCGCCACACTCTGATTGAGGCCGCCGAAAGCCTCAAGCGGCTTGTGTCTGTGCATCTTGGCTCTACATGGCAGGCAAGCTTAAGAAAGGACTATCTTCCATGACCACATTGCTGGGGATTTCTGGCGCGTTGCGCAAAGACAGCACCAACACCAAACTGATCCGTCAGGCGGCACGGATTTTCGCGCCGGACACATTTGTCGAAGGTGATTTGCGCTTCCCACTCTACGACGGAGATCTCGAAGAGGCTGAGGGTATCCCGCCTATCGTCCAAACGCTTGCGGATCAGATCGCCGAAGCCGACGCAGTCATCATTTCAACACCTGAGTACAACAAAGCGATGTCCGGCGTTTTGAAGAACGCGCTCGATTGGGTCAGCCGCACAAAGGGCGGACCGTGGAAAGATAAACCCGTTGCGATCATGTCTGCCGCTGCGGGCCGCGCGGGTGGTGAACGCGCGCAATTTTCCTTGCGGCTTGCCTTGATGGCCTTTCGTCCGAGACTTCTCCAAGGGCCCGAAGTTCTGATCGCGGCAAGTGGCAGTGCCTTCGACGAAAACGGCAATCTGACAAATGAACGGTATGTTGGGGCGCTGACCGAATTGATGGACGAACTGAAAGCCCTGACCTAGGCCCTGTTGCTGATCTCGATCAAGTTACCGTCGGGATCGCGCACATAAAGTGACGTGATGGGGCCTGTTGCACCGGTGCGCCCAACCGGCCCTTCCACAACGGTTATACCGGAGGCCTGAAAATGCGCCTGCCATTCATCAAGCGGGTCACCTGACAGAAAGCACAAATCAGCGCTACCTGGCGTCGGTGCCACCGCGTAGGGCGAGAATGGTGCTTCCGCGACATGCAAATTGATCTTTTGAATGCCAAAAGTCAGCGCCCATCGGGTTGAGCCATCGGCAGGTTGAAACTGCTCGGCCCGTATTCCCAATCCATCACGGTAGAATGCGATGGTGCGATCTATGTCCGCGACCGTCAGCACCAGGTGGTCAAGCCCATTCACCGCCGGCATTTGCGCCTCCCTCTCATTCACGCTACGCAACCAACTATGACAGGGCAGGACACCGCAACACAATCCATCGTCGACATCATGGACCCGGCCCGTGCCCGGGCGCTCCAGGCGACACTTGGTGAGACTCCGAACATCGAAAGTGGCGATCCGCTCCCCCTCTTTGCCCATCAGATCTACTTTTGGGACCCGCAACTGCCCACTGCACTTGGCGAGGATGGCCACCCGGCGACCGGAACATTCATTCCAGACATGGGAACGTCCCGCCGCATGTGGGCGGCAGGCAAGATTGTGCAACATCAACCTTTGCGCGCTGGCATCAAGGCCGAGAAAGTCAGCCGGGTCGAGGCCGTCACCCGCAAGCAAGGGCGGACCGGTGCGCTGGCCTTCGTCCGTGTCCGGCACGATATCAAGCAGCGCCATGCACTCGCCATCACCGAATGGCAGGAATTGGTCTATCGCCCCCCGGATGCTCCGGCTGCAGAGGCACAAACAGCCCCAACAGTCGCGACTGAGACGCAAGCACTCGCGTTCACGCCAACACAGCTATTTCGCTATTCCGCGCTCACATTCAATGGTCACCGTATCCATTATGACGCGGATTACGCCTGCGATGTCGAAGGCTATGACGGATTGGTCGTGCACGGTCCGCTTCTCGCACATCTGATGATCCAGATGGCCACGCGGTTACACCCGACCATGACGACGTTTCAGTATCGCGGTGCGTCTCCGCTTATGGTGTCGGAAAAGGCCACGCTCTGCGCACAAGATCAGATGTTTTGGGTCAAAGCCGCAGATGGGCGCTTATGCACGAGCGGTCAAATTTCGTAGCCGCTGAATTCCAACACCGCATGCCTCAGAGGGTTGTTCCGTCGCAATCTAAAGACTGGCGTCCGGAAGGAACGCCTCAGGGATCGTTTCTTTCCCTTCGAGGATCAGGTCAGCCATCACCTCCCCTACCTTGGGCGCCATGCCAAAGCCAATCTTGAAGCCGCCATTTGCAACGAATGTACCCTCTTGAAACGGATGCCGCCCGAGCATTGGCGCCCGGCTGCGCGCCCGCGGCCGTACCCCGGCCCAACGTGCCACAACGGGCGCATGGCGGAGCATCGGCATGGCGGCGACTGCACGATCGTGCAAAGCGTCAAGCTGTTCATCAACCGTGTCCGGCGCCTCAAACTCGCGCTCCGACGTTGATCCAATTGCCAGAGTTCCATCGTGATGCGGGACGAAATGTAAGGTATCCGCAAAGATCTGTGGGCCACCCGATTGCGCGAAATCCAGCAAAAGCGCCTGTCCCTTCACGCCTGTGCCAACCTGACGATTGTGCTGCGCGTTCATCTCCAGCAACCCGCGCCATCCAGTTGCCCAGACGACAGAGCCTTGCGGCTTAGCGCGCGCTTCAATCTGTCCTCCCAATGCCACAACCGCCCCCGCCAGAGCCCGGGTCGCATCACGAGGATGAACCAACGCCGACAAAGTATCCCTGACCAAGAGACCGGTCTCGCTAGGTGGCGCCCAAGGGCCGGCATCTTCGACAGGGATAAGCTCCCACGTGGCCTGCCCCTTCCAAAGCTCACGTGCCGTTTGTTCCCGCGCTCGCGCCAGACTCACAGCGGCCGCGTCCGCCAGAGGCTGCAAACGGCCTGAGCGGAGATAGCCCGTCGCCATACCACTCAATGTCGCCACATCGCGCCAAAACGCGTCCGCCATCAGCAGGCTTTCGAGCTGAAACGCCTTCTTGGCATTCCAATTCTCAGGCACATGCGGGGCCAAAGCACCGACGATCCCCCCGCTCGCGCCACCGGCGACACCATCCGGGTCAATCACCTGAACTTGCGCTCCGCGGCGCGCACAGGCAAAGGCCACTGACAGGCCAATTACGCCTGCGCCCATCACCGTCACATCCGCGATTGTCATTTTGCCCACATCCTTCCAGTGTCTGCCCAGCACTTAGGGCAAATCCGCATGAGCAACCAGATCACAGACCTGACGTGGCGCACGACATCGGCTGGCGACGTCCCGATTTCAACCCGGTTCGACGATCCTTATTATTCGCTCGATAATGGACTGGCAGAAACGAACCACGTCTTTCTTGCGGGCAATGATCTTCCCGCACGGTTTGCACAGCCATTGCATATCGCGGAACTGGGCTTTGGCACGGGATTAAATTTTCTGGCTACCATCGTGGCATGGCATGCCGCCGGCTTTGCAAAACCCGTAACATTCACCAGCTTCGAAAACTTCCCGCTCACCCGCGCGCAAGCCGAAACAGCGCTGCGCGCTTTTCCGGAGGTTGCCGCCGTTGCGCCTCGTCTTTTGGCGGTTTGGGATGACGCAACGACTGGACCCGCGCGCGTCGATGACAAGATCACACTTGAGATCATCAGGGGCGACGCTCGCGTCACACTGCCTGCGTGGCGGGACAAAGCTGATATCTGGTTTCTCGATGGCTTCTCGCCCGTCAAGAACCCCGACATGTGGGAACCTGCACTGATGCAAGCCGTCGCCGATCACACCAACCCACACGGCACGCTTGCGACTTACACTGCCGCGGGACACGTGCGCCGTGCGCTGGAGACGGCAGGTTTCGTCATCACGCGCTCCCCCGGCTTTGGACGCAAACGCCATATGACGCGCGGCGTTTTGGCCCCATAGATGCAAAGCTTCAACACCCGCCTCGGCATCCTTTTCATGATCGGCACGACATTGGTCTTTGCCGTCCAGGATGGCATCTCGCGCCATCTGGCAGGAGAATACAACGTGCTGATGGTGGTGATGATCCGCTACTGGTTCTTCGCCGCCTTTGTGATTGCAATTGCCACGCGCCAATCCGGTTCGGTCCGCGCGGCGGCGGCTACCGAGCAACCTGTGCTGCAGATCACACGCGGCCTGCTGCTCGGCGCCGAAATCTGCGTGATGGTGTTGGGCTTTGTCTTACTCGGTCTTGTCGAAGCCCACGCCATTTTTGCCTGTTACCCACTTCTCGTCGCCGCCCTTTCCGGCCCGATCCTGGGCGAGAGTGTTGGTTGGCGGCGTTGGATCGCCATTGGCATCGGCTTTGTCGGCGTTCTCATCATCCTGCAGCCCGGCATCACTGTCTTCAGCCCAGCGGCGCTCATTCCTCTATTGTCCGCGACGCTTTTTGCGCTCTACGGTCTTCTCACGCGCTACGCAGCCCGCAAAGATACCGCCGCGACGAGCTTCTTCTGGACCGGTGTGACAGGTGCCGCGATGATGACAGCGATCGGCATCTGGTCGTGGGAACCGATGACCCCGCCTGATAGGGCCTGGATGGCCGCACTTTGTGTCACCGGCGCGTTGGGACATTACCTGCTGATCCGGTGTTACGAAGTCGCAGAAGCCAGCGCTGTTCAGCCGTTCGCCTATCTGCAACTGGTCTTTGCGAGCCTCATCGGCCTTACGATTTTTGGTGAAACGCTGGAATGGAACGTCGCTTTGGGCGCGGGTCTCGTGATTGCATCAGGCCTCTTCACGTTATGGCGTGCGCGGCGCAAAGCATAGTGCGACCTTGTTTTCTTCTTGCCAAAAATACCTTCCCGCCGAAGGCGTCCCCTAATCGCCACAGACGCACCAATGGCGTGACCAAACCAAATATGTCGCGCGCCCGGTACGGGCGCTCATTCGGATCACACCAGCCTAATTGCCCGGTCGGGCCACGGGACGCGACAATGTCTCTTCAACATCATCGGCCACGTCCGGTGGGGGTGGCGGCGGAAAGGCGGAGGGGCGTAGTGCCGGGCGATTCAGCGGTTTTTCCCCAAGCAGCAGAGGCGTGAATGCCACCGTTCCGGTTTGGCCTGTCAGACGCGCGCGATAGACAGGTATCGATTCCGTCACGCGCATGACGTAGTTGCGGGTTTCGCGAAACGGGATGTGCTCGATCCAATCGACCACATCCATTTCTCCCAAACGCGGATCCCCGAATTCCTCCATCCACCGCTTTGGCCGACTGGGGCCTGCATTATAACCAGCTGCGATCTGCACGGGAGACGGCCCAAACTCGTCTTCCAGCACCGACAAATATTTCGCGCCCAGTTGCGCGTTGTATTGCCAATCACTCGTCAGGCGCTGGCGCGAGTACGGCAGATCAAGAAACCCGGCCACTTCCTCAGCCGTCGCAGGCATCAACTGCATCAATCCTAGCGCGCCAACAGGGCTCCCTGCGCGGAAGTTGAACTCGCTTTCCCGGCGCGCAATCGAGAGCGATAATTCCGGATCAGCGGGCAGCTCCATCGCGGCAAGGTCATGCAATGGAAAATACGCCGATGGGACGACGATGCCGCGCTGCACAGCCGCTTTTCCCAGCAGGACAGCATAGTAGGGGTCATCCAGATCGACCATCAGTTGCGCAAGCCGCCCAGTGTCGGCCGCATCAAGCGTACGGCCGAGCTCCGAAAAGAACAGGGTTGCAGCCCCGCGCTCACCCGCGTCCAGCAGGGCCAGCGCCGATATCACAAGCGGGTTTTCCAGCACGTCACTGTCGGCCCAGTCTGTGATGTCCGCTTCTCCGGTCAGCGATGGATCAAGACGCATTCCAAGTTGCTCGGCTGCCAAGAGGCCATAAAAACTTGTCTGATGCTTGGCGCCCATGGCGAACGCCGCGGCGGCTGCAGCCGGATCGCCAAGTGCGGCGTGCGCGCGGCCCATCCAGTAGCCGGCCCGGCCCAGCGAGATGGGCGTATCAACGGCCGCGGCAACCCGGCGGAAGTGGGTGAGCGCCAATGCCGGGTCATCGAGATACCGAAACGCCACGTAGCCTGCGACCCATTCCAGGTCAGCATAGGAACTCCCTTCAGTCAGGAAATGCTGGCTCGCAAGATCATAAGCACTTTGATAGCGTCCTTCGCGCATTTCCCAGCGAGCCAGGACGCGTCGCCAGCCTGACCAACGGAATGGTTGGCCAAGCGCATCGACCGATGTTGACTGCGCTTTCAGCATCGCAACGGCCTGACCGCGATTGCCCTGCCCGGCGAGCCAGCTGTAACGATCATACCGCAGGCCCGGGTCATCCTGCAGCGACAGCGGAACTGCCGCGACAGCCTCAGAAACGTTTGTATTGTTAATGTAGGCGATCCTTGCGGTCACGAGCTTTGCGTCGTCTTCCTCCAAAAGAGGCAGCATCGCCTCTGCCTCATTCGTGCGCCAACGCCACAAGAGCGCATCAGCCCGCGCCACATGGTGGTTCGCGAGAATGTCGCTGAAGTTTTCCAACATCAGCGTCTGGCCATTTTCTGTAAGCCGCAAGTCGGTCCATGCTGTGATCAGCACCTCATTCGCCGCGTCCAGCTTACCGCTGGTCATTAAAGCCTCTGCCAGTCGCACTGCACCAGCGCCGGTGCGTGGGGCATCGCTTGCAAAAAAGATGATCACATCAATTGGGTCATGGCCTTTGGGGATCGCGGCTTCGGCTTTCTCGCGCAGTTGGTTCCGCGCAGGCCAATCCGGGTGGGATTCAAAGAACGCCAGATAGTCCGCAAAAGCGCCGCTACCGGCGCGCAATTGCCACCATTTCAGCAAGCTCTGGGCAACCAAATCATCGGCCGCGACCTGCTCATAGGCTGCTGGGTAATCGCCCTGATCTGCCAACCTGATCGCACTGACCAGATCGGGGTCGCTTTCTTGCGCCGCAACCTGCCCGGCGATGGCCAAAGCCACCAACAATTTCAGCACGTTGCGCATGAGGATAGGGTCTCCCTGCCTGTGGACCCTGCTAACCTAAGCACGCTTACGGGCAAGACAATGGCCAACTTGTCCCTCGGCGGAAAGCTGTCTAGGGTCCGCGCGACTTCAACCGGCCCGACTCAACACATGTCAACAGGGCTGCCAGACTAAGGAATTGCGTCATGATCAAAGGGTCTCTTCCCGCGCTCGTCACGCCGTTTTCGAACGGCCAGGTGGATCGTGAGACGCTCAAGAAATTGGTAAACTGGCATGTCGATCAGGGCAGCCACGGGCTGGTCCCTGTGGGCACGACGGGCGAAAGCCCCACGTTGAGCCATAAGGAGCATGATGAAGTCGTGGCGATTGTTGTGGAGGAAGCCGCAGGCCGTATTCCCGTCATTGCCGGTGCAGGATCAAACAGCACGGCAGAAACGGTACGTCTGGTAAAAGCTGCAAAAGAGGCTGGCGCCACGGCAGCGCTTGTCGTCAGCCCCTACTATAACAAGCCGACGCAGGCGGGCCTTGTCGCCCACTTCACAGCCGCAGCCGACTGTGGGTTGCCACTTGTGCTTTATAACATCCCGGGCCGGTCGGTGGTTGATATCATGCCTGATACGATGGGCACGCTCGCCAAGAACGACATGATCATCGGGGTGAAGGACGCGACCGGCGATCTGAGCCGCGTGCCGCAACAGCGGATCACCTGTGGCACCGACTTTGTTCAACTGTCCGGAGAGGATGCAACCGCGCTTGGCTTTAATGCCCACGGTGGTATCGGCTGCATCTCGGTCACTGCAAACGTTGCACCCGCACTTTGCGCAGAATTCCAAGAAGCGACTTTGGCGGGTGACTACACCAAGGCTCTAGAACTTTTGGACCGGCTGATGCCGCTTCATCAGGCGATCTTCACCGAGCCCGGCCTGGTTGGCGCCAAATACGGGATGTCCTTGCTTGGCCTCTGCGCACCAGACGTCCGTTTGCCGTTGGTTGAACTGACTGATGCGACCAAAGCAAAAATCAAAGCGGCGATGCAGCACGCAGGCCTGCCCGTGTAACAAAGATTAGCGTTAGCGCGTCCCCTGCGACGCAAAGGAATCGATTTGGACACGCGTTTGGGGCCGCCCAGACGCGTGTTTTTTGCATTTGATTCCGTTTCAGTTTTGTCACGTGTGCTCACGGAGGTGGGAGTGGGTGACATATTGCTGAAAGAAAGGTT
>JAHDEX010000109.1 GCA_020628545.1 Paracoccaceae bacterium | reverse complement strand
GAGTGAATCAGCAGCAGACCAACCAATCAACGGACTTTTTCAACACTATCTCCGCAAAGCTGCCCTCGCCAAACATCTTCCAAGACGGCGGATCCTGCCACAAGGGCCAACGGCGGACCGTGGGGTGACGAGAGCACGCTCTCAGCGTGGCAGTTTATCCATCCACACATACGGACAACTCACAAGCCTGCGCGCGGGTGGCGTCATCGTCGGCCCGACGGGGCGGTCCGCCGATGGCCCGGCGCCTCCGGCTTGTCCCGGGCCTTTCAGTGGATCAAATGAATGGCAGCAATGTCCGCTTTACCGGTCATTTTGCTTGACCAATAGTCCACCCTTTCATGCCCCGACAATTGCACTTTGCTAAGGGAACAGACAGTCTTGGGTGGGACGTTTAACAATGCAAGGACGTGCGATATGTGCGGACGCATGGCGATTACTTTGCCGCATGAGGCGGTGGTGGAGCTCTTTGACGCGGTGCCGTCGAATGATCTGCCGCCGACGCCGAACTACAACGTCTGCCCGACGGTGCAGATTCCTGTCATCACGGCGGCGGAGGGAGTGCGCAGGCTGCGCCCTATGCGGTGGGGGTTCATCCCGCATTGGTACAAGAAGCCAAACGGTGGGCCTCTCCTCATCAATGCGCGGGCGGAGACGATTGCGGAGAAACCCGCATTTCGGGCGGCCGGCCGCGCGCGGCGGTGTCTAGTCCCGGTGACGGGGTTTTATGAATGGTATCGGGACGGAGATGCGACGCCGCTTCCGTGGTTTGTGCAGCGCACAGATGGGACCCCGCTTGTGATGGCGGGGATCTGGCAGGACTGGACAATGGGCGACGACACACTGACGACCTGCGCCATTGTCACGACTGCCGCAAATGACGCGATGGCGCGGATCCATCATCGGATCCCGGTGATCCTGACGGAAGACGACTGGCCGCTGTGGCTGGGAGAGGTTGGAAAGGGCGCCGCACAATTGATGAAAAGCGCGCCCGAAGACGCGCTGTCATTTCATCGGGTGGGAACCGAGGTCAATAGCAATCGGGCCACCGGCGCTGCGCTGATGGCCCCGATGCAAGAAGATTAGGAAGCAGGCACCGCGCCGTCGCGGACTTCATAGCCCTTGCCGCTGTAGTAGCCGACGCCGAAGACGTATGGCTGCTTGAGCGGCTTATTTGCCAGAGCGCTGGCTGGGACAGTGACGGAATTTGTGAAGTCGTTCACCATGACGCCACCTGTGGTGTAGTCCAGACCAAGCGTGGAATCAGTTTTATTTACGAAGGTGACGGATGTTGCACCGTCGAGGTAGCTGACGTTCGGAAAGTAGCCTTTTTCGTAGACGTACACAGTAACGTCTTCAGCTGCAGCGGCAGTGGCACTTGCGGCAGCAATGCAAGCCAGAGCGCCGGCTTTTAAAACAGTAGACAGAGTTGACATGGCGCGAATCCCTTTGAGCATGACATTTTCGACCCCCAATTCATCGCGATCTATGCCGTTGAAATTGGGCGCAAATGAGGCACCTCGGCGATTGTCTCCGCAGCGCAATCAATCCCTCCGGCATGTCGTGAATTGTCATTTCAATCCTGGTTACCGGGGGAAGTTGGTTCATATTCAATTACTGAAATGCACGCCGGAACGCGTTGTCAGAAGGACTTTGTCCGTGTTCGTCCGCTTGGCAGACGGAACAAAATGACAGGCCGGATGTTCTTTGCCCGGAACTGTTGAAGGAACACTTATGTCTGCCGGAAAGTCTCGCTCTCTCACAGAAGGGCCCATATGGCGCGCCTTGGCGGCGGTGTCTGCCCCGATGAGTTTCGGGATTTTTTCGGTCATCGCAGTTGGCGTTGCGGATGCGTATTTTCTTGGTCAGGTCAGTGGTACGGCGTTGGCGGCGGTTGGCTTCATTTATCCCGTCATCACCGCCGTCACGTCGCTGTCCATCGGGTTGAGTGCTGGGGCCAATGCGGTTGTGTCGCAGGCCATCGGACGCGGGGAAAGCGAAGACCAATTGCGGCGTTTTGCCATGCATGCTTTGCTGCTGGGCGGGCTGTTGTCTGTCGTGATTGGCGGCCTTCTGTGGCTGTTTTCAGAGCCGCTATTCCGCGCCTTGGGGGCCTCGGATGCCGTGTTGGGCGAGGTGATGGCCTATATGCCGCTCTGGATCGTGTCGTTTCCGTTTCTGGTCCTGATGATGATCACAAACGCCGTTTTTCGGGCCCATGGTAATGGGGCAATGTCGGCGGGCATCATGATCCTTGCCGCATTTTTCGGGATCGCCCTAAATCCTGTATTCATCTTCGGGTGGGGTCCGATCCCCGAGATGTCGACAGCGGGTGCCGCTTTGTCGACGCTTGTCGGGCGGGTGATTGCGATGGTTGCGGCCTTTGCGATGGCTTGGCGTCTGGGGCTGCTGGGGTTTGTGCAGCCACTTCTGAAAGATCTGCGCGCCAGCACCCGGCGCATTCTGAGCGTTGGGGTTCCGGCCTCATTGTCGAATGCGATTAATCCGGCGGGGATGGCGCTTGTCACTGCGGCGGTTGCAACCGTAGGGGATGCTGCGGTTGCCGGGTTCGGTGCCGCCGGGCGCATTCAGTCGATCGTGCTTGTGCCGCTGATGGCACTCTCTGCCGGGATCGGACCTGTCGTGGGTCAGAACTGGGGAGCGGAAAAATACGACCGGGCCAAGCGGGGCGTTGGCGTCAGCTTTGGGTTTGCCGTTGCCTACGGGGCCGTGTTGGGGCCGATCCTGATGTTCTTTGCAGAGCCAATCGCGGGGCTTGTCGCTGCGAGCGACGACGATCTGAAATATGCCGCGCAATACCTGCAGATCGTTGGTCTATCAATCTTTGGTTACGGCATCATCGTGATCGCAAACGCCGCGATGAATGCGCGGGACAAGGCATTGTGGTCGATGACACTGAGCATTGGGCGCAATGCCGCGATCTATCTGCCGGGGGCCTGGTTGGGCGTGATGGCCTTTGGCTACACCGGGGTTCTTTTCGCCGCCGTTGCTGCCAATATCATCGGTGCGGCTGTTGCGGTGGCCTTTGTGGCGCGCAATGGATTGCTGCCTTGGTCCAACCCTTTGGAACGGGGTGGCAAAGCTGCGCTGCAAGCGAACTGATTGGACCTTGGGGTGGAACAAGCGCGGGCGGCAAAGGTTGCTCTTTCAAACAAACGACATTGGAAGGAAAGGGCGTTTTCATGGCCAGTATAAGTGAAGGTGACACTGTCACGTGGGAGTGGGGCAACGGCACAGCGAAAGGCACTGTGCAGTCGATTTTTGCGGAAAAGACGACACGCAAGATCAAGGGTAGCGAAGTGACGCGGAATGGGTCGAAGGACGACCCGGCGCTCTATATCGAGCAGGAGGACGGTGATAATGTTCTCAAGCTGGCGTCAGAGGTCTCTGCGGCCTGATGTCAGGGCTGGTTTACGTCTCGGACGCGGAGCCCGGGATTTCACGGCGTCGCTGTGGCCGTGGGTTCACCTATATTGCGCCGGACGGAACCACGATTGCCCGCGGGGCTGAACGGCAGCGCATTGACGCGCTCGCCGTGCCGCCTGCTTATGACGACGTCTGGATTTGCCCGATTGAGCGGGGGCATTTGCAGGCGACGGGGCGTGATGAGCGTCGCCGCAAACAATACCGCTATCATCAGGAATGGTCAGAGACCAAGGCACGTCAGAAGTTCGATGATTTGCCCGATTTCGGACGCGCGCTGCCCGCCATCCGCCGCCGTGTGCGCGCAGATCTCAAGGCGACGCCGGGGTCGATCGATTTCGCGCTTGCTGCGGCGACCCGGCTGATCGACCGGGGGGCATTGCGCGTTGGGGACCGTGCCTATACCGCCGACAATGGCAGCTACGGTGCTGTGACACTGCAATCGCGGCACCTAAAGCCTGCGCCCGATGGTGTGCTGCTGGACTACAAGGCGAAGGGCGGGCACCACGTTCAGAAAACCATTCACGACCGTGTCCTGCAAAAGGCTTTGGAAAAATGTGACGACCTGCCGGGGGCAACGTTGTTCACGTGGGTTGGCGATGATGGAGAAGTCCGCGCGCTGACCTCGCAAGCGCTTAACGCTTATTTGGCGGATGCTCAGGCCGAGACCGCTTTGACCGCGAAGACCTTCCGCACTTGGGCCGGCACCGTGGCGGCCTTTGACGTTGCCGCGCGCGGGGGTGCCACGATCAAAGACATGTCACAGGCCGCCGCCACACGGCTGCACAACACAGCGACTGTCGCGCGCAACAGCTACATCCATCCGGCCGTGATTGATCTTGCGGGTGGGCCTAAACTGACGACCCAGGCTGCAGAGGTCGGCGAATTGCGCGTGATCGAGCGTGAGCTGCTTTCGTTTCTTGAAAATCGGTAGCGCACCTTGGACGCCACCCTCATCACGCTAGGTATTCGGACATGAGCAAACGCGCACTTGTGAAGAACGGCGTAAATCGTGTGCGATCAAGCTATTGGTTTCTGCCGTCTGTTCTTGCCATTTTGGCCGTCGGCCTGTCTGCGATCACCCTGACCATAGACCGCAACCCGTCGTCGGTTCTGTACATCTGGCCCGACGGATGGGCGACGACGCAGGTGGATGGCGCGCGCAATGTGCTTTCGGTCATTGCGCAGTCGATCCTTGGCGTGGTGGGGGTCATGTTCTCCGTCACGATTGTGGCCGTGTCCTTTGCCTCTGGCAATTTCGGACCGCGGTTGATCGGGAATTTCATGCGGGATCGCGGCACGCAGTGGTGCATGGGGATTCTGATTGCGACGTTTGTCTATGCCTTGCTTGTGCTGCGCGCGGTGCATGGTGCTCAGGGCGGTGAGAACCCCGATTTTGAGGCGTTTGTTCCGCATATGTCGCTTGGGATGGCGATGGGGCTGACGGGATTGTCGATTGCCGGAGTGATTTTCTACGTCCATCACATCCCCGAAATCATCAACGTGTCGAACATCTCGGCCGATTTGGGGCACCGGCTGCGCGACGCGCTGCGTGAACTGATTGATGATCGCGCGGATGCCGACGACCCGAACATCAGTTTTCCGGACAGGGACGCGGATGACGCGTTGGCGCTGCATCAGATGGGCTACATTCAGACCTATGATGAAGAGGCGTTACACACGATCGCAGAGGAGAAGGGCGTTTATCTGCGGATTTGCTACAACGTCGGGACTTACGTGAGCCATGCGACGCAGGCGATCCAGATCTGGCATGACGAACCGCTCGACGATGAGACAAAGGATGCCATGCGCGGTTGCTTTGTGATCGGGCACCATCCGACCGAGGACCAGAATCTTCTCTTTATTCTGCAGCAGCTGGTTGAGATGATCGCACGCGCGCTATCGCCCGGTGTGAATGATCCATACACAGCCATCGATTGTCTGAATTGGATGTATGCTGGTTTTTCAGAGGCGGCGAACTACCGGGATGGTCTTGGTGAACCGCCGGTGTCTCGGGTCCAGTACAAAGAGCTGACGTATGGCGACCTCGTGAAGGCGGGTTTCACGAAAAGCTTGCCATACGTCACGACGGACACCTTGGCGACGCGGCATTTGCGGCGGTTGCTTGATCGCCTGCTGGATGAAGTTCAACGCGAGGACGAGACCGAGGTGATTAAAGCCGTGCTCGCCGATCTGGAGCGAGCACGGCAAGCGAATACCTGATCACGCGGCGTCGCTGAGCGCATCACTATCACCATCGCTTTCGGTGATGATGGTGCGGGTTGGGAATGGGATGTTGATATCCGCAGCATCCAGCGCTTCTTTGACGGCGCGCTTCATATCGGCCTGATACTGGAAATACTCCTCACCATTCACCCAGACGCGCACGAGAAAGTCGACGCTACTGCTGTTGAGGTTATTGACCTGAATGAAGGGCTCAGGGTCGGACATGGACCGGGCATCTGCCATGATCGTGTCGCGGATCACCCGTTCGGCCTTGCCAAGGTTTGCACCGTAACCAACGCCAAAGGTCCATTCCGCCCGGCGTGTGTCATATGCAGAGTAGTTGCGCAGTGTGTTTCCCCAAACCTCGGAGTTTGGGATGATAACCTTGACGTTGCCCAGATCGGCAAGTTCGACGTAGTTCAGCGTGATGTCTTTGACCGTGCCCATCACGCCATCAACCTCAACAAAGTCGTCGAGCTTGATAGGCCGGAAAAGGACGATCATGACGCCAGCTGCGATGTTGGACAGCGTGCCCTGAAGCGCGAGGCCGACGGCCAGACCGGCGGCACCAATGACGGCTACGATGGATGTTGTCTGCACCCCAAACGTGTTCAGTACAAAGAGCGCGGTGAAGGCGAGGACGACATAGCGCGCGACGTTCCCCAGAAAGGTGAACAGCGTGTTGTCGAGCGAAATATGGTTGGCGCCGAGGTTTGTGATGCGGCGACGGACAAAGCCCGCAATCAGAAATCCAAGGATAATGATGAAAGTGGCGGCGACGACCGAGCCGAGGAGCTGGATCAGGAAGTCCAACGTCAAATAGTCCTGAAGTGACTGACCGTTATAAATTTCGGCCGAGAATAATTCGTTGAGTGGGTCGAGAAGCGATTCCATGGGTGTTCCGTATTGCGTCTGTAACAGTCATAAGTCCGGCCCCACGTTGGGGGCCGGACTGAAAAAATTCTGATTTTTGTGGAGCGTGTTGACGGTCCAGTCAGCTTGCGCTGCTGTTATGCGCCGGTCCGGTCCATGGAGGCGAGCCAGGAATTGACTTCCTCGCGGACGTCTTCCTTGGCTTTGCCGTACTTTTGCTGCAGCAAGCCTTCGAACTGCTCACGGTCGCCCTGCACCTGATCAAGTTCGTCGTCTGTCAGGTCGCCCCAATGTGAGCGGGCGCTGCCCTTCAGTTCTGTCCATTTACCAGCGATTTGATCCCAATTCATGGTTATCTCCTTTCTTGGAGTTAAGTTCATCAGAGGAACAGGGTGCGGCAAGGAATGTTCCGAGAATCTTTCCAAAGCCTAAAGCTTTCAGTGTTTTTAGGTGCTGTAGTCACGCGGTTTTGGCTGCTTTCTAAGCAAGTTCTTCTGGCAACGCAGGGACATAGCGACCGCTTTTCTTCGTGTCTCGCTGGGGGAAGGGCAAAACGAAACCCTGCCGGTTTTCGGGGGCGAGGTTGAGGTTGCGCCGTGCGTTCATCGCAAAGGTTGCTGCAATCCCGTCCAAGTCATTGCGCGCGTCGACCTGACCACTGCCCAGCCAATGATCGACCGCACGACCCCGAAAATCACGAATGACAGACGGGTCGGTGATACTCACGCCGACCTCTGTATCCTGACGCAAGCTTCGCCCGTTGAGGTTAGCCGATGAAATGATCGCTTGGGTGTCGTCAAAGATGCTGACCTTGGCGTGGACGTAGATGATCGGGGCCCCGGCAAGCGTGTCGCGGTCATCGGAACTGTAAGCGCGGCGCTGGGCGGGGGAGACAAAGACAGCGCGCGCGCCAAATGCGTTTTGTACCTGTTTGACGCTGCGCGCCTGCAAGTACTCTCCAAATCGGGCGTCCAATGAGACCTTACTGGTAAAAGCGACGTCTTCGGGTGCTGCGGGCAGGACCACGACCAGCTTCAGGTCGGGCTTTTGTGCTCCAGCGTCGACCAGCGCCGCGCACAGCTCCCGGGAGCGGAAGAACTGGCTTTCGAGATAGATCAACTGCTCTGCCGCCTTGATGGCGCTGATATGGGCGTCCTCGATCTCGGTGACGACCGGTTCGGCACTGAGCGCGAACGGCGATGCGGTGCGGGGGCGAGACAGCGTGCGGAGGATGTGGGGCGTTTTGGGGCAAGTGCCACGCCCCGCTGACACATCCTGTACCGACAGGATATGTCTGCGGAGATCGGCTGCTGCGGGTCCGCTGATCATCATTTGGCAGTCATGCCACGTCTCCGCAGCGGGGCGATCGTGGTCCAACGTGTCGTAACGCCGGTCATCGAGGTCGAGACCACCGACATAGGCGACATCGC
>JAHDEX010000034.1:13714-42661 GCA_020628545.1 Paracoccaceae bacterium | reverse complement strand
CCGTCAGCCGCATCTGCCGGATTTGTGGCGCCCATGACTTCGCGGTTCTTCGCGATCGCATCTTCACCTTCCAGAACCTGCACCACAATCGGCTCAGAGATCATGAACTCACACAGTTCGTCAAAGAACGGGCGCTCCTTATGAACGCCGTAGAACTGCTGCGCCTGCGCGAGTGTCAGCTGGATCCGCTTGGAGGCCACGATCCGCAGACCGGCTTCTTCGAACTTCGCGATGATCTGACCGGTCAGGTTTCGCTTTGTTGCGTCTGGTTTGATGATGGAAAAGGTGCGCTGGATTGCCATGGGATAAGCACTCTCGTTGGTTGGAATTTCACTTGCGCGCGCCCTAGCACGCCCCTTGCTGCGTGAAAAGAGGCAGATTGGATTGACCGTGCTTGCCGCTTCAGGCAAAGCCGCACCATGCTGCGCATTTCTGATCTCACCTATTCCATCGACGGCCGCACGCTTGTCGAAAACGCAACCGTCACGATCCCGACGGGCCATAAGGTTGGCCTTGTGGGCCGCAATGGCTCTGGCAAGACGACACTGTTCCGGGTGATCCGGGGCGAGATGGTCTATGACACCGGGTCCGTCACCCTGCCCAACGGTTGGAAAATCGGCGGGGTCAGTCAGGAAGTCCCGGGCAATGAGGTCTCTCTGATCAACACTGTGTTGGCGGCGGATAAGGAACGCACCGCGCTATTGGAAGAGGCGGAAACCGCTACCGACCCGGGCCGGATTGCTGACATCCAGACCCGTCTGGCCGATATCAAAGCTTGGTCGGCAGAGGCACGCGCTTCATCCATCCTGCGCGGCCTCGGCTTCACCAATGAAGAGCAGAAACAACCTTGTTCCGCCTTTTCTGGCGGCTGGCGGATGCGGGTGGCGCTTGCCGCCGTATTGTTCTCAGAGCCCGACCTCTTGCTGCTGGATGAGCCGACAAACTACCTCGATCTTGAAGGTGCGTTGTGGCTTGAGGCCTACCTCGTCAAATACCCGCACACCGTGCTGATCGTCAGCCACGACCGGGAACTTCTGAACCGCTCGGTTGGTGGCATTCTTCACCTCGAAGACAAAGGGCTGACCTATTACACCGGCCCCTATGACAGTTTCGCCAAACAGCGAGCAGCAAAACGCGCCGTGATGGCCGCGGCGGCCAAAAAACAGGCCGCCCAACGCGCGCATCTGCAAAGTTTTGTGGATCGCTTCAAAGCCAAGGCCTCCAAAGCGAAACAGGCCCAGTCTCGCGTCAAAATGCTTGAGAAAATGGAAACCATCCGCGCACCAGAGGATGCGGCCCGCACAGTTTTCACTTTTCCAACGCCGGAGGAATTGTCACCACCTATTATCGCCACTGAACAGGCGGCTGTGGGCTATGGCAACCACATCGTTTTGCACGATCTCAACCTGCGGATCGACCAAGACGATCGGATTGCGCTGCTTGGCCGCAACGGTGAGGGCAAATCGACCCTGTCGAAAATGCTGTCTGACCGCCTGCCCGTCGCGCGCGGTAAAATGGTCGCGTCCAACAAGCTCCGCATCGGATTTTTCGCACAACATCAGGTGGATGAACTGCGTGTTGAAGAAACGCCGCTCGAACACCTCCTCCGTGAACGCCCCGAAGAAGGGCAAGCCAAACTGCGCGCGCGCCTCGCAGGCTTTGGCCTCGGCGCAGATCAGGCCGAAACCGAGGTCGGACGCCTCTCCGGCGGGCAAAAGGCTCGCCTGTCGCTTCTGCTCGCGACACTGCCAGCCCCACATCTGCTCATCCTCGACGAGCCCACCAACCACCTCGACATCGAAAGCCGGGAAGCGCTGGTAGAGGCGCTGACGGCCTACACCGGCGCCGTGATCCTTGTCAGCCACGACATGCACCTGCTGTCGATGGTGGCGGATCGCCTGTGGTTGGTGAAAGACGGACGCGTCAAGCCCTATGAGGACGACTTGCAGGCGTACCGGAAGATGCTGCTGACACCGGACACGCAAAAAACCGAAAAGCCGAAACCCAAACCCAAGGTTCTCACCCGCGACGAAAAGCTCGCGTTGAAGGCCGACGTCCGAAAAGCAGAAGAGCGTGTGACCAAGATCAGCGAAATGCGGGACAAGCTCTCACAAAAGCTCGCCGATCCGGCACTCTACGAAGACGCCCGAAAAGGTGAACTCGAGACCTGGAACAAAAAATATGCTGAAGTCATGGACGGACTGGAACGCGCGGAAGCACTGTGGATGGCGGCGCTTGAAAAACTCGAAAAAGCTGATGCTTAGCACCCCCGCTTCATCTCGCCAAAACAACTCTCCCGCCGAAGGCGTCCCACGCTTTCAAGCACGCAAGTCATGACCGAAATACCCGCCCTCATCGCCGCCTTCACAACACTGTTTGTGATCATCGACCCTCCAGGTCTCGCGCCGCTTTTTGTCGCACTCACGCAGGGCATGTCCGCCCGACAGCGCCGCAGCATCCTGATCCGCGCGGTCCTGATCTCATTCGGCCTGATGTTGGCTTTCCTTTTCATCGGAGAGGCACTGCTTGGCTTCATCGGCATTTCAATGCCCGCATTCCGTATCGCGGGTGGAATCCTGCTGTTCCTGACCGCGCTCGAAATGCTGTTCCAAAAACGGCAAGAGCGGCGACAAGGCAATGCAGATGAGGCTGCGGCTGAACATCATGACGACCCATCGGTGTTCCCGCTCGCTATGCCGCTGATCGTGGGCCCCGGGGCGATCACAACTATCATTCTGCTGGCCGGACAGGCTGAAACAGCACTCGATTTTGCTGCGATTTCAGGTGTTTTACTTGCGGTCCTCATGTTCGTCTTCCTGTTTTGCATGGCATCTGGATTAATCGAGCGCGTGCTGGGCCGTACCGGTGTGAACATCGTGACCCGCCTTCTGGGTATGCTGCTTGCCGCGCTCGCCATCCAGTTCGTCCTCGATGGCATCTCCCAGTCTTTTGGGATCGGCGTTTAGTGCCTATATCAGGGTCATGAACGAAGATCAGATCATGCAGGCCGTCTACCTCGGCCTCCTCGGCGCCGCGATTGGGGCCTCATACATATTTGCCAACAAGAACAACCTGTCGAAGATGGCGCAGCAAGCAGCTGTTTGGGGATTAATTTTTGTTGGAACGATTGCCGCCGTTGGACTCTGGAGCGACGTCAGCCGCGACATCACCGGTGGCCAAGCCGTCGTGGGCGAGGATATCGTCATCCCGCGCAGCCGGGACGGTCACTACTACCTGACCCTGCAGATCAACGGACAGCCTGTTGATTTTGTTGTCGATACGGGCGCGTCTGAAATGGTTCTAACCAAGCTCGACGCACGGCGGGTCGGGATTAACCCGGACGATCTGGCCTATCTTGGCGTTGCCTCCACCGCCAATGGCGAAGTCCGTACTGCAAGCGTTACACTTGACCAAGTGCAATTGGGGCCGATCACCGACACTGGCGTCCGGGCTGTTGTGAACGATGGTGAGATGTTTGGCTCACTGCTTGGCATGAGCTATTTGGGTCTTTACGACACATTGCGCATCACGGATGGTGAACTAATCTTATCGAGGTAGAGCCGATGCGCCGTATTTGCTGTCTTTTGCTTATTGTAGGGCTCTGCACCGCCTGCGCCACCACACCTGCTGAATTGCCGGAAGACTTCGACTCAAGCTTCGCATTCTAAGCGACTGATCAGGTTTCCGCTTTCATCGTCCAACGGCCATCTTCCTGTGCCCAGTACTGCGCTTTGCACCCTTGGCTTGTCAGGTCTTTCCATTGGTCGCGCGCATGGTTCAGCGCCCCTTCGTCGTGACCGTCAAAAAGCACACAGGTCCGTTCCAGCAAGCCAACCTCTGCAGACGTCACCGCCGCGCCGTTAACCGCCATCACGCAGTCAAAACCATCTGCCGCAATATCCGCACCCAGCAACACTGGCTGCTCCGCATCGCGCGCCCCACCTGCCATCGCATGTGGTAAAAACCCGTCGTTCCAAAGCGTTGCATCCAACCGCTCAAGTATCTCGGACGACGGACCTCGCACCGCAACGCGCCAGCCCGCCTCACGGCATTTCCCCAACAACGTCGGCAGTGTCCGGTCCAGCGGCGTATCCGTCAGGTGGTAGAAATAGACAGCCCCCAAGGCGCTACCCTTCGTATTTGTCCGCGATCAACCGGTTGAGCGCCATCACGCCCCATCCTGTCGCGCCTTCCGGCGCCAGTGCGGTTTCGGACTTCACAGAAGCAGTGCCCGCGATATCCAGATGGCACCAGGGCGTGTCGTCCTTTACAAAGCGTTGCAGGAACTGAGCTGCAGTGATCGACCCAGCCATACGCCCCCCGATGTTCTTCATATCCGCGACACGCGACTTCAGAAGCTTGTCGTAGGCGGGCCCCATCGGCATCCGCCACGCGCCCTCACCCTCATCGCTGGCCGCTTTGAGGAACGCCCCACAAAGGTCGTCGTCATTTGAGAAAACGCCCGCGTTCTCATGCCCGAGCGCGACCAGGATCGCGCCAGTCAGTGTCGCGAGGTTGATCATGCCGACAGGCGCGAACCGCTCCTGCGCGTACCAGAGCACGTCAGCAAGGACCAAACGCCCTTCCGCGTCGGTGTTGATCACCTCAATCGTATCGCCTTTCATTGAGGTGACCACGTCACCCGGACGCACGGCATTGCCCGACGGCATGTTCTCAACCAAGCCGACCAACCCCACGACGTTCGCTTTTGCCTTCCGTAGCGCGAGCGCTTTCATCACGCCTGAAACGACGCCTGCGCCCCCCATGTCCATGGTCATGTCTTCCATGCCCGCGCCGGGTTTGAGGCTGATCCCGCCTGTGTCAAAGACAACACCCTTACCGACCAACGCAAATGGCTTTTCGTCGCCGCCACCGTTCCACTGCATCACCACAACTTTGGACGGGCTGACAGAGCCCTGACCGACGCAAAGCAGCGATCCCATGCCCAGCTTTTCAAGCTGATCTTCCTCAAGAACCTCAACCTTCAGGCCGATATTTTTCAAGTCAGCCAATTGGTTGGCGAACGACGTTGTTGTTAAATCATTCGCTGGTGCATTGGTCAGATCGCGAGTAAAGAATGTACCTTCCGCGACGGCGGCCAGCGGTTCAAAGGCGGTTTCCGCGCCGGACGGATCGCTGACCATAAAGGTCACATCGCCACGCTCTGCCTTGTCGCCCGTCTTATGGTCTTCGTAGGTGTAGGCCCGCATCGCGACGCCAAACCCGATCTCAGCCACGCGGTAGGTAGATCCGGCCAGCACCAACAATCCGCTTTTCCCGAGCGCCTTTGCCAGACCCGCCCCGGCTTTACGCGCCTCGGTGACCGTCGGGCGACGCGGCAGCTTAACGACCAACAACGCCTCTGCTACCAACCCTGTCGGCATCGCCACAGCCGTGACATCACCGGCCTTCATTTTTTCAAACGCATCACTTTCCGCGACCCGCGCCACCGTCTTGCGGGTCAGCGTATTCACCTTGCGCGCGCCAGAATCCATCTTGCCATCTTCCGTCACAAACACGGCAATTTTGCCGGAAAAATCGGCGAGTTGATCGGCGGCATACTCTGCAAAGCTGATTGGGGTGACTGCGGTCATCGGGGCCTCTTTGATCTGGGTGCCCGCTACACCTAGACCGCACCCCGCCGATTGACCAGAACGCAGTTTCCCTCTGCCCCCGCATGAGGTAGCTTGCGGCGCAAAGCAACAGAACAACAACATGCGGTGGGCAAGCAGTGGCGCGGTTTGACAGATACCTCCTGTCCCAACTGATGGTCATGTTCGGCTTCTTTGGCCTGGTGCTTGTGCTCGTCTATTGGATCAACCGGGCTGTTGTTCTTTTCGACCGTCTGATTGCAGACGGCCAATCCGCGATGGTTTTCCTTGAGTTCACGGTCCTATCGCTTCCCAGCGTCGTGCAACTCGCGCTCCCCCTCGCGGCCTTCGCGGCATCGGTCTACGTGACCAACCGGATGACCACCGAATCCGAACTGGTTGTTGTGCAAGCGACCGGGTTTTCACCTTTTCGCATGGCCCGACCGGTGCTGACCTTTGGGATCATCGTTTTTATCCTCATGACGGTGCTGATGCACCTGCTTGTGCCCTTGTCCAAAGCGCAACTCGAACAGCGCGAGGCAGAGGTGGCACAGAACCTCAGCGCGCGTTTGCTTAGCCCCGGACAGTTTCTTGAACCCACGGAAGGGCTCACATTCTACGTGGGCGATGTGACCCCGGCGGGTGAACTGCGCAACGTGTTCCTGACGGACCTCCGCAATCCGGAACGACAGGTCACCTACACGGCGCGCCAGGCTTACCTGGTCGGCGCTGGCAATTCGATCCAGCTTGTCATGGTCGACGGACTGGCACAGATCCTTCAGGCCTCAACTGAACAACTCTCAACCACCTCTTTCGATGACTTCGCGTATGACATCGGTGGATTCATGACGATCAGAACCCGCGATGGCCGTCGCGATGCACATGTGCCCACGTGGGAATTGTTGCGCGCCTCTGAGGCCTTGTCCGAAGAAACCGGCAAAACTCGCGCCCAATTGTTGGCGCGGGCCCATGACCGGATCAGCCAGTCGCTTCTCGGCACAGTCGCAGCCCTGCTGGGGTTTGCAGCGCTGATCGTTGGGCGGTTTTCGCGTTTCGGGATCTGGAGGCAAATCGTCATCGCAATTTTCCTGATCATCGTGATCAAAGCGGTTGAAACCGCAGGCCTGAACGCAGCGCGTGAAACCCCGGCCCTTTGGTTTGCGGCCTATGCTGCCGCGTTCACCGGCATTGCCATGGTGTTGGTCCTGCTTTGCATGGCTGCCTATCCGTCAGTCTTTCGGCGACGAAGGACAGCCCCATGATCTTGCACCGCTACTTCGCGATCCGGTTTCTCAAAGCTTTCGCGGGCGTTTTCGCCGTTTTCTTCCTGATCATGGTGTTTCTTGATCTGGTCGAGCAACTCCGTCGGTTTTCAGGGACCGAGGCGAGCTTGCCGGATATCATTGGCCTCACCATGCTGAACGTGCCGGAGGGGATCTACCGCATTCTCCCGCTCATCATGATCATCGCGACGGTCGCGCTGTTTCTCAGCCTCGCCAGGTCATCCGAAATGGTCGTAACCCGCGCCGCGGGCCGCTCAGCCATTCGGGCATTGCTATCCCCCGTCACGATGGCCTTCATGATCGGCGTCTTTGGTGTGGCAATGCTGAACCCGATCGTTGCAGCCACATCGCGAGAGTTTGAGGCCCGATCAAACGCGCTCCGGGGTGAGGATCGCGTGCTCACGCTTGGCTCCACCGGTCTCTGGCTTCGTCAGGGCGACAGCGACAGCCAGACGGTGATCCGCGCAGAAGGCGCAAACCTTGATGGAACCGAGCTGATGAACGCGACGTTTCTGACTTTCTCGCCCGAGGGCACCCCGCAGGAACGCATCGCCGCCGCGCAGGCCCGGTTGATCGATGGCGCGTGGTTTCTGGAAGATACAAAGATCTGGCCACTGCAAGGCGTCATCACGCCAGAAGCCAACGCAGATGAGCAGGCAACCTTTATCTTGCCTTCCACCCTGACCCCAGACCAGATCAGGGACAGTTTTGGAACGCCATCTTCGATCCCGATTTACGATCTTCCTGCCTTCATCGCGCGTCTGCAAGCGGCCGGATTCTCGGCACAGCGCCATGAGGTCTGGCTCCAGACAGAATTGGCGCTGCCAGTCTTTCTAGTCGCAATGGTGATGATCGGGGCGAGCTTTACCTTGCGCCATCAGCGCGGCGGGCGCACTGGCATGATGGTGCTCTTCGCAATCTTGCTGTCGTTCGGGATTTATTTCATCCGCAATTTCGCGGCGATCCTAGGCGAGAACGGGCAATTGCCGGCCGCACTTGCCGCGTGGGCGCCACCCGTTGCGGCCATCGGCCTTGCACTCGGATTTCTGCTGCACAAGGAAGATGGATAGTGCGCAGAATTTCGTGGTTTTTTATTCTGATCCTTTGGCCATTTGCGGCGACAGCGCAGGGCGTCGCAACGCTCGTGGCCGATCGTGTGTCAGTGGAAGATGGCAGCCGGTTAGTCGCATCCGGTAATGTGGAAGCCTTCTACGATGGCACGCGGCTTTCTGCGGCGCAGATCACTTATGATCAAAACGCTGATCTTCTGTCGATCTCCGGCCCTCTCTTTATCCGCACAGCCGAGGGCCAGATCCTCTCGGCCACCCGCGCAAGCCTTGATCCGCAGCTTGAGAATGGGTTGCTGCGCGGGGCCCGTCTGGTTTTGAACCAGCGGCTGCAACTGGCCGCGAACCAGATCGCGCGGGTCGATGGACGGTATGCTGAACTGCAGCGCGTAGTCGTCAGCAGCTGCAACATTTGCGGCGACCAACCCGCCCTTTGGGATATCCGCGCCGAACGGGTCGTGCATGATGAGGAAGAGCGCCAGCTCTATTTTCGCAATGCTACTTTCCGGGTGCGCGGTGTTCCGATCCTCTGGTTACCGACGGCCCGCCTGCCCGACCCAAGTCTGTCGCGTGCGACAGGCTTTCTGATCCCGCGCATCCGCACCTCAGACATTCTTGGGCCCGGCATTGCCACGCCATATTTCATCACGCTGGGCGAAAGTCGCGATATCACGATCACGCCTTACGTCTCTCCCGAGACCCGTACAATCGAAGCGCTTTATCGTCAGGCGTTCCTGCGCGGAGACCTCGAAGTGCGCGGGGCGATCAGCGAAGATACATTGCAGCCGTCTGCGCGCAGTTATTTGTTCGCGAACGGTCAATTTGACGTTGGCCGCGGCACGAACTTGTCATTCAACCTGCGTACGGTTTCGGATCAAGCCTATCTGGCAGAATACAACTTCGCCGATCTCGACCGCCTTGAAAGCGATCTGACTGTCGAAAATGTCACGGACACCCGCTTGTTGCGGGGGCGTCTAAGCTACTTTGAAACGCTGCGCGATGACGAAACCAATCGCGCGTTGCCCCCTATCGTCGGCGATCTGCGCTATGAAGAGGTGACACCACTTGCCGGTGGGCGTCTGACCTATGGCGCATCAGCCGACGTTGTGATCCGCACCGCCGAAGTCTCAGGCCCGTCGGGGCGGGATACCGGACGCATCGGCAGCTTTGCGGATTGGCAGCGATCAGAGACCTTCAGAAATGGTTCGATCGGCACCTTTGGCGCTGGCCTGCGCGCCGATTACTACCGCACAAACAGCGACCCTGACTTTCCAACCGCAGGCACACGTGCCGTGCCCCATGTGCAAGCCAGCTTGCGGTGGCCCCTGATCAAACGCTCAAACCGTGCCACACATCTGTTGGTGCCAACAGTCGCCTTTGCCTGGTCAGAGGCTTATGGCGACACTCCGCCCAACGAAGACAGCACCCGCGTGGAATTGGACCAGTCCAACCTGTTTGACCTCAATCGCTTTCCCGGAGACGACAGAGCCGAAACCGGGCTGCAGACGGCGGTGGGCTTCACATACAGCCGCACCAGCTTTGACGGAAATTTCAGTTCCCTAACATTCGGCAGAGTTTTCCGCGACGCGGCACTCGAAGACGTCACACCGTCATCAGGTCTCGACGGTATTGCATCGGACTGGCTGCTGGCCGGGCAGATCACCTCAAACGCCGGCGTGTACTTTGATGGTCGCGTCCTTGTCAGCGACGTGGGTGAAACAACACGCGGCGCAGGCCGTCTCGGATGGCGCACGGACCTGGTGGACCTGACCGCAGCCTATATCTGGCAAGCCGCCGATAATGCGGAGAACCGACCAAGTGCCGTATCGGAATGGACCTTTGATACAGCCGTTAAACTGAACGAGGCCTTCACGCTTGAGGCAGACGCCCGCTATGACGTCGCCGCAGATCAGCCTGCCCGCGCGGGTCTTGGCCTGATCTACCGCAACGAATGTGTGACAGTCGACTTTTCGGTCAGACGCCGCTTTACCTCATCTGACAGTGTTGATCCCGCGACAGATTACGGCCTCTCGGTATCGTTAAGTGGTTTTTCAACCGGTCGCAGCACAGCTGGGCCCGTGGCAGGTTGCACAAACAGGTGAGCCATATGATAAAGACCCCCAAGAATGCCAAAACGGCGCGCGAGCAATGAGGACCCACATGCGTTATCTGTCACTTATCTGCGGCCTGGCCCTCGCAGCCATCACAGCCGGGTCCACTCTCGCGCAGGGGCAGTTCAGCCCCGCTGTCATCGTAAATGACCGCGCCGTTACAAATTATGAGATCGATCAGCGTCTGAAACTGCTCACACTGTTCCGCACCCCCGGTGCCACACAACAGTTCGCGCAGGACCAACTGATCGAGGATCGCTTGAAGCAACAGGAGCTCGACCGGGTTGGGCTCGTGATCACTGAGGAGGCCTTGCAAGAAGCGATGGCCGAATTTGCAGGCCGCGCCAACCTGGAACTGGACCAGTTCCTGACCCTATTGCAGCAAAATGGCGTTGCGGAAGACACGCTCCGTGACTTTGTTAAAATCGGGATCACCTGGCGCGACTACATCCGCACCCGGTACGGCCGCACCGTCAACATCACCGAGACCGAGATTGACCGGGTGATCAACCAGACCGGCGCGACAGCGGACGGGATCGAGGTGCTGCTGTCAGAGATTATCATCCCGGCCCCGCCACCGCGGGCAGCACAGGCGCTTGCCACAGCACAGCGGATCGCGCAGACATCGTCCACCGCCACCTTCTCGGCCGAAGCGCGGCGCGTCTCTGCACTGCCGTCTCGCGCCAATGGTGGGCGTCTTGGATGGCTCCCAATAGGGAATTACCCGCCACAGATCAGAGACATCATCCTGTCGCTTGGGACAAACGAAGTCACTGCCCCTATCCAAATCCCCAACGGTGTGGCCCTGTTCCAGCTGCGTGGCGTGCGTGAAGTGGCCCAACAACCGACACCGCCTGCCGCGATCGAATACGCGGCTTACTACCTTGCCGGAGGTCAATCAGCCGCGGCGGCACTCGCCGATCAAGTTGACACCTGCGACGATCTTTACGGCGTCGCCAAAGGACAACCGGTTGAAGTGCTGGAGCGCGAGACACTCCCGCTCGGAGACATTCCGCAAGATGTCGCACTGGAACTTGCCCGACTGGATCCAGGCGAGGTGTCCTATAACCTGACCCGCGCCGATGGGGCCACAACCATCTTCCTGATGTTGTGCAACCGCGTGGCCGTGGCCGGTGAAACAGCCAACCGGGATGCCATCCGCACACAATTGCGCAGTCAAAAGCTTGCTGGTTTCGCAGACGCTTTGCTTGCCGATCTCGAAGCCCGCGCCACAATCGTTCGCCCGTAAGCCATGACTACACAACCGGTTGTCATCAGCTGCGGTGAACCAGCAGGCATTGGACCTGAAATTGCAGCCGCCGCATGGCGCGCCTTGCGCACAGACATCCCGCTTCTCTGGATCGGCGACCCGCGGCATCTGCCAGCGGACCTACCCGTCAAACCCGTCGCAGACCCCAGTGACGCTGGGGGGGCAAGCATGGAAGCCTTACCGGTCCTTGCGCAGGACTTCGGCCCAGCAGTCACCCCCGGCACCGCTAATCCCGCGCACGCACAAGGCGTGATCGATGCGATTGCGACCGGTGTTTCTTTGGTGACCTCTGGGCAGGCCAGCGCGCTCTGCACTGCACCTATCCACAAAGCGGCACTGATCGACGGCGCTGACTTCGCTTACCCGGGCCATACTGAATACCTCGCAGCACTCGCGGGCGTCGACCGCGTTGTGATGATGCTGGCGAGCGACGAACTCCGCGTCGTGCCGACGACAATCCACATCGCGCTCAAAGACGTGCCCGCGCAACTCACCGCAAGCCTACTCACCGATACGCTTCTGATCACGCATGCAGCACTCCGCCGCGACTTCGGCGTTGACCGGCCCCGGATCGCCGTCGCAGGCCTGAACCCCCACGCAGGTGAAGACGGCAAGATGGGGATGGAAGAGATTGAGATCATCCGTCCCGTGGTGGACGCCCTCCGCAGCGAAGGTATGGACCTGACCGGCCCCCTCTCTGCCGACACCATGTTCCACGCCGGAGCCCGCAAACACTACGATGTCGCGATCTGTATGTACCACGACCAGGCGCTGATCCCGATAAAGACGCTGGGCTTTGATACTGGGGTGAATGTGACGCTCGGCCTGCCATTCATCCGCACCTCACCCGACCACGGCACGGCCTTTGATATCGCGGGCAAGGGCATTGCGAACGCGACGTCTATGATCGAAGCAATCAGACTTGCCAATAAGATGGCGAAAGCACGGGAAGATGGATAGTGCGGGACGCCTTCGGCGCGAAGGTATTTTTCGCAAGAAGAAGATAGGGTCGCATATCCCATGAGCGGCATTGATGATCTGCCCCCTTTGCGGGACGTCATCGCGCGGCACGGAATAGCTGCGAAGAAGTCTCTCGGACAGAACTTTTTACTCGACTTAAACCTGACCGCCAAAATCGCACGTCAGGCAGGGGATCTTTCGGCGGCTGATGTTCTGGAAGTTGGCCCCGGCCCCGGCGGGTTGACCCGCGGCCTCTTGGCAGAAGGCGCGCGCAAGGTGCTTGCGATTGAAAAAGACCCGCGCTGCATGGAGGCGCTCGCCGAGATCGCAGCGGCCTACCCCGGCCAACTTGAGGTCATCAACGGCGACGCGCTTGAGGTAAACCCGCAGGCGCATCTGACCCCTCCGATCAAGGTCGCGGCGAACTTGCCTTACAATGTGGGCACGGAGTTACTGGTGCGCTGGCTGACTCCTAAGGACTGGCCCCCATTCTGGGAAAGCCTGACGCTGATGTTCCAGCGCGAGGTCGCGCAGCGGATCGTGGCAGAACCGGGCAACAAAGCTTACGGGCGGTTGGCGATCCTGTCGCAATGGCGCGCGGACCCTGCGATCGTCATGGAGCTACCGCCGGGCGCGTTCTCCCCACCGCCGAAAGTAAATTCCGCCGTTGTGCATCTCACCGCCCTCCCCGCGCCGCGCTTTCCCGCAGACCCATCCGTCCTGAACCGCGTGGTCGCCGCAGGCTTCAACCAACGCCGCAAAATGCTGCGCGCAGCCCTGAAGCCGCTGGGACCAGATATGGAAGACCACCTGCGCACCGCAGGAATCGCACCAACAGAACGGGCCGAACAGGTGTCACTCGAAGCGTTTTGTGCTTTGGCGCGGAGTGTCGCGGGCGCGAGCTAGCAAGTCTGCGACCTCTACAGGCGTCCTGAGGTGGAGAACATCGGCTGCCAGCTGATCCAGAGCCGCTGCAATCCTCCCCCGCATTTTTGCGTCGCTTGTCCAGGTTTTCACCAGAAACCGCCATTGCCGCAGCCCAGGCCATTCGCGATTGCCAGGCGGGTGTTCCGGTCGCTCTCGGCCCATGTACAGCAACGTACGTTTCAACACGCGCCAGACCCGCAAGATGCGCGGCGGGTCGAGCCAGATGATCAATTGCGCACGCTTCAGCACCGCACCTGCCAAAACCGAAGGCCCGCCTTCAATGATCCAGACATCACCTGCTGCAACGGCCGCACGCGCCGCATTTACCTCTGCCGCTGGCAAGCGGACCCAGTTGCGGCTCAGAGCAAGTGCATCATTGTGAACCAGTGGAAGCTGAACGTGGTCAGCGAGACGCGTTGCAAACCACGTTTTTCCCGCCCCGTTCGCCCCAACAACAACAATGCGCCGCGCAGAAAAAAGCCCCCCGAAATCGGAGGGCTGTTGCGTCATTCTGCAGCTTCCTGGGCCGGGTCGCCCTTGGGCGGTTCTGGCGGTGAGGCCTCGGCCTCTGGTGCGCCATCCGTCTGCGCGTCTTCCTTCGGCGCGCGCGGTTTGCGCGGCTGGCGTTGACGGCGTGGTTTCGGGGCAGGCTGTTCGTCGCCCCCTTTGGCTTCAGGCGTATCAACCAGCTCTGGCCCACCAGACGGTTGCTCACCAGCGCCCGGATCCGCATTCGCGGCTGCCTCCTGCGCCTTCAGACGTTCCGCCCGCTCACGATCCCGCTCTGCCTGACGTTCGCGGTTGGCCTGTTCCTGCTCTTCGCGTTTCGCTTCAATCTCGCGCTGCGCTTCGGCCAGCATGCGCAGATAGTGTTCGGCGTGCTGGGCGAAGTTTTCCGCATTCACGCGGTCGCCAGAGAGCTGCGCATCGCGGTGCAACTGGTTGTACTTTTCAATAATTTGCTGTGGCGTTCCGCGCACTTTGCCGTCGGGACCGTTGCTATCAAACACACGGTTGATGATATTCCCGCCGGATGGGCGATTGTTGCGGTTCTTACCCCGCGAACGCGACTTCGATGATCTCATGAAACGACTTCCGTCAAGCCTTCGACTAAATGGCGCTTTATGATCCTGCCCGCGCAGCGCGGTGTCCATCGGATCAAGCTTTTTTGGCGACTAACCGGCGTGAGCAATGCTCTGCTGCCGATACAAGAGAAAAAGCATGTCTCCCCCCCTCACGCAAGCCTAAAGTGGATAAATGCCTGTAAAAGACGCTTTATTGCAGGATTTTGCCCGAAACAACGCGGTCGCGCCCATCAATGTCCTGTGTAACTGCGATGTGGGCGAATCCGGCGGCTTGCATCATATCGGTCACGGCTGACCCCTGCGTGGGTCCGATTTCCATGGCAAGGCGCCCACCGTTTGTCAGGTGCCGGGGCGCACCCGCGACGATGGTCCGGTAGCAGGAGAGGCCATCGCCTTCGTCCGTCAAAGCCATCCGCGGTTCATGGTCCCGCACTTCTGGCTGCAAATCATGCATCTCGTCGCGCGCAATATAGGGCGGATTAGAGACGATGAGATCGAAAGCGCCGTTCAGGCTGTCATACCAATCCGATTGGATCAGTGACACCCGATCAGAGACACCCAACCTGTCGGCATTGCGCGCCGCAATGGACAGGGCCGCTTGCGAAAGGTCGGTGCCAGTCCCCTTCGCAGTAGGGCGTTCCGCGAGCAATGACAGTACAATGCACCCCGATCCCGTCCCAAGATCAGCAACTGTGTTAAATGCGCCTGCCAACGCAACATCCACAAGCGTCTCCGTATCCGGGCGCGGATCCAGCACGTCAGGAGAGACCTCAAATCGATGGCGATAAAAGTCGCGGTATCCGAGAAGGTGTGACAGGGGCTCGCGCGCAGCGCGTCGTGCAACCAACGTAGCGAAGTCTTGGGTCCTGCTCTGAGCTATCGCCCAGATGGTTTGCACTTCGGATTGCGCCGCAGGAATACCCGCGTCCGTTAACCGCGCAGCGCTCATGTTCATCTGCGCGAGGTCCACGGCTGAAACATCCCACCAGCGCCCCGCCGCGAAAAAGCCGCTCACGCCCCCATTTCCGCAAGCAGTGCGGCCTGCGCATCAGCCGCCAGCGCGTCGATCACTTCATCCAGATCGCCCTGCATGATTTGCCCGAGCGAATACAGCGTCAGATTGATCCGATGATCCGTCATGCGGCCTTGCGGGAAGTTATACGTCCTGATCCGTTCCGACCGGTCACCGCTGCCCACCTGGGCCTTCCGGTCGGCAGAGCGTTCGCCGTGCACCCGCTGCCGTTCCATATCAAAGAGCCGCGTTTTCAGGACCTGCATCGCAATCTCCCGGTTGCGGTGCTGCGATTTCTCCGCACTCACCACGATGATCCCCGTGGGAATATGTGTGATCCGCACCGCTGAGTCCGTGGTGTTCACATGCTGTCCGCCGGAGCCGGAGGCCCGCATCGTGTCAATCCGGATGTCCTGTGGGCTGATCTCAACATCCACGTCTTCCGCTTCTGGCAGCACAGCAACCGTCGCGGCAGAGGTGTGGATGCGTCCGCCGCTTTCGGTCTCAGGCACGCGTTGCACCCGGTGCACGCCGCTTTCATATTTCATACGCGCAAACACGCCTTCACCGGCAATACGGATCACGGCCTCCTTCACGCCGCCCAGTTCGGTCTGGCTGTTCTCGAGCACCTCGAACGTCCAACCACGTCCCTCAGCGTAGCGCTGATACATCCGCAACAGATCACCCGCGAAAAGCGAGGCTTCATCCCCCCCCGTCCCCGGCCGGATTTCCAGCAATGCAGGGCGGCTGTCGGCTGCGTCCTTCGGCAAGAGCGCCAATTGCACATCATGTTCAGAGGCGGCCAATTGCTCTTTGAGCTCGGGCAATTCCATCTCTGCCAGTTCCTTCATCTCAGGATCTGACAGCATCGCCTCTGCGTCCGCGATCTGCTGGACAAGGTCGCGATAGGCTGAAACCGTCTCAACAACAGGCTTCAGGTCACTGTATTCCTTCGCCAATGCGGCGATATCGCTGCCCGCAACGTCACCTGACATCTTCGCCTCCAGGAACTGGAAGCGGTCGATCAATTGGTTGATTTTGTCTTCTGCAATCATGGGATGGACGTGGCGGATTACCCCGGCAGGGTCAAGGGTTCACAATCAGGGGACCAAGCTGCGCAAGCCAGCTTTCAACCCGGGACTTGTTCACCCCAAGGTCGGCCTGCCCAAACCGCAAACGAGCGTAGATCATCAGGAGCGGACCCTCGTTGTCACCAGCTGCATCCGATGGGAGAATTGTAACGGTTGTGTAGTCCGGAAACCCCCAGAACCGACTACGCGTTTCAAACGTCATCAAGCCTGTGTCGCTGGACCCAGCAACCAATCGTGTCCGCGGCGTCGTCTGCGCAATGGTCTCAACCGCTCGCATCACATTTTCAGGCTGTGACGTGACCGCCCGGACGGCAGTAAAACTTCCAGCGGTCGGATAGTCACCGGGCGGTTGCGGTGCGGGTGCAACATGCACTTGGCTGACCGGCGCAGGCGACAGTCTCACATAGACCGCAAACGCGGCAACCAATCCAATGATAACAACAAGAAGCCAGCGCATCTTACAGTCCCATCTCTCGACGCGCTAGCGGTAAGGCACGCCAGGCAATATCGACAACAACTCAAAGATCAGGTTCGCACCGGTCAGTGCCGTGTTACCGCTCGTGTCATAAGGCGGCGAGACTTCGACCAAATCACAGCCCACGGTATTCAAACCCCGCAATCCCCGGATCAGTTCCATCGCCTGCGGGGTTGTCAGCCCACCAATTTCCGGCGTGCCCGTGCCGGGCGCATAGGCCGGATCAAGACTGTCAATGTCATAGGTGATGTAGGTCTTCGTTGTACCGATTTTCACCTGTATTTCAGCGGCAAGCGGCGCAAGGCTCTTGTGCCACAGATCAGGGGCGAGGTACTGGTTGAACCCCCAGGCGGCGGCTTCATTGAAGTCATCGGCGGTGTACCCGGTGCCGCGCAGACCGATCTGGAACACCTTCTCAGGCACGATCAACCCTTCTTCATAGGCCCGCCGAAAGACGGTGCCATGGGTTTCGCGTTCACCAAACATCTCATCATTCACGTCTGCATGGGCATCCACGTGCACCAAGGCAACCGGCCCGTGTTTGTCAGCAATCGCCCGCAAGATCGGCAACGTCAGCGTGTGATCACCACCCAACCCGATCGGGATGAAATCATGGGTCAGGTGCGCCTTGTAAGCCTCTGTAATCAGGCGAATTGAGTCGGACAAACTGAACGTATTGATCGCAATATCGCCCAAGTCAGCACATTGCAGCGCATCGAAAGGCGCCGCACCCGTTTGAATGTTGTAAGGCCTGATCATCGCCGACTGCTCGCGCAACTGCTTGGGGCCCATCCGCGTGCCCGACCGCCACGACGTGCCAATGTCCATCGGGATCCCGATGAACCCGACATCCAGCCCTGCGGCAGTCTCTGCTTCCGGCAATCGCATAAAGGTTTGCGGTCCGGAAAACCGCGCCAGATCATTTCCCGATATCGGCATATGCGGCATCATTTTTTCCTTTTGTTCCAAAGCGCCAGACAGCAAAGCTCCATCGCCACATGCGCCCCGGCAATCGCCGTCGCACCGGTCGTATCATAGGCCGGGGCCACCTCCACCACATCGCCACCCACAACATTGACCCCCGCCATGTCCCGCAGGATTGCAGCGGCTTGCCAGGACGCAAGTCCGCCCCACACGGGCGTTCCGGTCCCGGGTGCAAACGCCGGGTCGAGCCCGTCGATATCAAAGGTCACGTAGGTCGGATGGTCGCCCACCCGCCGCTTCACCTCATCCGCCACAAAGCCAGCGCCTTTTTCATGACAGGTCCGCGCATCAATAAGGGGCATGCCAAGGTAGTCCGCACATTCCGTCCGAATACCGACCTGAAGGGACCGGTTCACATCGACCAGCCCTTCCTTCACCGCCTTATACATGAACGTCCCGTGATCAATCCGATCAGGATCATCATCCGGCCAAAGATCGGAATGCGCATCAAATTGCACCACAGACATCGGCCCGAACTTCGCCGCGTAAGCCCTTAGAATCGGGAGCGTAATGAAGTGATCGCCACCAAGCGTGACAGTTCCGGGACCGCAGGCCAGGATTCCAGCAATATGCGCCTCGACCCGCCCCGGCAGGCTCGGCGTATGCGCATAATCAAACGCCACGTCGCCAGCATCCACAATCGTGAACTCCGACAGCGGATCAAACCCATCCCAGCCATAAGGCGGATCGTAAGGCTGCAATGAGGACGCTTCCCGGATCGCCCGCGGCCCCATCCGCGCCCCGGCGCGATGGGTCACGGACTGATCAAATGGCACGCCTGTCACGACCAGATCAGCGCCTGTCACGTCCTTGGTGTAGCGTCGCCGCATGAATGACAGCGCGCCCGCAAAGGCATTTTCATAAGCCAACCCCCGGTCCCCGCCCGTAAAGGCCCGGTCGATCTCATTCTTGGCGTCTTCTAAACTCATACCACCCTCGTTTTGGCCACCTGACACCGCGCGGACCGCCGGGTCAAGGACGGGCGCAGCCCGCACCCGGCACGGGTGTTTATCCTTGAGGCGGCGGGCGGTGCAATGACACTTGAAGAGGCCTGTCTTGCGGCAGACCTGCCGCAAACGGCCTCTCAGCCAATCCATTCTCTGAATGCGGACCGCCACCTCGCCTGCGCCACACCCAAATCATCGCGTGCGCCGCAGGCGCGCATTCAGGTCAAACCGGGGCTAACTGCTCAACCAATGTGGCAAAGAACGACGCGCCATACACCGCCGCATCATCTGCAAAATCAAACTGCGGGTGATGCAGCCCGGCGCTCGGCCCGTTTCCGATATAAAGATACGCGCCCGGCCGCTCTTGCAGGAAGTAGGCGAAATCTTCTGATCCCATCTGCGGCGTCATCGCGTCATCCACAGCGTCTTCCCCTGCGACAGATCGCGCGGCCGCCACGGCCGATGCTGTCTGCGCAGGCGTGTTGTGGGTCGCAGGGTATCCCACAACGTAATCAAGCGTCGCCGTCACGTCGTAGGCGACAGCACAACCGTCGGCCAATGCCTGGAGCCGCGTTTGCACCATCGCTTGCACGTCGGGCACATAGGTCCGCACCGTCGCCTGTACCCAGGCGCTATCGGGGATAACATTATCGGCAGAGCCGCCGTGCACCTGCGTGACCGAGATCACAAGTTCCTTCATCGGGTCATGGTTGCGGCTCACAATCGTCTGGATGCCCTGCACCAGTGCCACTGCCGCAACAATCGGATCAGCTGTCTCTTGCGGCATCGCACCATGCCCGCCGCGGCCCTGGACATGGATCGTGGCCGTATCGACCGCCGCCATGATCGGCCCCGGGCAGGTCGCAAACTGCCCAACTGGCAGCCCCGGGAGAGCATGTAGGGCATAGACTTCATCGATCCCGAAACGATCCATCACACCCTCTTCGACCATCACACCGGCACCACCGCCCAACTCTTCCGCAGGCTGGAAGATCAGCACAACGCGTCCGGCAAACCGCCGCGTCTCCGCCAGATACTTTGCGGCCCCAAGCAGCATCGTTGTGTGCCCATCATGGCCGCAAGCATGCATCGCGCCGTCTGTTGCGCTCGCATACGGTAGACCCGTCGTCTCCTGCATTGGCAACGCATCCATGTCCGCGCGCAGGCCAATCACGGGCCCGTCCCCCTGCCCCTCAACCACGGCAATCACGCCGCTGGTGGCAATGCCGGTGTGGATTTCCGTGATCCCAAAGGAGGCAAGTTGTTCCACCACAAAGGCTGCCGTCTCATGGCAGTCAAAGTTGATCTCGGGGTGCTCATGCAAATGCTGCCGCCAGCCCAGCATGTCAGGGGCAAAAGACGCGATGCGATTAATGACAGGCATGGTCGCCCTTTCCGATTTGCGATAGCTGTCGCCACATGACCGCAAGCTGAGGGGCACTGCAATGGGTGACGCGCTGATCCACGATCCAAACGGGGGCTTACCCCGCCTGCGCGCGATCATGGCCCGCCTGCGCGACCCCAAAACAGGCTGCCCCTGGGACATCGAACAGGATTTCGACAGCATCGCCCCTTACACGATCGAAGAAGCTTACGAGGTGGCCGACGCCATCGCCCGCAAAGACTGGGATGAACTTGAGGGAGAGCTCGGCGATCTGCTGCTGCAAACGGTCTATCATGCCCAAATGGGGGCCGAGGCTGGGCATTTTGACTTTGACAGCATCGCCAATCGGATTTCGGACAAAATGGTCGCGCGCCACCCGCATGTCTTTGGCGACGAAAACCGCGACAAGTCCGCGGATCAGCAGACGGCCGATTGGGAAAAGATCAAAGCGGCTGAGCGGGCCTCCAAGGCGCAAGGGCGCACGCTCGACGGCGTCGCCATCGGCCTGCCCGCGCTGACCCGCGCGGTGAAACTGCAAAAACGCGCCGCGCGCGTGGGGTTTGATTGGCCGGACATCGCTTTTGTGATCGACAAGTTGCGCGAGGAAGCTGCCGAATTGGTTGAAGCCCGCGAAAGTCGATCTGAGGCTGAGATTGCCGAAGAGTTTGGGGATATGCTGTTTGTGATGGCAAACCTCGGGCGTCACCTTAAGCTGGACCCCGAAGAAGTTCTGCGGGCCGCCAACGCAAAGTTCACACGCCGGTTTGAAGGGGTCGAGGATGCCTTGGCCGCGATGGGCAAAACCCCGGCAGAAAGCGATCTGGCCGAGATGGACGCGCTTTGGGATCGGGTGAAAGTGGCGGAGAAAGCGAAACGGTAGTCGCCTGTTGTTTCGACGCCTGCGGCGCCGATCCACTGGGGGTTCCCCCCCCCAGACCCTCGAGGTATTTCAGGCAAGAAGAAGATCAGGAGGCTTTGTCTTCAAGCGTCAGCCATTCCTCTTCCGCCGCATCAAGCGCAGCTTGGCGTTGGACCAGCGCGTCGGTCGCTTTCTGGAACTTGACCGGGTTCTCGGTGAAAAGGTTGGGATCGGCGAGCAATGCTTCAAGCTTGCCAATCTCTGCGGTCAAACGGTCAATCTCGGCGGGCAGTTCATCGAGGCGGTGTTTCTCGGTGAAGGAGAGCTTTGATTTGGCAGCCTGTTCTTTTGGGCTCGTGTCCTTTTTAGCAGGCTTGGGAGCCACTTTTTCAACGACGGGCGCATCTTCACCGCGTTGCGCGCGGTAATCAGACCAGCCACCGGCATAGACAACCGCCTTGCCGTCGCCTTCCATGGCAATGGTTGTGGTCGCGGTGCGGTCGAGGAAGTCACGGTCGTGGCTCACAAGCAGCACCGTGCCCGGGTATTCGCCCAGGATATCCTGCAAGAGATCCAACGTTTCGATATCGAGATCGTTGGTCGGTTCGTCAAGCACCAGAAAATTGCTATCCCGCGCCATCAGTTTGGCCAGAAGTAACCGTGCTTTTTCGCCACCAGACAATGCCCGCACCGGCGCACGTGCTTGCGCGTCGTCGAACAGGAATTCTTTCAGGTAGCCGACCACATGTTTCGGCGCACCCCGCACCATGATCTGATCGGCCTTGCCGGACCGCCCCAGCACGGGATCGCTCGCCAGATTGTCCCAGAGCGACAGGTCCGGGTCGAGTTGTGCGCGGCTTTGATCAAACACCGCGATGTCGAGGTTTGTGCCGTGTTTCACCGTGCCTGCGTCTGGCGCCGTCTGGCCGAGGAGCATGTTGATCACGGTGGTTTTGCCAACACCGTTTGGCCCCACAATGGCGACGCGATCACCGCGTTGGATCGTCAGATCAAAATTCGAGACAATCGGCTTGCCATCAAAGGATTTTGTCAGCCCCTTCGCCTCAATCACCTTGCGCCCGGAGGCGCTGCCACCTTCGAACGCCATCGCCGCTGTGCCCTGCCGTTTGATCTGCGCTGCCCGTTCCGCACGCAACGCCTGCAGCGCGCGCACCCGGCCCTGGTTGCGTTTGCGGCGGGCTGAGATGCCTTCGACCGCCCATCGCGCCTCTGCCTTGATCTTGCGGTTGAGCTTATGGCGCTGCATGTCCTCTTCTTCCCAGACCTTGTCGCGCCAGTCTTCAAAGCGATCAAAACCCTGCTCGGCCCGGCGCACCTGCCCGCGGTCGATCCACAGGGTCGCCCGGGTGAGCGCGCGTAGAAAGGCGCGGTCATGGGAGATCAGGACAAAGCCGCGGCGCGTTTGCGCCAGCTCCGCCTCCAGCCAGGCGATTGCGGTGATGTCGAGGTGGTTGGTCGGCTCGTCCAAAAGCATCAAGTCGGGCGCTTCGGCCATCAATTTGGCCAGCGCCGCACGGCGGCGTTCCCCGCCCGAGGCCGTGCTTACGTCGCCGCCTGGATCAAACTTGAGGCCTTCCGCGACCATGTCGACCTTGTAGGCCTCATCTGGCGCCAACCCGCTTGCGGCATAATCTCCCAGCGTGGCGCAGCCTGCCATTGTGGGGTCTTGTTCCATATACCCCACCGACACGCCCGGCGAGATCACGCGCGTGCCGCTATCGGCCTCAACCAGCCCGGCCATCACCTTCATCAACGTCGATTTGCCAGAGCCATTGCGCCCAACGAGTGCCACCCGGTCACCGGGATGCACCACAAGCGACAGGTCTTCGAACACCGGATCGCCGCCAAACGTGAGGGCGATGTCGGACATTTGCAAAAGGGGTACTTGGGCCATGGCCGTCAGCTAGTCCGGTCGCTGGCGCGGTGCAAGCCCTGAGCGTCGTTTAACGCAGCGCCCGCAGCACCTTGGCCCGCGCCGGGGGGACGTCGGCTATCCGCAATCCTGTCAGGACATGCAGCGTTTGCAGGCTCTGATCAACCACCGCATGGTTACTCACCCACCCTCCCATGGCGAGGTAGCTGCGCAGCAGCTGCGGCATGGGGGCTTGCGGCGCGCGACGGGCCGTGACCTCTGACAGTATGATCGGTTGGTTGGTTTTGCGGTCCGGGGCAATCTCTGGCGGGGCGAGGTAATCGCGCGCGAGGGTCGCAAAGACCGCGGCGTAGGGGGCCGGATCCGTGCCCTGAAAGCTTGTGCATCCAAAAACACATGTCACGTCGTGCGCATCCACCAGACGTGTCAACGCCCCCCAAGCGGTGCGGAGGATGGCCGGATCCCAGCGGTCAGGGGCCACACAAAAGCGGCCCAACTCCATCAAAACCCCACCATTTCCTGCAAGGCGCGCCAGATCATAGACCTGGGCTGCATATCCAGAAGCGATGTCGGTTGCTGCACTGATCCGCAGGCGCAGGGTGCAGACCAATGTGCCTGCTGCATCGCGCACCATCATGTGCTGCCAATCGCCATCAAAGCGGTCCGCATCCACACCGGGCGCGTGAAAGAAGCACTGATGGCGCAAACGTTGACACGCCTGCACGTCCTCACGCGATGCAGTTATCCCGACATGATATCGGCCCGGATGAAGTGAGAGATCTGCGGCCATAGCTTGGCTCCCGCAAGGTTGCGCCCTACATATTCATCAACTCGCATAAAGGACGTTCACGAATGGATAAAGTCGTCAAATCTGATGCCGAATGGCGCGCACAATTGTCAGACCTGGCTTACAAGGTCACCCGCAAGCACGGGACAGAGCGCGCGGGCACGCATGAGGATTTCCCGAAAGACCCCGGCACCTACATGTGCGTCTGCTGTGGTGCGCCGCTGTTTGATCAGGACACCAAGTTCGAAAGTGGCACCGGATGGCCGTCTTTCTATGCCCCACTCGACGGCGATATGGTCGGCGAACAGGAAGACCGCAGCTTCTTCATGCGCCGCACGGAGGTGCATTGCAACCGGTGCGACGCGCACCTCGGTCACGTGTTCCCGGACGGGCCACAGCCGACCGGTCTGCGATACTGCATCAATGGTGTCGCATTGACGTTTGAACCGGAAGAGGACGCCTAAGTATCCGCGTCCCCAATCGGTCCATCCAGCAAGGTGCCAGCGTCGATGTTGCCGAAGGCCCCCAGAAGCTGGCCGATGAAGGACACATCCACGATACCGTCATCTGTGATGCGCCGCGACAGCACCACAACGCGACCGTCCTCCAGACCAAAACGCTGGATGTTGGCAAGGACGCCACCATTGGTGAAACTGATCGCCAACACTTCGCGCTTGGAAATTTCAGGCGCGAAGGGGCCAAACACCTCACGCTCGGACTTCACATAGTAAAGTGTCTGCGTATCAACCGCGCCAGAAGTTGTTGGCGGCCCCACCAGATCAATGACATCTTGGCGGGTTGTTTGGCCGACAACCATCTGCTCAAGGTCTTCGGGCAGCGGCACGAACCCGTGACGACTTGTCAGCGTTGTGCAGCCTGTCACTGCGATCAATCCGACGATCAGCGACACGCGCCGCAAGCTGGCCCGCATAGTGCTGGACTGACTGCTCATTCTGGACCCCTTGCTTCGGCTGCTCTTGGCTTTTATTCCACCTACATCATGCACCGGCCCATGTTCAAGAATGGAGTGTGGCAGTGACCCAAAGCCCGCCAAAGCACCTGCGTGTCGCTGATCTGTCGACGCAAAAGCCCACACCGTTTGGATTGGACCCCGATGCGCAGGCGCGCGCGGCCATCGCCGAAGCGCTTGGCATCGTTGAGATTCGCAAGTTGCGCTTTGCCGGGAAGGTCGCGCCACTGGGGGATCACGATTGGCGATTGGACGGGCAATTGGGCGCAACCGTTGTGCAAAACTGTGTGGTCACGCTTGATCCGGTGACAACACGTTTGGATGAACAGGTCGCACGCACCTACGTGGCTGACTTTATTGAGCCCGAAGGTGCTGAGGTCGAAATGCCCGAAGACGACTCGGTTGAGCCGATCCCCGATGCGATCGATTTGATGGCGGTAATGACCGAAGCCCTGTCCCTGGCACTACCTGCTTTCCCACGATCCGGTGAAGTTGAGCTGGGCGAAGCGATTTTCTCGGCAAGTGGCGTGACACCCATGTCAGATGAAGAGGCAAAGCCCTTCGCAGGCCTTGGGGCGTTGCGCGATCAGCTGGCAAAAAAGCCAGAGTGACGCAAACCTAACCATACTGGCGGTTTTTGGCGCATACGACAGAAGTTGATAACCTGTCGTTGGGAAACCTGTGCTATGACGTGCGCAGCTATAGCGCTTTGAATGAATTCATTGTTTCACCCAGGGTCTTGTTTGTGAAAGACATAGATACACAGGCTTGCAAACAATTCGTTGCTCTCATTCGCCACGTTTCTCACTACGCGATCTTACTTAACACGGACGGCACAATATACGGTCACAGTGACCAGTTTGCACAGCTCGCGCGCGGCAATCAAAATACCATTCTCGGACAAAACTTCGGCGATACGCTTCGCGCGGATCACACAGGTGTCTTTGCGGATTTTTTGGAAACTTGCGAAAACGCAACCGAACTGGACGGCCTGACATGCAGCGTCACTCTAGAGGATGACGACCTTCTCCTTGACCTGACGGTGACCCCCCTTTCGCTCAATGACCAGTTTGTCGGGATGCTCGCCCAATCCGCGCCAAACGCGGCCAATGACCTGCCAAAGCTAAACTTCCTGCTCGAAAACCTGGATCAAGGTGTCTGGGACTATGACATCGCCGCCAACAGCTTTCATGTTTCCCCAGCATGGTACCGCATCAGGGGCATGGACCCCGACACCGATCTGCTCACGCCGGATCGCGATTGGTTGCAATCGATCCACCCTGAAGATCGCGACCGACTCTACAACCACCTCTACGAACAGACCTGTTCGGCAGAGGGATCAATGCAGATCGAGTATCGCCACATTCACAATGATGGCCATTACATCTGGATCATGTGCCAGGCAAAGGTCGTTGAAACCGATCTCAACGGTCGCCCTACGCGCATCGTGGGCACCGACACAGATATTACACATGCCCGTGCCACGAGTGAGCAACTTGATCACCTTGATCAGAAACTGCGCCTCGCCGTGGAAACCGCAGGAATCGGCGTTTGGGAATACAACGCTGACCTTAACACCGTTCACTGGGATGACCGTATGCTTGAGATCTACGGTATCACCGACGGCCAAAATCACCGGGCCGGCGACCAGTGGGAAAAGCATCTCCACCCCGACGACTTAGAAGAAACGCTTCGATACTCTCAGGAATGTCAGGCACGCGGAACCGATTTTCAGCGCGACTACCGGATCGTACGGCCCGATGGTGAAGTGCGTTATGTCCGCAGTCGCGCTGGCCAGTTTGGCGAACTGGGCGAAACCAAAGTCCTCATCGGCGTCAACATAGATGTCACAGAAGACTATGCCCGCGCACATGAGCTGGAGCAGGCGCGCGCGCAACTTCAACACGACTCGCGGCACGACGCGCTCACCGGCCTCGGGAACCGGCGCCTTCTCGACGAAACGACAGCGTCATTGACTGCGGGCAAACACGCCGATCAGACATACGCGGTTTTGCACCTCGATCTTGATCATTTCAAACCGGTCAACGATGCACTTGGCCATGCCGCAGGCGACGCTGTTCTGAAGACCGTCGCAAACCGCTTAAAGGGCGTGGTCGCGGATCAGGGAGAAGCCTTTCGGATCGGCGGCGACGAATTTGCCGTGGTCCTCCCCGTCGCGCCAAGCAAAGAAGAACTGGATGCCTTCTGTGGTCAGATCATTCTCCAGATGAACAAACCAGTGACCTACGAAGGACAAGAATGCCGGATTGGCATCAGCATCGGATGCGCCCTGGGAAAAGGCCAATTGGACAGCCATGCAGAGGTCTTCATCCAAGCGGACAAGGCCCTTTACGCCGCCAAATCGGCGGGTCGAAACTGCTACCGCGTGCATGAGCTCAGCCGTCAGTAGCAGACGCAGATCGCCATGAACACCACTCCCAGGTCGTCTTGCCCAATCCCCCCTTGCAAGAAAACAATTTCGCAGTATGTTCCGCGCTTCTGAACAAACCGTCTCGACAGGGCTGCCGTGATCGCGTAGGACCCCCGACAGACACCGACATCCGGGCCAAAGGCCCAAGAAATTAAGGGTTGAGACATGGCCGTCCAGCAGAACAAAGTATCCAAATCCCGTCGGAACAACCGGCGTGCGCACGACTCACTAAGCGCTGCGAATCCAAACGAATGCCCAAGCTGTGGCGAACTGCGCCGTCCGCATCACGTGTGCCCCTCTTGTGGCCAGTACGCGAACCGCGAAGTGATTGCCGACACGAACGAGATTGATCTCGACGACGACGCTGCATAAGCTGATCCCTTAAGACGGGATCAAGGACACCAGCTACATGTCACAAGCCGCAACGGAACCCACCTCGGGCCCCGCCGCATCTGGTGACACTGTGTTGTCCGTCGACGCCATGGGCGGCGATAATGGGCCTGCAACGGTAGTTGCGGGCCTTGCGCGTTTCCTGGGGCAGCGCCCGGATGCCAAAGTCATTCTGCACGGGCCGGAAGGAACGCTTTCACCGTTGCTGCAGAAACGGCAACTTGCCGACAAGGTGACCGTCCGGGCGGCCGACGACACCGTCAAAATGACCGACAAGCCAAGCCATGTTGTCCGCAACGCCAAGGGCACGTCGATGTGGTCGGCTATCGAAGCTGTCCGCTCTGGCGAGGCGCAAGTTTGCGTCAGTTGCGGCAATACCGGCGGCTTGATGGCGCTCTCGATGCTGCGTTTGCGCAAAGCTGACGGCGTGAACCGCCCGGCGATTGCTTGCCTCTGGCCATCGTTTAACTCCGCGGGCTTCAACGTCATGCTTGATGCTGGCGCCGACATTCGCGCCGACCAGGACGATCTTCTGGCTTACGCGCTCATGGGGGCATCCTACGCCCGCAACGGATTGGACATCCGCCGCCCTCGGGTTGGCCTGCTCAATGTCGGTGTCGAAGAACACAAAGGCCGGGCGGAACTGAAAGTCGCCCATGAAATGATCGGAAAGGCCGCTGACGCGGGCGACTTTGACTATGTTGGCTTCATCGAAGGCGGCGACATTCCATCTGACAAAGTCGACGTGATCGTCACCGACGGCTTTACAGGAAACGTCGCGCTAAAAACCGGCGAAGGCACGGCCAACCTGATCTCGACCCATCTGCGCAACAGCCTGAAGTCAAACCCCCTGTCGATGCTCGGTGCGGTCTTTGCGCAAGGCGCGCTGCGCAAACTCCGTAACAAAGTGGACCCCCGGCAAGTGAACGGCGGCGTGTTCCTTGGATTGAACCACACAGTGATCAAAAGCCACGGCTCTGCCGATGAGACCGGCGTCGCGGCGGCCCTGAACCTGGCCTACCGGCTGGCACAGGCCGGTTTCTCAGACAAATTGGCGGCACGGGTTGCATCCGCGGTCAGCCTTGCCCAAGATGCGGCAGAAGAAACTGACGCGACGTCATAAGTCGCACTAAAAAGAGCAGGCTCACACAATGACACGACGGGCGGTTGTACGAGGGGTTGGTCACTACCTGCCCGAACGCGTTGTGCCCAACGCGGAATTCGAAGCGTCGCTCGACACCACCGATGCCTGGATCAAATCGCGCTCTGGCATTGAACGCCGTCACTTCGCCGCCGACGGCCAAGGCACATCTGATCTTGCTGCAGAAGCCGCGAAGAACGCGCTCGCGATGGCGGGCTTTGACGCAGAAGACATCAACGCCATCGTCGTCGCCACATCGACCGCAGACATGACCTTTCCCTCTGCGGC
>JAHDEX010000034.1:0-13614 GCA_020628545.1 Paracoccaceae bacterium | reverse complement strand
GGCAACGGCACCACCGACGATCGCGGCATCCTCGCGACGGACCTGAATTCCGATGGCAGCTATCGCGATCTGCTTTACGTTGACGGCGGCGTGGCAACGCAGAACACTGGCGTCTTGAAGATGCAAGGCAAGGAAGTCTTCCGCCATGCTGTTGAAAAACTTGCACAAACTGCTGACACAGCGCTGGAAAGCGTGGGGCTGACGGCGAATGATGTGCATTGGGTGGTCCCGCATCAGGCGAATATCCGGATCATCCAATCAACCGCCAAAAAGCTTGGCGTCGGCATGGATCGCGTGATCGTCACGGTGCAGGATCACGGCAATACCTCTGCCGCCTCGATCCCTCTCGCGCTTTCTGTTGGCGTCGAAACCGGCCAGATCAAACAAGGCGATCTGATCGTGTCAGAAGCAATCGGCGGTGGTCTTGCTTGGGGCGCAGTCGTCCTGCGCTGGTAGAAATCGCGAAAAAGATTGCCGAAGCCTATACTTAGGGTGCGACAATGTTGACTCTGAATTTCAAACCCGCCTAGTGTCTGAGACACAAAAAAGAGGGGGATGGGATGTCTGAGAAGACGCTGACGCGCATGGATTTGGCCGAAGCTGTTCACAGCGAGGTGGGATTGTCACGCAACGATAGCGCAGATCTGGTCGAAAGCGTTCTAACGCACGTCTCTGACGCGCTGGTTTCTGGCGAATCCGTCAAGATCTCTTCCTTCGGGACATTTTCCGTCCGGGACAAAGCGGCGCGCGTGGGCCGTAACCCCAAAACCGGTGAGGAAGTGCCAATCCACCCACGCCGCGTTCTAACATTCCGCCCGTCGCATCTGATGAAAGATCGCGTCGCTGCCGGCAACAAGCGGTAATTCTTTTCGATGGCGAAGGCTCGCGATGCGTTTCGGACGATCTCTGAGGTGTCAGAGACGCTGAATACTCCGGCGCACGTCCTGCGCTTTTGGGAAAGTAAATTCAAACAGATCAAGCCGGTCAAACGGGCTGGTGGGCGACGATATTACCGCCCCGACGATCTCGCCCTGCTCGCCGCGATCAAGGATTTGCTGCATAACCAGGGCAATTCCATCAAAGACACCCAACGCCACATTCGCGAAACCGGTGTCAAAGCGATTGTCGCGGATGGGCATCGCATCCTCGATATCTTTGATGCCGACCAAGACACCATCGAAGCGCCCAAAATGCCACCGCCCGTCGCAACCGCGTCCGACGATGGCCAACCTGATCTGTTTGCAGGCATGGAAATGCCGCCGCCGCGCGTCACGTCCTTCGAAGTCGTCGACGCAGAGACGCAGGACGACTCTGAGCCGGTCCTTGAGACAAAGTCAGCGCAAACCCTGCCGCCGCCACCTGCCGCGCGTGACGATGTTGGATCGCGCATTTTGCACACACTTTATGCTGCAGATCCAAAGGTTTTGCAGCGCAACGCTGACAAAATTGCGCCATTGGCCAAGAAGCTGGTGGCGCTGCGGGATGAGCTAAGCCATCCTTGGTAACCCCGACGCATTTTGCTTGCCCCGCCAGCCAGTTTCGCTAAACAGAGCGCCAGTCGGGCTATGGCGCAGCCTGGTAGCGCGTCCGTCTGGGGGACGGAAGGTCGCAGGTTCGAGTCCTGCTAGCCCGACCAAGACAACACCCGCCCGCCCGCTTCTTGCGCGGCGGGCGGTGTCATATCTGGGGGTGCGAACGTGACAAGCATGAATGCCGGTGTGCTGGCGGATCATCAGATCCGGACGATGTTGCAGAACGGCGAAATCTCAGCGTCAGAGGACATTGCGCCGGGTCAAATTCAACCCGCCTCATTGGACCTCCGCCTGGGCCAGGTCGCCTACCGCGTGCGGGCGTCCTTCCTCGCGGGACGAGAATTGACGGTCGCGGATCGTCTGACCCAGTTTCAGATGCACGAGATTGACCTCACCGGCGGCGCTGTCCTTGAAAAGGGCTGCGTCTATGTCGTGCCCCTTCTCGAAAGCCTGGCGTTGCCCGCAGGCATGACCGCCGCCGCGTCGGCGAAGTCGTCCATCGGACGTCTAGATCTTCTCACACGTGTGATAACCGATCACGGGATCGAGTTTGACCGTGTTCCTGAAGGATATTCCGGTCCGCTTTATGTGGAAATTTGTCCCCGATCCTTCTCGGTCGTCGCGCAGACCGGCCAGATGCTTAACCAGATCATCTTCCGCAATGGCAAGACCGAGATGAGCGATGATGACCTGCGCGCGCTGCACGCCGAAACGCCGATTGTTTCGGGCGACGCCGTCATCTCTGATGGGCTTGGATTCTCTGTTGATCTCAAACCTTCTGACGGCAACCTCGTTGGCTACCGCGCCAAACCCCACACAGGCGTCATCGATCTCGCAAAACTCGGCCACTACGATCCATCCGAATACTGGGAGGAAGTGCGCACAGACAATGGCTGGATCATCCTCGATCCGGGCGCCTTCTATATCCTCGTCAGTCGCGAAGCGATCGCGATCCCCCCAATGGCCGCAGCGGAGATGGCACCATACCTTGCCATGGTCGGCGAATTCCGTGTCCACTACGCGGGTTTCTTCGACCCCGGGTTCGGCTATGCGGAAGCGGGCGGCTCAGGCTCTCGCGGCGTTTTGGAAGTCCGCTGTCACGAGGCACCTTTTGTGCTGGAACACGGCCAGATCGTCGGGCGGCTGGTCTATGAACACATGGCCGCCCTGCCCGACGCGCTTTACGGGCGTGAGATCAAGTCGAACTATCAAGGTCAGGGTTTGAAGCTTTCCAAGCACTTCGCTGCGACGAAGTAAGCGGAAATTCCGAAGGGTTTACACATAACCGGGGACGGCCCACAAAGTGGGTAACTCATTCACCCCCAACGAAATTTCCGCCTGTCTTCGCGATTGGAGACATCAGCGCCCGAACGGGAATAAAGGCGCCGATAAAGTCAGTGTCGGCTAATTGACCCAAGGTTAACAGTCAGGTTTGCCGTACTTTGGCCCCGATTAGGGTCCGGATTCCCTGACCTTCTGCGGATCAGCGCATCAATCGGCGCGCGATGTTCAAACCCTGCCGCGCAGACTTCATCTGCTGTTGTGTTGTTTTTGACTGTTCGCGTTCGTCCGCCGTCATCTCGTCAGGGCGTTTCCCACGATTGGCCGCATGGCGCATCGCCGCGTCCGCACCGCGATTGAAGATCATCCGCATCACAAGGCGTAAGACTTGGTTTCCGTTCATTCCGTGCCCTCTTCAAACATTTCGACCTGATCATCATCAGCGTCATCTTCGTCGTCGAGCACCTCTGTCCCCGGGGGTGGCCGGTTTTCAAGCAATCCGGCAGCCCGCAGTTCCTTCAGGCCGGGCAAGTCGCGCGAATTCTCAAGTCCAAAATGGTCGAGAAATTCTTGCGTCACAACAAAGGTCGCTGGCCGACCAGGTGTCATACGACGGCGGCCAAAACGGACCCATTCCATGTCAATAAGTTGGTCAATGGTGCCGCGCGAAACACTGACACCCCGAATTTCCTCAATCTCGGCCCGGGTCACCGGTTGGTGATAGGCCACAATTGCTAAGGTTTCGATAGCGGCACGCGACAGCTTGCGCACTTCTACGGTTTCTTTCTGCATCAGAAAGCCAAGGTCAGGTGCCGTGCGAAACGCATAGGCATCTTCGATCTTAACCAGATGCACGCCGCGCCCCTCGTATTTCTTGCGCAAATACACAATGGCCTCTGCCGGGTCTGATCCATGCGGCATCCGCCCGATCAGTTCTTTCAAGGAGACCGGGTCGGCAGAAGCAAACAGGATGGCCTCGACCATCCGCTCCTGCTCGCCCATGGGTGGCGCTTCAAACAGGCTGTCGTTTTCAGGTTTTGCCATCCGGATCGGCCCTTTTGCGTACTTGGATCGGGGCAAACATATCGCCCTGACGTATTTCAATTTTGCCTTCTTTGACCAGCTCTAGCGAGGCGGCAAATGTCGCAGCCGTCGATGATCGGGTCCGCACGCTGTCGCTGTTCCAGCCGTCAGGTAGGTAACTCGACAGATCCGTCCAATCGCCTGCAAAACCGATCATCCCGCGCATCCGGTCAAGCGCTTGCTCCATCGTCATCACCGCCTCGCGGTCCATGACAAACGGGCGGAAGTCGTCCTTGGTACGGATACGTGCGTAGCCCTGCATGAGGTCGAGAAGGCTGGCGGTATACGTGATCTTGCGGACCCGCTGAACGTCTTCGGTAATCCCGCGCGCGAAGAAATCGCGCCCCAACTGATCGCGCCCCATCAATTTCGCCGCAACATCCCGCATCGCGGCAAGTCGCTCAAGCTGGAAGGCAAGGTGCGCGGCCAGTTCTTCCCCGGACGGCCCGTCTTCCTGCGGATCTGGGGGTAACAACAGGCGAGATTTGAGAAACGCCAGCCAAGCCGCCATCACCAGATAATCTGCCGCCAATTCCAACCGCAACTCTTTGGCCTTATCGACAAACGCCAAATACTGCTCTGCCAAGGCGAGGATTGAGATCTGTCGCAGGTCAACCTTCTGCGTCCGGCTCAATGTCAGCAGTAAGTCCAGTGGTCCTTCATAGGCACCGACATCAACGATCAGCGCCTCGGCAGCGACACGGTCGCTAACGCTGAGGACGGTGCTTTCACCATCAGTGTCGAAGTCTGGATCGCTCAATGCAGCCTCATGCAAACAGGGCTGCAAACTCCGCTTCTAGGGCTTGAATGTCAACGTCATCAGGGGGTTTTCGCATGGCAAGTGCCGCGTCAGCGCGGATTTGCGCTGCCGCGGTGAATGGCCCTGCCGCGGCGGCTACGGCCTCCATCTCTTCGGCTTTGCCATTGCAGTGCAGCACAGCATCGCAGCCTGCATTCAGCGCGGCTAACGCCCGCTCTGCCACCGAACCTGACAAGGCCTCCATCGAAAGGTCGTCCGTCATCAGCAATCCGTCAAAGCAGATGTCATTGCGGATCAGGCTGATCAGCGTCTCATTCTGCGTCGCAGGCGCAGGTCCCGCCTGCGGGATGACAATATGCGCGGACATGCCAAGCGGCAGATCAGCCAATGCCCGAAACGGCACAAAGTCCCAATCACGCGCGTCAGCAAGTGCGACGTCCGCGGTCGGCAGATCAAGGTGACTATCAACTCGTGTGCGCCCGTGCCCCGGCATATGCTTCAGGATCGGCAGGACGCCACCCGCCAGATAGCCATCTGCCGTCGCGCGCGCATTCGCAACCACAGTTTGCGGGTCGCGGCCCAAGCAGCGGTTCTTCAAGAAAGGATGCGTCGCGTCATCTGCAATATCGCAGCACGGCCCGCAGTTGGCATCAATCCCCACCTGCCGCAGCTCATGGGCAATCAGCCGTGCGCGGCGATAAAACGTCTGCGCATCATCAGTCCGATCCGCCTGATCCAGGGGCGGCATATACTCGTGCCAATGCGGCGCGCGCATCCGCTGCACGCGCCCACCCTCCTGATCGATCATGATGACCGCATCGCGGTTCACTGCCTCGCGCAGAGCGGTTGTCAGCGCCTTAAGTTGCTTTGGGTTATCAACATTCCGCGCAAAAAGGATGAACCCCCACGGGTCGGCTTCGCGAAAGAAGTCGCGCTCCCAAGCCGTCAGCTGCTGGCCCGCCGGGGCCAGGATCGTGGCCCCCTGCCGCATCATCAGCGAGCCACCAGAGGGATACACTCGGCGTTGCCAGCTTTCAGCGCTTCACAGAAGCGGCGCGCTGCCGCATCTTCCGCAAAGCCTGCCGCACGCAGGCGATAGAAGGTTGTTCCGCCAGAGGTCGCTTCCTGGATCACACGCTCTTTGTCAGCCATGAATTCTGCAAACTGCCCTTTGATCCGGGTCCATTCCTCGGCCGCCTGTTCTGCTGTGGGATAGGCGCCCAGCTGGACAAGCTGCGTCCCCGCAGGCAGCGGCGTTGCTGTCACAAGCTGCACCTCTGCTGTAACCGGGGCAGCAGCAGCAGCCTGTGCGACCTGCGCTGCGATCAGTTCTGCCGTCGTGTCTTCCGCAGACGCACTGGCGCGAATAACCAGATTGTTGGGCCGCACATTGGGCCGCAACGACCGGGCCACACCCGGCACCGATGGATCAACGATCTCAACCGCAGCGCCGATATTATCGGGTACGATCAGGGGCGACGTCTCTTCAATGGCCGCCAGTTCCGACAAGGGCTGCTCTGAGCCGACCAGATCATCAATGGTCGCCGAAAGCCCATTGTCCGCAACAACGCCCACATCACTGCTCGCAACAGGAAGGGCCTCAACGACCGCTGGGGTCGGGCGTTCCACCGGTGACACGCTCGATGGAATCACTTCTTCTGCTTCGGCCAGCGGTTCCACCCGCAAGTCTTCCTCGGCCAAATCCTGCGTCTGTGGCGCCAGCAAAAGGCTTTCTGCAGGCCCCGCCGCTTCGCCTTCGCCCGCGACTTCATTCACCGCCAAACCTGCGTGATCCGCAATCTCGCCACCCGCATCCTGCGGGGCCACGCGCATCGCACCTTCCGCGGCGCGCACCACCGGGATGCCAGAGACATCCCGCATCACCAGTTGGTATCCCCAAACACTGACACCCACGACCAACGCAAGCGATACAACCGCGCCTGCGTAGTTCACCAAAGATGTCGTTTGCATATATTGAACGTGGGACGCGTCCCTGTCGTCGTACACTGCCATACCTGCCTCGCGCCAGCTTGCCGCCGGTCATGGATGGCGGGTGCTGATCATCTAGAGTTCTGCTCGACCCGGCAGCGGCACGCTTCAGCGCATCTCTTCCACCGGAGTGACGCCGAGAATACCCAAACCTGACAATATGACAACGGAAACAGCCCGAATAAGGGCGATTTTTGCCTGTGTTGTGTTTACGTCACCCTCTTGTACGAAACGCAAAGACGGGTCGTCATTGCCCTTGTTGTAAAGCGCGTGGAAATCAGACGCGAGATCGTAAAGGTAGAATGCAATCCGATGCGGCTCATGCGTTCGCGCGGCAATCTCCACCAGCCGAGGCCATTCCGCGATCTTCTTAATCAGCGTCAACTCGGCCTCATCGGTCAGGCCAGACAGGTCGACGCCCGCCAACGCCGCATCCGACACGTCCGCAAAGGCACCCGCTTTGGCCGTGGCGGAGTTGACCCGCGCATAGGCGTAATTCACATAAAAGACCGGATTGTCCTTCGACTGCTCCAGCACCTTGTCGAAATCGAAATCCAACGGGGCGTCGTTCTTCCGGGTCAGCATATGGAACCGTGTCACGCTCGGTCCCACCTGATCCACCACATCCCGCAGGGTGATGAACGTCCCGGCCCGCTTGGACATCTTGAACGGCTCCCCGTTCTTGAACAGCTTCACCAGCTGGGTCAACTTGATATCCAGCGGCACTTTCTCTTCCGACAGGGCCGACACAACCGCCTTCAACCGCTTCACGTAGCCGCCATGATCCGCGCCAAAGACGTTGATCAACTGATCATAGCCCCGGTTGATCTTGTCCGCGTGGTAGGCAATGTCCGGCGCAAAATAGGCCCAGGAGCCATCAGATTTCTTCACCGGCCGGTCGATGTCGTCGCCAAAATCGGTGGACTTGAACAGCGTCTGTTCCGCAGGCTCCCAATCCTCGGGCATCTTGCCTTTCGGGGGTTCCAGAACGCCTTCGTAGATCAAGCCATTCTGATCCAGCGTCTCAATCGCGCTTTCAATCTTGCCGGTGCCGTAGAGAGACTTTTCCGAAAAGAAACTATCCATCTCCACGTTCAACGCAGCAAGATCACCCCGGATCAAGTCCATCATCTGCTCAGTCGCGAACTCCCGCACGTCGTCCAGCCAGTATTGCTCGCCCTTGCCAACGTAGGCATCGCCTACCTTGTCCTTCAGCGCCTGTCCTGCCGGGATCAGATAGTCACCCGGATAGGTCCCGTCCTCAAACGCGACCTCCTGCCCATGCGCCTCCAAGTACCGCAGGTACACCGACCGGGCGAGCACATCGACCTGCGCGCCACCATCGTTGATGTAGTATTCCTTGGTGACGTCATAGCCAGCATAGGCCAGCAGGCTCGCCAACGCGTCACCAAACACAGCCCCCCGCGTATGGCCGACATGAAGCGGCCCTGTCGGGTTGGCAGAGACATATTCCACCATCAGCTTCTGACCCTTGCCCATCGCGGACTGCCCATAAGACGGGTCGGTCAACGCGGCTTTCACGACGTCCTGCCACACCGACGCTGCCAACCGCAGGTTCAAAAACCCCGGCCCCGCAACTTCCGCACTTGTGATCCGCGGATCCTCCGCCAGCTTCGCCGCCAAAGCCTCGGCAATCGCCCGCGGGTTCATCTTCGCGGGCTTGGCCAACACCATCGCGGCATTGGTGGCCATGTCACCGTGGGCTGCGTCTCGTGGCGGCTCAACCGCAATTGCATGTGTCGCCAAGCCTTCGGGCAACGTGCCGTCAGCCACCAGCGCGTCAAGGCATGCCAGCACGCCTGACCGGATATCTGCAAAGAGGTTCATTGGATTTTCCGCCGTTTTAATCAGAGCTGTGATCTACCACGTGCGGGGGCCACGTCAATTGGGATGCACCTACCATCCAAACCGGACCGCCGATCATCTTCTTCTTGCCCAAAATACCTTGGGGGAGTCCGCAGGACGGGGGCAAAGCCCCCAAAAAGGATGACACACTCGCGTCGGACAGCGTCCCGTTGGTCGGGGTTCACCCCGTCTCCCCCAACCGCACCAAGCCCGCCCCCTTACGACTTCGCGTCCGCTGGCGGCTGTTCATGTCCCTCCGGCGGGCGCAGCGCCAGAACTTGCGCGCCCGGCTCGGCCTTCACCTCTGCCCCGGCATCAACAAACCTGATTGTGCCTTTCTCCGACAACATGCCAAGCAGATGGCTTCCCGGATGCGCCGCGCGCCAATCGGCGAAACCAAATTCCTCACTCAAAGGCGTCAACCGGAACGTCCAGCCTTTCCAGACAAGGTCTTCAAGCGCCTGATATCCCAGTTCCGGTCCAAACTTGCGTCCGCCCAAGGTGGCAGGCAATTGATGCCGCGCACTGTCGGACTTTTCGCGCGTGATCTGAAACACATTCTCCCGCCCGTACTCGGGCGCCAGATCGGTCGCGACGAGTGTGTTGTATGCGTCGTTATCCGTCGCACAGACCAGCGTGCCGTAATTGATGAACTCCAACCGATGCTCCGCCGCCTCTGATAGAATATCGCCCGAAAACGTCGGCACACCCGCCGTTCGTGCCCCGCGCAGGTGGCCAAAGTTCGGATCGGTCATCAACACAGGGATCTCAGCCTTTTGCAGCGCCTCGGCCAACCCGGTTGTGAATTTCGATCCGCCAATCAGGATCACCCCCGGCGTGCTTGATCCGGTCAGCCCAAGGAACCGCGCGAAGGGCGACAGCGTGAACCCGTGTACGACCACCGTCACAGCAACCAACACAAAGGCCAACGGCCCGATCAATGCCGCGTCTTCGAGGCCCAGTTCCACCAGTCGCTCCCCAAACAAGCCCGCCACCGCGATCAATACGACCCCGCGTGGGCCCGTGAAGGCAACCAGCGCCTGCTCCTTCAGGGGAATGCCTGACCCAATCAGCGACACAAACACCGTCAACGGGCGCGCCACGAGCACGACAAGCACCACAAAGAAAACGGCCTGCCACAGATTCAGGGCCCCGAGGGCCGCAAAATCAAGGTTCGCCGCCAGTAGAATAAACACACCAGACACAAGCAGCACCGTTGCGTGTTCCTTGAACCGCAGCAGTTCCACATAACTGGGCAGGTTCGCATTTGCGATAACAACCCCCATGATCGTCACCGCCAACAGCCCACTTTCATGCAAAAGGTAATCGGAGACCGCGAATGTCGCGAGCAGCACGGTGAACAGCACCGGAACTTTCATGTACTCCGGCACAAGCGCGTTGCGGAAGGCATAGGCGATACCTTTGCCCGCGGCCCAGCCCACAATGCTGGCAAAGGCAATCCCGATCACAAGTTCGGCTGTGGCACCGCCTGGTGTGACCCCCTCGACCATCAGAACGGACACAACCGAGAACGCCAGCACCGCTGCAAGTGCACCAATCGGATCGTTCACAATCGCTTCCCATTGCAAAAGTGCCGCTGGCCTGCGCGCAAGCCGCGCCGTTCGCAGCAAAGGCGCGATCACTGTCGGGCCCGTGACGATCATGATCCCACCGAAAACCGTGGCACTTTCCCACGACAACCCGGCCCCGTACTTGAGTGCAAGTGTTGACGTCAGCCACCCGAGCGGCGCCCCCACAATCACCAGGCGTTTTACGCCGACCACCGCATCCCGCAGGTCATGGAAATTGAGCGTCAGGCCACCCTCAAACAGGATGATAGCGACAGCGATAGAGATCATCGGCCCCGTCAGCGGCCCAATATCCCGGATCGGATCGAAGACACCCAACACCGGACCAATCAGGATCCCAGCTGCCAGCATCAACACAATAGCGGGCATTCGCAGTCGCCAGGCAAGCCACTGCGATCCGACACCCAAAGCGCCAACCAAAGCAATCGCCGTTACCGGGCTGAGTGCCCCATCCGCTGCTGTTGCCATGGTCGATCCCCTGTATTCATCATATTCAATGAAAGGAGATAGATCACATTTGGCGTTTGTCTTTCTACAGTGAAACTTTCCGACGCTGTCGCAAGATGCGCAAGCCGCCAATGGCCCCGATCGAAGCCAGCATCAACGACAAGCTCGCAGGCAACGGCACCGGCGCAAGTGGTGCCGCCACACCAAAGGAGAAATTGTCGAAAGTATGCGTCTCAGCAAAGCCAAAGCCGGAACCACCACTGACGGTCAACGTACTAAATGCCGTGTCCGCAACAAATCCCCAGAAGTTGTTATAAGGCGCGCTCAACTCCTCGGACACCACCTCGCCCGAACCCAGCGTAAAGCGCAGGCCGATCCCGCTTCCACCCGGTGACGTATCGAAGTCACCGCCAAACGCCGTGATAGGCGAGGCAAAGGTGTAGGTCATGTTGTTGCCGTTGATCGTCGGTCGTCCGCGCAGCGCACCACCGTTAGTCACAAAAACGCCAGTCCCGCTGACACTGAAATTGGCAGTCGTGGTCGAGCCGCTGCTGAAATCCTCAAAAGACAAGCTGCCGCCCGTCGCCAGATCAAACGCCGCCCGGTCTGTATAGACCGTGGTCGCCGCGAATGCAGGCATTGCGCCGACGCTCAACGCAAAAGCGTAAAGGAAAACTGCTCTGATCACACAACTGCCCGTGTATTGTCCCATAGTGCCACCAGCGGACTCGCGCCCGTATGACACGAGTGTTTCAACAGCACTGCTGCGGCAAGGGCGTGACGCAATTGGGTCAAACTGTGGTAAAAGTTGAGAAAAATGGCAAAGCTGAACACAACTTTGTGAGGAGCGGACAAATCACCGAAACGCCTGACCTCAAACCTACCGGGCCAGAGCATCGCACGTTTCTCGTGGGGCTGCTGACCGACAGTAAGGTCCGCCGGTATCTCGGCGGGGCGGTGCCGGTTGGCGCGCTGCAGCATGTCCTGTCCGACTACATGATGGAAGCACAACGCGGGCAAAGCTGGATCGTCCATGTCGGCCACCGCCCTGTCGGGTTCGTGAGCATCACGCCGCACAAAGACCGCGATGAGCACGAACTGTCGTATCAGTTCATGCCGCGCGTCTGGGGAACCGGCATTGCAGAGGCGTCCTGCCGCCGCGTGCTTTGGCAAATCGACGGACAACCCGTCATTGCCGAAACGCAAGCTGCAAATAGCGCATCAATCGCCCTCCTCGGAAAGCTCGGTTTTCGCGAAATCGACCGCCTGACCCGCTACGGCGCACCACAGATCATCTTTCGCCGCGCTGCTCAAGTGCCCTGAATCAAGCCGTTTCCGCCGAAAAGGCGGCTATGCTCCTGGATCGCAAAGCGATCCGTCATGCCCGCAATATAGTCGAGCACGATCCGCGCGATCTCTGTCTCTGACGTGCAATCCGCCACGTCCTTGCGCCACTGTTTCGGCAACTCGTCCGTGTTTGCCATGAAGAACGGGAACAGATCATTGATCATCGCCGTCACCTCCTTGCGCATCTCAACCACTTTGGGCGCGCGATACATGCGATGAAACAGGAACTCCCGGATCACTTTCAGATCCGTCCAAATCTCGGGCGTAAAACGGATCACCATCTGCCCCGCATGCCGCACGTCATGCACCGAATGCGGATCGAGATCGGCAAGCGTGCGCCGCGCCAGAACAATGACGTCTTCGACCAGAATACCAAAGAAGCGCCGCAACGCCTCATGACGGCGCCGGTAATAGTTCAGGCCCGGATACTTTTTGTCCACCGCACCAAAGCACCGATCCAGGATCGGCAATTCCGCCAACTCATCCGTGCTAAACAACTCCGCCCGCAGCCCGTCATGCAAGTCATGATGATTGTACGCAATGTCGTCCGCCAAAGCCGCCACCTGCGCTTCAGCACTCGCATGCGTGTTCAACTCCAGATCATGCCGCGCATTGTATTCGGCCAGTGCGTAAGGAATATCGCCGACCACCGGGCCATTATGTTTTGCAATGCCTTCAAGGGTTTCCCAAGTGAGGTTCAACCCATCCCATTCCGCATAATGTCGCTCCAGATCGGTCACGATCCGCAAGGCCTGCGCGTTATGATCAAACCCGCCATAGGGTTCCATCAGGGCGTTCAACGCCTCTTCCCCTGTATGCCCAAACGGCGGATGACCCAGGTCATGGGCCAGTGCCACAGCCTCCGTCAGCTCCACGTTCAGACCCAGCGCCGCCGCCACTGTCCGCCCCACCTGCGCGACCTCAATCGAATGGGTCAGCCGGGTCCGGAAATAGTCCCCCTCATGCTCAATAAACACCTGCGTCTTGTGCTTCAGCCGCCGAAAGGCGCTCGCATGGATAATCCGGTCACGGTCGCGTTGGTAGGGAGAGCGAAAGAGGCTCTCTTCCTCCGCATAAAGACGGCCCCGCGGGTTCGCGGGGTCGGTTGCATAGGGGGCTGCCATGATCCCTGCCTTTTGTTGATCACAAGCCGCGCGCTGTCCCGGCGCGCATCTTGTTGTGGTTGCCTTGGGCCTCTATATTACGTGTGTTCGTAAACCGATAGGTGATCTGATGCTAACCGTGCCCCCAAAAGTGACCGAGCGCGCCTTCGCACGTCTGGCAGAGATTGGCGCGGCTGAACAAGGCAAAGCGCTGCGCGTCGCCGTCGAAGGCGGCGGCTGTTCCGGCTTTCAATATGAGATCGACCTGGACGAGCCGAAAGAGGACGACCTGATCCTCGAAGGCGGCGGAGAGAAAGTGCTGATCGACTCTGTGTCGCTCCCCTTCCTCACCGACGCCGTCATCGACTTCTCAGAGGAATTGATCGGCGCGCGGTTTGTGATCGAAAACCCCAACGCAACCAGCTCCTGCGGCTGCGGCACCAGCTTTTCGATGTAGCGCGAGGCCACCTCGTGTGGCCCACGTCGGGATAAATCCCGACCTACCAATCGGACACCCGTAGGTCGGGGTTCACCCCGACTCCCCACCACAGTCACCACCAACCACAACCGACCCGTAGGGTGCGCATTCATCGCGCACCATCCGACCTGTCGACCAA
>JAHDEX010000108.1 GCA_020628545.1 Paracoccaceae bacterium | reverse complement strand
ACAAGCTGGCGCTACAAAGCGTAACTATAAGAGCGATAAACGTCGTGTCCGACACACCGTGGCGGTTCGATATCAGCATATCTATTCGATAGAATGCGGAACACCTTAGTGATGCTCTCAAAAGCTAAGCGATTCTGCAAGATATGTACGCGCGTCCAGAACGGATCCGGAAAACGCCGGACCCTATCAAATTGAACACCACTGAAATGCAAATTGAGCGGCACATACAATCTAAATCTCCTAATTGCTCTGAGACACAAACGGAGGTGACGGCAAACAAGTCCGACGTCGCGCTCTCTGATCTGACAACGTTTTGCTCAGAATACAGGCTCTATGTCCCGAAACCACTGCGACATTGGAACGATGCTTTGCGCAAAGCGGATAGACTGTCTCGTATGATGGGGATTGAACCACCTGTATTCCATGAAGCAATGGAACATCTGGGACAGAAAGACGCGGTCGCGTTGATATTTGGACTGCTTGATCGGGTGTCATCCATTCAAAACCCCGGCGGTTATCTTCGCAGGCTCGTGTAAAACGCGAGGGGAGGGACGTTTACTATCATCGACTACTTTCGCGGGTCGGAATCGGCAGGAATTGTCAGCTGACAATTCTAATATACGATGAAAATCAATGGCTTGTAAAATAATGGATTTGGCAAAAACCGCCTTGGGCTATTGCGTCATGAAGATGAGCCGATGAGGCATAACATGCATGTCGAGCAATCAATAGCCCGGAAAAGTGCATGCGGTGGAACGATATGGGATGCGCACTGTTCCTCTATCAAGCGGTCCGGTACAGCAAGTCGTCTCTGGGCCAACAGCAGTACGCTTGCAGGCTCACCGCACATTTGCCGCAGGTTGCCTTACCCTTTGTATCCCAAACAGATCGGAGCTCTCATGTCAGACCGGCCCACACTTACCTCCACCTCAGGTGCGCCTTTTCCTACGAATGAAACCTCCCGCACGGCAGGTGCGCGCGGTCCTTTGACGGTTGAGGATCACCAGCTGTTTGAAAAACTCGCGCACCAAAATCGGGAGCGTATTCCCGAACGGGTTGTGCATGCAAAAGGGTGGGGGCTGCAGGGCCATTTCACGGTGACGCATGACATCACGCAATACACCTGTGCAAAGGTTTTCTCTCAGGTCGGCAAACGTACGGAGGTCCTGTCGCGCTGGTCTACCGTCGCGGGTGAACGCGGCGCTGCCGACGCAGAGCGGGACGTGCGCGGCTTCAGTCTAAAATTCTACACTGAAGATGGCAATTGGGACATGGTGGGCAATAACACGCCCGTCTTCTTCATGCGCGACGCCTACAAGTTTCCCGATTTCATCCGCACGCAAAAGCGCCATCCCAAAACCAACCTCCGATCGCCCGAGGCGATGTTTGACTTCTGGGCGGGCGTGCCAGAGAGCGTGCATCAAGTGACCATCCTGATGTCTGACCGCGGGATTCCCAAGAACCCTGCTCATATGAATGGTTACGGCTCCCACACATTTTCGATGTGGAACAGCGATGGTGCGCGGTTCTGGGTCAAGTTCCATTTCATCACGCAGCAAGGCCATAAGACCCTGACCGATGCAGAGGCTATAGAAATTATCGGCAATACCCGCGAAAGCTATCAGGAAGATCTGTGGGACATGGTCACGAACGGAAACCCGCCCAAGTGGGCCCTGAAGATTCAGGTCATGCCGGAAGCAGAGGCTGCTGAGGTTTCCTATAATCCTTTTGATCTGACCAAGGTCTGGCCACACGCGGACTATCCACTGATCGACGTTGGCGAATTGACGATGGACACGATCCCGGAGAACTATTTTCAGATGGTCGAGAATGCCGCCTACAATGTCAGCAACGTTGTCCCGGGTATCGGTTTCAGCCCTGACAAGATGCTGCAGGCGCGCATTTTCTCCTACGCAGACGCGCACCGCTACCGTCTTGGCACGCACTACGAGGCATTGCCGGCAAACGCACCAAAGCAGGTTGACGTCCAGCACTATCACAAAGATGGGGCGATGCGGTTCTTCACTAATGATTTTGGCAACCCGGATGCCTACTACGAACCCAACCAATACGGCGGCCCTGTCGCCGATCCGCGCGTGGAAGAGCCGCCGTTGCGAATTGATACCGATGCCATTGTCGCTCGGCACGCGCACGAGGAGAGCGAGGCTGACTATGTCCAACCCCGCGCGCTGTATGAGAAGGTCTTGTCCGACGCGGAGCGTGACCGGCTGCACCGGAATATGGCAGGCGGTATGGCGCCTGTGTCAGATGAGGTCAAAGACCGGTGGCTCCGGATCCTTGAGAAAGTCCACCCAGACTACGCGTCCGGCGTCCGCAAGGCGCTCGAGACCGGCGATCACGGCAGTCCAGCGCTGCCCGTGACTGATGGGACGCCGTTGGAGGCCGCTGAGTAGGTTTCGAGGTTGAGGCGCAGCCAGAGATTCAATTCCTGATAATGGGGGTTGTGTTGAGTATGTGGGATATCCCCTCAGCATAGGAAGTCTGCGAATTTACCGATTGTTGAAACGGCGCGCCCCTAAGCAGTAGCGTTTAGCGCATCCCGCTATCGGCAACGTAAAACGACGCTGCTGCAGCCAGATCATCTTGAAAGTCTGATCGTGCCTTCAGCGCCGCTGCGCGGTCCTTCAGGCGCAGGATATAGGACGGATGAAGCGTCACTAAAAGTGGGGTGCCATCCTGCGTTTGTTCCAAGCGGCCGCGTCGATTCAACAACCCATCACCGGAGCCGGTCAGCGACTGCAAGGCTGTCGCGCCCATTGCAACGATCAGCTTCGGTCGTATCAGTTGTCGCTCATGATCCAACCACCGACGGCAAGCTTCAATTTCTGAGGTGTTGGGCCGCTGATGTATACGGCGCTTCCCCTGTGGCTTGAACTTAAAGTGCTTAACCGCATTTGTGATATAAACACGACTTCTGTGCAGCCCCGCCGATGCAGCCACTTCATCGAATAGCTCACCGGCAGGTCCTACAAATGGGCGACCGACAAGGTCCTCGCGATCGCCTGGCTGTTCGCCAACGATCATCACATCTGCATCGGGTGGCCCTTCCCCAAATACTGCTTGGGTCGCCGGGCGGTACAGCGGGCAACGTGTGCAACCGGCTGCGTCGCGCCGAAGCGCTTCAGGCGATCCGGGTGCCGGCACAAATGGCGATGGTTTCGCCGCCATCGCCTGGATTGCCGCCGCCCGCGCTGGTGGCGATGTTGGCCGGGCTGCCTCCATCGCGGCGGCTCTTTCCGGTGCCGTCCGGATCAATTCTGGGATAAGGTCAGCCTCTGGCAGGTTCTTCCAATACTTCTTCGGCATTTCGGAGGTCATCGCTTTGACCATGAGACGCGCAGGATTGAAAATTGAGGCGTAATAGGTGCGCCAAAGGTCTTCAGTGTCATCTTTTGGCAACCGTGCATCTTCAGTCGTTTCTGCGAACGCCAGCGTGCCATCAAAAAACTGCGCTGTAATGGTTGGTGTGACAATCATCCAATCCATATCGCCGAACCGCTTCGCGAAAAATGGCGTCGCGGCCTCGACGATATTGTGTTCGGGCTCAAACCATGCTGCAAAGCCACGTCTATCGCAGTCAGATGGCAATTCGCGGAAGCGCACAAACGCGTGCATTTTGTGAATATCGCGCCCAACAGCCTTGGCTTGCTCCAATATCCGACGAACCCCAGCATCAGACCGGTCACCCCACCGGACGTCGCCACGCGACAGCCGAAGGACCACGTCATAAGCGCGCGCAAAGCGCTCAGGGTCACTGTGGCAAAGCGCCGATTGGATGGAGCTCAGCGCAACTTTGGATAGTCGGATTTCGATCGAAGAGGCTACGTTGTTGCTGGCATTTGAACCATCCGCAAACAGATCGCCAGACCCTTCGCCGCAGTGCCACAAAACCTCGTCAGACGGAACGCCTTCGACAGCAAGCAGGCGCGCCTCATGGCGCCATGTAGCGACCGTGCCGATGACCGGCAAACGAACCTCGCGCATCAGATTAGGCTCAGTTGTTCTGGTGGCGGCGCAAATCGGTTGCGCAGCGCGGCTTCGTCCGTCATGCCCCGTGGTGACCAACCGTCCGCGACGATGAAGGCTGCAGCGTTTTTCATCACAGCGCCCATTGGCTTCAGATCTTCGTATCGCACCCGGCGGTGCCGCCGCGCTGCGAGAAGGCGTTGAACTGTCTTTGTCCCAAAGCCTGGGACACGCAATAGCATTTCACGGTCCGCGCGGTTTACATCGACCGGAAACGCGCCGCGATGTTCAAGTGCCCACGCCAGTTTGGGATCGACATCAAGGTCCAGCATGCCCTTGGAGGCCACTTCCCCGGCGTCAAAGCCATAAAACCGCAACAACCAATCAGCCTGATACAGGCGATGTTCGCGCAAGAGCGGTGGTCGGATGAGCGGCAAGACTTTCGAGGCGTCAGGGATCGGCGAAAAGGCCGAATAGTAGACACGCGACAAGGCATAGTTTGCGTAGAGGTTGGATGATTGATCAAGAATTGCGCGATCATCGGCTGCATCCGCACCGACAATGATTTGTGTCGATTGTCCAGCAGGCGCAAACTTCGCTTTTGCTCGTCCACGAAAGGTTTTCTCGCGGGATGCCTCACGCCGCAATCGCACGTCACCCATCGCCTTACGAATTTCACGCCCATTCTTTTCGGGCGCAAGTTTCGCAAGCCCAGCTTCAGTTGGCATCTCGATATTGATCGACAGACGATCCGCCCATTTGCCTGCCTCATCGATCAATTCGGGTGCGGCATCAGGGATGGTCTTCAAATGGATGTAGCCACGAAAGTTCTCTGCTTCCCGTAGGGTCCGCGCGATGCGGACCATATCTACCATCGTATCGTCGGGTGACCGGATGATCCCGGAAGAAAGAAAAAGCCCTTCGATGTAGTTTCGCCGGTAAAATTCAATCGTCAGCTTAACGACCTCTTCGACAGAAAACCGCGCTCGTTGCACTTGGCTCGACACGCGGTTGATGCAGTAGGCACAGTCGTAGATGCAGAAGTTGGTCATCAATATCTTCAGCAAACTGATACAGCGCCCATCCGGGGCATAGGCATGACAAATGCCAGAGCCACCTGATGACCCCAGCCCAGATCCATCGCGCGAGTCGCGTCGCTCCCCACCTGAAGACGCGCACGACGCATCATATTTTGCAGCATCCGAGAGGATTTCTAACTTCTTGTTGAGACTTAGTTTTGCCATTTGTTCATGATATGTTCCGCATACAGTCGTTGCAACGGGAGAGTATGTCGCAATCAAAGATTCGGCGAAGAACGCCCGCCGCGCGATGCGGCGGCCGGACACATCAAGTTTCAGATATGTTCGTATCTAATGGGGCTGTAAATTCCGCGCAGATGACGTCTTTTGTCTCTCACAGATCCTTTCGGTTCTACAATTTTTGAAGACTATTGGCCGACGTCGATCAAGGGCGCGGATGCCATACCACCCCGCTCTTTGCCGCTTCGAAGTCGACAGAGCGGCTATTTGTCTGAAGAAATTGAATAAATAGCCACTGTTCGCCCGGCGCACTTCAAGAATTCGACATTGCTTCCCGAGACTAACGGATGGGCGTCGAGAAATTTCAGCTCGCCGAACCTCATAAATGCTCTTCAGCTGCCGATCGAACGTCTTCCCGTTTGCCGAGACGCTCTTTTGACACATCTATAACATATGTTAACTAATAGGACGACTGCAGGAAGAAAATGGGACGATGTTTACCGCACCAGATTTTGCCTACACGCCGCTCGCCACACGACTTAAGTATTACATGGATGTTGGTGATGGAGACGTCGCAGCGCTCGAAGGTATTGCCTACGAGGAGCGACACGTTGTGCGCGGTGAAACAATTTTTGCCCGCGGCCAGAACATCGAGTGGGTTGTCCTCATCATGTCTGGCTGGGCCGCACGGACAAGATACACCCGCGATGGTGCGCGACAGATTGTCAATTTCCTCCTCCCAGGCGACATCTTAACGCCGGACGCGTTTGTGATCCGGCAATTGGAGCACGAGATTGAGGCCCTCTCGTCAGTAACACTGCGCATCCTCGCCATGACAGACATGCAGGCTGTTTTGGAACGGGCGAACGGTTTGGCAAGCGCCCTTTGGTGGGCCGCTGCACAAGAAGACAGCATCGTTCGCGAACACGTCGTGCGATTGGGACGTCGCAACGCACAGGAACGGATTGCACACTTTCTACTTGAGATGCACCGCCGGATGCTTGTGGTGAAGCAAGCCGCGGAAAACAGCATGATCTTACCGCTGACCCAAGCCGAAATTGCTGACGCGCTTGGTCTGTCGTTGGTCCATGTGAATAGAAGTTTGAGCTTTCTGCAAAAAGAAGGCCACATCGACCGACGCAATACTGTCATTCAATTGCTGGACATTCCGCGCCTTGCAGAGTTTTGCGACTTTGACACCCTGTATCTCAGCCTCGAACGTCAACAGCAGGCCGCCGTATGATTGAAAAATTCCTGACAGGTATCGACGGGTTCGATCAACTCACAAACGGCGGTTTGCCAAAGGCGCGAACAACTTTGATCAGCGGTGATCCTGGATGCGGCAAAACGTTGTTCATGATGTCCGTCCTCGTTCACGGTGCCATTGCAACTGGCCAACCGGCAGCTTTCATTTCGTTCGAAGAACGTCCGCGTGATCTGATCGACAATGCGGCATCAATCGGGCTCGATCTGCAGGATTTGATCGATCGCAAACTGCTGGTTCTGGATCACATCGTACCGCCGCGCGAGAGTACGACAGAGGTCGGCGACTATAGTCTGGACGGTTTGCGTGTCCGCATCGACATGGCGCTGAAGCGCGTCAATGGCTGCTATGTTGCGCTCGACACTATCGAAACACTATTCGCTATTTTCGAAGATGAGCGACTAATCCGGGGCGAATTGGTGCGTCTATTGAACAACCTCTCAAACGCCGGCGTCACGACCCTTCTCAGCGGCGAGAAGGGTGAGGGTCGCATAACGAGGCGTGGTTTCGAGGAATACATCTCAGACTGTGTCGTCGTTCTGGAGAATCAGACAGTTGGAGATTTAGCGACGCGTCGCCTTCGTGTCATGAAATATCGCGGCGCACATCATGGTCAAAACAAGTATCCATTTGTTCTGGATGAACGCGGATTTACAATCATGCCGCTCACGTCTGCACTCTTCGACCACAGTGTTTCGACCGAGCGCTTTTCAACCGGCCTTGCGGCTCTGGATGAAGCGACAAATCGTGGCTTGCGACGCGGAGCGACTGTGCTGATTTCCGGGCCGTCGGGGAGTGGTAAGACCATTCTGAGCAGCCTTATCGCCGAAGCGGCCTGCGCCCGGGGCGAAAATACGCTCTTCATGAGTTTCGAAGAGTCACCGAAGGAATTGTTGGTGAACGTCAAATCAGGAGGGGCTGACCTAGACCGTTTCTTCGGCGAAGAGCTCGCGATTTGTTCAGCCAGACCAACTCTCATGGGTCTCGAACGACACCTGGTGGAGCTTTATCGGTTGGTCGAAAACCACAAGCCGCAGATTGTTGTCATCGATCCGATGTCGAGCTTGAGCAATGCAGGGGACCGTGACGCCGTTTACAGGACGATCGTTCGCATGATCGATTACTTGAAGCGCAAACGGATTACGGCGATCCTCGCCACTGAGCCTTCGGAAACTGGAGATCAGGATCGCGGTATCGCGTATTCATCGATTTTGGATACGATCATCGAACTCGCTTACGATGTGACTGGTGATAGCATTTCGCGCCACCTGCATGTGATTAAGGCGCGTGGCACCGCGCATAGCCACAAAAACATACCTTTTTTGATTGGCGAAGAAGGTCTTTTGCTAGGAGTTGAAGATGACGGACACTCCTGAAGACATGACTGTCTCGCTCTTCGTTGTGGGCATCGACGACGTGACGACTGCGCAGATTGCTGCTTTGCGGGGTATGCTGGAAGAGCATGATCATCCGGGAAGCGGATTGCGCGTGATCGATCTTCTGGAAACACCGGAAGATGCGGTGACCATGGACATTCTCGCGATCCCGACATTGATCCGCACAAAGCCAAAACCTCCTGTCCGGATTATCGGGGACATGTCTGATCGTGCACGTGTTTGGGACTTGTTGAGTAGATAAGTCTCAGCGTCACCCTAGCAACCTTTCGTTCTCTTGACAGTGCGGCTCATCGCCTGTGTGGACATAGAGTTTTGCCTAGCGCCGAGTCTGTGTCGCAAACTGT
>JAHDEX010000107.1 GCA_020628545.1 Paracoccaceae bacterium | reverse complement strand
GCCCGTCGATCTGGGACTGGGTCTGACCCTGACCCGTCGCCGGGTCGCAGGCGAGGTGCGTCTCGAGCTGTGCGGCGCCGACAAGGGCATGATCGAGGGTCTCAAGACCGTGGGGTGCTTCACCGAGATCATCGCCTTCCAGCTGAGGGTGTTCCTGCCGCATGGGGACGGGATCGAAACAGCGGGCATTCTCTCTCGGATTGTTGGATCCGGACCAGACGCCGCGCAGGACGTGGCTTCAGTGGCAGCGGAATAGGTGAGGGGGAAGGCCATGACACTCGATGACATCAAGGCCGCCGTCGATGCAGGTCTGACCGACCGGGGCGGGCACCGGTTGAACGGAAAGGAAGCGGAGTTCTTCATCGCGGACCCGGCGGAGGACGCCGCAGAAAATCCGGGCCGCCAAATCAAGATCAGACGGGCAGGAGAGGGGCGCAGTACCCGGGGGCGCGGCGGCACACCTACTCAGACGGCATCGCGAAGCCGGGGGCGGGGCATAAAGGGAAAGCAAGCTTTCTGATTTGTGATCCTAGGAGGGGACGAAAAAGCAATCCCGGTTGCGCTGGCAAGAACGTCAGGCACCGGCCAATCCAAGAAGGAACCATCCCATGTTCGCAGGAACCCTCACCCGCAACGTCGAGACCGCAGCCGCTCAGTACACCGGCATGATCCACTCAACGCGATTTGACATCGCCATCCAGCTTGAGGCACGGGCCAAGATGTCCGCGCGCAGCCCGGATTATGACGTGACGGCGATCAACAAGTCGGGCCGCAAGGTGCGCATCGGCACGGCCTGGAACGAGACCGGCAATACCAGCGGCAACCCCTACATCTCGATGCAGATCGATGTCGGCCTCGGCCCGTTCCGGGTCAACGCGGTGCAGACGAAAGAGGCGCGCGCGGCCCGAAGCGGCGCGTTCGAGATCATCCCGCTGGTCTCGAACGGCCTGATGAAGTCCGGCTCGATCTCGGGCGAGCTCACCGCCATGGACGCTGACAACGCCTTCACCGGCTACATCGCTAACATGATGTTCGATCTGGAGTTCATGCTGATCGAGAACAGCTACAAGACGGCGGAAACCCACCCCGACTACCGGATCGAGGTCAGCTCGCCCCGGGGCAAGCCGATCCGCGTTGGCTCGGCCTGGATGGCGAAGAGCAGCCGCACGGGCAACGACTACCTGTGTCTGCTGATCAACACGCCCGATGGCGACCTGCGCGTCAACGCCGTCCAGAACGAAGAACAGCGCGGTGGGCAGACCTTCTCGATCATCCCGTTCATCGACAGCGGTGAGCAGCCGCAGGATGCAGGCGCGGGGCTCTCGCTGGTCGCGTGATTAGCGCGCGAGAGGAACCGATCTGAACAGAAAGGGGAGCCGTGGGACCACGGTTCCCCATTTTCTACGTTGGTGTGTTCGAAGAAACCGGCGGTCATTGCAGACGTTCTTGTCGCCTGCAGCCAATGCTACGGAGGATCCCAAAGTGACTGATGCTGCGCTCTGAGCGAACGTCCGCTCCTTCGGGCCCTACCAAGAACGTGACAAAACCAAAGGTGGTTTTACTAAGGGTTTTTGGCAGAAGGCTTTTTGACGATTCCATTGTCAGTGACGCCTTTGCTAAGAATAAGCGGGAGCATCTCTTTCCACTTTCCCCAATGGCTCAAAAAGTTATCACGCAGTTGCCTGATACGGGCGATCTGTTATTCCCCGCGGCAACTGACTTCGAGAAACCTTTCACCACATGGGCATGGCACAAGAAGTGGTTTAATGAGGGGCTTGAAGATGTTGGGCAATATACCTTGCACGGCTTACGCCGAACCTTCGCGACTTTTCATGCGCAGATTGGAACACCCATTCACGTGACAGAGAAACTGTTGAACCACGCTTCAGGCACAATCAGCGGTGTTGCAGCGGTGTATAACAGGCATTCCTATGCGGATGAGATGAAGACTGCGCTCAGTCGATATCATGAATGGCTGAAGGGGTTGGCCGGCCTTTAGCCAGATCCTTAGGAATAAGTAAGAGCGGACAAATGCCCGTTAGCTGATGTAACAGTGGTCTTGCCGATTTCGGCCCGACTTAATACGACCTAGACGTCCTGCAGCTCATAGTTGATTTATGGGTCTAGCTTTTCCCCTTAAGATAAGGTTAACGCTGTATACAGTTGTGCACATGATGGCGGGTGCAAGCGCTTTGGTGAAGTTTGAAGCCGTGCGAACCCAGCCTTCGCGCCTGTTGCGGCAGGTCGACAAGTGTTGTTGGGAGGGGGACAAGTTGTTTTTGTTGGTTCGCTCTAATTTCAATTACGAAGCCAATTAGGTTTGTAAGGAATTTCAGTATGCGATTTTTTAGGTTCATTGCGCTTAAATCATACATCATTCTAATGTTCATTTTCGGCAGCCAACAGGCGGCATTCGCCGAAACCTCGCAGGACCCTTTGATCGGTGAGCCAGAAGCAGCCTTGCCACGCTCTGCTCATCCCAACATTAGTCCTATCGGAGACTATGGTGTCCTTACTTTTTTCGGAAGTTCATTCGCAGAAGTGCCAGAAACACGTCCGTTGGCAGACTGGGGGCGCGCCACCAACGTCATAGTTGAACACCCTGAGCTTATAGACTTTTCAGTTTTCAGAGGCCTTGAGACAGAGCGACTTTACTTGTCTAGGTGGAGTTGTAGTGCCACTCAAACACTGAGCCCGTGTGTTCCAAACGCAGAAGCTAGCGTTTCGCCAGACTCATTGGCAGAACTGACGCAGTTAGCGCGCCTAACTGATCTGATATTGGAATTGCCCAACCAACAGCATTCGCCAGAACTATATCAGGCTTTGAACGCTGTATTGGCACAAACACAGCCGACGAGGCTGAACCTGTTGCTGGGGGCAAGAGCCGACCAAGCGATCGATCTTTGTGCCATTGAGTTTAACTCCGAATTGGAGGTTGTTACGGTGCAAACGCAGGGGCATATTGCTTTGCCTGACGGCCATATCGAGATGGCCTGGGACAATCGGGGCACACTACGTACGACGGCAAACGAAGCGCAAACGTTCAGACAAGTCTGGCACCAGAATCCCGACGGTATTTTTCTGACAGCAGCGTTCCAAGGTGCTGGTGGACTACGACCTATCCCTGCAGTCGTTCAGGCAAGGGGCTCTGGAATAGAAATCTTGCATCAAACCAATTGTGAAGAGGAAGAGTAATGGAAACGCTAATTTTCACTAGTAAAAGTGGGCAGCCTCAAACACAGAGTAGCAGTTACTATTTTGACAATAGCGCCGCGCAATATGCTACGTTGGATCAATAACGTTTCCGCAATGAAAGTATCAAAACCTGAAATCGAGAAGCGCTCGACGGCTAATTGGAGGTGAATGCGATTTTGACATGACCAAAGCTGTGGAATCAAAAGATAAGACCTATGGTCGAGCCCTAATGTTCACAATTTTATTCGCTGCGATTGCTAGTGGGTATGTGAAGCACACATCAGCAAATACGGAAAGAAAAGAAATGCCAAACGAACCAATAGAGTTTACGCCATTTGAGGAAAAGTCACCTGAGCAACGCAGTCAATTGCAGGCGAGGTCTCAAGCTGTTTCTCATGCGGAAGCCGAATTGCGGAGCTTTCTGGAGCAAAGATCTGATCTCGCGGACAAATATCTTCTGCTTCAGAGCCAAACTACCGAGCAAGCCAATATGCAATTGTCGCACATGAAGAATGCCGTACGTGACGAAATTGTGGACGAGTATCTTGGCCAATCAAATCTGTCTGAAACTTTCGACAAAGACACGCTTGGCTACGCACTAAGAAACGTACTTTCTGCACTTAACGAGGGAAACGATGGTTGATTTAAATACCACACTTGCGCTGGATGAACCGTTTGGGGGCAACCTTGGCTATTTGGCAATTGATGCCAATACTCTGATTGATCTCGCCCTCGCAAATAGTCTGCACTTATTGCTCGAGATTCCGAATCGTAACATCGTTATTACCGAGGAAGTTCGCCTGGAAGTAGTCGAAGCTCAGCCGGATTTCCCTGATGCAATTGCGATTAATGCGTTCATCATTGAAAATAGTGGTTCGGACGCGGGACAGGTCCAGGTCTATAACCAACTGCTGGTGGATGGGCGTCCACTTCGGACAGGAGACGGTGCGGGCGAGCGTTCTATTGAAGACTTTGCCTTTTATTACGGAACCGCAGCAGGCGGTGCATTTGCGGAAATAATGGTTGCAGGACGGAACCCTAAAGACAATTTGGGTTCTGGCGATTCCGTAATTGGTGCAAGCTTTACGGTTATGGACGCCGCGGATTTGCTTGCGTCAATGGTCATAAATGGACTTTTGACGCCTCAGGACTTCATATCTGCGATTGGCGATCTGTCGGACGCACAGCCATCAGTTGTGAAGTTTGAAGAAATCGCTTTTGAAATTGAGAATATCGACGATGGAGAGAGCGTAAGGATCCCTGTGTTTGAGAACGATCAGGGTCTCATTTACACGGGTAGGTTCGGTCTCGGAAGCGAGAACGATGAACAGATTGGCTTTTATGAAATTGGTGAGCCGACAACTCGGATCGTCGTCTTTGGCGAGGGTCAAGTTGTAGTCAACAATACGGACCGCGCGTCGATTGTTGAACAGGAAGGTCTAGAGTTCACGTTTCGACTTGGCCGCCTGAAAATTGAGATCGACACTGATCGTTACTTTATTCGGACTGAGGAAGAGCAGTGTTTCTCTGCAGGGACCTTGGCGACGCTCGTCGATGGCACAGCGAAACCCATCGAAACCATCACCCAGGGCGATCTCGTCCTGACCTACGACGCCGACGGCAATCCCGTACCTGGCCGCGTTACCAAACTCTTCACGAACACCACGTCTGACTTCATCCGGCTGTCCTTTCCCGATGGTCGCGATGATCTCGTCGCCACGCCCGGTCACCGGTTCCTCACGGAGACGGGCGATTACATGGAAATCGGCCATATGCTGCGCCTTGGGGGCGGCAAGGTTCGGGTTGTTGATGCCGATGGATCGATCCTTGAGGCGGCGGGTGAGGTGCTGACCTATTCCGCCGAGACTGCCCACCTCTTCCCGCAAGCGCAGAGCAAGACCATCGCGTTTGAGGGCAATACCGTTTTGAAAGAAGACGTGGAACGCGGCTGGCAGACCTATAACTTCGAGGTTGAGACCTACCACAACTATGTCGCTGGCGGTGTCCGCGTACACAACGACTCCATTCTGTCCACACTAGAAGCTGGCGACACGTTGATCGCCCTCAATGATGATTTGACCGACGCGGCAGTTCTCCGAGATGAGGATGGCGACGGCGTTGATGAGTTGGTTTTGCTCGACGGCGTACGGCCTGGGGAGAACACTCAGGTCGTCAAGAAGATCGTGCTCGACCCGCCTGCAGGTGTCACGGACACAGCCGGATATTTACCTGAAGCAGACCCCAACAAATCCTTTGACGGGATTTTGGATGTTCAGGGTGATACGATCACGGTCAACGGGACGACCTACCAGATTGATATCTACGGCAATGTCTTTGACCCTGGTCTAGGGAACACGTTCGGTGACGGGATCAAGGCGGATGATCTGGAAGAGCTGGTCATTGATGATGCTGGGTTCACGGTGCAGTCAGACACCGAATATCAGATTTACCTGAACCCCGGGGTTCCAGAGAATGGTGTGACACTCGATATTGATGGGCTCAATCTGAACTTCGCGTTCACCTTTGGCGATGGCTCGACCGCGACTGAGACTGTGGTCAATGATCTGGGGATCACAGAGGTTGTCTTTGGCACAGGTGCGATCCTGGCTCTGCTTGATATTCCTGAAACTCCTGAACCTTCGGATAACAATGCCCCCGTATCAGTTGCGGATGAGGTCTTGGTCGTCGAAGAAGACGGGTCGGGGACGTCTGTGAATGTACTTGCCAATGACACGGATGCGGATGGAGACACGCTGAGCATCACGGGCGCGCCAACAGCGGCCAACGGCACTGTGGTCAGCAATGGGGATGGCACGCTGACCTATACGCCGAATGCGGGCTATGTGGGTACCGACGTGATCACTTATCAGATCAGCGATGGCACCGACACGATCACGGCGACTTTGGATGTAACCATTGAAGCAGGCAACGAAGCGCCTGTGTCCGTGGCTGATCCCGAACTGGTTTTGGATCAAGGTCAGACGGCAACTACGGTCAATGTCCTCGCCAATGACACGGATGCTGAAGGCGAGACGCTGTCGATCACCGGAACGCCGTCGGCGGCCAATGGCACGGTTGTGGACAATGGTGATGGCACACTCACCTATACGCCTGAGAATGGGTTCTTTGGGTCTGATACGATCACATATGAGATCACCGATGGCACCAACTCCATCACGGCCACGCTTGATGTGACGGTGAATGAGCGGGACTACATCGTCAAAGGCACCGAAGGGAATGACGTGCTGGATGGCTCCTATATCGATGTCGATAATGATGTCGTCACGGCTGGGGATGACACCATTGAAGGGCTTGGCGGAGACGATATCCTCGAAGGGCTCGCAGGAGCCGATACGCTTGATGGCGGCGAAGGAACCGATACGGCAAGCTACGCCAATGCTACGAGTGGCGTCGTCGCCAATCTGGCTGATGCATCTGGCAATACAGGCGATGCTGCCGGAGATGTTTACGTCTCCATCGAGAACCTGACGGGCTCTGGTTTTGCCGATCAGCTCACCGGTGACGGCGCAGCCAATGTGATGGATGGCGCGGCGGGAGCAGATACGCTTCAGGGTGGCGCAGGCGACGACAGCCTGTTCGGTGGGGCTGAAGATGACCTTCTGATCGGTGGCGCGGGCGCAGATGCGCTCGATGGCGGCGACGGTGTGGATAGCACGACCTATGCCAATGCCACTGCGGGCGTCACCGTGAACTTGGCCGATGCCGGCCAGAACACGGGCGATGCAGCAGGCGACACCTATGTCAGCATCGAGAATGTCACTGGCTCAGCTTTTGCCGATAACTTGATCGGTGATGGCGCGGACAACCTGCTCGATGGGGCCGTTGGCGCGGACACACTGAGCGGCGGCGATGGCGACGACACACTACTTGGTGGCGCGGGCAATGATCTGCTGGAAGGCGGGCACGGTGCTGACGTCATGGATGGAGGCGACGATATCGACCGTGTGACATACGCGACGGCTGCTGCGGCTGTTGTGGTGGATCTGTCTGGTGCGACTGCCAATGCAGGCGAAGCCACGGGCGACGTAATCACCAATGTCGAGAACCTCACAGGCTCTGACTTTGGCGATACGCTGACTGGGTCTGATGATGCCAATGAGATCGACGGCGGCGCGGGTGACGACATCATCAACGGCGGAGCCGGCAACGACACGATTGATGGCGGAGAAGGCGCAGACACTGTCGATGCGGGCGCGGGCGATGACTTTGTGATCGCTGGCCCAGGCGCCGATGTTCTGGATGGTGGCGACGGCTTTGACGTTCTCAGCTTCCAAAATGCGGATGCGCCCATTGAGATCAACCTCAAAAACAACAAGCTGGATGGCCCTGCCGCTGAGGTGACCTTCACCAATTTTGAAGGTTTCGCCGGAACCGAGTTCGCAGACGAAATCGTCGCAGGCAAGGACGACGCGGTGTTCTATGGTCTTGGCGGTGATGACAAGCTGACAGGCCATCTGGGTAATGACCTGCTCGACGGTGGGGCCGGCAATGACGATATCAGCGGCGGCAAAGGTGAGGACACGATCATCGGCGGTGCGGGTGACGACACGCTCAAGGGCGGCACCGGCGACGATGTCTTTGTCTTCAACACCGGCGATGGCAACGACCTGATCACCGACTTCGGCAAAGGCGCGTCCTCGCAAGATGTCCTGCAAATCGATGTCGATGGCTTTGATAGCTTCGCCGATATCCAAGCGGTGATGACCAAGGACAAAGGCAACACGGTGATCGACCTTGGCGATGACCAATCCTTTACCCTGCAAGGTGTGCAGCCGTGGCAGCTCACAGAGGACGACTTCCTGTTTGTCTGATCAAAATATAATGCAGGGCGCGTGATGCGCCCTGCGTTAAATCGTTTTTGAAATACAATTTGGCCATTGGCTCTGGCTTCGCCGAAGCGACATAATCTTCCCATTTATACACCTGCTGCTCGCACAAAACTGGTTTTGGCACGGGGTTTGTGCCATCGGCAGAAAAGACCACTTATGACGGCGTGCTTTCATCCAAAGCGGACTTTGGCGCAGTCGCAGCGAAAGCGAGCTTCGTCCCGCATCTTTTCCGTTCAGCTTGAGCGAAGCGAAGGTCAGGTCTTGAGATTATTTGCAACAGAGAGCGTTGAAATTAGTCTGCGAACACCTGTCTTGCCGACGCAAGCCTCATCCAGTCCCGA
>JAHDEX010000001.1 GCA_020628545.1 Paracoccaceae bacterium | reverse complement strand
CGCCAATCCAGTCGCGGCCCTGGGTGAAGCTAAATGCTTCGACCCCTGCAGGGAGAGATATCCGGTCCGGCAAGGGCAGGGGATCTGCATTAAAGCGGATGACAAGCATCGTGATCAGGATTACCACACCGGCAATCATGACCACGGCCAACACCGTGACGAGCCGTTTGAGATAAATCGCGAGCGGCGGCAGCGTTTCAGGAGTATCTTCCAATGTCCGCGTCCCTTGTGACCTTTGCCATCGCGGAAAACCCGCCACCGCGCCTTGATAAGGCGCTGGCCCGCGATGTGCCAGAGGGGGCGGACCTCTCTCGGTCGCGGCTCGCAAAGCTGATTGCGGATGGGGCGGTTGAAATCGATGGGGTTGCCGTGACGGACCCGCGTTTCAAAGTGGGCGCCGGCGCGACGGTTGCGATCACGGTCGCGGTCGCAGAGGAAAGCCATATCACCGGTCAGAAGATCACGCTCGATGTGATCTTCGAGGATGAGGACATTATCGTCGTCAACAAACCTGCGGGCATGGTGGTGCATCCAGCGCCGGGAACTCCAGACGGGACGCTCGTGAATGCGCTGATCCACCATTGCGGTGAAAGCCTCAGCGGGGTGGGTGGACAGAAGCGCCCAGGGATTGTGCACCGGATCGACAAGGACACCTCCGGATTACTGGTTGTGGCCAAATCAGACCGTGCGCATCATGGGCTCGCAGATCAATTCGCGGCCCATACTGTCCATCGGCGCTACCTTGCGGTTTGTTACGGTGAACCTTCCTCTAACGACCCACGGCTGCGTGGTATCAAAGGAACGTCATTCGAAACCAGCAATGTGTTGCGCGTGCAGACGTTTCTTGGGCGTCACAAGACGGACCGCCAAAAGCAGGCGGTGTCGTTCACACAGGGGCGACATGCGGTCACGCGCGCGAGGATATTGGAACCTTTGGGTGAGCCAGCTGTTGCAGCATTAATAGAATGTTGGCTTGAAACGGGGCGAACGCATCAAATTCGCGTCCACTTGGCACATTGCGGTCATGCGTTGATCGGGGATGCGGTCTACGGGGGACGGCGAAAAATCTCACCGAAGGCGGTGGGCGAAGCGGGGGCCGCATCAGTGGCATCCTTTCCGCGACAAGCGCTGCATGCGGCGGAGTTGGGGTTTGTGCATCCCGTGACGGATGAAAACCTCACCTTCGCAGCAGAAATGCCGCGTGACATGTCTGATTTGGTGCGCGCTTTGGGCGGCAAATCGTGAAACAAATACTCATATGTGCGTGATTGCACATTATGCACCCTTTTCATCCCGTTTGGAGCGTTCATATAGAGGTAACGAATTTAAGGCATGTCCTCTTGAACGCAGCGTCAAGCCGACCCATATCCATGTTAAGCCCGTAAACATCGGGTGAACGACCTCCCAGGGAGTACCCAGAATGAGCAATTATGCAAATTTGCCGGCCCCATCGCCGGAACAAGGTTTAAACCGGTACATGCAGGAAATTCGCAAGTTTCCGATGCTGGAGCCGGAAGAGGAATATATGCTGGCCAAGCGCTGGGTGGACCATGAGGACACTGAAGCCGCGCACAAGATGGTCACGTCACACCTGCGCCTCGCCGCCAAAATTGCGATGGGGTATCGCGGTTATGGACTGCCGCAAGCCGAGGTGATTTCCGAGGCGAACGTCGGACTGATGCAGGCTGTGAAACGTTTTGATCCTGAAAAAGGCTTCCGTCTGGCGACCTATGCGATGTGGTGGATCCGCGCCTCAATCCAGGAATACATCCTGCGGTCGTGGTCGCTGGTCAAGCTCGGCACGACATCAGCCCAGAAGAAGCTCTTCTTTAACCTGCGCAAAGCGAAAAACCGCATTGGCGCGTTGGAAGACGGCGACTTGCGCCCGGAGAACGTGCAGCGGATTGCAACTGATCTTGGCGTGACCGAGGACGAGGTGATCTCCATGAACCGGCGCCTGTCGGGGGGTGACGCGTCGCTGAACGCAACTGTCGGCTCCGAAGGTGAGGGGACGATGCAGTGGCAGGATTGGCTGGAAGACGAAAGCGCCGATACCGCGGGCGATTATGAGGCCACTGACGAGCTTGGTGCCCGTCGCGAGCTGCTGGCAGAAGCCATGTCGGTGCTGAATGATCGTGAGAAGGATATTCTGATGCAGCGGCGCTTGTCGGAAGAGACGATCACGCTGGAAGACTTGAGCGAGAAATACGACGTCTCACGCGAGCGGATTCGTCAGATCGAAGTGCGCGCGTTTGAGAAGCTGCAAAGCGAAATGCACAAGTTAGCGCGCGCGAAGGGTATGCTCGAAACCGCGTAAGCGGGATGACATGACAAGAATGGCCGCCACATATTTGGCGGCCCTTTTTATTGGCGCGCTCTGATCCAAATGAGCGCGCTGCGCGCGCACGCCGTTTTTGTCGGTCATGCAGCCGCTGCGCGCGAGGAGAGTGCGGGACGCCTTCGGCGGGAAGGTATTTGGAGCAAGAAGAAGACCGGTGGTCCGCTACTTTGTGAGGTCCTCTGCGAGCATCAAAGCGTTGCCATCCGGGTCGTAGAAGGTGGCGGTGCTAACCATCTCGGGGATGGTTTCGGTCTCGCCGTCGAATTTCACGCCCGCCTTTTCGAGCGTTGCGCGGGCGGTGGCGATGTCCGGCGTGCCAAAAACAGGGACGGCGTTGCCGGGTTGGGGTTCTGCCTGTTCGCCGAGCCCGATTGTGACGCCAGCGGTATTGGTCGCAACCTCGCTCCAGCCAGCATCGTCGGCGTGATAGATCAAGGCAAAGCCCAGCATCTTTTCGTACCACTCAGCGCTTTTGTGGCGATCCTTGACCGAGAGGGCGATTGTGATGGTGGCGTCAAGGGATATGGCAGACATTGGGCTTTCTCCGATTCATAAAATATAGTAACTATACTTTATGGACATTGAAGCACTTGTCAATCTGACTGCGCGGGCGTGGTCGCTGGACATCCTGGCCCATCTCAACCGGGGTGTGCCCGGACGACAGGCGCCCTTGATTGCCGCCACCGGTGCGGGACGGACGGCCTTCGGGGACAGCCTTGCGCATTTGATGGCTTTGGGCCTGTTGGAACGGAACCCCGGACATGGGCACCCGTTGCGTCCGGAGTTTCGGTTGACGTCTGAGGGAGTGCGATTGGCCGCAATGGCGGATCAGGTTCTGGCCACGGCAGAGGAGAGCGGGTCCATGGCGCTATTACGCAAGCGCTGGACCTTGCCTGTTTTGTCCGTCACTCGAAAGCCGCGACGGTTCTCAGAGGTCAGACAGGCGCTTCGGCCCGTGACGGATCGCGCATTATCGCAATCCTTGGTGCGCCTGGAGGACGTCGCCTGGATCAGACGTGATGTGGACCTGTCCTCACGCCCGATGCGACCGCGCTACGCAACGATTGGAACAGGTGCTGCGATCAGCGCGTCCATTGGCGCACATTAAGCCTGCGAAGATCGCCCTATCTTGGTCTGCAGAGTTTCCTATCTTGGGCCTGAACGATCAAAGGGAACGACCATGACACATGACACAGGCGGCGTACCGGGCGCGCGGATCGGCCACGGGCATTTGAAAGTCGCGGATCTTGAACGCGCCATCGCCTTTTACCGCGATGTGATTGGCATGCGCGAGGTGCAGCGTTACGGAAAAGGGGCCGCGTTTCTGGCGTTTGATGACTACCACCATCATCTTGGCTTGAATACGTGGGAGAGCCTTGGTGCAACGCCGCCACCCGAGGGACACACCGGACTCTATCATGTGGCATTTCTGTATCCCGACCGGGTGACCCTTGGACAGGCGATTGACCGTGTGCATAAGGCGGGCCTGCAACTGACAGGGGCGGCGGATCATCTGGTGAGTGAGGCCGTTTATCTTGACGATCCGGATGGCAACGGTGTCGAGTTGTATCGTGATCGCCCGCAAGCGGACTGGCCCTATGGACCGGATGGCAAGTTGAAGATGGCGAATGCGCCGCTTGATGTAGACGCGCTGATCGCCGAAGGGCGCGCCGGACTTTCCTAGTTTTCTTTTCTCTGCGAAAGCGGCACTCTCCCGCGCAAACAGTGATGGAGAGACGGCAATGTCAGTGGTCAGATGGGGCATTCTTGGTGCAGCGAAATTTGCGCAAGAGCATATGGCGCGGGCCATCCATGCCGCCGATGGCGCGGAATTCGCGGCTCTGGCCACGTCACACGCTGAGAAGGCAGCGCCGTTCGCGGCATTTGCACCGGGACTAACCGTCCATGACAGCTACGAAGCGCTTTTGGCCGATCCGTCTATTGACGCTGTCTACATCCCGCTGCCGAACCATTTGCACGTGGAATGGACGCTCAAGGCAATTGCGGCAGGAAAACATGTGCTTTGTGAAAAGCCGATGACGTTGCATGCCTCGGAGTTTGACCAACTGATTGCGGCGCGCGATGCAAGTGAGCGTCTGGTTGCTGAAGCCTATATGATCGTCCACCACCCGCAGTACACGCGGGCGAAGGAGATTATCGCCGAGGGTGCGATCGGGGAATTGCGGCATGTGGATGCGTACTTCACTTTCAACAACGAGTTGGATGCCAGCAATATCCGCAACAAGCCGGAGACGGGCGGCGGCGGTTTGCGCGACATTGGTGTTTACACCTTTGGCTCGGCCCGGTTTGTCACGGGTGCGGAGCCGACGGAGATCACCCATGCAGACCTGACGCTGGAGAACGATGTTGATGTGATTGCGCGCGTTGGTGCGCGCTTTGAGGGGTTCAGCTACAGCGCATTTGTGTCCATGCGGCTCTATAACAGGCAGCACATCTGCTTTCATGGGTCAGGCGGCAGCGTCACGTTGACGTGCCCCTATAATGCCAACGTCTTTGATCAGGCGGAATTGGTACTGGAAGAACCGGGTGGCGTGCGGACAGTCGAGCGATGGACCGGATTGAACCAATATGTGCTGCAGGTTGAAGCGTTCTGCGCTTCGGTGCGTGACGGCACGCCTTACGCCTGTCCGCTTGAATTCAGCCGGGGCACGCAAGAGATGATGGATCAGGTGTTCGCAAAGGGAGGTGTCACCCATGGCGGATAAAGACGACGGCGATTTTGAGAACCTTGGGATGCGGCTTGTGGCGATGATCATCGTCTGGGTGATGATGAGCATGGCGCAGACGTTGTTGGGGGTGATGACGATCCTGCAGTTTGTGATCATGCTGGTGAACCAACGGGAACCGAATGAGCAAATTGCTGAGTTTGGTCATACCTTGGGTCTGTGGCTTGCAAAGGCGTCGCGATTTCAAACCGGCGCGAGCGAAGTCAAACCCTGGCCCTGGACGATGCTGGATAAGTAGTGCCTCCCCGCGCGGCGCGCCCTGACGGGCGCACGCCATGATTTGGTTCCGCGGATGTCACGTCGCGGTCCGCAGGTGAGGACCGCGCGTGGGGGGATCCTGGACCCTCCGGGGGAGGTATTTGGAGCAAGAAGAAGCTGTGTTAGCTTTCCATCGCTTCCAGCTCATCAATGAAGCTTTCTATCATCGCGAGGCCTTTGTCCCAGAACGCCGGGTCAGAGGCGTCGAGGCCGAAAGGGGCCAGCAGGTCTTTATGGTGCTTTGAGCCACCGGCCTTCAGCATGTCGAAATACTTGTCCTTGAAGTCCGGATCGCCTTCTTCGTAGACCGCATAGAGGGCGTTCACGAGGCCATCGCCAAACGCATAGGCGTAGACGTAGAAAGGTGAGTGAACGAAGTGGGGGATATAAGACCAGAAGGTTTCATATCCGTCCTGGAACTCAAAGACTGGCCCGAGTGATTCTGCCTGGACTGACATCCAGAGCGCGTTGATGTCTTCCGGGGTGAGTTCGCCTTGAGCGCGGGCCGCGTGTAGTTTGCATTCGAAATCGTAGAAGGCAATCTGGCGGACAACCGTGTTGATCATGTCCTCGACTTTGCCGGCAAGCAGTACCTTGCGTTCTTCCCGCGTCTTGGCGCCGTCGAGCAATTTGCGGAAGGTGAGCATTTCGCCAAAGACAGAGGCGGTTTCTGCAAGGGTGAGTGGCGTAGACGAGAGCAGCTCACCCTGGCCTGCGGCAAGCACCTGATGCACGCCGTGGCCCAGTTCGTGGGCCAGCGTCATCACATCGCGCGGTTTGCCGAGATAGTTCAGCATCACGTAAGGGTGCACCGTGGTAACGGTTGGGTGGGCGAAAGCGCCTGGGGCCTTACCCGGCTTCACGGGCGCATCGATCCAGCCCTTCGTGAAGAATGGCTCTGCCAGATCGGCCATTTCCGGCGCGAAGTCGGCATAGGCCGTCATCACAGTGTCCTGGGCTTCATCCCAGCTGACCAATCGGTCGTCTTCCATGGGCAGCGGTGCATTGCGGTCCCAGGTTTGCATCTTGTCGAGACCCATCCATTTGGCCTTGAGCGCGTAGTAGCGGTGCGACAGGCGCGGGTAGGCGGCGACGACGGCATTGCGCAGCGCTTCAACCACCTCGGCCTCAACATGATTGGACAGGTGCCGCCCGGTTTGCGGGGTGGGCATCTTGCGCCAACGGTCTTCGATCTCTTTTTCCTTGGCGAGCGTGTTATGGACGCGGGCAAAAAGTTTTACGTTGGCAGCGAAGACTTTGGAAAGGGCGTGGGTCGCTGCCTCGCGCTTGGCGCGGTCCTTGTCTGTCAGAAGGTTCAAGGTGGCTTCAAGGTTCAATTCCTCGCCGTCCACCTCAAAGAGGAGCCCGGCCATGGTTTCGTCGAACAACCGGTTCCAGGCGGCGGAGCCGACGGTGGATTGGTCGTGCAGGAATTTTTCGAGCTCGTCAGAAAGCTGGTAGGGTTTCATCGCGCGCAGGCGGTCAAAAACGGGTTTGTAACGCGCAAGATCGGCGTTTTCAGCCAAGAGCCCGGCCAAATGTGCATCGTCGAGGCGGTTGAATTCCAGAGAATAGAACACCAGCGGCGTGGTGAATGCAGTGATTTTATCCTGCGCGTCGGCCATGAACTTGGCACGGTCCGCGTCGGTCGTGATCTGGTAGTAGCGTAATCCGGCGTAGGACATGATCCGGCCCGCGATCACGTCGATTTCTTCGTAGCGTTGCACAGCCTTCAGAAGGCCTGCCGCATCGAGTGATTCCAGCTTGCCTTCATAGTCGTTGGCGAAGTCAGCGCAGGCCTGTTCCAGCCATTCCATGTCTTTGGCGAGCTCAGGGCTGTCGGGGGCAGGGTACAGGTCCGTCAGATCCCATTCGGGCAGATCACCAAACTGATTGTGGCCGCCGCTTGCGTTCGCGTCAAAGACTGGTCGCTGCATCAATAGCATCCTCTCCTTCATTTGTGGCTGTTACATAGGCCTTCGCAGGAGGGGAGGGAAGGTAGACAAAAAGAAACTCTGCAAAAGCCTTTGGTCAGCCGTAGAGGTCCAGCATCTCTTTCAAATCATCGAGCGTATTGGCCTCAGAAACCGGCTTGTCCTTGCGCCAACGCAGCATACGGGGAAAGCGCAAGGCGACACCTGACTTATGGCGAGGGGAGGCGCGGATGCCTTCGAAGGCGATCTCAAACACATGTTCGGGCGGCACCTGACGCACAGGGCCAAAGCGCTGCAAGGTGTTCTTGCGGACCCAGGCGGTGATTTGGCGGAATTCAACGTCCGTCAGGCCGGAATAGGCTTTCGTAAAGGGCGTCAGCTCATTACCGTTCCAGACCGCAAACGTGTAGTCGGTGAAGAGATTTGCGCGCCGTCCATGCCCCGCCTGCGCATAGATCATTACCGCGTCGATGGTCAGCGGATCGACCTTCCACTTCCACCAATCCCCACGTTTGCGACCTGCGAGATACGGGCTGTGCTTATTCTTCAGCATAAGCCCTTCGGCATTGAGGTCGCGGGATTTTTCACGCTCCGCTGCGAGCGCTTCCCACGTTTGGAATGCAACACCGGGGGACAGCTTGAGCGGGGCTGTATTGGGCACGCCCGCAATAAGGTCTTCCAGCCGCGCACGGCGGTCGGCCATGGGGGTGCTGCGGATATCCTCGCCTTGATCTTCCAGCAGATCGTAGGCCATCAAGACGACCGGTGCCTCTTTCAGCACTTTTTTCGGAACAGTCTTGCGCCCAATCCGGGTTTGCAGAGCGTTGAAGCTGAGCGGCATGTGGTCTGCATAGGCCAGAACCTCGCCATCAATAACGGTGCCATCGGGCAGGAAGTCAGGCAGTTGCGCAAACTCGGGAAACCGGTCCGTCATCAGGTCCTCGCCGCGTGACCAGACATAGTGCTTACCACCGCGCACGATCAATTGCCCGCGAATGCCGTCCCACTTGCGTTCAGCCATCCAATCAACGGGGTCACCGAGGTCGTCAAGATCGTCGAGGCCGTAGGCAAGGTAGAACGGATAGGGGCGTGATAAGTCGGTACCGGGGTCATCTGCTTCGATCAGATCGGTGAATGTGGTGGTTTCGGGGGTCCATTGACCCATCAGCTTATGGGTGAGAGTCGCCTCATCCTGTCCTGTGGCCTTGGCCAACGCGCGGGTCATGAGTTTGGCGCTGACGCCTACGCGAAAGCCGCCAGTGAGTAGCTTGGTGAAGAGGAACCGTTCGACCTGCTCTAACTGATCCCACGCGGCGAGGATGCCCGCTTTTCGGTCGGGTTCGTCCAACGTCGCAAGACGTTTGACCTCATCAATCCAGTAAGACAAAGGCTGATCAACGTGGCTTTCCGCGGGCGGCAAGACGAGCGAGATCGTCTCTGCCAGATCGCCTACAATACTGTAGCTGTCTTCAAACAGCCAATCCGGAAGGCCAGCCACTTCAGCGGCCCATTCGCGCAATCGGGTTGCCGTGATGGTGCGTTTGGGGCGACGTCCGGTGAAGAGCGCGATGGTCCACAATTTGTCGGGGTCATCAGCCGTGGCAAAGAAATCAGCAAGGGCTGCGACTTTGACAGTCGTTTTGGTCGACTCGTCAACGCGGGTGAAAAGTTGCGCAAAATCCTTCACGCCGCATCCTCGGTCGTGCTGTCGAAACCTTCGCCTTCGTAGGCAGTGCTGACAGTGTGGGCGTCATAACCCTGATCGCGTAACCAGCGCTCAAAGCTGTTCGTGTAGCCGTGGGTGACAAAGATTTTCTCAGCCCCGGTTTCTTTGATCGCCCAATTCAGCCCCGCCCAGTCCGCATGGTCCGAGACGATAAAGCCGCGGTCTGCAGCACGCCGCCGTCGGACCCCGCGCAAGGCCATCCAGCCTGAGGCAAAGGCCGTTGAGGTTTGCCCGAATTTGCGCATCCACGGACCGGCCATCGCGCCGGGTGGGGCGACAACCAAGGCGCCAGGGTAGTCTTTGATCTTGAGGTCCTGTGTGACGTAGGTTGTATCCGGCAAGGCCAATCCTTGTGCGCGCAGTACGCCGTTGGTGCCTTCCACCGCGCCGTGGGTCAGGATCGGCCCGATGTCCGCATTCACGGTTGTCAGCAGACGCTGCGCCTTTCCAAGCGAATAGGCGCCAAGCACAGCAGTACGGCCCTCAGCCGCGCATGACGCCCACCAATCGTCGATCTGCTGGGTTAGGACGTCTTGTGGCGTCCATTTGAAGATCGGCAGTCCGAAGGTGCATTCGGTGATAAAGGCGTGGCATCTGACGGGCTCAAAGGGCTCGGAGAGACCATCTGCGACGACCTTGTAGTCACCCGATACCACCCAATCCTGACCTTTCACCCTGACCTTGATCTGAGCGGAACCGGGCACGTGGCCCGCCGGATGAAAGGACACCTCGGCCCCTCCGATCCTAATGGTTTCGCCGTATCGGATGGTGTCGAGGGCGATATCTCCCAAGCGATGCCGCATCACCGGGGCAGCTGCCTCTGTCGCGAGGTAGCGGTTCATACCGTCGCGGGCGTGGTCGGCGTGCCCATGGGTGATCAAGGCGCGATCAACCGGCTTCCACGGGTCGATGTAGAAATCGCCCGCCGGGCAATAGATGCCCTCATCCGTGAATTTCAGCACGTCTGCCATGGACAGGATTTAGGGCAGGTAGGGGTTTTGCCCAGAGGCTCGCGGCATGTCAGGTTTTTACGGATAATCCGCAAAGTGCGCCGCGGTCAGATCAAACACACGATCCCGCATATGCGGCAGTTCAAGCATCACCTCATGCTCTCCGCCTTTGAGGGTCACAAGACGCCCTTCTGGCCAACGGGACATGCGGTTTCGGATGCGGACAGGGTCAACGATACTTTCGTTGGTGCCAACGAAACTCAGGCAGGGGTAATCAGGGCTCAGCATCTCATGCAGGGCGTCCATTTCGCGCATCGCCTGATAGAGCCAGTTCAATGAGGGTCCGCCGAGGGCAAGATCGGGATATTTGCGGACTTGCTCCTGCAGCCGTTCCCACAAGACCTTGTCATTCGTCAGCGTATTCAGGTCAAACTCTTCACGCAGCACGTATGTTTCGAGCATTTGGCCGGGCGCGAGCCTGTCGCCTTTGCCAAACCGCACAGCTACGGCAGGCAGCGCCGTCACAAACGGACGCAACCACGACGCAAGCGTCAGACCCCACATCGGGGCGGAAAATGCGGCGGCTTTGACATCCAGCCCCTCATGGAGCGACCGCAGACCAATGCAGCCGCCCATGGAATGCGCCATGAGGTAGTACGGACCCGGCAGATCAAGAGCATCCACATGAGCCATGACGGCTTTCACGTCCAATTGATAGTCTGCGAAAGTATCGACATGTCCAATGGCCCGTTCCGGGATCAGCCGGTCGGCAAGGCCCTGACCGCGCCAGTCAATCGCAACACTCGCGTAGCCGCGGGCTTGCAATTCTTGCGCAGCATCGCCGTATTTCTCGATGTATTCCGTGCGCCCTGGAAAAAGCAGCACCGTTCCTTTCGCATCCGCGAGCGGCCAATGGGCCACGCGGATCCGCACGCCGTCGGAGGGGGTGACCCAATGGGCCACGCCACTTTCTGGCCCATAGGCGACGTCGGCGTAAAACGGTGCTGTTTCCATGTGTTAGCCCAAAACACCTGCGAGTTTCATCGCCATACCCATGTCGCCGTCTACTGCCAGTTTGCCTGACATGAACGCGGCTGTTGGGTTTTCTTCGCCGTCGAGGATGGCTTTGAATGTTTCGGCTGTCGCGCTCATCGTGACGTCCGCGTCGTCATCACCAGCGCGCGCACCGTTTTCGTCAATAATGATGCTGCCTTCGCCTTCAATGTCGAACTTGGCAGTGCCGTCAAAGCCGCCAGAGATTTTTTCATTCAGCTGTGCAACAGCTTCTGTGACCACGTCGCTCATGCGATATTCCTTTGTTTGTCTTTCGTGCCCTCTGGCGATAATCGCCCAGCACGTTACATATAGGTTATGGCCATGCTGACCCCACGCATCAAACGTACCGTTACGGCATTTGCCCTGACGTTCGCGTTAAGCGCACCGCTCGCGGCGCAAGAGACCGATTTGGACGCGCTTTTTCAAGAGCTGATTGAAGCGGACGAGACCACACATGAACGTGTGGCAGAGCGTATTCTGCGCCGTTTCGAACAAAGCGGCTCCCCCGCGATGGATCTGTTGCTGCGGCGTGGGTCGGAGGCCGCGGAAGAAGGTGACCATGATATCGCGATTGAGCATTTCTCCGCGCTTGTCGATCACGCGCCGGACTTTGCCGAAGGCTATCACAGCCGCGCTTCGGCATATTTCTCTGCAGGCTTAATGGGGCCGGCGATTGATGATCTGCGCCAGACGCTGGTTTTGAACCCGCGCCATTTCGAGGCGATGTTCGGCATCGGAATTATCCTGGAAGAACTTGGACGGCCGGATGATGCCCAACGTGCATACGAAGCCATTCAAGAGATCTATCCGCTTGACCCAGAGGCTGCTGAAGCGCTCGAACGGCTAGAAACACAAACAACTGGTCAGCGGATCTAGTTTCTGCTGATCCCCACCGGGGATGACAATGCAACAATCCCGGATTACGGCCGTTCTTGGCCCGACCAACACCGGTAAAACCCATTACGCGATTGAACGGATGCTCGCCTATCGCACTGGCGTCATCGGCTTACCACTACGACTTTTGGCGCGAGAGGTTTACGATCGGATCGTTGCCGCAAAAGGCCCCTCAGTTGTGGCTTTGGTGACAGGGGAAGAGCGGATCGTGCCGCCGCGTGTCCAGTATTGGGTCTGCACGGTTGAAGCGATGCCCGAGGGCATGGGATGTGATTTTCTGGCGATTGATGAGATTCAGCTTTGCGCGGATGCAGAGCGGGGCCATGTTTTCACCGACCGCCTTTTGCACGCGCGTGGGTTGCATGAAACGCTGTTCCTGGGGGCGGGCACGATGCGCTCTGCCATTGCGGCGATGGTGCCGGGGGTACAGTTCATGGAACGGCCCCGCATGTCCCAATTAACCTATTCAGGTTCGAAAAAGATAAATCGGATGCCTGCCCGGGCAGCTATCGTCGGGTTTTCAGTTGAAAATGTCTATGCGATTGCAGAACTTTTGCGTCGAACCAAGGGCGGCGCTGCTGTTGTCATGGGGGCATTGTCGCCACGGACGCGTAACGCGCAGGTTGAGATGTATCAAAACGGTGATGTCGACTACCTCGTCGCGACCGATGCCATCGGGATGGGCCTCAATCTCGACATTGACCACGTGGCCTTTTCAGCACTGTCGAAGTTCGACGGGCAGCGCATGCGACACCTCTTTCCAGAGGAGTTGGCGCAGATTGCGGGCCGCGCTGGGCGACATACCGCCAATGGCACCTTTGGTGTCACCGGTGAGGCACAACCGCTAGACGAGGGCGTGGCACAGGCGATCATGGATCACCAGTTTCAGCCCGTGAAGAAATTAAGTTGGCGTAACAGTGACTTACAGTTCGGTTCGATCAAGCGTCTAATCCAGACGCTAGAGGTGCGGACCCAGGAACCATGGCTCACGCGCGCCCGCGAATCCGACGATTTGCGCGCCCTTAAGACGCTTGCGGACGATGGTTACGTTGCCGCGCGCGCAACCGACGGTCCGTCGGTCAAACTGCTTTGGGACGTTTGCCGTATTCCCGACTTTCGTGGCATCAGTACAGGAGAACATGCCGCACTTTTAACGCGTATCTTCAGTGACTTACACCAGACAGGTCATGTCGATGAAAGCTGGTTCGCCCTTCAGATTGCGCGGATCGACCGCTCTGACGGTGACATTGATACGCTGTCAAAGCGACTTTCTTTCATCCGCACATGGACTTACGTCGCACAGCGCAAAGGATGGGTTCGCGACGAAGCCCATTGGCGCGAGCAGACGCGCGCGGTAGAAGACCGACTATCAGATGCCCTGCACGGGGCACTCACGCAAAGATTCGTCGACCGGCGCACCAGCATCTTGCTGCGCCGGTTGAAACAGAAGGAGAGCCTGGTGGCTGAGGTGAACGAAAACGGTGAAGTCACCGTTGAAGGTGAATTTGTTGGCAAGCTGGAAGGCTTCCGGTTCCGGATGGATAAAGCAGGTAGCCCGGATGAGGCGAAGACCTTGCGGCAGGCAAGCGTCGCGGCACTGGCCCCGCATTTCCACCTGCGCGCAGACAAATTCTACAACGCTCCTGATACGGAAATCGACTTCACCGAACAGGGCGGCCTCATGTGGGGTGATCAAGCGGTTGGGAAACTTGTGACCGGCGCCGATATTCTCAAGCCCGGTGTGTCAGTCTTTGTCGATGACGAAGCCGGACCCGAGATTGCCCAAAAGGTAGAGCGACGCCTCCAGCACTTCATCGACCGCAAGATTGCTGCAGGTTTCGAGCCGCTGATCGGACTGCGGAATGATGAAACGCTTGAAGGCATCGCCAAAGGCTTTGCTTATCGCCTGATTGAAGGTTTTGGCATCGTCCCACGTGGTGAGGTCGCGAAAGAGGTGAAAGATCTCGATCAGGATGCGCGCGGGACCTTGCGTAAGCACGGGATCCGCTTTGGACAGTTCACGATCTTCATGCCGCTCTTACTGAAACCAGCTCCGACGCGCTTGCGGCTGGTGCTGTGGTCGTTGGCCCAAAACCTCGCTGAGTTCCCTGAAGCACCGCCTCCGGGGCTTGTCACGGTCCCGTCCGACAAAGACGCCGTAAATGGCTACTACGCGATGGCCGGCTACCGCGCCGCAGGTGAGCGGGCGATCCGGATCGATATGCTCGAACGTTTGGCCGACATGTTGCGCGATCAGGACAGCCGGGGCGGGTTTGAAGCGACGGCCGATATGCTGTCGATTACGGGCATGACGCTTGAACAGTTCGCCGATCTGATGACTGGTCTGGGCTACAAGGCTGAGAAGGGCGAGCGCGAGAAAGCACGCCCCGTCACAAATGTTGTCCCGGAAGCAGATGCGGATGTCGGCGATCCAATACCGGTGATGGACCGTGGTGAGGGGAACGCAGGTGCGGTCACCCGTATGCCAGAGGCGGACGTCCCTGCAGACGACACCCCCGAAGAGGTTGCCAATATACCTGACGAAGGGCTGGCACCGATTACCGCGGAACCCGCAGAGGTTCCGGCCGACGACTCGATACCGGAAATGTCTGAAACCGAAGTCCCTGTAGGTGCTTCTGCGGATGAGGCGGTATCTTCGACCGATATAGAGATCTTTTATACCTTCACTTGGGGTGGCCGTGCCCAGCGACAGGGCGGGCGCCCGCAGAACCAGCGCGGTGGGAAACCCCAAGGCAAAGGCCGTCCGCGTGGCAAAGGCGGTAAGGGTGGGGGCAACAAGCCACAAACCTTCCAGTCCAAGCCGCGCAAGGAAAAGGCCATTGATCCAGACAATCCGTTCGCGGCGGCCTTGGCTGGCCTGAAGCGCGATTGACGGATCAGCCGAAAGAAACGATTCGCCTCGACAAATGGCTGTGGCAGGCGCGATTCTTCAGATCGCGCTCGCTCGCGGCCGGGATGGTCAGCGCTGGCAAAGTGCGCGTCGACGGAACACCAGTAAGCAAGCCTGCGCGAGCGGTTGGACCGGGCGACACGCTGACATTCGTGAAGGAGCGCGAGACGAAGGTGGTGCGCATTATCGCTTGTGGCACCCGTCGCGGTCCCGCACCAGAAGCGCAGGCGCTCTATGACGATCTCACGCCGGCACCCGCGCCGCCCAAACCGGGGGACACGCGTTCTGCCAATCCGGGCTTTGATGGGAAGGGGCGTCCGACCAAGAAGGATCGCAGGAACTTGATGTCTCATCGTGACGCGGATGATCCATTCTAGCTTGAACGCGCGAACCTCTTGGCCTAGGGAAGCGCCGACACGAACGAAAGCCCGCCCATGACCTATATCGTCAACGACAATTGTATCGCCTGCAAATACACCGACTGCGTCGAAGTTTGCCCAGTGGACTGCTTCTATGAGGGTGAGAATATGCTGGTGATTCATCCTGACGAATGTATTGACTGTGGCGTTTGTGAGCCTGAATGCCCTGCTGATGCCATCCGCCCGGACACGGAGCCGGACATGGAAAAGTGGGTGGAATTCAACCGCAAATATTCTGAAATGTGGCCCGTCATCATCACCAAGAAAGATCCTCTCCCGACGGCCGAAGAAATGGACGGCAAGGAGGGAAAGATGGAGCTCTTTTCCGAAGCTGCAGGCGAGGGCGGATAATCCGTTCTTTCCGGAAAAGACGTAGTGTTAGGCCCGGTTTTCATCGGGCCTTTTTTGTGGTATGGTACCGACAATGATGTTTCTAATCTAAGAACTTCTGAAGGTACGGCTGCCCCGGCGTGGACTTTGTCCCTGTCGGTTTTTTGTCGTCTGGTGTACGCGGATCGCCGCGCTGAAAGGTAGAGAATGAGCAAAAAGAAACTTGAGTTCAGCCCGAACGACTTTGTTGTCTATCCGGCCCACGGGGTTGGCAAGATCGTTTCGGTTGAAAAACAAGAGGTTGCAGGCTTTGACCTGGAACTGTTTGTCATTGCTTTTGAAAAAGACAAGATGACCCTGCGGGTGCCGACCCACAAGGCGACCGAAGTGGGTATGCGCGCACTTGCCACGCCTGATATCGTGGCCCATGCCATGAAAACGTTGCGCGGCAAGGCGAAGGTCAAAAAGGCCATGTGGTCGCGCCGTGCGCAGGAATATGAGCAAAAGATCAACTCCGGCGATTTGATCGCGATTGCAGAGGTGGTGCGTGACTTGCACCGTCAGGACGATCAGCGCGAGCAAAGCTATTCAGAGCGGCAGCTATATGAGGCGGCGCTGGAGCGGTTGACCCGCGAGATCGCGGCTGTGGCGGGCAATGATGAGACGGCTGCCACTGAAGAGATCAACTCTGTGCTGGTGAGCCGCGCGGCCTAAGCGCTTTGAAAAGATGCATGTGAGGGCTGCGAGGAGTCGCGGCCCTTCTTCTTTTTGGAAGAGGGCGGTCGGGCCCCGCCCGCCCCCCCTTTTTCGGGGCTCCGCCCCGGACCCCGAGGTATTTTCAGCAAGAAGAAATTAGAGGGCGCGCCAGCCGATATCGGTGCGGTAGAAGCCTTCGGGCCAGTCGATTTGTTGGGTTGAAGTGTAGGCGCGGTCGCGGGCGGCTTTGAGGGTGGCGTCGCGTGCTGTGACAGCAAGGACGCGTCCGCCGGTTCCGGTGATCGCGCCGTCTTTGGCCGTTGTGCCGGCATGGAAGACCATGTTTTTGCTGTCTTCGATGAGGGCATCCAGCCCTTTGATCACGCTGCCTTTTTCGTAGGCGCCGGGATAGCCGTCGGTGGCCATGATCACGGTGAGGGCGTGGTCATCGGCCCAGTTGACCTGCATCTCTGACAGGCGCCGCTCCGCGCAGGCCTGCAGGAGGTCAAGAACTTGACCGCCGAGGCGCATCATGAGGCATTGGCATTCGGGATCACCAAAGCGGACGTTATATTCGACAAGGCGGGGTTGGCCGCCTTTGATCATCAGACCCACAAAGAGCACACCTTCGAAAGGCATGCCGCGGTTGGCCATCTCAGCCATTGTGGGTGCGACAATCTCGTTAAGTGCTTTTTGCGTGACATCGTCAGTCATTACGGGGGCGGGCGAATAGGCCCCCATGCCGCCGGTGTTCGGACCCGCGTCACCGTCGAAGGCGCGCTTGTGATCCTGGGCTGTGCCAATCGGCAAGAGCGTTTCGCCATCTGAGAGGACAAAGAAGGAAGCCTCTTCGCCGTCCATGAATTCTTCGATCACGACCTCCGCCCCCTCATTGGTGAAGAGGTCGATGATCGCGGCCTCGGCCTCGGGCAAGGTCATGGCGACCGTGACGCCTTTGCCCGCTGCAAGACCATCGGCCTTCACAACAATGGGTGCGCCTTGTTCGCGGACGTAGGTGAGGGCGGCGTCGCCATCGGTGAAGTGGGCGTAGGCGGCCGTCGGAGCATTGGCTGCGTCACAGATCTCTTTTGTAAAGCTTTTCGACGCTTCGAGTTGGGCAGCCTTCTTGGATGGACCGAAGACGAGGAACCCCGCCTCACGCAATGTATCTGCAATGCCGCGCGCCAAAGGCTCTTCCGGGCCGACGATGACAAAGTCGATGGCGTGGTCGGAGGCGAGACTGACCACCGCGTCACCGTCGTTGATATTGATCGCTGCACAGTCGCACATCTGCGCAATGCCCGCGTTGCCAGGTGCCACAATAAGCTTGTCGCATTTGGGATTCTGTTGCACCGCCCAGGCCAAGGCATGTTCTCGCCCGCCGCTGCCCAAAATCAAGATGTTCATGGCGGCGTCCCCCGTTGGCCTTTTGTTGGCCGCGTTCTAAGGTGGCGCAAAGCGGGCGGCAAGGCCCAAGGGGGCAAGAGCAATGGACCTTTTTGAAGACGATGGTGGTGAGGCCAAGGCCAGCAGCAATGCGCCGGAATTCACCGTCTCTGAACTGACCGGGTCGGTCAAAAAAACTCTGGAAGGTGCGTTTGGACGGGTGCGGGTACGCGGCGAAGTGGGCCGGGTGATGAACGCGCGGTCGGGTCATATGTATTACGACATCAAGGACGACCGGAATGTTGTCGCTTGTACGACCTGGAAAGGGCAGGTGTCGGGTCTCGGCGTGGTGCCGGAAGAAGGGCTGGAGGTGATCGTCACCGGCAAGCTCTCCACCTTCGGTCCGCAGTCCAAGTACAACATCAACGTGGACACCATTGAGGTCGCTGGTGCTGGTGCACTGATGGCGATGCTGGAGAAGCGTAAAAAGGCGCTTGCCGCAGAAGGCCTATTTGCGCCGGAGCGCAAGAAACCCTTGCCCTTTCTGCCTGAAATCATTGGCGTGGTGACCTCACCATCAGGGGCGGTGATCCGGGACATTCTACACCGTTTGCGCGACCGGTTCCCGCGCAAGGTGCTTGTCTGGCCGGTGGCCGTCCAGGGGAAGGCCTGCGCGCCGGAAGTTGCGCGCGCAATCGCAGGGTTCAACGCGCTCACACCCGGTGGTGCTTTGCCGCGGCCTGATTTGCTCATCGTCGCGCGGGGCGGTGGCTCAATCGAAGATCTGTGGGGGTTTAACGAGGAGGTTGTGGCCCGCGCGGCGGCGGCATCGGACATTCCTTTGATTTCCGCAGTGGGGCATGAAACTGATACGACCTTGATCGACTTTGTCTCAGACCAGCGCGCGCCAACGCCAACAGCGGCAGCAGAACTGGCGGTGCCTGTGCGGCTTGACCTGTTGGGTTGGACCGAAGAGCAGGGCATGCGCCTTAATCGCGCACTGACAGGTGGCGTGGCGCAGCGGCAGCAAAGACTTGCGGATGTGGCGCGGGCTTTGCGAAAACCCGAAAGTTTGGTCGAGACACCGCGCCAGCGCCTGGATTATCTGGCGGAACGTTTGCCCGCAGGGCTGCGCTCGGTCATCGCACAGCGCAGGGTCGCGCTCTCCGGCGCGGCAGGTGCATTGCGCCCGGCCGGTTTGAGCCGCGTCGTCGCCAATGATCGGCGTCGCCTCGATGCGCTGGCAACACGGCTTACGCCCGCGCTGCAACGTCGGATCGCGGATGCGAGCCACGGCCTGCGTCAGACCTCTCGTGGGTTGCAACCGCGTCTTGTTGAAGGTGATGTGTCACGAAAAAGCGAGCACTTACAGACACTTTTGCGTCGTCTGGCAGATCGCGCGACGACGCAGCAAGCCGAACGCTCAGCACGACTGGCGGCACTTGAACGTGTGCGCGAAAGCGTGGGGTATAAGGCGACTTTGTCACGCGGTTACGCTGTGGTGCGGGGCGACGGCGCGGTGGTGACTGACACCAAAGCGGCAAAGGCGGCGAAAGACATTGAGATTGAGTTTGCCGATGGCCGGGTCGACGTGTCCTCTGATCCGCAGGGGTCCTTGTTCTGACGCAAATGGTGGAGGGGGCGCTGTCCCCGCCTGGGTCAACCTGAGGTACAACTCTCCGAAAGAGGAGCGCGGCGCGTCAGGACGTGGCGTCGCCGCAGATCAACGGCACGGTGTAGTCTTCGATCTCAAAGATCACCGTGGTGTTCGGGCGTGTCGTGAATTCGGCCCGGATCCCGTCACCGTCACGATAAATCGCCCAACACTTGGCTTCTGGATCGCCGTCGTAGCGAAAGCAGATATCCCCTTTGCTTTCGTACCAGACCCCATTGGTACATTCGCCATTGCCGGACGACCACAGAACCCGACGGTTTGGCAGGTATTGTTCGACGCCGTAACTTGGGTTGCTCGTGGTCCCGAACGACATGATCCGCCCTTCAACGTAGGCTTCAAATTCGGCTGCAGACATCCGGTCTTCCGCGAGCAAGGGGCTCGCGCAGAAAAGGGCAGTGAAGAGTATCGAAATTCGCATGAAGGGTTGATGCCATGGACCCGGCCAAGGGTACAGAACCGAAACAGGCAACACGGCTATTGGCCGCCGATCTGGTGCAAAAATTGCCGATAGGCATCGCCACCGTCCGCCATGGGCGACCAAGGTGTCGCTTTTGCAGTGCGCGGTCCTGCCTGAAGGCGCTAAGAAAAGCCAAACGGAGGGTCACAATGGCGCTGGACGACAAAAAAGGCGTTTGGAAATCAGGCAAAGGCAAGGGTCGCCACAGGCCCAAGGGCCGGCAGGTCGAGGACCACGCTTGGGACGAGGTACGTGCGCTTTTAGGTGACCGCCCGCGTCGTCGCGACTTGCTGATCGAGTATCTGCACCTGATCCAGGATGCGCACGGCCATCTGTCAGCGGCGCATCTGCGGGCGCTGGCGGAAGAGATGCGCCTGAGCCAGGCGGAAGTTTATGAAGTCGCGACATTCTATGCGCATTTTGACGTCGTCAAAGAGGATGAGACGCCGCCGCCTGCCCTGACGATCCGGGTGTGCGATAGCCTGTCGTGTGAACTGGCAGGGGCACAGCAGTTGAAGGCAGCGCTTGAAGATGGGCTGGACCCCAAAGAAGTTCGGGTCCTGCGCGCGCCTTGTATGGGGCGTTGCGACACGGCGCCGGTTCTGGAACTGGGACACCATCACATCGACAATGCAACGCCTGAGAAAGTTCAGGCGGCGATTGCGGCGGGTGAGACCCATCCGGTCATTCCCGACTATCAAGCCTTCGACAACTACGTGGCTGACGGTGGCTACGCCGCGCTGCAAGACCTGCGGGCCAATGGCAACTGGGAAGCTGTGCAGGACAAGGTGCTGGAAAGCGGTCTGCGCGGCCTCGGCGGTGCAGGTTTCCCATCTGGCAAGAAATGGGGCTTTGTGCGTGCGAACCCGGGTCCGCGCTATCTGGCCGTGAATGGCGATGAGGGTGAGCCGGGCACTTTCAAGGATCGCTATTACCTTGAGCGCACGCCACATCTTTTCCTTGAAGGCATGCTGATTGCCGCATGGGCGGTCGAGGCGCAGACCTGCTTTATCTACATGCGCGACGAATATCCCGCAGTGCTGCACATTCTTGCGACTGAGATCAAGGCACTGGAAGATGCCGGGATCGTGGAAGAAGGCTTCATCGACCTGAGGCGGGGCGCGGGTGCTTATATCTGCGGCGAAGAATCCGCGATGATTGAGAGCATCGAAGGCAAGCGTGGCATCCCGCGCCACCGCCCGCCTTTTGTGGCGCAGGTCGGAATCTTTGACCGGCCGACGCTGGTGCATAATGTTGAAACGCTTTTGTGGGTCGCGCGCGTGGTACGAGAGGGCCCAGAGGTCCTGAATAGCACGGAAAAGAACGGTCGTGTGGGGCTACGGTCCTACTCCGTTTCGGGGCGCGTTGCGACGCCGGGCATGTATGAACTGCCCGCGGGTTCAACCATCACCGACATCATCGCCGCGGCTGGCGGTATGGCCGCGGGGCATACTTTCAAGGCCTATCAGCCGGGTGGACCGTCTTCGGGGCTTTTGCCTGCAACGATGGATGACATTCCGCTCGACTTCGACACCCTACAGCCGCATGGCACTTTCATCGGTTCGGCAGCAGTTGTTGTGCTGTCCGATCAGGATGCGGCGCGCGATGCTGCGCTCAATATGCTGCGGTTCTTTGAAGACGAAAGCTGCGGACAATGTACGCCTTGCCGTGTTGGGTGCGAGAAGGCCGTGAAGCTGATGCAGGCTGAGACCTGGGATCAGGACCTTCTCGGCGAGTTGTGCACCGCGATGGCGGATGCATCGATCTGTGGTTTGGGGCAGGCCGCGCCGAACCCAATCAAGTTGGTGATGAAACACTTCCCGGACGAGATCTGAGCGAAAGCGGGCCTCTTCCCCTTTTGCTGTACGCGTATTAGGTCATTGGAAAGACTTTCCAAAGGCCTGGCCCATGTCGTTCTTCAAAAAGCTCAAAGACCGGATGTTCAAATCCTCTTCGAAAATCGATGAGGGCCTGGACGCCATTGTCGCCGATGGTGGCGAGGAAGAGGTCATTGAAGTTGATACCGCGGCAGAAGAGGCAGAGCGCGCTGCTGCGGAGGCGACGCAGAAGGCCGAGGCCGATCGCTTGGCTGCAGAGGCCGCGGCAGCGGAACGGGCCCGCCTTGAGGCAGAGGCTCAGGCGCAGCGGGCCGCCGAAGCCGCCGAGCGGGACCGGCGCGCTGCTGAAGCCCAAGCTGAGCGTGAGGCGGAAGCGGTTGAACGTGCCCGTTTAGAGGCCGAGGCAGAGGCGCGCCGCCAAGCGGAAGCCGCCGCCGTTGAGGCGGCACGCGCGCAGGCAGCAGCGGAAGCCCAAGCTGCCGAAGAGGCGCGTGCGCTGGCAGTGCAAGAAGTCGAAGCAGCAGCGGAGGCCGAACGCGCAGCTGCAGAGGCGCGTGCTGCGGCAGCCGCAGAACAGGCCCGGATTGAAGCGGAAAAGGCCGCCGAAGCGGAACGGATGGCCCAGGCCGAGGCAGACCGGATTGCCGAGGAGGCTCGTCAAGCTGCGGCAGCGAAAGCTGCGGAAGAGGCGCGCTTGGCAGAAGAGGCGCGGCTTGCCGCAGAGGCAGAGGCCGCCGAAGAGGCGCGATTGGCAGCACAGGCACAAGAGGCCGAGGTCGCGCGGCGCGCACAAGAAGATGCAGACCGGCAAGCAGCCGCAGAACGCGAAGCGCAAGAGGCGCTTCAGGAGATCGCCGAGGCACGCCCGACGCCGCAAGATGTGATCCAGCCGATGACGACGCTCGCGCCCTCTGCGCTTGATGCCGACGATCCTGAGGAAGCGCCACAGAAACGGGGGCTGATGGGGCGCCTTTTCGGGCGCGAGAAAAAGACCGTCGTGCGCCGGACGCTCGATGACGACATGCTCGAACAGCTTGAGGAACTGCTGATCACGGCGGATATGGGTGTTGATACCGCGCTCCGTGTGACGGCCAATATGGCGGAGGGGCGGCTTGGCAAAAAGCTGTCGGTCGCCGAAATCAAGGACCTCATGGCGCAGGAAGTAACGCGTATCATGGATGGCGTGGCGCGTCCCATGCCGCTCTACACGCATAAGCCGCAAGTTGTGCTCGTGGTGGGGGTCAACGGCTCTGGCAAAACGACGACAATTGGCAAATTGGCCAGTCAGTTCAAGGCGGCTGGCAAGTCGGTTGTCATTGCGGCCGGCGACACATTCCGTGCAGCAGCGGTCGAACAGCTACAGGTCTGGGGTGACCGCGCAGGCGTACCTGTATTGACCGCGCCGGAAGGGTCTGACCCGGCAAGCCTTGCCTTTGATGCAATGACGCAGGCGCAGGCCGATGGGGCGGACCTTTTGATGATCGACACGGCGGGTCGCCTGCAAAACCGCGCAGACCTGATGGAGGAATTGGCGAAGATTGTCCGTGTGATCCGCAAAAAGGACCCCGACGCGCCGCACAATACGCTGCTCGTTCTTGATGCAACGACCGGGCAAAACGCGGTGCAGCAGGTGAAGGTGTTTCAGGAGCTTGCCGATGTGTCTGGCCTTGTGATGACCAAACTCGACGGGACTGCAAAGGGTGGTGTCTTGGTGGCGCTTGCCGATCAATTTGGTTTGCCGATCCATGCCATTGGGGTTGGCGAGCAGATTGATGATCTTGCCCCCTTTGATCCTGAGGACTTCGCAAAGGCCCTTGTCGGCATCGACGGGTAGGACCGGTGGTCTGGGTGCCCACAAGTGGGTGAGTGGTTGGTTTCCATTGCCGGTACGCCGGAAGGCGCCCGCCTCGCGACTCTACTGGCGCTTCTCTCCGCGTTTGCCCATGCGGTATTCGGCGCCCTCCAGAAAGGGCGCCACGATCCGTGGCTGTCGCGCGGAGCAATTGATCTATGGCTTTTTGTGTTATCGGGGCCGATCGCCTTGTTTCTTGTGCCATGGCCCGATGCGGCAACGGCGCTGATCCTTCTGGGTGCGATCTTCATTCACTTTGGCTACAAACTGACCATGGCTTTGGCTTATGAGCGGGCCGCGTACACGGTGGTTTATCCTGTTGTTCGCGGCACAGGTCCCCTCGTTACCGTGATCGCCGCCAGCGTCGTTTTTCAGGAGCATTTCACAACAACGCAGTGGGTTGGTGTTGCGTGCCTGTCGGGCGGCATCCTCTTGCTTGCGTTGCGAAACCTGTCAGAGGAAGTCGTTGACCCCAAAGCGTTGCGCATCGGGCTGGCGTGGGCTGTCCTTGGCGGTGTGACGGTGGCGATTTACACGACGTACGACGCCTTTGGCATCCGCCAATCCCCCGATCCGTTGACGTTCCTGGCATGGTTCTTCTTTGTGACCGCGATCGATTTCCCGCTGATTGCCTGGTGGCGGTATCGACGCATGGATATGCCACCAGCGCTTGGACCACTGATGACGCGTGGCGCGATTGGCGCGGTGGTGGCATGGGTCAGCTTTGGTGCCGTCATGCTGGCGACGCGCCTTGATAAGGTGGGCGAAGCCGCGGTGCTGCGCGAGACGTCAACAGTCTTCGCAGCGCTGATTGGCTGGTTTGTTCTGAGAGAACGTGTCGGACCACGGCGCCTTTTTCTGATGGCATTGATCGCACTCGGTGCGGTCATCGTTGAACTTGGCGGGCGATGAACACACTTCCTACTGGCAACACAGGCAATTTCGCGTAGAACGACCGTCATGAGCGAACGCACTATCAACCCCGTCGTCAAACAAGTCCTTGAGTTGGGCCCGACCTTGGCCTTCTTCCTGATCTATCTGCGGATCAAGGACGAAACCTACATGATGGGGGGCGTCGAATATTCCGGCTTTATTGTCGCGACGCTGATCTTCATTCCCATCCTTTTGGTGGCCATGGCAATCCTCTGGGCGATGACAAAGACCCTGAGCCGCATGCAGATATTTACGGCATTCATGGTCATTTTCTTCGGTGCGCTTACCGCATGGTTCAACGACGAACGCTTCTTCAAGATGAAGACATCCATCGTCTACGGCTGTTTTGCCGCGATCCTTGGCTTTGGTTTACTGCGGGGCCGATCCTATCTTGAATGGGTCATGGGAGAGTTTCTTCCGATGAAGCCGGAAGGCTGGATGATCCTGACCAAGCGGATTACCGTCATGTTTATTGCCTTGGCCATCGCGAATGAAGTGATCTGGCGCACGCAGTCAACAGAGCTGTGGGTGAAGCTAGAGACATTTGCGTTTCCGGCTGTCCTGTTCCTTTTTCTCTGGGGCCAGATCATCAGCCTGCAGCAGTACCTGATTGAGCCGGACCAGCAGTAACGTCAGATATTGTGCAGCGCCTGAACAGGATGGGCACTGCGATAGCTTTGAGATCGTAGCCGCAACATTGCAAGGTATTGGGGATCGACCGGTTGGTCGAAATAGACGCCGACGCGCCGGTTGTGCGCCCAGCGAACGCTGGCGGTGTTCGTCTCAATCGCGCCGCGCATCCGGATCGTGTCATCGGGTGACAAATCGTCGACACCGGATAAGCAGGCGCCATAGGCGTTGATATCGACGATGAATCCTGATTGCGCGCGTCCGCCTTGCGACACGACCACAGGGATATGTGCGGGATAGCGGGGGGGGCGGTTTGGGTACTCCATCAAACAGATACTCCTCTCTCAACATGTGCAGGCATATCGCGAAGATTTTACCTTACCTTTAACCGTGCGCGCCGAAGTCACTGCGTTTGATGCATTTGTTGCGCTTGACCCGGACGAGGCACAGGCGTACTTCCCTCATCGTGGCGATTTGTGACCGGATTGCGGGCCACGTTAAATATTCCGCTAAAAGGGACAGGGGTATTGCCCCGATACCTTACCCGGTGTCGGGGTTTTTTTGTGCCCCATAAGACGAGAAAGACACGGATATGACCGATACCTCCCGCTGGTCCCGCCGCACGAAGGCTGTTCACTCGGGCATTCGCCGCAGCCAATATGGTGAAATCTCTGAGGCGATTTTCCTGACGCAGGCTTTTACCTACCCAACAGCCGAAGCCGCAGAGGCGCGCTTTATCGAAAGTCAGGATGACGAGTTCATCTACGCCCGCTACGGCAACCCGACACTCGCGATGTTCGAAGATCGCATGGCCGCTTTGGAAGGTGCCGAAGCTGGCTTTGCCTGCGCCTCTGGCATGGCCGCGGTCAATGGCGCGCTGATGTCGCTCGTCAAAGCGGGCGATCACATCGTGTCGTCCCGCGCGCTGTTTGGATCGTGTCTTTATATTCTCGAAGATATTTTGCGACGCTTTGGCGTTGAGGTGACACTGGTTGATGGGCGTGATCTGGACGCGTGGCAATCCGCGATCCGGCCAGACACGAAGATGGTGTTCCTCGAAAGCATCTCAAACCCCGTGCTTGAAATCATTGACCTTCCGAAGGTCGCAGAGATGGCGCATGCGGTTGGTGCGCTTGTCGTCGTCGACAACGTCTTTGCCACGCCGACGTATTCCTATGCCATCGACGCAGGTGCTGACCTCGTCGTCTATTCCACCACAAAACACGTGGACGGGCAGGGGCGTTGCCTTGGCGGGATCATTCTTGGTCCGAAAGAGATCGTGCGCGGCCCGGTTGAGGCCTACATGAAGCATACGGGCGGTGCGATGTCTCCCTTTACGGCTTGGGTCATGCTAAAGTCACTCGACACGCTTGACCTACGCGTGAATGCCCAATGTGATGCCGCAGAGGCATTGGCGGAGGGTCTTGCCGTCCATCCAAAGCTGAGCCGCGTCATCTACCCCGGTCACGCCTCTCATCCGCAAGCGGACCTTGCCGCAAAGCTTTGTAAACGCGGTGGAACGGTTCTCGCGATTGAGGCGGAGGGTGGAAAGGACGCGGCTTTCCGCATGCTGAATGCCCTCGAGATTTTCACAATTTCCAATAATTTCGCGGACAGTAAATCGATTGTGACGCATCCCGCGACGACAACGCATCAACGCCTGACGGAAGATCAGCGCGCCATCCTTGGTATCAGCGATGGCGTGATCCGGGTGTCTTGCGGCTTGGAAGACCCTGCCGATTTGCTCGCCGACCTTGAGGCCGGGCTGGCGCAAGCCTGACCCGAGATGCCGCAGTTTGCGTGACAACACCGGACCGCCCGTGCCAAAGTGAACAAAATGTGTACGGGCGGAGCCATTGATATGTCTCAGGAAAAACGGGATCTACTGAGAATACTCGACAGTATCAGTGGAAAAGTGTCGACGCGCACCCATATTACATCGGGCGACGACAGGCAGGGGGACACTGCGATGAATATCCACACGCCCGATCTTGAAAAAGACCCGAGCCGGGAGGACGCCGAAGCGGCACTTGCACTGCTCCGACGGTGGGTGACGGATGTCTCGCCTGAAGAAGTCGCTACCCTTGACCCGCTTGTGGCACGCTTGATCCCCGGACAGGAGGTCAGCAATTACCCGGCTTTGGCGCGCGCCTATCCGGAAGATTTCGCTGTCGATGATGCCTACAAAAGCAGCATGCCGGACCTGCAAAACGGTCCGTCGTCGCTGATCCGCGGCGCCAAACAACAAATCCAGCATGTTGGAATTTCCAACTTCCGGCTGCCCATTCGGTTCCATACGCGTGACAACGGTGACCTGACGCTTGAGACGTCGGTGACCGGTACGGTGTCGCTTGAGGCCGAAAAGAAGGGCATCAACATGTCCCGCATCATGCGGACATTTTATAAGCATGCCGAAGAGACCTTCAGCTTCGATGTGGTCGAACGCGCCTTGGACGCCTACAAAACCGACCTCGAAAGCTTTGATGCGCGTATTCAGATGCGTTTGTCGTTCCCGATGAAGGTGGAGAGCCTGCGGTCGGGCCTGTCAGGGTATCAATACTACAACATCGCGTTGGAATTGGTTGAGCGGGACGGGGTACGCAAGAAGATCGTCCACCTCGATTATGTGTACTCCTCGACATGTCCTTGTTCGCTGGAATTGTCAGAGCATGCGCGGCAGTTCCGCGGTCAGCTCGCGACGCCACATTCGCAGCGATCTGTGGCGCGGATTTCAGTGCTCCTTGAACCGGATCAAAATATCCTTTGGTTCGAAGACCTCATTGATCTCGCGCGCGCTGCGGTACCCACAGAGACGCAGGTGATGGTGAAGCGAGAGGATGAGCAGGCCTTTGCAGAGCTCAATGCCGCCAATCCGATTTTTGTGGAAGACGCGGCGCGGCTGTTCTGCGAGCAATTGCTACGGGATGTCCGCGTGAGTGATTTCCGCGTGGTCGCGAGCCATCAGGAGAGTCTGCATAGTCACGACGCGGTTTCAGTCATGACCGAAGGACCTACGTTCGCGAACGAAAGCATTGATCCGAAGCTCTTCAGCACGCTGTTCCACGTCGGCTGATAAACTTAAGAACCGGTCCTAGTCCCGGTTCTTAAGGATTGCCTCCACCAAGAGCGCTTGGCTCTTTTGCTGAAGCGCCAGGGTCTGGTCGCGCACCTCCGCCATCGCGGCCTCAAGCGCTGCCTGATCGAGCTCGAGCGCAGAGCCGATCTCAACCATACGCGTCCGCGCTGCACCCAGCTTTGCGCTCTCAGCGGCCAATTCGGCATCGCCGCGCGCCATATCAAAAAAGTCCCGACGAATGTCGCGGGGTAGCCGCGCGTCACCCAAGCCGTAGAACGACCGGATCTCTGACAGCTGCAACAGCACCCCAACTGTCAATGCGTTCAGCAACAATGAGAGCGCAAACACGACGCGAAGCCCGATGCGGACAAGACGATTGTTCATTCCGTACCCCCCAGGCCCAAAAACGGCGCGCCGCCGATGGCCATCTCCAACATGGCTGTCGCCGGATCAAAAAGCACCTTCATCAAGATCGGCAGCCCGATAAGCGCAAATAGCATGCCTGCGATGATGATCAGTGGCAGAGTGCTCCCCGCGCGCGCCACGGGGGCCGCGGCCCCATCAATCTGATTCAGCACTTTGCGAAAGTCATTCTGCGACATCATCGTCTTCCTTTGTTGCGGCCCGCAAATATCGGCGCGCCCGCACGATCAGTTGTTCGACTGATCCTCGGCTTTTGCCCATTATGTCCGCGATTTCGGAGGTCTGCACGTCACCAACCACGGAAAGCAGCAACGCCATGCGTTGCGCATCCGGCAGGTTCAGGGTTGCAGCGTGTGAGTTGCTCAGCGCGTCACGATCAAGCGTGACACGCTCAGGTCCAGCCATACTGTCTTCAATCGCGGTGGGCAGATCATCCAAACCGACAATCCACCGCAAGCGCTGGCGGCGCAGTCGGTCGCGCGCGATGTTACGTGCGATCGTGTATATCCAGGTTTTGCCATTACCCTTGGCTGGGTCAAACTTTCCAGCCGCGCGGTAGATCCTCAGGAACGTCTCTTGCGCAAGGTCCTGGCCATCCTCGTAAGAGCCGAGGTACCGCAGCCCTAACACAACTAACCTGTCCGAGAACACTTCCCAAAGCGCCGCAAACGCATCGCGGTCCCCTGTTGCAACCTTGGAAAGCAACAGGCCAGTTTCGTCTGGGTTTTCCTTTGGCTGCATGCCGCCACTCTGCGGTATCCCCGCGGGCCTGTCACCCGCGGGGGCTGATATGTCTAGCGCCGCAGATCGCGTGTCCAGGTCAGAACGCGTTCGCGCCCATTCGGCCCGACGCTGGTACGCCGCCCGACCACTTGTTTGTCGGTGATCGTGCGCTCCTGCGTCCAAGTCGTCTCGCGCCCATTTGCCGTGCGATAACTACCGGTGCTCTCACACAGCACGGTTGGCGCGCTTCGGTCACAGCTGCTGCTCCCCGAACTCGTGAAGCCATTTTGGCCGAAAAAGCTCCATTGCGTATCCGCAAGCGCAGGTGTTGCGGAAAGGAGCAGGGCGCCCGCGATCAGTGTCATCTTCGTCATTGTGATGTCCTTTTTGCTAAGATCATGTTCACCACTACGCAGCGCTGACGCGGCTCCTACGCCGACACCAAAAATTTTCTTGCGGCTAGGGTGGCGTCATCGGCCCCGCCGCCGCTTGACACCCTCCCTGCCACGCGCCAACCCTGCGGCATGATTGACCTGCGCCCTGTTGGATATGTGATTGGCCTGCTTGTGGCCTCGCTGGGCGCGACGATGGTTGCCCCGATGATGCTCGATCTTTGGGATGGTAGCAGCAATTGGATGGCGTTCCTCGAAAGCGCGATCATCACAATTCTGGTTGGCGGCCTAATGGCACTGGCCTGCGCCAATGGCGTCACGAACCGTCTTTCGCTGCGGCAGACCTTCCTGCTCACAACAATGGTATGGCTCGCGCTACCTCTCTTTGGCGCACTCCCGTTTATTCTGGGCGCAACCGCCGCTGACACCACTGATGCTTTTTTTGAGGCGATGTCGGGCCTGACCACAACCGGTTCAACGGTGATCACGCATCTAGAGGCCTTACCACGGGGCATTTTGCTTTGGCGCGGAATGCTGCAATGGCTGGGCGGGATCGGGATCATCGTGGTCGCGATGGTCTTTCTGCCTGAATTGCGGGTCGGTGGTATGCAGATCTTCCGGTCGGAAGGATTTGATACGATGGGAAAAATCCTGCCGCGCGCGGCGGAGATTTCCAGCTCAATCTCAACCATCTACGTTGGTCTGACGGTGGCCTGTGCCTTTTCCTACTCCGCGGCTGGCATGGTCCCTTTTGATGCAATCGTGCATGCAATGACCACGATCGCAACCGGGGGTATGGCCAACACGGATTCGTCGTTCATGAACATGAGTCCAGCTGCGCATTACATCGCAGTGGTATTCATGATTCTGGCCGCCACTCCCTTTGTGCGATTTGTTCAGGTCCTTGCGGGAACCGCACAACCGCTGTTTACCGATCCGCAACTGCGCGGCCTGATCGGTGTACTCGTGGTCTGCGTGCTACTCATCACATCGTGGCTGTGGGGGCGAGAGGCAGACTTCACCGAAACCGCTTTCCGCGAGACGCTTTTTAATGTCACGTCGATCCTGACGGGCACAGGCTATGCGAATGCGGACTACATGACATGGGGCGCGTTTCCGGTGATGATGTTCTTCTTTGTTGGCCTTGTCGGTGGCTGCGCGGGATCAACGTCATGTTCGATCAAAATCTTCCGGTATCAACTCCTCTTTGCATCCATCAAGAGCCAAATCCGGCAGATCCACTCGCCACACGGGGTTTTCACGCCCCGCTATGATGGCACCCCGGTCAGCGAAGACGTTCTGAACTCTGTGATGGCGTTCTTTGTCGCGTTCCTGATCATGCTCGGCGGGATTGCCGTTTTGCTCGGCATGACCGGCCTTGATTTCATCACGTCGGTCTCTGGCGCTGCAGCAGCGCTCGCCAATATCGGTCCGGGGCTGGGCAGCACGATTGGTCCCGCTGGCAACTTTGAGCCGCTCAATGACCCCGCGAAATGGATCCTTTCCTTTGCGATGTTCATTGGCCGGCTGGAAATCATGGTGGTTCTCACCATCCTCACTGCCAAATTCTGGAGAAATTAATGTCCGATCGTCCGCTTGGTGCGCAAATCTCGCATATGCTGAAAGATCGCGGGGTCGATGTGATCTTTGGCATTCCCGGCGTCCATAATCAGGAAATGTATCGTGGAATCGAAGAGGCGGGTTTGAACCATGTCCTCGCCCGGCATGAGCAGGGCGCAGGGTTCATGACCGATGGCTATGCACGCGCAACGGGTCGCCCCGGCGTCGCTTACGTGATTACCGGACCCGGCCTGTGCAACATCATGACACCGATGGGCCAGGCCTACTCTGACTCTGTGCCGATGCTCGTGATTTCAAGCTGTTTGAACCGAGCTGACCTTGGCATCGGTCGCGGACGTTTGCATGAGATGAAAGACCAAGAGGCAGCGGCTGCAGCCGTTTGTGATTGGTCCCACACCGCGATGGATGCGGCATCTGCCTATCAGTTGATCGACCGTGCGTTCTTTGAATTTGCGACAGGGCGGAAGCGCCCGAAGCATATTCAAGTGCCCATTGAAGTGTTGGAGGCGGTGGCACCGGCATTTCCACCGTCACAAACGGCCGTCACTGCACAGAACGTGCCGCCTGATGTTGTTGATGTGGTCAGCGATGCGTTGCTTGAGGGGAAGCGTCCACTCTTTGTCTTTGGCGGCGGCGCGGTCGAGAGCGCGTCGGTGTGGCGCGCGGTCGTGGACGCTGCGGGGGCCGCAAGTTTCAGCACTTATGCCGGGCGCGGGATCATCGCCCCAGGTGGCCTACATTTTGGCAGCACGCTCGCGCGGCCGGGGTCTGCTGAAGTCATCGCACAGGCGGACTACGTGTTTGCGGTTGGCACAGAGCTTTCTGAGACAGATCTTTGGCGCGATCAGTTGGGACATACGGGCCGCTTGATTCGGATTGATAAGGATGCGGAGGAGTTGAACGACACGCCGGCCTTCGCGCGCGTCCATGCGGATGCTGGACAGATCGCAAAAGAGCTTCTGGCACGGCGCAAGGACTGGCCCGGGAAGACCACGTGGACGACAGCCGAGGTTGCCGAAACGCGGGCCAAATGGCGTGCCGAGGTGGAGATGGAGCGGCCCGGCATCCTGACCGTCGGCGACGCGTTGCGGAAGGCGATGCCCGCCAAAACCGCCATCTATTCTGACATGACACAGTTTGCCTATGCAGTCCTCGAAGACTGGCCAATGACAGAGCCGGGTCTTTGGCATCACCCCAACGGATTTGGCACGTTAGGATACGCTTTGCCTGCCGGGATCGGTGGGGCCATCGCCCGCAAAGGCGCACCGACAGTCGTCATCGCTGGGGACTACGGATTTCAATACACGCTGCAAGAGTTGATGGTGGCGGTTGAATTGGAGCTGACCTTGCCAATCATCCTTTGGGACAACACGAAGTTGGGCGAGATTGCAGACAGCATGGTCGCCGCACAGATCGCGCCAAACGCGGTTACGCTTAAAAACCCTGACTTTGTGAAATTCGCGGAAAGCTTCGGCGCGGCTGCGGTTGCCCCGGAGTCACTGGCCACCTTGCCCGCGGTGTTGACCGCGGCGTTTGACCGAAAAGGCCCCACGCTTATTCATCTGACGCCGGCTATTCTGGGGTAGGGCGCATCGCGCCTACCAGCAGGACACAAGTACGGTCATGTCCGCAGCCCGCTCCGCGAGCATTTGCGCGGGCAGCACGGCGATGGAGTCGGTTGTATCGACGAGAATGTCTGCGACAGCCAGGGACGCAATGATCTCGCGCGAGGCGACAGAGAAGTTCACCGCATCCGGTAACTGTTGACCGGCGCCGGACCCTTTGGGCAGAAGCATACCCAAAACGGCACCGCCGTTGTCGAACACAGGTCCACCGACATCGCCGTCCTGCACAATCAGGTCGAGCCGCTTCACGTCCGTTTCCCCGTTCAGTCCACGAATATCGGCCAGGGTTCCGAAGGTCAGCGAGGGTGTCGTGAGCACGCCGCCATATGGATAGCCTGCCACGGCGACCTCGGTTTGTAGACGGGGTACACCGGTTTGGAACGCCGCCACTGCAGGCGGGGCAAGGGGTTTGGTTGGTCGAACCACCGCCAACCCAAGCGCGTCATCTACATGAACGACTTCCGCATCGTGCACCGTGTCCAGCGTGAGCCGGGTACATTCACTGATCACATCAGTGGCCGTGAGAACATCCCCCTGGTCATCAATGAAGAAACCTGAGCGGGAGAGCTTGGGCTTGCGCACTTGAAGGCCAGAAATCAAATCAATCGCCTGATCTTCGTCTGGTCGTGCGAGTGCTGGGTCAAGAACGCCGGGGATGCGCCGAAAGCTACTTTGCATCTCAGTCAGGACTCGCGCGCGCCGCGCCTCGTCACCAGTGGGCCAAACAAGCGTGAAGCCTTTGATCTGACCGTCTTCAAGGCTCACCGAGGTGTAAGAATGGATGGTGCCGTCAAAGCCTTCCAATTCAAACGACGTATTGCGGCGTGCCCGTGGCCCATCCATTGGCACGATGGCGAGCGTCTGCATGATCTCATACAGCCCAAACAGGCGGTCCTGATCGCCTTCTTGGCTGATCAGCAGGACCTGAGCCGGGAGGTCGCCTTTGGCATCAAAGCGAGCAAAGGGCGGTTCATACTCGGAAAAGGCCACAACGCCACTCGGTATCAGGACCTCGATACCTGTTGCGTCGTCGCGGACCAATTGAAGATCCATTCCATCAAGAACTGCATTATAGCTGTCAATCAGCATCTGCCGCTGTTTGGTCGTCAGGATGCCCGTCGGCTCATAGTTGTTCGCCACCTGCCATTCGCCCATGGCACGACGTGTCCCGCGTCCGAATGCGCCATCGATGGCAGAATTATAGAAGCCGGCCCATTGTAGCGCGGTCTGAAGCAGCAAGCGATCCTCGCGCAGAAGCTGGGCTTCTGACTGGCGGGCTTCGCCTGTGGTCTCATCGGGGGTCTCAAGCGGGGCGATCACTACCGGTTCCTCCGGCGCAGCCTCGGGCTGACCCGGCAATGGTTGTGCTGTCGTGGGGGCGCCGATGCCAACTGGCCAGAACTGCTGCCGAAACGCACGCCCGTCCACGATATAGCTATCCTGCGGAATTTGCCGCGCGGCCTTGAGTTGCCGCAGCACCGCTTCGGCATCCGATGGTGCGTAAGGTCCGATGGCGATCACATTCCAGCGCCCACCGGTGGTGAAACCTGCCACGTCGTCCAGGCGACTGGCGTAATCGCGCGCACGCTCTTGGGCTTGGTTTAGCGTCGGGCGTGCCTCAACCTGCACCCAGACGGGGTTCTGCGCCCAGACCGCCAATGGTCCGAAAGCAAAGACAACGACGAAAACAAAATGTCGAAATAGACCCACCAACTCAGACCCCAGTGTGACGTGTTGCAAAGTTTCGGCGGGTTTAGCAGATCGGGCGGGCGCTGCAGCATGATTCTGCAAGGTTTGCGGCGAAAGTGACCAAACCTGTTGCGCCCGTGTTTCCGTCGCGCGAGACGGGTGTTTGATTGACCCTTTCCGCCGTGCCGCTTATGAGCGGGCCAACCACGCATGAGGACCCAAATGGCCGACAAACCCCGCAGTTTTCAGGAGATCATCTTACGCCTGCAGACCTATTGGGCTGGCAAAGGCTGCGCCATCATGCAGCCTTACGACATGGAGGTCGGGGCAGGGACGTTTCACCCAGCGACAACGCTGCGCGCGTTGGGCTCGAAGGCCTGGGCAGCGGCCTATGTGCAGCCGTCACGCCGCCCAACCGATGGGCGCTATGGGGAGAACCCGAACCGGTTGCAGCATTACTATCAGTACCAGGTGCTGATCAAACCCTCGCCGCCTGACCTGCAGGACCTCTACCTAGGATCGTTGGAGGCCATCGGTATTGATGCGTCGATGCACGACATCCGCTTTGTGGAAGACGACTGGGAAAGCCCGACGTTGGGTGCCTGGGGTTTAGGCTGGGAAGTCTGGTGCGATGGGATGGAAGTGTCGCAATTCACCTATTTTCAACAGGTTGGCGGGCATGACTGTAAGCCGGTTTCGGGGGAGCTGACCTACGGATTGGAACGCCTCGCGATGTATATTCTCGACGTCGATCACGTGATGGAGATGCCGTTCAACGACCCGCAGACCCCCATCGCGCTGACCTATGGGGATGTCTTCAAGCAGACCGAGGAAGAATACGCGCGCTGGAACTTTGACGTTGCCGACACCGACACGCTCTTGCAGCACTTCAAAGATGCCGAAGCGGAGTGCGAGCGCATCCTGGCTCAGGAACATATCGACCCAAAGACAGGCAAACGCATCATCATGGCCCACCCGGCCTATGATCAGGCGATCAAGGCGAGCCACGTGTTCAACCTGCTGGATGCACGCGGTGTGATTTCGGTTACCGAACGCCAAGCTTATATCGGGCGGGTGCGGGCGTTGACGAAGGCATGCGCGGACGCGTTTGTGCAGACCGAGGCGGCTGGTGCCGTGGTGGACGCTTAGGCGCTATGAACCTGACAAAAATCATCATTTCGGGGCTCCTTATGATTGCCGTGGCAGCTGGTGCAGCGCTTTACTACCTGCAGATTTACGCTTTCTACGAAGAGGTATCGTTGACGGCCGAAGACTTGCAGATGACTTCCATCTTCACTGGTGAGCCGGAACCGATCTTGGCCGAGAACGTGGAAGCCATCGACGGCGACAGTAGCCCGCTCAAGTTCCGCGCTTGTTTTGATACGTCGTTGTCCTTCGGCCTGCTGACCGAAACTTACACCGTTTACGAAGGCGCTGAACCCATCGTGGCCCCGCCGTGGTTTGACTGCTTTGATGCGGACCAAATTGGCGCGGACCTGTCGTCAGGTGTGGCCTTGGCCTTCCTCGGCACCGAAAACATCCAATACGGTATTGACCGTGTGATTGCCGTTTACCCAGACGGCCGCTCCTACGCGTGGCACCAGATCAATGACTGCGGAGAGGTTGTTTTTGACGGCAACCCGGCCCCCGAAGACTGCCCTCCAGCCCCAGAAAGTTTGCAATAATGGCTGACCTGCTGATCGAACTCTTTTCCGAGGAAATCCCGGCGCGCATGCAAAAGAAGGCAAGCGCGGACCTGCAAAAGATGGTGACAGACGGTCTGGTGGGGGCCGGGCTGACCTATGCGGGTGCTGCCGCGTTCGCGACGCCGCGCCGCTTGGCCTTGTCGGTCGAAGGGCTGACGGCAGAAAGCAAAGCGGTGCGGGAAGAACGCAAGGGGCCAAGCGTGTCTGCGCCCGACAAGGCAATCGAAGGCTTCATGCGCTCTACCGGTCTGACGAAGGATCAGTTGGAGGTCCGTGACGACAAGAAGGGCCAGGTCTACTTTGCGGTGATCGAAAAGCCGGGGCGTAAGGCGGCGGAGATCATCGCTGAGGTTCTGGAAAAGACGATCCGCACGTTTCCATGGCCAAAGTCGATGCGCTGGGGTGAGGGATCGCTAAAGTGGGTGCGGCCGCTGCACACGATCCTCTGCATCCTGACGGATGAGGCGGGGGCCGAGGTGGTGCCGTTGGAGGTTGATGGGATTGTGTCGGGGAACACAACACGGGGCCATCGCTTCATGGCGCCTGAGGTGTTTTCTGTCACATCTTTCGAGGATTACGAGGCGAAGTTGAAGCGCGCCAAAGTCGTTTTGCGCGCCGAAGAACGGGAAGAGCTGATCTGGCAGGACGCCACCAATCAGGCATTTGCCCAAGGGCTGGAAGTTGTCGAGGATCGCGGGTTGCTGTCGGAAGTCGCCAATCTGGTGGAGTGGCCGGTCGTGCTGATGGGCACGATTGCGGATGATTTTCTGGATATGCCGCCGGAGGTTTTGCAGACCTCGATGAAAGATCACCAGAAGTTCTTTTCGCTGCGAAATCATAAGACTAACAGGATTGAGCGGTTCATCACTGTGGCTAACGTGGAGACCCCCGATAATGGCTCCACAATTCTGGCGGGGAACCAGAAGGTACTGTTTGCCCGCCTGTCGGACGCGAAGTTCTTCTGGGAGAACGATTTGCGCGTCGCGAAGGCGGGGATGGATGAGTGGGTCGAGGGGCTGAAGTCCGTGACCTTCCACAATAAGTTGTGTTCTCAGGCCGACCGGGTTGAGCGGATTGTGGCGCTGGCGCGGGAGATCGCACCGATTGTAGGGGCTGATCCGGAGGAAGCTGCGCAGGCCGCGCGGGTGGCGAAAGCCGATCTGCAGTCAGAGATGATCTACGAATTTCCTGAACTGCAGGGGCTTATGGGCCGCTATTACGGCCAGGCGGCAGGGCTGTCTGATGCTGTGGCAGCGGTTGCTGAGGAGCATTATGCCCCATTGGGTCCGTCCGACGACGTGCCAACAGCACCTTTGTCGGTGACGGTGGCTTTGGCGGATAAGCTCGACACGCTGACCGGGTTCTGGGCGATTGATGAAAAGCCAACGGGGTCGAAGGACCCGTTTGCGCTGCGGAGAGCGGCGTTGGGGGTTATTCGACTACTACTCGCGAACGATATCTCATTGCCTCTTCGCGAACTCTTGAAGTCTGAAATTGCCTACAGATTTGGTTATGCTGAGTACGGCCCAATTGTGGATATGTACAAGCAGTACGCTGCTGCCGCGAAATCTGCCGGATTGGATTTTATCTACGATGATCTTTCCGACAGACTTGAAGCAAATGAAGAACTGGTTCAAAGCGGAATAGTAGAACAATCGAGGGCTGCTGTGCCTGGAGCGACTTCCAGCCTCCTTTCCTTCTTCCACGACCGCCTCAAAGTCTTCCTCAAAGACCAGGGCATCCGCCACGACATCATCGACGCCTGCATTGCGATGCCGGGCAACGACGACCTGACGCTCCTGGTAAAGCGCGCCAAGGCGCTCAGCGAAACTCTCGCCACCGATGACGGTGAAAACCTCCTGCAAGGCTTCAAGCGCGCCAACAACATCCTGACCCAAGCGGAAGAGAAGGATGGGGTGGCGTACGAGTACGGTGCGGATATCAAATTTGCCGAACATGACAGCGAAAAAGCGCTCTTTGCCGCGCTCGATTCTGCAGATGCGAAGATCGCCCCGGCGATGAAAGCGGAGGACTTCACGACCGCTATGGGCGCAATGGCCGCACTGCGTGGGCCGATTGACGCCTTCTTTACGAACGTTCAGGTAAATGCGGACAACGACATTGTGCGTCGTAACCGGTTGAATTTGCTTAGCAGGATTCGCACAATCTGCCTGTCTGTCGCCGATCTGACGCGGATTGAAGGTTAATTCACCTCTCTCTGTCACGTTTCCTTTACAGAGGGGTCTGGCCACCTCTATGCTCTGGTCAGACCAAAGGATGCGGCAGTGCAGCAACAAAGCCCATATCGACCGATCACCCTGATCACACCGACGGCCAGCATGGCGCCGGATGTGCACGGTGGCCGCGCGAAGTGTTTGCAGCGCCTGATCCGGCTCGACATGCCGGTGCCGCCGACGGTCGCACTTTCGTTTGATCAGGTGCTGGAAATCGCCAAAGGCCGGTTGCCGGATATGGGCGATATTCTGAAGCATTTTGTGGACGGCATGCTGCTGTCGATCCGCCCATCAAGCCAAGACCCAGATTGGGGCGGGCCAGGGGCGATCCTGAATATTGGCATGAATGCCGAAAAACATGCGGCTTTGTGTGAGCGGATTGGGGAAGGGCCGGCGACGCGCTTGTTCCTCCACTTCGTGCAGTCCTACGCGGTGCATGTGCACAGGCTCGATCCGGAGTTCTTCGAGTTTCCGGACCAGTCTGATGCGGAGGCGCTGGAAAGCGCCTTGGCAGCGTACGAAGACGAGACCGATGAGCCGTTCCCAGCGGACCCGGCCGTGCAACTTGCCGAAGCCTTGCAATCCATGGCGCGGGCTTGGGATGGCACCTCCGCACGGCTCTTGCGCGAGGCGAAAGGTGCGCCTGCGGACGCGGGGCTTGGCCTTGTCGTGCAGGCGATGGTCATGGCGCTGGGGGACGGCGAATGCGGCGCGGGGCGTATTCAATACGTCGACAGTGACACGGGCCAGCCGCAGATCACGGGGCGTTATGTGCCACAAAGCCAGCGTCGCCGTGCATTGATGGATGATGAGCGCGCGAAGTACCTGACGAAGGATCCGCGCGGGCCGTCGCTCGAAGAAGCGGCTCCCGATGTCTTTGGACAACTGGTGGCACTGGGTGACGTTTGCCGCCGGAAGCTGCGCGAAGAGATGATGGTGGAGTTCACCGTGGAATCCGGTGTGTTGTGGGTGCTGGACGCGGTGCGTGTTCCACGCGCCTCGCGCGCGGCGGTGCATATCGCTGTGGCACTCGCCAATGACAAGATCATCCCTCGCGAAGAAGCCGTGATGCGCATCCAGCCAACCGCCCTGACGGAAATGTTGCACCGACGCGTTGATCCCAACGCACCGCGCGATCTGGTCGTCAAAGGGATCGCGGCCAGCCCGGGTGCGGCGTCTGGCACCTTGGTATTTTCGGCTCAGGATGCACAGGCTTGTGCGGCACGCGGTGAGCCGTGTGTCTTGTTGCGACGCGAAACAACGCCCGAAGACATTCGCGGCATGCACGCGGCCCAAGCCGTTCTGACGATGCGCGGTGGCGTGACCAGCCATGCGGCAGTGATCGGGCGGGGACTTGGTTTGCCATGTGTGGTGGGGGCGTCGGCGCTGACGATAAACAGCAAGCGGCGGACTGTGAAGGTGCCGGACGGACGGACCCTCGTCGAAGGGGATATCGTCACGGTTGATGGGACTTCTGGCCAGGTGTTCTTGGGCGAGGTTGATACGCTTGAAGCCTCATTAGATGAATCCTTCCAGACGCTGCTCAGCTGGGCCGATGACGTGCGCGACATCGCGGTCCGGGTCAACGCCGACACGCCGCTTGAAGCGCAGATGGCGCGGAACTTCGCGGCAGAGGGCATCGGGCTTTGCCGGACTGAGCACATGTTCTTCGAAGGCGACCGCCTTGGCGTGATGCGTGAGATGATTTTTGTCGATAATGCCGAAGATCGTCGCGCGGTCTTGGATCGGCTTTTGCCGATGCAGCGCGCGGATTTTGCGGCGTTGTTCGACATTATGGCCGGTCTGCCCGTTTGCATCCGCTTGTTTGACCCACCGCTGCACGAGTTTCTGCCGACGGAACGCTCTGGCTTGCGGGATCTCGCTGCGCAGTTGAACCTTTCGCAGACCGAAGTGCAGGAGCGGGTGGCCGCTCTGTCCGAGCATAACCCGATGTTGGGCATGCGCGGTGTGCGTTTGGGAATTGCGGTGCCTGAGATCTACGAAATGCAGGCCGAGGCGATTTTCGAAGCTACGGTGGATATTTATCAAAAGGGTGCGACGGTGGTGCCCGAAATCATGATCCCGGTCGTCAGCGCGATGCGAGAGGTTGAGCTTGTCAAATCGCGGATCGATGCCATTGCCGCGCAAGTCAGCACGACGCGTGACCACAAGTTCACCTACAAGCTGGGTGTCATGGTCGAAACACCTCGCGCCGCTTTACGGGCCGAGGACATCGCGAAACACGCTGAGTTTTTGTCTTTCGGCACCAACGATCTGACCCAGATGACATATGGATTGTCCCGCGACGATGCAGGACGGTTCATGTCGTCTTACGTTCAGCAAGGTGTCTACGCAGAGGACCCATTTCACACTCTCGACGTCGAAGGTGTGGGTGAACTCTTGGCGATTGGAGCGGAACGGGGACGCAAAGGGCGACCAAAAATCACGCTATCGTTGTGCGGTGAGCATGGTGGTACACGCGACGCGATTAGATTCTGTCGCGAGCAGGGCTTCAACTATGTGTCATGTTCCCCATTTCGGGTCCCAGTTGCGCGACTTTCCGCCGCTCAACTGACCTTGGAAGACCGTTTGGGGACGCATAATTTGCGTGAGAAATACCCTCTAACAACATGATATGGTTTGTGAATTGTTTCCCATGTGGAAACTTTTCATTTCCGAACACGCTCGGGCGGTTGGTCGCCTAGACTCTCGGCAGGACCTCTCCTAAAGACGGCGCGCCTGCGTGGGGCTGCTCCACGCGTCACGTGGTGGGGACCATGGGTGTAACGTCGATGCGCAAAGCGCTGTTTCTCGGTTTGGCCATCTGGGCCGCTACATATTCGCAAGCAATCTCGCAAGAGGCTGTTGAGAGCCGTCTGAGCACATTGCTCGGGCAAGAGCGCTCAGCCTTGGCCGGGGTTTCGTCAAATGAGTTGAATGCTCTGGTTACGCCGGAGGCGCGCAGCACGGACGCCGCACCGCAGACTGTGACCTATAGCAATGCCTTTCTTGCCGAGCTGCCGCCTGTCGAAGGCGGCGCGCAATGGCGTTGTTTTGCTGAAGCGCTTTACTTCGAAGCGCGTGGCGAAACGACGGAAGGCCTTTTTGCGGTTGGCGAAGTCATTCTGAACCGTGTCGACAGCAACGCGTATCCCGACACCCTGTGCAATGTGATCAATCAAGGCACGGGGCGTAAGTATGCCTGCCAGTTCACCTACACCTGCGACGGACTACCGGAGACGATTAATGAGCCGCGTGCATGGAAGCGCGTTGGGAAAGTGGCACAGCTGTTGATGGATGGTGCGCCGCGCAAGCTGACGAATGGTGCAACTCATTACCACACCACAGCGGTGAACCCGTCCTGGTCCCGGCGGTACCCGAAAGTTGCGCAGTATGGTGTGCATGTTTTCTACCGACAGCCGACACGCACAGCATCAAACTAGCGTCGGCCAAATCACGTATTCCGAAGGGCGTCCAATCGGGCGCCCTTTTCCATTAGGAAGTCAAAGAACGGATTGCGGCGGGAAGCCAGCCTGCTGCGCCGCATCTGGGCTAGTTGATTGTCCGGTCAGGCCCGATTATCTCGGCGAAAGCAAAGGGGCGCGTATATGACCAACGACATTCACCTTGCCTTCGCGCATCCATCAGAACGGGCCGCGGCAAGTACCGATATGCCATACGACCGCATTTCAGTGCGGGACTACGTGGTTGAGGTTGAGATTGGTGCGTTTCAGCAAGAGCGTGGCAAGCGGCAGCGCGTGCGCTTCAATGTGGTGGTTGAGGTCATGCCCATAGCGGATCCCATCGACGACGATGTTGATCGCATTCTGTCTTATGACAAGGTCACCGAGGCCATCTCTTTAGAGTTGGATGCAGAGCGGATCAATTTGCTGGAGACCTTGGCGGCGCGCGTCGCAGAGCGCATCTTGTTGGAACCCCAGGCGGAGCGTGTTTTTGTCCGGATCGAGAAACTGGATCGCGGGCCTTTTGCGCTTGGCGTTGAGATTGTGCGGGCGAGCGATGGACTGCAGCCTGCTGCCCAAGACCACATGGAAACGCCGCATCCAAGGGTCGTATATCTTTCGAACGAGGCGATTGCGGACCCGAAACTGAGTGCTTGGATTGATACTTTGTCAGCTGCGCCGGACCCACTCATCCTTTGCGTCGGTCTAAGCGAAGTATCGACGCCGGAGACCGGCCACAAGATGACGCAGCGCCGTGTTGATCTGCTGGCAATCGAACAGAACGCCTGGCGTCTCGCTGCGACGGACCTCAGATGCAAAGTCGTGGCAACGCGCACTGAACTCGACTGGGCCATGAAAAATGGGCAGATTTGCGTATGGGCACCTTCGAAGATTGTCTTGGACGCCGTTGATGGACCCAAAGCGGATGTGCGTGAGACAAGGGCGCTTACGGTGTGGTTCGCTGATGAGATGCAGGCCAAAGAGCTGTTGATTGTCGGGGATTTGCCAACTGAGGGTGCTGTTCCGATGCGCGCCGTCGCTGTCGGTGATGTCCTGTGACGCGTTACCTGCAACCTCTTCCCCAGACGCATATGTACGAGGGCGCGATCCGGGTCGGGGGAAGCAGTTGGGTTGTGAGCGATACGGTCCTCGTGCGCCATCGCAACGGCGGCGCTGAAGAGGCCTTGGCTGAGGATCTTTCAGACCAAGAACGGGCGCGCCTGAGCCACCAGCGGCCGCCGATCTGCGGTTTGACTCTCGACGTGCCGCGGATCATGGGAATTCTGAATATCACACCGGACAGCTTCTCCGATGGAGGCGATCTGGCGACGGTCAAGGATGCTGTCGAGAGAGCCAAGGTGATGGCCGGTGATGCTGATTTTCTTGATATTGGTGGGGAAAGCACCCGGCCCGGTGCTGCGGAAGTCGCGGTGCGCGATGAGATTGACCGTGTTGTGCCAGTGATTGAAGGCATCCGCGCGGCTGGGATCACGACGCCCATTTCGATCGATACGCGAAAAGCCGCCGTGGCAGAAGCGGCGCTTGGGGCAGGGGCGAACATGATCAATGATGTAACGGCCCTGCGGTTCGACCCCGACATGGCGCATGTCGGGGCTGAGGCCGATGTGCCGGTCTGCCTGATGCATTCGCAAGGTCGGCCCGAGACGATGCAGGATGATCCGCAGTACGATGCGGTCACCTTTGACGTCTTTGATCATCTGTCAGAGCGGATAGCGGTTGCGGAAGCGGCCGGAATCAAACGCGAAAACATGATTTCTGATCCCGGCATTGGGTTTGGTAAGACATTGCAACACAATTTGAGGTTACTTCAGGACCTCGCGATCTATCATGACCTTGGGCTGCCGATCTTGTTGGGTGCCTCGCGCAAGCGGTTTATCGGGACGATTACCGGTGCAGAGGAGGCGTCCGACAGGGTCGGCGGTTCCGTGGCAGTGGCCCTCCATGGCGCGCTGCAGGGTGTGCAGATTGTGCGGGTCCATGATACAAAAGAAACAAGACAGGCGATCAGCCTGCAAATGGCATTGAACGGAGCGGGATTTGATGGCTGAAAAACTTTTTGGTACCGATGGGGTGCGCGGCACGGCAAACGTGCGTCCAATGACGGCAGATATGGCCTTGCGTATTGGCGCGGCAGCAGGGCGTTATTTCCGCAATGATGGGTCAAACGGGCACCGCGTTGTGATCGGCAAAGACACGCGGCTGTCTGGCTACATGTTCGAAAACGCTTTGACGGCCGGTCTGACTTCTACGGGGATGAACGTGCTGTTGCTGGGGCCTGTACCGACACCGGCTGTTGGGATGCTGACCACCTCTATGCGTGCCGATGTAGGCATCATGATCTCGGCTAGTCACAATCCGCACCACGATAATGGGATCAAGTTCTTTGGCCCGGATGGTTACAAATTATCCGATGAGGCGCAGACCGCGATTGAAGAACTAATCGCAAGCGACATCGAACCAGCGCAAGCTGCGAATATTGGCCGGGCGCGACGGATTGACGATGGGCGGTTCCGCTATGCGGAACGCGTGAAATCGACATTTCCTTCCGGCATGCGCCTCGATGGCTTGAAGGTTGTCATCGATTGCGCCAACGGTGCAGCCTATCGCGTGGCACCGGAGGTTCTGTGGGAGATGGGGGCAACCGTGATCCCGGTTGGCACATCGCCCGACGGTTTTAACATCAATGACGGCTGCGGGTCGACGAATACGCAATTAGCGGCGGAAACCATTGTGGCACATGGTGCGGACGTGGGCATTTGTCTTGATGGCGACGCTGACCGTGTGATGATCCTTGATGAGACTGGCAAAGTCGCCGATGGCGATCAGCTCATGGCGCTCATGGCAGATCGCTGGGCGTCGCAAGGTCGCCTGGCGGGCGACACGCTTGTGGCGACCGTGATGTCGAACCTTGGTTTGGAGCGATACTTGACTGGAAAGGGCCTGCATCTGGAACGTACAAAAGTGGGCGACCGATACGTTGTGGAGGCGATGCGCTCGCGCGGGTTCAACCTTGGTGGTGAACAGTCAGGTCACATCGTCATGACGGATTATGCCACGACGGGGGACGGGTTGCTTGCGGGAGTGCAGTTCCTTGCTGCAATGATCGATAGTGGCCAGAAGGCGAGTGCGTTAACGCAGCAGTTTGAAACGGTGCCGCAAATGCTGAAGAACGTTCGTTATGCGGCAGGTGCGGATCCGTTGTCAGCGGCCAATGTGTCCTCTGCCATTGCGGATGCGGAGACGAAGCTGACGGGCAAGGGGCGGCTCTTGATCCGCAAGTCCGGGACAGAGCCGTTGGTGCGGGTCATGGCCGAATGCGAAGACCCGGTGATGTTAGAAGCGGTTGTGGATGGGATCGTGGCAGAGGTTGAAGCGGCGTCAGCTTGATTGATGGGTTGGTCGGGCCCCGCCCGCCCACCCCTTTTGGGGGTTTCACCCCCGTCCTTCGGACTCCCCCAAGGTATTTTCAGCAAGAAGAAGACAAAGGCCTGTGGACCTTACCCGCGAGTAGCGACGAGCTTTTCCAGGTTCTGCCATTGGCTGATCGCAAGACCCGTGAGGATCAGGGCGAGAGCCACGAAGAAGCGCAAAGGCAAAATCTCACTCAAAATCCAGGCGCCGAAGATCATCGACCATACAGGAACCTGATAGTTCACGAGAGTCATAAAGACCGCACCAGCCGTGCGGATCGTGAAGACACGGAGAAGTGCGGCCAAAGCCGTTGGAAGCAGACCGAGAAGGATAATTGCAATGGTGCTACGATCCTGCGCGATAGTCGGAATGCCTTCGATCACGAGCATTGGGGGCAAGAGGGTCGTAGCCCCAATCACCATTAGGATTGCGGCAAGAGAGATCGGGTCGACGGGTGGACAGTTTCGGGTCATGACACTGGACACGGCATAGGACAAGGCCGCAACGACGCAGGCAATTTGGCCCAAGGGTTCAAGGCCGGAGCCGATCCGCAGTACCGAGGGGCCGATCAGCACCACCGCGCCAACGAACCCCAAAGTCACGCCGATTGCATTGCGCCGGGTAAGCTTTTCATCCGAGAACAAGTGCGCAAGCGGCAGGACAAAGAGGGGAATTGCGGCCATGGAAATACCTGCAAAGGCCGATGGCACATGCTGTTGCCCCCAACTGAGCAGCGCAAAGGGGAGCGCGGTGTTCAGGACACCAATAACAAGAAGATATTTGACCATGCGCGGCGAAAATGTGGGCAACGGGCTGCGCATCAGGAGCATGATGCCGATAAGCGCCACAGCACCAAGGGTTGTGCGCGCCGCCGCCACGGTCAAAGGTCCGTAGCCTTCTAAAGCGATGGCCACGACCATAAACGTACCGCCCCAGATGATCCCGAGCGCGATGATCGAAGCCCAGTTCCCTGCCGAGGGATGCGGCATATCGGTCATGTCGGAACAATCCTCTGCGTGATATGTTTTTCCGTTGACGGATGTATGAATGCAGAAAGGAAAACAGACATGGAATTTCCGCTACTCGTTATCTTGCCACTGGCGACATTCGCCTTGCTGATTGCCTTTGCCGTTTGGAGCAAACGGGAAACAAAGGAGGCGATCAGTGATCCGCATGATCGCAAATCGTCTCTTGCCAAAGATGGTCCGGGACCAAACCCTTTCCACCCGGATCGGTAAAGAAAAAGGCCCGGCGCAGTGCCGGGCCTTTCTGCATTGACGTCGGCGATCAGTTTTTCGCTTTGTCGACCATCTTGCCTTCGGAGATCCAAGGCATCATGCCGCGCAGCTTCTCACCGACTTGTTCGATCTGATGCTCGTCGTTGATGCGGCGTGTGGCTTTGAAGAAGGGCTGGCCAACAGCGTTTTCCTGCATGAAGTCACGCACAAACGCGCCGGTCTGAATGTCGGTCAGCACTTCTTTCATGCGCCTTTTGGTCTCTTCGTAAGGCAAAACGCGCGGGCCGGAGACGTATTCACCATATTCGGCTGTGTTGGAGATGGAGTAGTTCATGTTGGCAATACCGCCTTCGTAGATCAGGTCCACGATCAGCTTGGTTTCGTGCAAGCATTCGAAATACGCCATTTCGGGCTCATAGCCAGCCTCGACAAGGGTTTCAAAGCCCATACGGATCAGTTCAACGATACCGCCGCAGAGAACCGCTTGCTCACCAAAGAGGTCGGTTTCGCATTCCTGACGGAAGTTGGTTTCGATGATGCCTGACCGGCCGCCACCGATGGCAGAGCAATAGGAGAGGCCGATTTCCAGCGCTTTGCCAGACGCATCGGTGTCCACAGCCACAAGGCACGGCACGCCGCCGCCTTTGGTGTACTCGCCGCGCACTGTGTGGCCCGGGCCTTTCGGGGCCATCATGATCACGTCGACACCGTCTTTTGGCTCGATCAGGCCGAAGTGCACGTTCAGGCCGTGGGCGAACGCGATGGCGGAGCCGGGCTTGATGTGGTCGTGGACGTATTTCTTGTAGGTTTCTGCCTGAAGCTCATCGGGCATGGTGAACATGATGACGTCGCACCAGGCCGCAGCCTCTGAAATGCCCATGACTTTCAGGCCTTCGCCTTCGGCCTTTGCTGCAGAAGGAGAGCCTTCGCGCAAAGCGACAACGAGGTTCTTCGCGCCACTGTCGCGCAGGTTCAGCGCATGGGCATGGCCCTGAGAGCCGTAGCCAAGGATGGCAACTTTTTTGTCTTTGATCAGGTTCACATCGCAATCGCGATCATAATAGACGCGCATGTCTTTCCCTCCGGTTACATGTCTGCGTGGCGTATAGCGCAGCTTTGGTGTATTTCAGAGGTTAGAATTTTAAGTTGTTTCGGCGAATTGAAGATTGTTATGCGTGTTCTGGTAAATTTTGGTGATTCCTATGCTTGACGATCAAAGCCGCGCGATCTTGCGCCAATTGCAGGCCGCCCCTGACATTTCCGTCCCGGAACTGGCGGAGCGTGTCCGTTTGACGCCGGCGCGCGTGACCCGGCGGTTGGACAAACTGCAGGAGGAGGGGATTATCACGGGGCAAGAGGTGGTGATTGACTGGGCCGCGCTCGGTTACACGATCCATGTGGCCCTACGCATCACGCTGGATAAGACCGCCCCGCGCGCCTTTGACGAGTTTCTCGCGGCGGCCCGGCAGGTGAGGGAGGTTTTGGAGGTTCAGACCTTTCTTGGTCGGGTCGATGCCCGCTTGGCGCTGATAGCGAAGGACCTGCCGGACTATCAGCGTCTCTATCGGGACAAGATTCTGACCCTGCCGCATATCGCAGACATCGAGGCTCTCATGACAGTGTCGACGGTCAAGCGTGACGAGGCGCTTCCGCTATGAGTTGGGATATGACGGATTTTGAACTTCTGCGGCTGATGCAACAAGATGCGACGCAGCCGACCGGGCGGCTAGGGGAGAAGCTTGGGTTGTCCCAACCTGCGACGTGGCGGCGGATCAAGCGGCTGCAAGACGCAGGTGTGATCGCGGGGCGGCGGTTGCGATTGGATGCGGCCAAGCTAGGTTTTGGAGTGACGGTTTTTCTTGGCGTAAAGCTTGCCACAAAAGGACGGGTGAGCCTCGAGGATTTTGAACGAGCGGTCACAGCGATCCCGGAAGTCCAAAGCGTGGAACATGTTCTTGGTCTTTATGATTACCGGCTTCGTGTCGTCGCCCGAGATTTGAGCGATTTTGAACGTGTCTTGCGTCGCCGGATCATGACATTGCCAGGTGTCGGCGATGTCGAAGCCAACGTCCTCTTGAGTGAGGAAAGGCGTCCCGGACCACTGTCAACTTAGTCTTATCATTCAGCTTGTAAGTCACGTCCAAACCGACTTGCAGGAACCTGACGGCATGGTCATTCGGACAAAGCGCGGCATTTGGCAATTCGCTGTCATCACGACATTGGTTTCACTTGTCCTGTCCGAGGCGCTGAATGTCCTGATCTTTCCGCACGACATCCTCGCGACGACAATGAAGGGTACAGCGATCATCGTTGTCCTAGTGACGATCCCAATAACGCTATGGGTCGGTGGAAAAATCCGCGAAAATGCGCTGCTGAGTGCAGAACTCCAGCGCTTGGTTGATCGCGACCGGCTGACAGATGTGGCCACACGCGACTACTTTTTTGGCCGGATGGCAGAACGCCCGGATGTGGCCGGTGTCTCTTTGATGGTCGATATCGACCGTTTCAAAGCCATCAATGACACTCACGGGCATTTCGCGGGTGACGCTGTGATCAAAACTGTCGCGTCGGTTTTGCGGGACATGGTACGATCCGAAGACATCGTTTGCCGCTTCGGGGGAGAGGAGTTTGTGATCTTTCTGTTCGATTATCGCGCCGCAGATGGTGCCGCCGCAGCAGAGCAAATTCGCAAGCGCATCGCTGACACGATTATCGGTATTGAAGACGCCGACCTGTCGGTCACGGTTTCCATCGGCGGGTCTTTGAAACAGCACGCCGAAGACATTAACCGCGCTATCCAAGAGGCGGATGAGGCGCTCTACCGGGCGAAGATGCTGGGGCGAAATCGGACCGTGTTCTCGGACAGCAAAGACTCCTCAGCGGCTTGACGCCGATCGGAAACAGACGACTGCGCCTGGGGCGAAATGCCGTTCAAAGCCTTCGTATTTCGGAATTGTATACCCAGATAGACTTTGCCTGCGCGCCGCGCGCCCTTTAGTTCAGTTGCCACGCAACAGGGAAGGAGTGCGTCATGGACGGTGCAATCAGACCAGAAGTCGACCCAGATGGCTTGATGGAGTTTTCCGTGGTTTTCACGGACCGCTCGCTCAATTCAATGTCACAGACATTCCAACAGGTGATGCGCGATATCTCTGGCATGCTGAAAGATGTCTACAAGTCTGACGCTGTCGCGATAGTGCCGGGCGGAGGCACCTTCGCGATGGAGGCGGTGGCAAGACAGTTTGGCGCTGGTAGCCATGCATTTGTGGTGCGCAACGGCTGGTTCTCATTCCGCTGGTCGCAGATTTTCGATGCGGGTCAGTTCGCTGCGAAGACGACGGTGCTCAAGGCGCGGCAGGCGGGCAATGACACGCGATCACCTTTCGCACCGGCGCCAATCGCTGAAGTGACCGAAGCCATCCGCACAGCGAAGCCCGATGTCGTGTTTGCACCGCATGTGGAAACATCGGCAGGGATCATCCTTCCAGACGACTACATCACCGCGCTGGCAGATGCCGCGCATGAGGTTGGCGCACTGATGATCCTCGACTGTATTGCGTCTGGCTGTGCCTGGGTCGATATGAAGGCAACTGGCGTGGACGTCCTCATCTCGGCACCGCAAAAGGGCTGGTCTTCGACCCCATGTGCCGGTCTGGTCATGATGTCCGACCGCGCTGTGGCGCGTATGGACGAAACTACATCAAACAGCTTCGCCGCTGATCTGAAAAAATGGCACGGGATCATGCAAACCTACGAGGGTGGTGCGCACGCCTATCACGCGACGATGCCAACAGACGGTTTGCGTGCATTCCGCGATACGATGCTCGAGACGCAAGAATTCGCGTTTGACCGCCTGAAAGACGCGCAGTGGGCGCTTGGCAACGCTGTGCGCGCGCATCTGGCCAGCAAGGGCATACAATCCGTTGCGGCGGAAGGGTTTGCCGCGCCGGGTGTTGTGGTCAGCTACACGGATGATCCGCTGATCCAGAATGGCAGTAAGTTTGCGGCTGAAGGCATGCAGATTGCCGCCGGTGTACCGTTGCAGTGTGACGAACCAGAAGACTTTCGCACGTTCCGTCTCGGACTGTTTGGCCTCGATAAGCTTTACGATGTCGATGCGACGCTTGCGCGGCTGACACCAGTTTTGGATCTCGTGCTGTAAGCTGTCGGCCTAGTTGGCACCAAGACCGAGGCGCATCAGGCCGGATCTCACAGGGCCGATGCCGTAGAGCGCTTTGATCCCAGCGACGCGCAGATCTTGGACCAGTGGCGATCCAGCCTTCGATGCGCGGTTCAGGGCGTCAATTCCCTTGGCCCTCAGCAGAATGTCCGGATGACGTTGACGCTGATAGGCCGCGAGCATCGGTGCGCTGCCGACCGCGTGTTTATTTGCCAGCTCCAGCAGACATGCGAGGTCTTTTAAGGACGTGTTCAGCCCCTGTGCGCCGATTGGCGGCATGACATGCGCGGCTTCTGCGACCAAAGCGGTGCGCGATGTTGTCAGGCTGTTCGCCACCTGACTTATGATTGGCCAAACCATGCGCCGGCTTGCAAGTTTCAACGGGCCGTAGATGGCAGCGCTGCGGGCTGTCGCAGCTTCGCAAAAGGCCTCCTCCGGAAGCTTCGCCAGCCGTTGTGCTTCTGGTCCGTCCTCCATCCACACGACGGCAGAGCAGGGCTGCCCTTTGTGATCAGGCAAGGGTACAAGGGTGAACGGGCCACCGGACCGATGAATTTCAGTTGAGACATTGTCGTGCGGTGCGGCGTGTGTCACCGCAAAGGTCAAAGCCTTTTGGCCATAGCGCGTAGTTTTCACACCGATCCCAACCGCTTCACGCACTGCCGAGTTGCGGCCATCTGCGCCAATCAGCATCTGTGCGCGGACCTGCGTGTCGTCGGTTAAATTCACGAGAACTTCCGTGTCCCGCGCCAACATGGCTTTGAAACCGACGCCCGGACGAAAATCGACAGTCTCAAGCGTGGCCAGTCGTTGAATCAACGCGCGGCGGATCAGCCAGTTTGGCAGATTCCACCCGAAAGGCAGGTCAGAAATGTCGCTGGCATTGAAGTCTGCAGTGACGCGCGGCGTGCCATCCTCGCTACTAACATCCACGATCCGCATGACCTGCAACGGCATCGCGTCGGGGGTCAAAGCCTCCCATACACCCGCAGACTCAAGCATCGTACGCGCAGGTTGCAGAAAGGCCGTTGTGCGTAGATCGGCCCCTTCCGTTGCCTCGTCGGTAATTGGCGGGGCAGGGTCAACGATCACGACGGAATACCCGACCGAGCCAAAGGCCGCTGCGGCGCTCAGCCCCGCAACACCGCCGCCTGCAATCACGATCTCTGCTGATTTGCGTTCCATGTCTGACACATAGGCCGCAACGGGTCTTGCGGAAACCCAAAAGCGGCGGATTGCCACGGGGGGCAGGCGGCCCTAGGTTAATTCATGCGGGGAGAACGACATGTACGATACCAAGACCACACAAAAGGACGCCTATGCGCTGATCCTCGAGGCGATTGACAGCCATGCCTACGTGCCGGGGGACCGGTTGGTTGAAAGCGAATTGGCGGAGCGCTTTGGCGTTTCACGCACGCCGATCCGGGAGGCGTTGCAGCGGCTGGAAACGCAAGGTCTGCTAACCCGCGACGGGCGGTCGCTGATTGTCGCATCGCTTGATCACACCCAGATGGCAGAACTTTATGTGGTGCGCGGTAACCTCGAAGGGCTTGCGGCGCGGTTGGCAGCGCGGCATGCGACGCCGGAAGAGGTTGGAGTTTTGCGCGACATGCTGGAACAGGACGAAGCGCATTTGAATGACCCCGATGCGCTGAGCCGGGCGAACCGTCGGTTTCACAAACAAATTCATCTCGCCTCGCACAATCGATTCTTGGTGCAACAGCTTGACCTAGTGCATCGGTCGATGGCGCTTCTGGCAACAACATCTATCGCGGCAGAGGGGCGCCCCCAAGACACGCTCGCGGAGCACGGCCAGATTGTGAGCGCGATTGAGGCGGGTGATGGCGATGCGGCGGATAAGGCCCTTCGTGACCATATCTCAAAGGCTTACGTCACGCGGTTGAAGTTGGATGCTGAGGCGACCCCTTAGTCTTTGACAATTGAATGCCGTGGGCGGTCTTATCCCAATAGAATGGCTTTGACGTCAGTTCCCATAGACCTTTGTATGCAGCGAGCGCAGCAAGTGGGAAATAGAGGTGCAGGGTAGGTATCCATTTGATCAACCACATCTTACGCGCCTTTGTGACACCGAGCGCGTGGATGAACATGTTGGTGACCTCGGACAGGATGAAACATCCAACGACTGTGAGAAATACTGGGCCGGTCAACAACGTGGCGATTGGGTGCGCAATGCCAAATGGTACGACCCAGAACGACCAGAGGACGGGTGCCAGCACGAACTGAGAGAGAGTGCCGGCAAACAGGATTTGAAAGCCCCAGAAACGTCGCGCGCCGAGATCCTGATAGAGCTGACGTGGGTTGCGCATATGGACCCCGTAGGTGATGGCGTAGCCCTTGAGCCATCGCGATCTCTGCTTGATCCACGGCCAGACGCGCCCGTTTGCTTCTTCTTGCGTGGTCGTCGCGATGAGCTCTGTCCGGTATCCATGACGTGCCAGCCGCACGCCAAGGTCGGCATCTTCGGTGACGTTGTGGGCATCCCAGGCGCCGAGGCTCTCTAGCACTTTGCGACGGAAAAACAGTGTCGTTCCGCCCAATGGCACCACCAGTCCCAGTCGTTCGAGACCCGGCAGAACCACACGAAACCAGGCCGCATATTCGAGTGTGAAACAGCGCGTCAGCCAGTTTGCCGGGGCATTGTAGTAGTCAAGCACGCCTTGCAGGCAGGCCACGTTCTCACGCCGGTTGGCAAAATGCTGGGCGACGTGGCGCAGTTGGTGTGGGTCCGGCGCGTCCTCTGCGTCATAGACGCCAACGATGTCGCCTCGCGCGAAGTCGAGCGCATAGTTCAGCGCGCGTGGCTTAGTCTTAAGTGTCCCGTTTGGGACGATGATCGGGCGCACCCAATCCGGCAGTTTGGATTGGGTGAGTGCTGTGCGGGTTGTGTCGTCATCTGCTTCAAGAACAAGGCAAACGTCCAGACGGTCGCGTGGGTAGTCGAACCGCTGGATCCGTTCCAGCAGGTGACCTGCAATTGCAGGCTCCTTGTAGAGTGGGATCAACACGGAGAAGCTCGGCAATTCCTGTGCGGCCAGAGGCAGGCTGTCGCTTCGGGTTGGGGAAGAGAAAATGCCCACAATGGCGGCAGCTGCCTTCAGCAAGGTGTTGGCCACAAGGGCGATGACAGCCCAAAGGCTCAAAAGAGCAAAGCCAAGCGTTGGTGACGTGAGAAACAGCAGGGCGGTTGAGAGCACAGTAACGAGTGCGACACCCAGCATAAGCTTTGCATTCCAGGTTCGGCTGCTCACGTTATCCGGGACACGTGTTTCCGCGCGTGCGGTCAGCATTGGGTCGAAATGGCGTGCGACAACCTTTTGCAGTTGTGAGCTGGTCGTTAGCCCCATCCGGACCTTTCCAAAGGTCATTGAGAGTGCGTCGTGTTGTCGTGCATAGTCCGACGGATCATGAACGAGGATCACCACAGATCCTGCAATCCGGCGCCAGGGAAGGATTCGGTCCTGCAAACAGGCATGCGGTGCCCAACGCGCAATGAGCGAGAGGTCCGGCGGATCGACCAAAGGATCGATGTGCGCGCACCAACCGTCACCCTGCGGTGCCGTCTGATGCAGTCCTGAATCCAACATCTGCCGACCTGCCAAACCGTTTCACTACGCATTCGGTAGCCTGTGTTGGTTAAGCGCCGGTTAAGGTTACTTCGGCCTTAAGCCGAAATCGGTGCGCGCTCGGCCATCGCGGCTGCGAAGCGCTCGAACAGGTAGTAGCTGTCTTGCGGGCCGGGGCTCGCTTCCGGGTGGTATTGCACCGAAAAGACGGGTCGACCGGTCAAAGCGATGCCGCAGTTTGACCCATCAAAAAGCGAAACATGCGTTTCTTCAACACCGTCAGGCAACGACTGGCTGTCGACAGTGAAGCCGTGGTTCATAGAAGTGATCTCAACCTTGCCCGTCGTATGATCCTTCACCGGGTGGTTGGCACCGTGGTGGCCGTGGTTCATCTTGATCGTCTTTGCTCCCAAGGCGAGGGCGAGCATCTGGTGTCCCAGACAGATGCCGAAAACCGGCAGGTCTTTTTCGAGGACACCCTTGATCATTGGCACCGCGTATGTGCCCGTTGCCGCCGGATCACCCGGACCGTTCGACAGGAATACCCCATCGGGATTGAGCGAGAGCACATCTTCCGCTGTCGCCGTGGCGGGAAGGACGGTGACATCACAGCCTGCCGACGCAAGGCAGCGCAGGATATTGCGTTTGGCGCCGTAGTCGATCGCGACAACCTTGTGTTGAGGGTTGTCTTGCGTTGGGTACCCTTCTGGCCAAGCCCACCGCATCTCGTTCCAGTGATAGGACTGTGCGCACGTGACCTCCTTGGCAAGGTCGAGCCCTTCAAGTCCAGAGAACCCCCGCGCCGCTGCGACAAGGGCTTCGATGTCAAATTTGCCATCTGGATTGTGGGCCATCGCAACATGGGGCGCGCCCTGATGCCGGATGGCACGGGTCAGGCGGCGCGTGTCCACACCTCCCATCCCAATCCGGTTCCGTTTGGCAAGCCAATCTGTCAGCTCTTCCGTGGCGCGCCAGTTAGACGCGTCGGTCGGGTCCCATTTCACAACCATGCCTGCCGCAACCGGGTCTGCGGTCTCGTCATCTTCAGGAGTGACGCCAGTATTACCAATGTGGGGGAAGGTGAAGGTGACGATCTGCCCTGCGTAGGAGGGATCGGTCATAATCTCCTGATAGCCGGTCATCGCGGTGTTAAAGCACAGTTCTGCGGTGGTCTCTCCAGTGGCGCCAAAGCCCTTGCCGTAAAAGACCGTCCCATCCGCTAGGGCCAGGCAGGCCGTTGGCTTTTGTGTCATATGCACAGGCATTGGCGGATCCCCCGATTTGGCAAATTGTGCTGGTCCTAAGTGGTGCCGCGGGGCAGGTCAAGGGCACATTCACCATGATTTACGACAAGACGACGTTGCGTTTGATCCCTTGTCATGGGTGCTGCGTATGCATAATATTGCGGACTGTCGCAATTGATGAACGGGAGCCATCATGGACATGCGCACACGGGTCGGGACGGCCCTGAAAGACGCGATGAAAGCAAAGGATGCGGAGCGTCTATCGACCCTGCGCCTGATTAACGCTGCAATCAAGGACCGGGATATCGCCCTGCGCGGAACCGAAGAGGATGCGGGCAGCTGTGGTGACACAGAGGTCCTTTCGATCCTCGGTCGGATGGTCAAGCAACGCCAGGAAAGCGCGCGCGCTTATGAAGAGGGCGGACGGCTTGAACTTGCCGAAAAGGAGTTGAACGAGATCAAGGTGATCGAAACGTTCCTGCCCAAGAAACTGAGTGACGAAGAGACCGAAGCTGCGATCACCGATGCGATTGCAACCGTGGGTGCGGAAAGCATCCGGGACATGGGTAAGGTCATGGGTGCCTTGAAAGAGAAATACACTGGCCAAATGGATTTCGGCAAAGTCGGTCCTATGGTTAAGACAAAGCTCGGTTAGCCATAGGGGCATCCCGGGCAGTATCTGACCTGGGAGCCTTTCCATGAAAGCCAAATCCAAAGCACAACAACGGGCCGCAGGTGCGGCCCTTTCCGCAAAACGCGGTGATACGAAGGTATCTGATCTGCAAGGTGCGTCACGCGAGATGTATGACGACATGAGCGAAGCAGAGCTTGAAGACATGGCGAGCACGTCGCACGACGATTTGCCCGACGAAGCCGACTAGACTTTGAGCGCGCGCTTCAGATCACCGTAGAGTGCAAGACGCTCGCTCTCATCGAGAAACCGACCGATTTCAACCTCGCGCGGACCGCCACGCAGCGTGAGGTAGTTCGGAACGGGTCCGCCTTTCGGGTGTAGATGAACGGTGACCCAGTAGCGGTTCGCTTCCCATTCTTGTTGGGATTTGTCGGGGTTGTGCCGCGTCAGAAAGGCGGTGTCCTCATTGACGCGCAGCTCTTCCAAAACTTCACCGCGCTTATAGCTAACATTCAGCGCAAACCAGATGCCCCAGAGCGCAAGCGCAAAGAAGGGGAGCAAGCCCCAGAGAATGGGTGAGCCAAGGACCACTATGAGGGGCAGCGCCAGCAATGCCATCGTGGCACCGATGAAGATGACAAAATCTTTGCGCAGAAGCGACCGGTACGGCCAGAGGCTCAACTCCCACTCAGGGGCGTTGTGCGGCGGTTCTTTGGACCATTCATACGGCATATGGGGTAGGTAGCGCGCAGGTGCCGCTCGTACAAACGGACGAGGTGTCGCGGGCAAAACTATCATGCGCTGGACGGATTATCGGGTTATCGCTCACCAAGAATATCCTTCAGCGCGGCGAGGGATTGGTTGGCGACGTCCGCGCGACCGGCCTCCTGCAATACAACCAAACCCTCGAAGTGGGTGAGCACCACAGGGGCGAGGGTGGGCGTCTTGAGGTGCGCCGCGGTCCAGTCCAGAAACCGATCCGCGATGTCTTGCGCCACGGCTTGAGTCGTGTCGTCCCCCCGTGCGGCCATGGACGTCAGTTCCAGCCAAATCCGCAGTGTACGGCGCATCTCAGACCTCTGCGCAAGGTCCCAGACCCGGGTCAGCAAAGTGTGGGCAGGCATCGGGCCCGTCGAGGAGAGGGTTGTCGCAAGACCAGTCGCCATTTGTTCAGCGATGAAGCGCATGATGTGCCCCAAAAGCACGTCTTTGCTGTCAAAATGATAGATCAACATGCGGTCACTTGTGCCCGCAGCCTTGGCCAATGGTCGCAGGCTGGCCGTCTGCAAGCCATTTTCCAGCACATAGTCCGCCATGGGCATTAGCAGTTTTGCTTGTGTCGGAGTCGGAGCCGTCATTTCAGGATTGTAGCATGTGCTACATTTTTGTAGGTGTAGCACATGCTACATTGAAAGAGGAGATGCCCAATGACACCCAAAGAAATCAGATTGATGGTGCTGTACGGCATAGGCGGTTGGTTCGTCGCATTGTTAGTTATTCGCATTTTTGGTCCGGCGATGTTTGATCAGGGGATACGCCACGTTGTGTTTCTGTGTATCGCCTGCCTGATCGGTTGGCCAACGCTTTGGATCGCTGCAAAGATTCTCGAGCGGCCACAAAGCGACATGGTTGCGCCAGTTGTCTGCTTCACGCTTGCTGCGATGTTGTGCGATGGTCTGGCGCTGAACTTTGCGCCCTGGGCTTATGGGCCTGTTGGCTTGCACACGGGCTTTGCCGGCGGGACCATCTTGTTCGGGGCGGCAGGGGGTATCCTGATCGCGGTTGCGTTGGCGCGGGGAAAGGCGACAGTTTAACTCACCGACTGCGCCTGCAATGAAAAAGGCCCCGTCAGATGCGACGGGGCCTTTTGCGTGATGAATACTGCGCTTAGTGTGCGTGCTGCTTATCCCAGTCGGACTGCTTCGGCAGCGTCTCAAACGTGTGCTCAGGCGGCGGGGACGGCAGTGTCCATTCCAGCGTATCTGCATACTCGTTCCAAGGGTTGGCTTCTGTCACGCGGCGGCCTGCAAAGAGCGTGTAGAAGAGGACGCCGATGAAGAACACAAAGCTCGCGAAAGACAGGAACGCACCCCAGGACGATACGTAATTCCAAAGCGCATAGGCCTCCGGGTAGTCGATGTAGCGGCGTGGCATCCCGTTCCGGCCCAGGAAGTGCTGGGGGAAGAAGGTGATGTTCGCGCCAATGAACATGGCCCAGAAATGCAGCTTGCCTGCCCACTCGGGGTACATACGGCCCGACATCTTCGGCAGGTAGAAGTAGATCCCGGCGAAGATACAGAACACCGCCCCCAGCGACATCACGTAGTGGAAGTGCGCCACGACGTAGTAGGTATCGTGGTAGGCCCGATCGACGCCTGCTTGGGACAGAACGATCCCTGTCACACCACCAACGGTGAAGAGGAACAGGAAACCAAAGGCCCAAAGCATCGGTGTCTTGAACTCAACCGAACCGCCCCACATCGTGGCAATCCAGCTGAAAATCTTCACGCCCGTCGGTACAGCGATGACCATGGTAGCCAGCATGAAGTAGGACTGCTGCGTCAGCGACATGCCCACCGTGTACATGTGGTGCGCCCAAACGACGAAGCCGAGAACACCGATGGCGACCATCGCATAGACCATTGGTAGATAGCCGAAGATGGGCTTACGCGAGAATGTCGCAATCACGTGGCTGATGATGCCAAAGCCAGGGATGATAATGATGTAAACTTCAGGGTGCCCGAAGAACCACAGGATATGCTGGTAAAGGATCGGGTCACCACCGCCTGCAGGATCGAAGAAGGTTGTGCCGAAGTTACGATCCGTCAGCAGCATCGTGATCGCGCCAGCCAACACCGGCAATGCCAGAAGGATCAGCCATGCTGTCACAAAGATCGACCAGGCGAAAAGCGGTACCTTGTGCAGCGTCATGCCCGGTGCGCGCATGTTCAGGAAGGTCGTGATCATGTTGATCGCGCCAAGGATCGACGATGCACCGGACAGGTGGACCGCAAAGATCGCAAGGTCCATCGACATGCCGCCTTCCGTCGTCGAAAGCGGCGGATAGAGGACCCAGCCGACACCGGAGCCGAGTTGCCCGTTGCCGCCAGGGGCTAGCAGTGATGCGACGCCGAGGGAAGATCCTGCCACAAACATCCAGAAGGACAGGTTATTCATGCGTGGGAACGCCATATCTGGCGCGCCGATCTGTAGTGGCATGAAGTAGTTACCAAAGCCGCCGAAGAGCGCCGGAATAACCACAAAGAACATCATCAGGACACCGTGATAGGTGATCATGACGTTCCAGAGGTGACCGTTAGGCGTACAGGGCTGGGATGCGTCCGCAAGGAACCGCGCGCCTTCGACGCACATGTATTGCACACCGGGGTGCATCAGCTCTAGCCGCATGTAGACGGTGAAGGCGACAGAAATGAAGCCCAACGCACCGGCGACAAACAGGTAGAGGATCCCGATATCTTTATGGTTGGTGGACATGAACCACCGGGTGAAAAATCCCCGGTTATCTTCGTGTTCATGGCCGTGAATGGCGGCGTCTGCCATGTGGCTCTCCTCACTTGACGTATCGGTACGGTCGTTGCGAGTCGTTTCCCGCACCGAATATGAGGGTCTTCTACTGACTTGCGGGAATGGGAGCAACAAAGGAAGGCTTCGAAAGTATGGGTTAAATTGGCGCAGGTCGCGCGACGTTTGCGCTCGACTTTCTGTTTGCTGCGCCCCTTTGGGGTCGGGAAGCCGCGCGGTCTTCGCCATCGCGCCTGATCGGGCTAGTCCGACATTTCTCAGTTCTCGGCTTCGCGCAGTTTCGCAAGGCCAATTGCATGGCAAATCCCTATGAAGCCGCGCGCAAACTCGTCCGATCGGCCCCGCTCATTTTCACGTGGCTGGCCAAATTGAACTGTTGAAGCGAGGTCAGCATGTCGCGCGCACCGGCGTCGAGTTCGCGTGTCTGCGCACTTGTTTCCTCAACCATGGCGGCGTTGTGTTGCGTGTTGCGATCAAGTTGGTCCAATGCGGTGCTGATTTCGGTGACATTCAACGATTGCTCTTTCGCGCCGTCGGATATCTCCTGAATGCTTTCCGCGACTTGAGAGATTGCGTCGACGAGGCTTTTGATTGCAACCCCCGCTTCGCCCACGCGCGCGACGCCAGTATTCACTTCGGTGGCACTGTTGCTGATAAGCGACTTCACCTGGCCCGCAGACTCGGACGTCCGCATTGCAAGGCCGCGAACTTCTGAGGCAACGACGGCAAAGCCGCGACCGTGTTCTCCCGCGCGCGCCGCTTCAACACCGGCGTTGAGGGCAAGAAGGTTTGTCTGAAAGGCCACGTCGTCGATGAACGTGATGATATCCGCGATGTCATTTGAATATTTGTGGATCGAGTTCATGGCCGCCACGAGCTCTTCAATGACTTTGCGGCTTTTTTCCGCTTCCTGTCTTGCAGAACTTGAGCGCCTTTGTGCGTCTACCGAAAGGTCAGCGGAGTCTTGTAGGCGTCGGGAAATCTCCGACACAGCAGCACTGGTTTCTTCGAGAGTTGCGGCATTTTGCTGCGTGCGATCTGCGAGGTCACCAGAGGAGTCCGACAGCGTTTTGGCCACTGCCTTTACATGTTCGGCGTTGAACAGAACCGTCGTGATGGTGTCATCGAGCGTTGAGAGGGAATGATTGACGTTCCCTTTGAGGTTCGCAAATGCGCCTTGAAAGTCTCCGGTCATTTCGGCGGACAGGTCCCGTTTGGACAGTGCATCTATGACGCGAATGGTTTCGCTGAGGCCCGCATCCACGGCTTCGAGCAGTTCATTCACCATACTACGCAGCACGTTCTCTTCCTCGTGTTGGGCCCCATCGATGGTGATCCGTTTCGAAAAGTCACCGCGTTTTGCATCACGCAGAACGCGTGAGATGTCTTTCAGTTGCGCGTCGTCTTCCTTTGCTTTCGCAATGAACATTTCAGTCGCATCAACCATCTGCCGCACTTCGAGTGTTTTCGTTTTCGGCAATGCAACCCGATCTTCGCCTGCAGAAACTGCACTGAGAGCTTTGACGACCTTCTGCAAAGGACGCGTCACCAGTATGCTAAGCGTCGCGAAAACGGCGACCGCAACGACAAGCGCGGTCAACAAGAAGGCCAGGCGCAGAACATCAAACAAGTTGGCAACGGTTGCCACGAACCGAGACTTGTCCCACGTTATCGCAAGTTCTCCAACCAGTACGGCATCCGATCCTGCGCCAAGCACGATGGGCGCATAAACTTGAAGGACGCCATCAAAATCAACGACGATGACATCGTCACCAAATGTCGGTTGCCGAAATTCTGGTATGGTACGACTTTCGAAAGCCGCTGCCACGCGGTTGGCGACTTCGATACCGTCCACATGCGTGACGCGGAGCGCGGCAGCATCAATGTCAGGATTGTTCAGAACCGTGTCGAGCTGCGGTGCAATCATTTGTTCGCGCTTCAAACGCGTGCCGGTATTGATCTGATCGGCGATGAAAGTCGTGAAGATGCGCGCATTGCGGTCGAACACATCCTGTTTCTCGGACAAAATCGCTGAGTATGCAAAATTGTACAGGACAATAAGGCAAGCCCCGAGGACCAACAGGGTCGTGCCAATTGTCCGAAATGATAATGATCTGAGAAACTGCAAGCGTTGCACCTCCTGTCTCACGTGATCAGCGGCAGACCATCACTAAAACCGTGTCGCCATCAGCCCATTCGCTATGGCAAAGGTAGGTGTATTCGGCTTCGGTATCGTAGTGATACCATTCCAACACGGCATCGCCGCTTTGGTCTGCAGCGGCAACGATGCGTGGCCACATCGGTTCTCCCGTCAGGTCTGCGACTTCTTCGTAGGAAGACGCAATCAGTTCGGGTTCGCGATTGTCGGCAACAATGATGCCGTCTTCAAAGACGTGAATACCAAGAACCGACTCTGCAAACGGTTTGTCAGTCGCGTGCATAGCGTCAATCGCGGCCCCGACGCCGCCGGCTTGCACAATTTCGGTCATCATTGCCGCGATCTCTTGCGCATCTGCTTGGCTGCCGAAATCTTCACGTGCGACAGCAGATGTTGCGGTGATGGTCGCTGCTGCAATGAAAGGCAGGACGATTCTCATAGCTGGGCTCCTTCAGAAAATGTGAGCCAGCTATACACGCCTCTAATTACCAGGCGGTTACTTCATCTCCAGATCGCGCGGGTTGTGCTTTCGTGGTATTCGCGGTCCGCGTCGTTAAAGACCTGCGCGAATGTTTTTCGGAGCGCAACATCGAGGTCTTCCATAGTCACAGGCAGCCCGAGATCGACAAGTGAGGTCACCCCATGTGCCGTGATACCGCAAGGCACAATTCCTGCGAAATGGGTGAGGTCCGGTTCCACGTTGATGGAAATTCCGTGAAAGCTGACCCACTTGCGCAAGCGAATGCCAATTGCGGCGATCTTGTCCTCGGCTATTGCGCCGGTTGCAGTACGAGGCCTGTCTGGCCGATCAACCCAAACACCCACGCGTCCGGGGCGGATAGCGCCATCCACATTGAATTCAGCCAGCGCAGCAATCACCCAGGTTTCAAGGTCATGCACGAATTTGCGGACATCGCGGCCGCGTTGGCCAACATCAAGCATGACATAGACAACGCGCTGACCGGGGCCGTGGTAGGTATACTCTCCGCCACGCCGCGCATCATAGACAGGAAACCTGTTCGGATCGAGTAGGTCCGCAGACTTCGCAGAGGTCCCGGCGGTATAAAGAGGGGGGTGTTCGAGAAGCCAAATCAGCTCGTCGGCAGACCCATCGGCGATACCCGCGACACGTGCCTCCATCTCAGCGAGTGCCGTCTCATACGGGACAAGGCCCGACGTAATCTTCCACTCAACCACGGCCAGACCTTGGGATGATCCCTGCATCGCGGAGGGCAGGGATGTAGCTTCGACTTACGGGGACTTCAGATCCATCTGACATCGTCAATATGGCGCGGTCACCGACCCGGTCGACCTTTGCAATCTGATCGAGCGCCACCCAATGCGACCGATGAACTTGCATGCCTCGCGTCGGGGCCGTTTCCCGTATGGCATCAGATAACCGCATCAAAAGCATCTCTTGTCCGTTGCGCGTTGTGACATTCACATAGTGATCTTGCACGCTTAGCGCCACCAGTGCGGCGCACTTGTCGATTGCAAGTCGGTCAAGCAATGGGGGCAGGGCGTTCTTTTCGGTTGTATTGGTGCCGGGCAGAGGCGTCAGCGTCATCAGAAGTGCGACGATGATGACGCTAATCAACACAACGATGCCGAACATCATCATTGCGTCGTCAATGGTCCGGAAGTACCACCCAAACGCGACGAAGTTGATGATGGTCAGGACGGCCATGACGCCGATCCCGGTCGCAAAGCCGCAAACCAGTGCTTCGATCGGGAACGGTCCCAGCCGGTCGCCGAACCGGTACTGCAAATACATGTTTGTGAAGGCCCCGACCGCGTAAGTCAGGTAAGTCACCGCCAGCCAATAAATGATCCGAGGAACCACGCCGAGATAGCTGTAAGTTTCAAACGGTCCGGATATTCCCAGCAAAACACCAAGCCCTGCGAGGGCCAGAAGACCTTTGGGATTGGTGAAATCAGCACGCAGTTCACGAAGCGCCAGTTGCAGGGGGCGGTCAGTCACGCATCTGTCCCGGTTGTTCACGTATCCGGCGTTGCGTCAAATCGGCCCGCCTTGCCAAAAGCCTGTCATGCCCCTTGCGGGCTGGCAAGTCTGGTTGTCATCAAAGGATTTCGACATGGTTTCAGAGCTGGCACAATGGCCTTTGGTCGTTCAGATCCACGCCGGGGCGGCCGTTTTGGCGCTTCTCATCGGGCCCATGGCGATTTGGCGCAAAAGACGAGACAGATGGCATCGGTTTGTGGGGGCCACATGGCTTGTGCTGATGTTGGTGGTCGCAACCTCTGCCTGGTTCATCACGGAGATCCGCCTCATTGGCCCGTTCAGTCCGATCCATATTTTCTCCCTCATGACCTATTGGTCGATCTTCCAAGCGCTGCGTCATGTGAGAGCGGGACGGTATCTTGCGCATGGCGCAGAATTGCGCAGTTTGTACCTGCAGGCGCTTGGAATTGCGGGGATCTTCACCTTGCTGCCCGGGCGTGACCTCCACGCTTTGATCTTTGGCGAAAAGATCGTCTTGGCTCTTGGTGTGATGGTGGTGTTGGCGACGGGATTGGTGGTCATTTTGCGACGCAAACCGCGACTTCAAATCATCCGCTGATTTGGTCTTGGCATCGTGCAGGCCGTCGTCTATATCGCGCCCACTACCGAGACATGGTTTAGCGGTCGTGGCGGAATTGGTAGACGCGCAGCGTTGAGGTCGCTGTTCTGTAACAGGAGTGGGGGTTCGAGTCCCCCCGACCGCACCACATCCCCAACACCAAATGATTACGCTGTCCCCAACAGGGCGAGCCAGATCCATATTGTAAAGATCGACAGCCCCGTTCCGATCAAGACCGCAGAGGCAGCGACGCGGCGCGCTTTGCCGTACATGTTTGAGAACACGTATGCGTTGACACCGGGGGCCATCGCAGCGGTAAGAACAGCGGATCGGAAAGCCTCTTCGCTGAGCCCGGCCATGCGGCCCGTCACCCACACGATCAGCGGATGCAGCACCAATGAGACCGTCACGATCGCTAGAATAGTTTTCATGTCGCCTTCTGGCCGGTAGCGGTAGAGAACGCCGCCCAACCCAAAAAGCGCAGCAGGCAGCGCCGCTCGTGTGATCAGATCAAGCGCATCGGTGAAGACGCCCGGCATCGGTATTCCGCCCAGGTTGACGACAAATCCAAGCGAAATCCCGACCACCAACGCATTGTGAAACATCGCATTCGCGATTTTCCCGGGAAGCGCGGAAAGGGAGCCGCCCTTGTTTCGCACCACTTCCATCGCGGTGATCCCGATCAGGTAGCATAATGGCGCGTGGACTGAGATGATTGCGTAATTGGCGTCGAGGGCGTCCGTGCCATAGGCGCGTTCCGTGATGGGCAGGCCGAGCAGGAGGGAGTTTGAGAAGAGGCCGACAAAGCCAATTGCAACGGCATCGTCCCAAGGCCTGCTGAAAACATACCGCGCCAAAAGCAGTCCTGCCACGAACCCTGACACCGCCCCAAAGTAGAACGATCCGAGGAGGGCAAGATCAAACTCCTGCCCAAGGTCGAGTGTCGAGATTGCTTTGAAAAGGAGGCAGGGGATGGCGAAGGTCTGTGTAAACTTGATGAGGCCATCAACACCGGCGTCGTTGAACCAGCCGCGCCAGACTGCCAGGTACCCAAAACCGATTACCAGAAAAACGGGGACGATCACAGTCAGAAGTAGGGCCATCGTGACGTCCTTTTCGAAACGCGCGGGTTAGCTGATCGGCAGCGTTAGCGTCAGCCCGTCGTAGGCTGGTTGAATGTGATCGGGCGTCTCGGCAGCGACCGTCGCATAGTCCAAATCGTTATGCATATTGGTCAGCACCGCCTGTCTCGGTTTCAGCTGATCAATCCAACCCAAAGTGCGGGCCAGATGTGTGTGGGTCGGGTGCGGATCGCGGCGCAGAGCATCAATGATGAAGAGGTCAAGGTTGTCGAGCTTGGACCAGGAATCTTCAGGGATTTCAGCGACATCTGGCATATATACGGTGTCCGCAATCCGAAAGCCCACCGTTGGCATGGCGCCATGTGCGACGGGTAGGACGGCTGTAAATGGTATGTCGCCGCCCGCGCCGGATATTGTGAAGGGACCATCGATCAGTGTCAGGTCACAAATCGGGGGATAGCTCGACCCCTCGGGCTGCACAAATGCATACCCAAACCGATCTGTAATTGCCTCTGTCGTTGGCGCATCTGCATAGACGGGCAAACGCTTGCGCATGTTGAAGACGATCATACGCAGGTCATCGAGGCCGTGTGTGTGATCAGCATGGGCATGGGTGAACACAACGGCGTCGAGTGTTCCGACGTTTGCATCAAGAAGCTGTTCTCGCATGTCAGGCGTGGTGTCGATCAGGACGCGTGTTTGGCCATGCGCGCCCGAGCGGGTCACAAGAAGTGAGCACCGTCGCCGACGGTTCTTCGGCTCTGTCGGGTCGCATTTCCCCCAGCTTCCACCTGGCTCATCCGATAAGCGCGGCACCCCTCCGGATGAGCCGCAGCCCAAGATACGAAAACTGATAGTGTCGCTCATCCAGTCGCCTTCCAGAACAGGCGGTCAAAATTTGCGGTGGTAGCGGCAGCGAACTCTTGCATTGTGACGCCAAAAACCTCGGCCCCTTTCGCAGCAGTATGAGCGGTGTACGCCGGTTCATTGCGTTTCCCGCGGTGCGGTGGCGGTGCGAGGTAAGGACTGTCTGTTTCAACAAGGACGCGGTCGAGCGGTGCGGTCGCAAAGATATCGCGCAAAGCCTGACTTTTCGGGAATGCCGCGATTCCTGACATGGAGAGATAGAAGTCGAGGTCCAGCGCCGCTTTTGCAAGCGCGGCGCCGCTGGAAAAGCAATGCATCACGCAGGTATAGGGGCCATTCTTAAACTCATCAGTCAGAATTTGCGCCATGTCATCATCTGCGGCCCTCGCATGGATGATCAAAGGCAGCTTTGTCTCCCGCGCGGCAGCGATATGCAGTCGCAAGGAGGTCTTCTGCAACTCCGCGGATTCTGACGTGTAGTGGTAGTCGAGGCCAGTTTCCCCTATGCCGACCATCTTTGGGTGTTGTGCAATTTTAATAAGCTCGTCTACCGTGGCCATCGGCTCCTGCGCGACGGACATTGGATGGGTGCCGCAGGCATAAAAGACGGGCGCAAACTCTTCCGAGATGGCGCGCACTTTGGGTTCATTCCGCAAACGCGTGCAAATGGTCACCATCCGCGTGATGCCCGCATCCAAGGCACGCTGAACGACAGCTGCACGCTCGTCGTCGAAGTCAGGGAAATCGAGGTGGCAATGGCTATCCACCAGTATGGGCTGGGTCATCAAGGCGGCCTTTCAGGCAATCACGGCCCGCGCGGTGTCTTCAATTTTGAAGACGATATCAAGGATCAGGGCAGCAGGGTCAAGGTTGACCGCTTTGCCGTGACGCACACGGGTTGAGAGATCTTGTTGCAGCTGTGCCCAGGCACGGGATGCACGATCATCGGGGCAAAGCCTGCCAAGAAGAAGCGCCTCTCCTGGCGCGCCCTGGTTCACGGGTGCGCCCATCAATCCGGCGCGAGCGGTGCGGGACAGGAACTGATCGATGAGGTCGAGTGTGAGGGCATAGCGTGTTGCATTCGCAGCACCGACACAGGCATTGGCAAGGGCCAATGCGGCAGGCCGCTGAACATTCGGGAGTTTGTCAAAAAGGGCTACAATCTCTGCGTAGCGGGCGAGGCCGTCGTGATTGAGCAGAATGACCGCATCACCTGCAGACCCACCTGCCAGAACCTGGAGCGCGTCTGCGGAGCTGGTCGTTTGACCGGCTTGGTCCAGGGCTGCGGCAAAGTCTGTTGTCCCCAACGGTGCGCAACGCAATTCTCTGCAACGCGACCGAATGGTTGGCAGAAGACGCGAAGGCTGATGGGCAATCAACAGGATCGTTGTGTTTTCAGGCGGTTCTTCCAATTCTTTCAATATTGCATTCGCCGCACTGCGGTTCATCTCATCCGCAGCATCGACAATCACCACCCGCCGTCCGCCGTCTGCCGCGGACAAATGAAAGAACCCTTTCATATCTCGGACAGCGTCAACCGTGATTTCGGTTTTCAGTTTCTTGGTTTTTTCATCATAAGGTCGTCTAACCACCAACAGACGCGGATGCGCGCCGGATTGAACCAGCCGCGCATCAGGGTGATCCGGATCAACATGCAACGAGGATGGCGCTGGCGGTGACCCGAAAAGGCCATCGTCGGGCGCCTCGGCAAGCAGAAAAGTTGCGATTTTCCACGCGAGCGTGGCTTTGCCGACACCGCGTGGCCCCGTGATCAACCAGCCGGAATGCAAGCGCCCTGACGTATAGGCGTCCAGAAAGCTCCGTTCAGCCGCGGCCTGACCAAAAAGTTCGGCTGTCTCACGCGGGTGTGGTGCGCCTTCAACGCGGTCAGGTTCGGGAAGGTCGTCCGTCATACGCGCGCAGCGTAGGCGTCAGCAATGTCGACGGCAACGGTATCTGGGTCCCGGTCACCGTTGATCAGCACACAGCGATCCGAGAAGTCGTTTGCCAAGGCCAAAAAACCGGCGCGCAATGTTTCCTGAAACGCCAGCCCAAAATCCTCAAACCTGTCCTCGCCCGAGTTCCGGGCAAGTCCGCGCTGCAAGGCGGTCGCGGGATCCATGTCGATAATGAAAGTCAGATCTGGTTCCTTGCCAATCATGACCTCATGCAACTGATCGACCTTTGTACGCAAGTCACCTCTGGTCGCGCCCTGATAAACGCGGGTTGAGTCGGCGAACCTGTCGGAGATTACGGTGCGACCGGCGTCCAGCGCGGGCTGGATGGTCTTTTCCAGATGATCACGGCGCGCCGCTGTAAAGAGCAGGATTTCCGTTTCTGCAGACCAACGATCAGGGTCGCCGGTAAGCACCAACTGGCGAATCTCTTCTGCTCCGGGTGCGCCACCGGGTTCGCGGGTTGTAACGACCTCGATACCCTGCGTTTCCAAGGTCTGCGTAAGCCGACGGACCTGGGTCGACTTCCCGGATCCATCGATTCCTTCAAACGTGATAAATTGGCCTCGGGGCATCGTGATCAGCCGTCGGATTCGGTGCCGTCTTCCGCCGGCGCCTCCTCACCAGCGCTTGGGCCGAACTTCGACCAAAGGACGTCAGCGGCAACGCGGACGCGAGAGTTAAACCCACCGCGCGCAACATCATTCGCCGCAACAAGCGGCACGCGATGTTTGGGAAGCTCATCCAAGGAGATCACCAGTTCGGCGACCTCCTGGCCCTTGCGAATAGGTGCTTCGAGCGGGCCCGTGTAAATTACTTCCGCATCAAGGCTGCTTTGATTGGCAACAGGGACAAGAAGCGACAGATCCTCTGCAACGCTCAGTCCCACCGTTGGCACGTCGCCCATCCAGACATCGGCCTCTGCAATCAATGCTCCTTCATCAACGATCTTACGCTGGGCAAACTGCCGGAATGCCCAGTTCACGATTTTCTCCGCCTCTTCAGCGCGCTGCTGGACGGAATCCAGTCCCGTGATGACGAAGATAACCCGGCGGTCGCCCTGCTTAGCGGAGCCGACCAGACCGTAGCCGGCCTCTTCGGTATGACCGGTCTTGAGGCCATCGGCACCAATCCCCAAAGACAACAACGGGTTACGATTGCGGGAATTCGCAGGAGCGCGCCCGTCAAAAGCAAACTCTGTCTCTGCGAAAAGCGGATAGTATGTCGGAAAGTCAGAGATCAGTCGGTCGGCGAGAAGTCCCAGATCCCGCATCGACATCCGGTGGTTTGGCGCAGGCCAGCCGCTGGAGTTTGAGAAGGTCGAATTGGTCATGCCCATTTGACGACCACGCTCGGTCATCCGGCGAGCGAAGCCTGCTTCAGACCCATCAGGCGATAGCGCTTCTGCCAGAACGACACTCGCATCGTTGCCGGACAGGACGATGACACCGCGCAGCAGGTCTTCGACAGTGACACGGTCAGTTGTGTCGAGAAACATGGTCGACCCGCCAAAAGCTGCCGCTTCAGACGATACCTGCAAGCGTTCGTCAACTTGCAGGACGCCTTGCGAAATAGCTTCGAACGCCATGTATATCGTCATCAACTTCGACATTGACGCCGGCGGCAGCGGTTCATCTGCGTTCTTTTCCAGCAGGATCGTACCGGTTGTCTGATCCAGCACGTAGGCCGCTGTGGCCTTCGTCTCAAAAGCTGTTGCAGTGCCGATTGTTGTCGCGAATACAAATGCACAGGCAAAGCCTGTCCGCAGAAATGCAAAACTCATTTCACTGTCCCGTAGTTACTGACGTCAGTCACTTACAAAATAGGCATCACTGAAACCCAGCGCCTGCACCTTGGCCAGGATTGCCGTCCGGTCCGCGGCGTTGGGGGCTGGGCCCACAAGCACGCGCCAGAACGTTGTGCCATCGCTGTTCTGCTCGCGCACCGTGGCCACCATACCGTCACCGCGCAGACGCGCGGCAGCACCATCGGCATTTGATTCCAGACTAAAGATACCAACCTGAATAAACGGTTTCTCTAATGCAGAGGAGGCTGATGATGGCGCAGGTTCAGGGACGGGTGCCACAGGCGCAATCGCGGGCGCGGCAGCAGGCTCTGGCAATGGGAGATCGGTCGATGGCGCGTCCAGTGGTGCGGTCGCGATCGGCGCAACGTCAATAGGTGCAACGGGATCTGCCAATGGGCCGCGCGCATCGAGCGGGGCACCAACAGGCGCAAGTGACGCAATCGCATCTGAGGCACCGGATGCCGGTGGGGCGAACGCTGCTTCAGCGGCGGCGAGGTCGACGGTCGCCGCAAGTGCATCAATCGCTGCTGCAGCACCGTTACTCACCGGGGCCGCGGGGAGCGACGGGGCGGGCGGCACAACAGCGTCGGTTACATCAGCGCTGGCTGCGTCGGCCGAGGCTGCAATCGCGGCTGCGGCGCCTGCAACCACAGCGTCTGTCTCATCCAATGGCGATGCAGACACGTCGGACGGACCCGCAAGGTCAACCGTTTCAGTGTCGATAGGTGTATCGAAGTCCGTCGTGGCGGGCGGGGCGACGGTCGACGCCTCGCGCCGCAACGCGGTCACGTTCAACTGCGCGGGGGAACCTGCCAGCATGCCAAGCTCTTCGGCGGCATCTGATGACACCTGAAGGGCAGGGCCTGGGTTCTCGCGTTCGCGGCGGAACAAGGCGCCAACAACAAAACGGCCGTTATCTTCATTGCGGATAATGACGCGCTCCGGATCCGTCACATCTGGATGCGCGACCCAGACACCACCCAAAGACGGGCGGCCGTCCCACAGGCCCGCTTCGTTTTTCTGGAACACCTCCGGTGCTTCGACATCACGTGTTTCGGTATCGCCAAGGTCCAAATCCGGTGCAGCGGCATCGCCTGTCGCTTCGCTTGCGCCAGAAAATGGAAACTCAAAGTTCTCAAGCTGTTCACACGCCGAAAGCGCCAATAAGCTGACGCCAGCAACTGTCGTCACGATCCAGCGGTTCGCCTTCTCAGTTCTCCACATCCCTGTCTCGCCCCAAATCCCCTGCACCAGTAATTGAGTGCTGTTCTTCTTTTTTCTGCTCACGGACAGAGTGGCCTTTTTAGCCCTCTGACACAAGATATAGCGACATTAACGAGTGGAGGCACGTTTTAAAAGAGTTCACCATCGGCGTGGGCGGATTTCTGATAGGGGGAATATGGGGCTGAAATGGTCTTTACTCCCCATCGCAATCTGCCTAGAACGCCCGGGTCGGAGGTTTGGCAGAGTGGTCGAATGCACCGGTCTTGAAAACCGACGAGGGTGAAAGTCCTCCCAGGGTTCGAATCCCTGAGCCTCCGCCACTATTCTTACCGCTTGTGATAGTTGTTGCAGCTGAAATTGGTTTGGCGCCTTTTTAAATGCGCGCCTTGCAACAGACGTCGTGGAGCCTAGGAGATCCATAAAGACCATGTAGGCCCGCTAGGTAGACAGGCGCTGACCTGTCGACGGATCAAAGAGATGCAGGTTTTCGGCTGCCGCTGCGAAACGCATCTCAACGGTCGTGGCATCGGTTGGATGCACCCCCGGCAGGCTAATCGTAATCGGTGCATCGAGCGCATTCAGGCGTCCATGCAGAAGCGTATTGGCGCCAAGCGGTTCTGACATCTGGATTGTTGCTTTGAAGGGGCCGGTCTCATTGCGGGATAGATGCTCAGGTCGGATACCAAGCTTCACGTTCTGGTCGGCGAGGGGCGTGGGGGCGATAGATGCGTCCCCCAGCATGATTTGCCCATGCGATATTCGTGCATCAAAGATGTTCATCGCAGGGCTTCCGATGAACTGTGCCGCAAAAAGCGTCAGCGGCGTCTCATACACTTCGAGAGGTGAGCCAATCTGCTCCGCGATGCCGCCGTTCATGACGATCATACGATCAGCCATCGTCATGGCTTCGACTTGATCATGGGTCACATAAAGCGAAGTGATCCCAAGCTTGTCCTGCAGTTCCCGGATCTCGAGACGCATTTGCACCCGCAGTTTGGCATCAAGGTTCGACAACGGTTCATCGAAAAGGAAAACAGCCGGTTCGCGAACGATAGCGCGTCCCATTGCCACGCGCTGGCGTTGCCCGCCTGACAGCTGGCGTGGTTTGCGGTCAAGCAGGGGTTCAAGTTGCAGAAGCTTTGCCGCTTCGTGCACTTTGGCTTCGATCTGGTCTTTCGGCAGACCCGCTATCTTGAGGCCATATCCCATATTTTGGCGGACCGACATATGGGGGTAGAGCGCGTAGTTCTGAAACACCATCGCAATGTCACGATCCATCGGCTCTTTTTCATTGGCGCGTTCGCCGCCAATGAGAACGTCACCTGATGTGACCGTCTCAAGCCCCGCGACCATACGCAGCAATGTGGATTTCCCGCAGCCAGAGGGGCCGACGATGACGATGAACTCGCCATCTTGAATGTCTACATCAATGCCGTGGATGACGTCGGTCGGTCCAAAGCTCTTCTTGACGTTTTGAAGTGTGACAGTCGCCATATTATTTCTCGCTATCAACAAGGCCGCGCACGAAAAGCTTTTGCATCGACACCACCACGATCACCGGCGGGATCATCGCAAGGATCGATGTGGCCATGATCACGGGCCATTCCGCGACATCATCGCCGGACGGGAACATCTGCTTGATCCCCATGACAATGGTGTTCATCTCCGGGTCGGTCGTGATCAAGAGTGGCCAGAGATATTGGTTCCAGCCGTAGATGAACAGGATCACAAATAGCGCCGCGATGTTGGTGCGGCTCATAGGAACAACGATGTCCCAGAAAAACCGCATCGGTCGCGCTCCATCAACTCGGGCGGCTTCAGCCAGTTCGTCCGGGATTGTCAGGAAGAATTGCCGAAAGAGGAATGTTGCCGTCGCCGATGCAATCAGCGGGAATATGAGGCCCGAATAGCTGTTCAGCATGCCAAAGCCTGCCACCACCTCAAAGGTCGGGACGATGCGGACCTCGACCGGCAGCATCAAGGTGATGAAGATCATCCAGAAGAACGTCGTGCGACCCGGAAACCGGAAGTACACGATTGCGAATGCAGACAGCAGCGAGATGATGATCTTCCCGACCGCGATGCCGATTGCCATGACAAGCGAATTGAACAGCATCGTAGCTACCGGCACGTTCACGCCAGAGAACAACGCTGCTGTGTAATTCTCCCAGAACTGATCGCCGGGCAGCAGCGGCATGGGCGGGCTGACGATTTCAGGTTGCGTCACAGTTGAAGCGACAAATGCCAACCAGATCGGGAAAAAGATGATGAGGACGCCGAGGATCATCATCGCATGGGTGAGCCATATTCCTACACCGTGCTTTTCGACCATGCCTTGTTGCTGCGCCATCAGTAATGCACTCGCTTTTCGACGTATTTGAACTGGATCACCGTCAGAAGGCCCACGACCAAAAGCAGGATTACTGACTGCGCTGATGACGATCCGAGGTCTTGGCCGACGAACCCATCCGAGAAAACCTTGTAGACGAGGATCGTTGTTGACTGCTGAGGACCACCGGCTGTGATTGTGTGGATAACGCCGAAGGTTTCGAAGAATGCGTAAACGACATTAACCACCAGCAAGAAGAAGGCGGTTGGGGTGATCAACGGCAAGACGATCCCAAAGAAGCGTCGCCAGAAGTGCGCTCCATCAATTGCCGCCGCTTCGATCACCGAACGCGGGACTGATTGCAGCGCCGCAAAGAAAAACAGGAAGTTGTAACTGATCCGCCCCCAGGCAGAAGCAACCACAACAAGGCCCATCGCCTCGCTTCCGTTCAGCACATGGTTCCAATCATATCCCAGTTGACCAAGATACCAGGAGACGACACCGACACGGGTGTTGAACATGAATAACCAAAGGACACCGGCCACTGCCGGTGCGACAGCGTATGGCCAGATCAGCATGGTTCGGTACACGCCTGAACCTTTGATCAGCCGGTCTGCGATGACGGCCAAGAACAGGGCAGGGATCATCGAGCAGACGGTCACCAGTAATGAAAAGATCGCAGTGGTCAGGAACGAGGTGCGGTAAAACTTGTCACTGATCAGAAATTCAAAATTGCCCAGCCCAACAAATTGCGACGAGAGCCCGAAGGGATCCGGAATGAAAAGCGACTGCCATATAGCTTGTGCAGCAGGATAAAAGAAAAAGACAGCTGAAATGATGACCTGCGGCGCAATCAACAAAAGCGGCAGCCACCAGCCGCGGAATGTCACCCGTTTCTCCATTGCGCCCCCCAGAAATCAAATGCGGGCCGTGATAGGCCCGCATCTATACTTTTGCCTTAGCCGTTGGCTTGCTCGAAGCGACGCAGTAACGCGTCGCCACGCTCTTTCGCGCTATCCATGGCTTCTTGCGGTGTTTTGTCGCCAGACCAGATGGCTTCAAGCTCTTCGTCGATGATGCCACGGATCTGGTCGAAAGACCCCAGGCGCAGACCTTTGGAATTTGCCGTCGGCTCATTCGCGGTCATCTGGATCACTGCGATGTCAGTGCCTGGGTTTTCGTCATAGAACCCGGCGTCACGTGTCGCGTCTCCGGCTTCTGCGGTGATCGGCAGGTAGCCGGTGTTTTGGTGCCATGATGCCTGAACGTCAGACGATGACAGGAATGCAAGGAACTCTCCAACGCCTTTGTATTCTTCGTCGCTATGTCCAGCCATCACCCACAATGACGCGCCACCGATGATGGTGTTTTGCGGCTCATCCGTGACCGCAGCCCAATAGGGCAGTGGCCGCACGTCGAAATCAAACTCCGCTTCAGAGCTAATACCGGCATAACCTGCAGAGCTTTCGGTAAAGAGCGCACATTCGCCCGCGCGGAAGTTTGCACCGCCTTCGTTCCGGCGGCCTGTGTAAATGAACTTGCCGTCCTGCGCCCAATCCTGCATTGCGGTCAGGTGCGCGATCTGCGCCGGACCATTCAGCATCAATTCTGTGTCAAGACCGGCAAACCCGTTGTCTTTGCTGGCAAACGGCACATCGTGGTAGGCAGAGAAGTTCTCAAGATGGATCCAGCTTTGCCAGGCAGTGACAAGCGGGCATTCTTCACCGCCAGCCTTCAAAGCTTCGAGGGCTTCGCCGACATTTTCCCATGTTGACAGATCCATGTCCGGATCAACGCCTGCAGCTTCGAACGCATCACGATTCACCCAAAGCACCGGTGTGGAAGAGTTGAATGGCAACGACAGCATGTTGCCGTCGGTTGTGGTGTAGTAGCCTTTGACGGCACCAATATAGGCGTCAGAATCGAATGTAGCGCCACTTTCCCCCATCACCTCGTAAACCGGACGTACCGCACCTTCGGCGGCCATCATCGTGGCGGTGCCAACTTCGAAGACCATCAGGATATGCGGCTGCTCTTCCGCGCGGAAGGCCGCAATGCCTGCGTTGAGCGTTTCGGAGTAGTTCCCCTTGTGGCTTTGGACCACAACGTAGTCGGACTGGCTGGCATTAAATTCTTCAACCTGAGCGGCAACGAGCTCTCCCAGGCGCCCAGTGAATGCGTGCCAGAACTGGACCTCAGTTTGGGCCATGGCCGCGATTGGAGACAGGATTGTTGATCCGGCGATAGCGCCGAGCAGATACTTTTTCATCATTTCCTCCCTTGCATCGTGTTCGATGCGGTTTGTTGTCCATGCGGCTGCCCTGCGGCAGCGGTCGCTGGAGCTTTGAGACTACGCGCGCCGTTTTATAATGCAAGCACACCGGTTGCCTTATTCGCATAACATGATGTTATAGTTTGGTGCAGTTTTCTGAGATCAAAGCCAATGTCCCAAGCACGTACTCCGCGAATTCGCCAACTTGAGGCCCTTATGGCCGTGATAAGTAATGGTTCTGTGACAGCTGCGGCTGCAGACCTTGGCATAAGCCAGCCCGCCGCAAGCCGGCTGCTGTCTGACCTCACAAAAGGACTCAACTTCCAATTGTTCGACAAGCGGGATGGACGTTTGGTGCCGACGCAGGAAACCCGAATCTTGCAGCCCGACATCGAGCGGGTTCTCGAACTGATGGGCCAAATCTCTGACATCAGCAAAGACATCACTAATCGCCAGGTCGGGCATATTCGCATGGCGTGCCTGCCTGGTTTCGCGACGAGCCACTTGCCGCGCGTTGTGGCAGATTTTCTGAAGGAACGCCCGGGCGTGCGTATGACGATTGAGCCCGACCGACCTGAACGCATCTTGGAATGGATGATCGGGGAACAATACGATTTTGGCATCACAGATGACTTTGTCGGGCACCCTGCAGTCGAAAGCTCGGATCTGGATATCAGAACGGTCTGTGTCTTTCCCTCAGGCGATCCGCTCGAGTCCCTCGACAGCATCACGCCGCGCGACCTGAGCGAGCGGCGTTTTATTCAGCCTCATCGTGATAGCGCGTTCCATCGGCGCCTGTCGCGGGTTTTTAGTGATGCGCAAGTGTCGTGGCAGACGCACATCGAAGTACGTCAGTTCACCGCGGCTTGTGAGTTGGTCTGCCACGGCGCCGGTGTTGCCATTGTGAGCGAATTTGATGCCCGGAAGTATGAGACCCTAGGTTTAAGCTATCGCAAGTTCGCGCCGGCACTGCCGCATACGCTTTCACTTGTAAGGCCGATTCTGAAAAAGCCATCCCTCGTGACGCTGGAGTTCATGGAGCACTTCCGCGAGAGTCTGTCACCATACCTGCTCAACACATAGGTCTCCGTTAGCGCGGTTCTGGGTTCCCGCGAATAAGTTGCTTTGGAAGTCAATGGCTTCGGGGTAGCCTTTGCGCGGGAGGACTGCATTTGCGATCTGTCAGGCTCAGGCTGCTTGTCTTGGCGTTAGCACCATTGGTGCTGCTGCTGCCTGCGTTGCTTTTGCTTGGCATGACGCGATGGACTGCAGACTACGATGAACTTTTGATAGCAAAGGTCGAATCCGATCTGCGGATCGCAGAGCAGTATTTGGCCCGGATCATGGCCACCACCGGCGATGAACTTTACGGCGTCGCTGAGTCAACCTCCTTCGCAGAAGCGCTGTCGCAGGGAGATGCAACCCGCGACACCTTCTTTGCGGAAAAGCAGGCCGAGCTTGGATTGGACTTTCTGTACTTCTTGCCCAAAGATGATGCCGCTCAAGCTGCGGAAAGTTGGCCAGTCATTGCGGCCGGCCTCAATGGACGACCGACGACAGAACTCGACATTTTCAGCGCGGACGACCTGAAAGCGCTTGGCGGAGATATCAGCGCGCGCGCGGAGATTCCACTGCTAGAGACCGAGGCCGCAGTACCGACCGACCGCACGGTCGAGGATCGGGGCATGGTAGTGCATTCCGCCAGCCCGGTGCGCGTTGCGGGGCAAGATGGCGTGCTGGTCGGTGGGATTCTTCTCAACCGAAATCTCAACTTCATCGACACGATTAACGCCCTGGTTTATCTGAACGCGGTCACCGGCGGTGAACTGGGCGGCACAGCGACCTTGTTTCTGGAAGACGTGCGTGTCTCGACCAACGTGCGCTTGTTTGAGGATGTGCGCGCGCTTGGAACGCGGGTGTCGGCGGTCGTCCGTCAGGCCGTACTGGATGAGGGCACCACGTGGCTGAACCGCGCTTTTGTTGTGAACGATTGGTATGTGTCTGGGTACTTACCCATTGTAGACAGCTTCGGTGACAGGGTGGGCATGCTTTATGTTGGGTTCCTTGAGGAACCATTCGCAACGGCAAAGCGCGATGCCGTGCTTTGGATGGTCGCTGCCGTTGCGGGTGTCCTTGCCCTCTCAGTGCCAGTATTCTTTCTCATGGCTAGGGGTGTTTTCGCGCCGTTAGAGCGGATGACTTCGACGATGCGTAAGGTTGGTGACGGTGATCTTTCGGCGCGCCACGGCGGCGTCGGCCGGGAAGATGAGATCGGTCAGGTGGCCACGCATCTCGATGATCTGCTTGATGCGGTGCAGGATCGTGATCAACGACTGCGCGAATATGCGGATGAACTGAACGAACGCGTCGCGCAAAGGACTGCCGAACTTAGCGATGCCAATGCCAAACTGGAAGAAACCTATCGCCAACTGGTGATGAGCGAAAAGCTTGCATCGATCGGTGAAATCACGGCGGGTGTCGCGCATGAAATCAACAATCCTGTGGCGGTGATACAAGGCAATGTTGATGTGGTGCGAGAGACGCTTGGCAAAGACGTCAAGAGTGTAAAAACGGAGCTTGATCTGGTCGACGGCCAAGTTTCACGAATCCAGGCCATCGTCGGCAAACTGCTGCAGTTTGCGCGTCCGGGAGAATACGCGGGGTACGAGCAAACCGTACCACTCGACCGCGTCATCGCAGACTGTTTGGTTCTGGTCGACCATGTGCTTTCAAAAAAACAGATCGAGGTGAAAACCGACATTCAGTCAGCACCGTCCGTCAAGGCTGACCCGGGCGAGCTTCAGCAGGTGGTTGTGAATCTGATCGTCAACGCGGCGCAAGCGATGAAAACCGGGGGCGCGCTCGACATTTGCTTGTCCGAACAAGCGCGTGATGGCCTGAATGGCATTGCTTTAGAAGTCGCTGACCGCGGGCCAGGAATTGATGAGGCCATGATCGATCACGTTTTTGATCCCTTCTTCACGACGAAGCAGGCAGAGGGAACCGGGCTCGGCCTTTCGATCTCGCAGGCGCTTGTCCAACGCGCCAAGGGCCAGATCACAGTCCGCAATCGCCCGCGGGGCGGGGCGGTCTTCACTGTCTGGCTGCCTGCTGCGGCGACAGAGAAAACTGCAGCAGAGTAACCGTTTAATCAAAGGACATTCTGACGTCCCTACACGGTGGTGCAAGCCTGGCGTGAGACATTTTGGGCTCTGCGGGTGATCAGGGCTGGTGCAGCCCTTTGAAACCTGACAGTTTTCTCGCGCAATAAAGGGGGAGGATCGGCATTGGTCGATCTTTGGCAGGGACTGTCGCAGGCGTTTTGGCTGGTGGTGACGCTTGATGCGGAACTTGCCGAGATTGCGTTGCGGTCGCTGCAGGTGACCTTCACCGCACTGGCTTTGGGCTGTTTGATTGCGATGCCGCTTGCTGCACTTCTTGCCGTGCGTCGCTTTCGGTGGCGGCGAACGGTCATTGCCGTCTTGAACGCACTCATGGGGCTGCCGCCGGTGGTTGTGGGACTGGTGGTCTACGTGCTGCTGTCACGATCCGGGCCATTGGGCGTGCTCGGACTATTGTTCACGCCGACTGCGATGATCATCGCGCAGATGATCGTCATTGTACCGCTTATGGCGTCTATCGCGCATCAATCCTTGCGCGACCTTTGGGCGGAATACCACGACCTGCTCATCTCCATGAACGTCACACAAAGCCAAAAGATCAAGACGCTGCTTTGGGATGCACGTCGCGCGTTGCTAACAGCCGCTTTGGCGGGCTTCGGCCGCGGTATTGGCGAGGTTGGGGCGATTATGATCGTGGGCGGGAATATTGACCACGTGACGCGGGTGCTGACCACAGCGATTGCCCTTGAGACCGGCAAGGGTGAATTCGCGCTGGCACTGGCGCTCGGCTTCGTTCTGATTGCGCTTACAATCTTGGTGAACCTGCTGATCCACTGGCTGGGACAAACGGAACGGGAGGGGCGCTGGTGAGCACGCTTTTCCCCCTTCGCGTGCGCGGTGCCGGAACACGAAGACGCGGCAAGCAACTCGTTGGTCCGATTAACATGACGTGGGACGGGGGGGGGACGCGCGTTGTTCTCGGTCCAAATGGGTCTGGAAAGACCACGCTCTTACGGCTTCTGCATGGTATTGCACGCCTCCATGATGGAGAAGTGATCTGGGCCTCCGGCACCAAGGCTGCCCAGAATGCGCAGGCTTTTGTCTTTCAGCGTCCTGTGATGCTGCGTCGGTCGGTCGTCGAAAATCTGATGTATCCCTTACGCCTGCGCAGCGTGTCGACGGGGCAGGCGCGGCAGAAAGCCGAAGACTGGGCTGTGAAGGTCGGACTTGCCGACCACATAGATCGATCAGCACCGGTGCTGTCTGGTGGAGAGCAGCAAAAACTTGCGATTGCGCGGGCATTGATTGGCGAGCCGGAACTCGTATTTCTGGACGAGCCGACCGCGTCTCTGGATGGGCGGGCAACCCGCGAAATTGAAGCGATTTTGAATGATGCGGTCGCGTCCGGAACGCGCGTTATCATTGCGACGCATGATATGGGACAGGCCCGTCGACTTGCAAAGGATGTGGTTTTCTTGCTGCATGGACGGGTCCATGAAGAAAGCCCAGCCGATACGTTCTTTGATGCGCCCCAGACGCCCGAGGCCCGCGCCTTCTTGAATGGAGATATTGTAGAGTGATGTTCCGTATTCTGACTTTAGGTATCTGGCTCGCTGCAGGTATGGCCAATGCCGCTGAAACGCTGCGCATGGCTGTCACAACGTCTTTCCATAATTCGGGTCTCGCTGATATTTTGCTGCCAGAGATTGCAGATGATCTCGATCTTGACGTGCAGCTGCTAGTCGTGGGCACGGGGCAGGCGCTGCGATTGGGGGAGGCGGGTGACGTAGATGCTATTCTCGTCCATTCGCAGACGGCAGAAGAGGCCTTTATCGATGCAGGCCATGGCACGCATCGGCGTGAGATCATGTATAATGATTTCGTGATCGTCGGCCCGCAAAGCGACCCTGCAGCAGTTTCCGGTGCCGGTGATGCTGCGGATGCGCTTTCGCGGATCGCCGGAAACGCCGCCCGATTTGTCAGCCGCGGCGACGAGAGCGGAACACACAAGAGAGAACTCAACCTCTGGGAAAGCGCGGGCGGCATTCCGGAGGCCGATTGGTACAACGAGGTCGGTGCTGGAATGGGTGCGGCGCTGAATACTGCAGCGGGGTTGGGTGCATACATCCTGTCTGATCGCGCGAGCTGGCTGAACTTTGGCAACAAAGGGGATCTAACGCTTCTGTTCGCCGGTGATCCCGTGCTTTTTAACCAGTACGCCTACTTACCCGTAAACCCGGCAAGACATAACCACGTGAAAGCCGATCTTGCGGCAGACCTCGAAACGTGGCTGACGTCTGCGCGTGCGCAGGAACTGATTGATGGTTACATGATCGACGGGGAGACGCTCTTTGTCTTTAACGCTCAGCCAGACGGCTGAAGACCCGATCAGCCTTCGTCGAGCGAGCCGTGAATAGCGAATTGATCCAGCCCCGCATCCTGTGGCGCGATCACGCGATAAGCTTCGCGCACGCCCGCATCCGTCAGTTCCCGCGAGACGGTGAGCAATGTGTTCGGGTCATGGTCGTCACATAGGGCGACCATCTGGCTCAACTCCTCATCCGCGACAGGCATTGCGGCCTCTTCCGACGGTGCGCCGTAGTAGGTCACAAAGTGCTGCGCAAGGAGCCGTGACAGCGTCTCTCGTTCCCCCGGTTCCATTGCGGTCACGGCGACGAAGGTCACACGTCCACCTGTTTCCAAACCAAACCATCCGTTGGCGAAGGCTTGCCGCGCCTTTCCGGTCAAATCACCCTCGGTCCAGTCCGAGAACTCGAATCCGCCAGAGATACACCACTCGCCAGTGCGGGCAGGACTGGCAAAAATGCGTTGATCGCTTTCGTCAAAGTGGATGGCACGGGCGAGCTTCATCAAGTGTCCTCCAGAAGTGTCGTGAGCGGAATCAGATGGGTCGTCGCCTCGTCACGCAAAAGCATGCCGAAACTTTCATCGACCCCAAGGAAGGTGCCGGACAAATCTCCGCGCTTTGTCTCCTCTCCGACGCCTTGGGCGAGACCGCGCCATTCCGCCGCCAAAGGGCGCGTGCCTTCGTTCTCCCACCGGGCAATCCAGTTGAGTGTGTGACGGGCCCAAGCCTCCACCAGATGTGAGGGGTCCACATCTGCGCACCCTTCAACAAATAGAGCTGTCTTATCCGGGTTCGTTCCGGTTTCTGCATCCAAGGGCAAAAGAGGAAGCGTCCAGCCAACCACCAGCCAATCTGGGACCTCTTTCGGTTCACTCGTCGCACTCAGAACTCGAAACCCACCACACGACGCACCATTCACCCGAATTTCGCCGTCCCAACCAAGGTGAACTGCAACTTCAGGCGGGGCCAGAGCGCCCAGCGCGTTTTGAAAACCGACGCCGCAAAGCGGGAGCATCGTCATCGCCTCTGACAACGGCACCTCAGGCGCGAAGACGAGGGCCGCCTCGGCGCGATCTGCGGTCAACATGTGTGCCACAAGCCCTGCGTCGCATCCCAACGCCGCTTTGCGTGCTGCGTGGTCCAACGCGGCGTCTGTCGCCGCTTCGCCCCACATCAATGGCGGGAAGGTGAGCGTATCGCTCATGCATGTCCCCCGCGCACCAAGGTTGCGGCAACGTCCTGGAAGGCCTTGGCCTGAGCGCTGTCTGGTTGGCTCACCGTAATCGGGGCACCCCCGTCGGCCGCGAGCCTGATCTGTAGATCAAGCGGGACCTCTGCAAGCAAAGGCACGCCAAGCTTTTCAGCTTCCGCAGCCACGCCTCCGTGTCCGAACACGTGTTCCTCATGTCCGCAGCTGGAACAGATATGCGTCGACATGTTTTCGATCATACCCAGAATTGGGACGTTCAACTGCTGGAACATATCAATACCCTTCCGGGCATCAAGCAGGGCCACGTCCTGTGGCGTGGACACGATGACCGCCCCGGTCACCTCGGCCTTCTGTGCCAGTGTCATTTGCACGTCACCCGTTCCTGGTGGCAAGTCGACCAGAAGCACATCAAGCGCACCCCATTGCACTTGCATCATCATCTGCTGCAATGCCCCCATCAGCATTGGCCCACGCCAGACAACCGCCTGATCTTCGTTTGTCATGAGCCCGATCGACATCATCGTGACGCCGTGGTTGCGCATGGGTAGGATGATCTTGCCGTCCGGACTTGCCGGGCGGCCCGAAACGCCGAGCATACGGGGTTGCGACGGCCCGTAGACGTCCGCATCAAGCAATCCAACACGGCGGCCCTGTTGGGCCAGGGCGCAGGCGAGGTTTGCCGCGACCGTTGATTTGCCCACGCCGCCTTTCCCAGACGCCACCGCGACGATACGCTCGACACCCGGGATCTTTTCAGGGCCTTTCGGTTGCGCAGCCCGCTGCGGTTTCAGGTCCGGCGGCGCAGCAGGCTGAGAATGGCCCGTCATCACAATCGACACTGCGCCAATCCCGTCGAGCTTTGCCAAAACCGTTTCGGCCTCTGCCTTGACCGCCTCGTAGACCTGCGCCTGTGACGGTGGAATCTCCATCACAAAACGTACAGCACCGTCGTCACCAACTTGTAGCGCGCGCACGACCCCAGACGCCATGATGTCGCTTCCCGCGACAGGATCGTTAATCTGTTTCAGTGCGGTTGTGACTGTATCTCTAGTAAGCGCCACGCGTGTTATTCTCCGCCTGTGATCGTGCCGGTGACCTCATGGGTCATGCCAAGCTCTTCAATCGTGACAACCGCTTTGACCGCATAGCTTTTGCCAGATCCGTCTGCATTGCGGATGGCGTCTTCGATTGCCTGTTGCGAGGTCACGCCGACCTGTTTCAGGAACTTTCTCATCGACATGTTGAAATCGTCGCTCATTTTGTGGTCCTTCCGCTAAAGTTGACGGCACGCCGGGCAGGGGCCTAGGCTAGCCCCTATGATGTGGCGCGTGTTGATGATCGTTCTGCTGAGCTTGCCGGTGTCGGTTCGGGCCGATGACAAGCTTGTCCGCCTGCACGCCCCCGACGCGCTGATCGAAAGCGGCCTGCTGAAACATATCCTGCCGCGTTTTTCTCTCAAAACCCAAGTGCGGATCGAGCAAGTCGCAACGCCCGACAGTGCTGATCTGGCGCTGGGCAGCGACGGCCGCGCGATATTCGCGGGGCTGGGACAAACCTGGCATATGGAGATCCGTAGTGGCGACCATCCGGGGACGGAGCGGCTGGCGGATTGGCTGTTGTCCGACATCGGGCAGCGCACGATCACAAGTTTCGCACCCCGTGGCGAGGCGCCCTTTGGCCCGTCCGGTGCGGTCCAGCAAGAAACGGTTGAGATCAGCATTGATGGCGATGCAGAGGCCGGTCACCGGGTCTCGGTCGAAAAGTGCACGCGCTGTCACGCCGTGGATGCTGCGACGACGGGGTGGGGCATCGGTTCGACGCCCAGTTTCAGCGTACTGCGCGCCTTGCCGGACTGGGAGGCAAGGTTCGCTGCCTTTTATGTTCTGAACCCGCATCCCGCATTCACGCAGATCACGGATCTTACACCGCCGTTTCCGATCAACCGACCATCCCCGATCTCGCCGATCGAGTTGGACTTGGACGAGTTGGAGGCCCTGATGGCCTATGTCGCCGCGATGACCGCTGCTGATCTTGGCAAACCGCTTGAGCATCAATGATCCTTGCGATCTGAGAAATAATCATCGGTGGTCCGGGGGCGCGGACGTTCTCCCGCGGCGAACGGGTTGTTTTCGGAATGGTACTGTGCGTTGACGCGGCAGTCGTCGCACATCTGGATCATTTTCAGCTTTTCAGGATCGTTGAACATGGAGTGCCCTGTCAGCTTTTCAGTGATCCGATCAATTGCCGACTTTGAGCCGAATAGGACACCGCATTCGATGCATGCGAAGGGCGCCTCCTCGTTCAGAACCTTTTGGCGCAGCGCGGCCTCGGTCAAGTTGAGCTGCGGTTCATAAGCGATTGCATCTTCTGGGCAAATCGACGCGCAGAGGCCGCATTGCAGGCACGCGTCTTCTTGAAAGCGCAGCTGCGGTTTGTCCGGATTGTCGCCTAGCGCACCCGCTGGACAAAGTGAGACGCAGGACAGGCAAAGCGTGCAGCTTTTCGTATCCACCAAGACCGCGCCGTAGGGTGCGCCCGCGGGCAATTGAAGCGTTTCTGTGTCTGGGTGTAGCGCGCGCGCCGCTTGCCGTGTGATCTGGCGGCGCGTGCCCATTGGTCGAACGGGTTGTGTGACGGGTGGAGAAGCTATCTCGGCATAGAGCGTATCAGACAGTGCGTCCGGATCTGAGGTGTCTAGCACAGAAATACGCCCTTCACCTGCAATCGCGGTCGCAAGCGCAGACTGCGCCACCAGCGCGTCGCGGTCCGCGCCCGGGCCGGCCAGAAGCGTGACGCTCGAAAAACCAGCTGCCAATGCGGCGACTGCCTCCGCATGGCCAAACGCGCCAATGGCCGCCATCTCAAGTGGGATCACGTCGGACGGAAGCCCTCGCCCATGACGTGCGTAGAGGCGTATCATCTCTGCTCCATGCTCGTCATGGGCCAGCAATCGGGGCGCCGTGCCGCCTGCATCTAGGTAGGCTTTTGCTAGTGTTTGAATGCGGCGCATCGTCAGATCCACCGGAGGTGCATCATAACTCACGGCCCCTGAAGGGCAGGCCGCAGAACATGCCCCACAGCCCGCGCAGATCATCGGATCAATACTGACGTGTTCGCCTGCCGAGGTGATGGCCCCTGTCGGGCAAAGGTCGAGGCATCGCGTACAGCCGGTTTGCTCAGCCCGCGAGTGGGCACACAACAGCGGTTCAACACGCACATGGAGTGGCTTTTCAAATGTTCCGGTCAGATGCGAAGCGGCCATGATGGCTGCGGATACGGATGGAGCATGACTTGGGTCAGCGCGCAGATAACCCTCTCGCTTTTCGTGTGCGGGGAACAACGGATCACCACCCCTCAGATCAAGGATAATGTCACATTCGGACGTGCCGCCGTCGCGCGGTGGAGTCAAATTAAATGAACCGCGACCACCAGGTTCGATCATTTGGAGCTGATCGATGCGCACGTTGAACGAACCCAATGCGCCAGTGGCATTCCGCAATTTGCCGACGATGACGTCGTAAGAACGGGTGTCTGGCAGGTCGGTGGCGTCCTCTAACAGGACCGTAACACCAAGATGATCGGCCAGTTGCTCCGCGGCGGCCAGCGCTGCATCTTCTGCCCCCAAAATCAGGCACAGCCCTTCAGAGACGACGTCCATGGTTTTTGACGGTGCTGCTGGTAATAGCCCTTCCGCGATCAGCGCGGACATTTTGGGCAGTGTTGAGGTGGTATCGGCGGTCCATCCGGCCCTATCACGCAGGTCGAGTGTCGGGGGTGCAGCGACGCCCATCTCTTCGGCGAAGGCTTCGAATGTCCGTGCTTCCTGCGCGCAACAAAAAATTGCTTCACCCGTCTTCAGGGCCTCTGCCGCGTGATCAATTTGCGTTGTGCAGAGGGTCGAACATGGGGGGCGGACGTCCAGGCAAGTCACGTCCGAGAGGCGAGACGTTTCGATGGTCTGCGTACCCAAACAGTCGCAAGTTATCAATGACTTGGCCATGAATTCGCCTCCCCTCGAACCAGGTTGATATCCGGCATCGTCCCTCCGGATTGCCGTTAGGCTACGCACGATTCCAAATCGGTCGCAATCGCTTTTCTATCACAGCGTAGCGCGCCGAACGCGCCCAATTGGCGCCTTGGGATGCCTTTGATTCGACGTGGTTTGCTATCGCAATTTCCCGACTAAAGTAGTCGGGTTGGACAAATCGACCGACACAGGGACGTCATGTCCATTCGCCTGCCCAAAATGACCGATTTTCACAAACTGCCGCAAAAGTGAGCAGAAAGTGCTTTGCGGATCAGAGCTTCCATACAATGGTATACAGGAGGGAGGGCACGACTGCATGTATCGTAATCCGAATGCATACAGCGCTGTACCAATTGGCGTCGTACTTCGGCGGACCCCCGGGGTGACCCGGTGGCAAAAATGGTCGTGGAGTGCGAGCGCGGTTTTGCCGGGTGCTGGTCATGCGGACTGGCGCGAACTGCGGCGCGAAGGCGAAGCGGTTGAATATCATGCCGCAACCGAAACGCTCGAACTGCATGGCGCAGACGCCGAAGCATACCTGCACGGTCTTCAGTCCGAGACACCTTCCGTCTATGTGATCATGCGTGCAAAAAGCGGTGACCCACCGCTCGAGGTCGTGCTCGTCACTGCATCACCCTATGAGGCGCAGGACTACACTGACAGTGGGGAAGAGATCGTCGAGAAAGTCCCGATGCCGCCTTTGCTGCGCTCAATGGTCGAGGATTTCGTCGACCAGTTTTACGAAGAGGAAGCCTTCGTCAAACGCAAGCGCGACAAGAAGCGCATCGACATCGTTGAAGATGGCATTGGCGATCCGCGTATCGGCAAAGCCGCAGATATTTATGCGTCGCCCGCGCAATTGCGGAGGCGCGTGCAATGAGCCGCGATTTCTGGTCCCGACGCCGTGAGGCTGTCGCGAAAGAGGCGCAAGCCGAAGAGGCCGCCATCATTGCAAGCGAGGAGGCCGAACGTGAGGCGACACTTGCCGAAACCTCCGACGAAGACTTGCTTGCTGAGGCGGGATTGCCCGCACCAGAGGACCTCGAAAGCCCCGAAGCTGTTCGCGAGTTCCTGTCATCAGCACTTCCTCAACGCCTCAAAGCACGCGCGTTGCGAAAGCTCTGGCGGCTGAACCCAGTGCTCGCAAATGTCGATGGTCTTGTCGATTATGGCGAGGATTTTACCGACAGCGCGATGGTGATCGAAAACCTTCAAACCACCTATCAGGTGGGCAAAGGCATGTTGCGCCACATCGAAGAAATGGCGCGGCAAGCCGAAGCGGCGGAAGAGCCTCAGGAAGAACCAGAGGTGGAGGTCGAAGACAACGCGCTTGTCGCGGCGGTGGAGCTTGAGGACGAGCCGGACATGACGCCCGCGGAGCTGCCGACTTTCACTGCGGATGATGCGGACGACAATCCGCCACCGTCCAGCCGCCGCATGACATTTACTTTTGACCAACAGAGGATCGGATGACCTTGGCTGAACCCACACACCAGATCGCCGAAGAAGACCGCCTGCGTGCCGATCTTTACAACTTCCTAGGTGTGATCCTCTCACGGCCCGCAGATGAGATGCTCATCGCGCAGACCGCCAGCCTTTCGGGCGATGACAGCCCGCTGGGTGAAGCGATTTCGACGCTGGCCAGAGTGGCGAAGCTTTCCAAGCCCCGTGCTGTGACTTCCGAATTCAACAAACTCTTTATCGGCCTCGGGCGAGGGGAACTCCTGCCATACGCAAGCTACTATCTTACGGGCTTTCTCAACGAAAAGCCTTTGGCGACCCTGCGGCAGGACATGGCCGCAAATGGTATGGCGCGGGCCGATAATGTGTTTGAACCGGAAGACAACATCGCCAGCCTGATGGAGATGATGGGTGCGCAGATCGTCGGGCGCTTTGGGACGCCAGCAAATCTTGAGCGTCAAAAGACGTTCTTCAATCGGCATATTGCTCCTTGGGCGGGGCATTTCTTCACCGATCTCGAAGGGGCCAAGAACTCGGTCTTCTACGCGCCGGTCGGGTCGGTCGGACGCGCGTTCATGGAGATCGAGACCGAGGCCTTCCGTCTGGGGGGCACATAACGTTCACCGGCTGCCGCGTGGCAGTCAGCAAGGGCGCGGGCGACCGGGCCAAAACCAAAGAAGGAGACGTCAATGTCCAAGAAAGAAGAGGCTAGCCGCCGCGACTTTCTGAAACTGGCTGGTACAGCCGCACCTGCAGCAGCGGTTGCCGTTGCAGCCAGCGGAACAGCAGCGCAGGCCGCTGAGCCAGACCTGACCCGTGAACAGATGCAGGATACTGCGCACACGCGGGCCTACTACGACAGCGCGCGGTTCTAGCAAACTGCGCGGTGTCATGAGCGACTTGATGCGACTGGTTGCGTGACGCCCGACTGCTGAAGGTCAACAACAGGGAACCAAGCCCGTAGAGGATCGCCTCCTCGCAGGGGTAAGGAGAACACAAATGCTTAGGAAAAAGACCAATGGGGTTGCGCGACGCCCCCAGCGGACTTCGATCCTGTCCGAGGTTGGAAACGCCTCGGTCGACCGCCGCGCATTTTTGCGCGGGTCGGGTCTTGCGATCGGGGGTCTGACGGCGATTGCCGCGACAGGCGGCACCGTGCAGCAGGCCAATGCGGCAGAGGGTGCCGTTGGCGCGGTCGAATTGAAGAAATCCGTTTGTACACATTGTTCTGTTGGGTGCACCGTGATTGCCGAAGTGCAAGACGGTGTCTGGACAGGCCAAGAGCCGGGGTGGGACAGCCCGTTCAACCTTGGTGCGCACTGTGCCAAAGGTGCAGCCGTACGCGAGCATGCGCATGGTGAACGCCGCCTGAAATATCCCATGAAAAAAGAGAATGGCGAGTGGGTTCGCATCTCTTGGGAGCAGGCGATCAATGAGATCGGCGACGGTATGATGTCGATCCGGGACGAAAGTGGCCCGGACAGTGTCTACTGGCTCGGCTCGGCCAAGCACAACAATGAACAGGCCTATCTGTTCCGCAAGTTTGCCGCCTATTGGGGCACAAACAACGTGGACCACCAGGCCCGGATTTGTCACTCAACAACTGTTGCGGGTGTTGCGAACACATGGGGCTACGGCGCCATGACCAACAGCTACAATGACATTCATAACTCAAAGGCCATCTTCATCATTGGCGGTAACCCTGCCGAGGCGCATCCTGTCTCGCTTCTTCACGTGCTCCGCGCGAAAGAGCAGAACAATGCGCCAGTGATCGTTTGCGACCCGCGTTTCACACGCACCGCAGCGCACGCTGATGAGTATGTGCGGTTCCGTCCGGGTACCGACGTGGCGCTCGTCTGGGGTATCCTGTGGCACATTTTTGACAACGGTTGGGAGGATAAAGAGTTCATCCGCACCCGCGTTTGGGGCATGGACCAGATCCGCACTGAAGTCGCGAAGTGGACACCGGAAGAAGTTGAGCGTGTCACTGGCACACCTGGCAGTCAGCTGAAGCGCGTCGCGCGGACACTGGCCAACAACCGCCCGGGTACCGTTATCTGGTGTATGGGTGGTACCCAGCACACCAACGGCAACAACAACACACGTGCATACTGTGTGCTGCAGTTGGCGCTTGGGAACATGGGCACCTCTGGTGGCGGCACCAACATCTTCCGCGGCCACGACAACGTGCAAGGTGCAACAGACCTTGGCGTTCTGAGCCACACGCTTCCTGGCTACTACGGCCTCGCTGCGGGGTCATGGGCCCATTGGGCGCGTGTGTGGGGTGAAGATCTTGATTGGCTGAAAGGTCAATTCGCGACTACAACAGGGGCGGATGGGTCCGAAAAGGCCTTGATGAACTTGTCAGGTATCCCGGTCTCGCGTTGGATTGACGGTGTTCTGGAAGACCCAGAGAACATGGACAACCCGAACAAGGTGCGGGCCATGGTGCTTTGGGGACACGCTCCGAACTCTCAGACGCGGATGAAGGAAATGAAGACGGCGATGGAGCAGCTCGATATGCTCGTTGTCATCGATCCTTATCCGACGGTCTCGGCGGTTCTGCATGACCGAACAGATGGTGTTTACCTGCTCCCGGCTTCGACCCAGTTCGAGACCTACGGCTCGGTGACAGCATCAAACCGGTCGATCCAGTGGCGCGAAAAAGTGGTTGATCCACTGTTTGAGTCCAAGCCAGATCACGAAATCATCGGCATGTTTGCTCAGAAGTTTGGCTTTGCCGATCGCTTCTTCCGGAACATTGCGATGGAAGAGGATGGCGTGACGCCGAATATCGAAGACACGCTGCGCGAGATAAATCGCGGCATGTGGACGGTTGGCTATACCGGGCAATCGCCGGAGCGGCTCAAACTGCACATGGAAAACCAGCACACGTTTGATCGCACGACGCTTCAGGCGGTCGGCGGTCCGGCGGATGGTGACTACTACGGTCTGCCATGGCCATGCTGGGGCACAGCGGAGATGGGTCACCCAGGCACACCGAACCTCTACGACATGTCAAAGCCGGTTTCTGAGGGTGGTCTCACCTTCCGGGCGCGCTTCGGTGTTGAACGGGATGGTGACAACCTGCTTGCCGAAGGTGTCTATAGCGTGGGCTCGGAAATCCAAGACGGATATCCGGAGTTCACAATGCAGATGCTGATGGACTTGGGCTGGGATGGTGACCTGACCGCTGATGAGCGTGCTGCAATCGATGCGGTTGCTGGGGCCGAAACCAACTGGAAAACTGACCTTTCAGGCGGGATCCAGCGGGTTGCCATCAAGCACGAGTGTGCGCCGTTCGGGAACGCAAAGGCGCGGGCCGTGGTTTGGACCTTCCCAGATCCGATCCCGCTCCACCGCGAACCGCTTTACACCAACCGTCGCGATCTTGTGGACGACTATCCAACATATGAGGACCGTTTCGCCTACCGGCTGCCGACCTTGTATGCGTCGATCCAGAAGAACGACTTCTCAAAGGACTATCCAATTATCCTCACGTCCGGCCGCTTGGTCGAATACGAGGGCGGCGGGGACGAGTCGCGGTCCAATCCGTGGCTGGCCGAACTGCAGCAGGACATGTTCGTTGAGATCAACCCGCGCGATGCCAATAACCTTGGTGTGCGGGATGGGGCGCAGGTCTGGGTTGAAGGCCCGGAAGGTGCGAAGGTGAAGGTCATGGCCATGGTCACCAACCGTGTGGGTGAGGGCGTTGCCTTCATGCCGTTCCACTTTGGCGGTCATTTTGAAGGAGTAGACCAGAGGGATAAGTATCCCGACGGGGCAGATCCTTATGTGTTGGGCGAAAGCACCAATACGGCCCAGACCTATGGCTATGACTCAGTAACCCAGATGCAGGAGACGAAAGCGACTCTCTGCAAAATCTGGACAGCGTAAGGAGAGAGAAGAATGGCTAGAGCTAAGTTTCTTTGCGACGCCGAACGCTGCATTGAGTGCAATGCCTGCGTGACTGCGTGCAAGAACGAGCATGAAGTGCCTTGGGGCATCAACCGACGCCGGGTGGTAACCATCAATGATGGTGATCCTGGCGAACGGTCGATCTCTGTGGCCTGCATGCACTGTTCGGATGCGCCCTGTATGGCGGTGTGTCCGGTCGACTGCTTCTATCAAAACGAAGAAGGTGTCGTCCTGCATTCCAAAGACCTCTGCATTGGTTGCGGTTACTGCTTCTACGCGTGTCCTTTCGGCGCGCCGCAGTTCCCGCAGGCAGGCAACTTTGGGTCGCGCGGCAAGATGGACAAATGCACCTTCTGTGAAGGTGGTCCGGAGGAAACACACTCCACTGCCGAGTTCGCCAAATATGGGCGGAACCGGATCGCAGAAGGCAAGCTGCCAATCTGTGCAGAGATGTGTTCGACCAAAGCCCTGCTCGCAGGTGATGGCGACGTTGTGTCGGCGATCTACCGTGAGCGTGTCGTGGCCCGCGGCTTCGGCTCGGGTGCCTGGGGCTGGGGTTCCGCCTACGGTCAACGCGAAGGCTAAAACCATGCGAAGGGCAGGTGACTGCCTTTCACATTCATTGGCTGGATGGGCGAACTTGCCCGTCCAGCCCCTTGGATTTTCTGACAGATTGAGGACCCAGATGCGCGCTCTTCTCTGCTTTGTGTTCATCCTGTTTGCTGGTGGCGCTGCCGCGCAGGACAATCCAAACGTCCGCCTGGATGACGAACCGATTTCGTCAGTGGCCCCTCCGAAGATTGAGGCGCGGCCTGAAACTGGCGGTGCCCAAACCCGCGAGGACATCATGGCGCGTCAGCGCGGTGAAGACGTTGACACGTCCTTCCGAAGAGAGTTCGGCGATCCTGACAGTGCAGCTGGCATTGCGAACCAACTTGGAACGCTGGGTGGCGCGTCTGATCCTGACCTATGGCGCGCGCTGCGGTTCGATGAAGCCAACATTTCAGTGTCAGCAGGCGGCGATGTTGCAAAGGTGCTGGTCCAGGACGGCGGCATGCGTTGGTATCAGTTTCGCCAGGGGCCGTTGACCAAGTACGGGTCCTATTTGCTTCTCGGCACGATTGCGCTGCTAGCTGTCTTCTTTCTACTCCGCGGCCGCATTCGCGTGGACGGTGAGCTGACGGGCCGCACCGTGCAACGCTTCAACGCGATTGAACGTTTCGCACACTGGCTTCTTGCCGGGTCCTTCATCCTGCTCGGCTTGACAGGATTGTTTGTCTTGCTCGGCCGCAAATTCATCGCGCCCTATCTGGGGCCGGAGTTTAATTCGACGTTGTTGATCGGGTCAAAGTTCATTCACAACAACGTCTCTTGGGCCTTTATGCTGGCACTGGTGATGGTCTTCGTCTTCTGGGTGATCCACAATCTACCCAGTCGAACCGACTTGAAATGGATTGCGCAATTCGGAGGAATTGTTGGGAAAAAGCACCCACCAGCAAAGAAGTTCAACGCAGGACAGAAGGTCATCTTCTGGTCTGTGATCCTGCTGGGGGGATCGATCAGCATCTCGGGTCTGTCGCTGCTCTTCCCATTCGAATTGCCGCTTTTTGCGAAGACATTTGCGGTGCTCAACGATATCGGCGTCAATGAGTGGCTAGGCATGGCGCCATTCCCAACCGTTCTTTCGCCACAAGAAGAAATGCAGTTCGCTCAGGCTTGGCACGCGATTGTAAGCTTTGTACTGATGGCGATTATCATCGCGCACATCTACATCGGCTCCGTCGGGATGGAGGGCGCCTATGACGCCATGGGCACCGGACAGGTGGACGAGGCATGGGCTCACCAGCACCATTCCATCTGGTTTGACGAAGTGAAGCAGGAACAAGCCAAGGGGAAAGGCGGTGGCCAGACCACGCCAGCGGAGTAGGCCCTTGCGCTGGTTGTATTCGCTGTTGGCTCTGATGGCGGCGCCAGCCGCAGCGCAGGAGTTCACGACGCTCAAGGGTCATGGCGGACCGATCATGGGCCTGTCGGTTTCGGCGGACGGACGTGTTGCGTCTGCAAGTTTTGACAATGCTGTAGGCGTTTGGGCTGATGGGGTCCCCGTCTGGCTTGAGGGGCATGACGCTGCAGTAGTGGCTGTTGATCAATCCTTGGCGCCACTTGTCATTTCGGGCGGCGACGACTTTCGTGTTCTGCTTTGGAGGCCTGATCAAGCCGACCCGATTGAGGTTACACGGCACCAAGGCAAAGTCGCAGATATTGCCGTTTCGACTGTTGGACCGCACATCGCGACAGCGGGTTGGGACGGATTTGTAAACCTCACGACGGCTGTAACAGTGCTGAGAGGAGCAGAGGACCGTGATCGACCGGATTTCATAACCGAAGTTCTGAAAGGTCACCAATCTAATGTCACGGCCGTTGCATTTGCGCCGAGCGGCGGTTTGTTTTCGGCATCCTCTGATGGCACCTTGCGCGTTTGGGAAGGGGAAGCGGGCAATCTGACTTCGCGGGTCATTGTTGATCATGGCTTCGGCATAAATGAGCTGATCGTCACAGATTCTTGGATAGCATATGGAGCGCTAGATGGCGGGACCCGGGTAATTACGCCTGAGGGAGATGAGGTTTCTGACTTCACACTAGACCGCCGCCCAATTCTGTCGATGGCGTACCACGCACAAACCGCCCAGCTCGCCGTCGGGGACGGGGACGGATACATCATGATGGTCGACACAAGCGAATGGCGGATATCGCGTGATTTTCGCGCGGCCCGACAAGGACCGGTCTGGGCGCTGGCATTCTCACCCGATGGCAAGACGATTTATGCTGGTGGGCTGGATGACGTCATCTACGCCTGGCCCGTCGCTTTGTTGAAAGAATTTGAACCGGGCATCAGTGGAGAGCGGAGCTTCTTGCGTGATGCGGGCACGATGCCAAATGGCGAACGTCAATTCATGCGGAAATGCTCGATCTGCCATGCCCTTGATGGAGGGCCATCGCGCAAGGCTGGTCCGACCCTCTTTGGCGTCTTCGGCCGCCAAGCTGGTACGGTGCCAGGTTACTACTATTCGGAGATACTCGACGGCTCTGACATCGTCTGGGACGCGCAAACCATTGATGCGCTGTTCGACGAAGGTCCGGACCACTATATTCCGGGCTCAAAGATGCCTATGCAGGTCATCGCGGATGAAAATGACCGGGCTGATCTCATCGCTTTTTTACAGAACGCAACTTCGGGAGACTAAGGCCTTGAAACCAATGTTTGCTGGCTTCGCCGCCATTGTCGTGATTGCCGCCGTGGCTTGGTACGGGCTGGGGCAGGCCGGGTTTTCATCGCAAGACACCCAGTCAAGCGCCAACGTGCGGCTTGACTGACAGATGACGTCAGCCGCGCGCAACGCCACAGACGACATAGCCGAACCGTCGCGCCTCTTGTCAGGTGCATCTGTGTTGATCGTCGATGACGAAATCGGCATCCGCAATTTCTTGGCCAAAACGCTGAGCACGCGGGTCAAGCGGGTCGAAGAGGCTGCATCGCCGAAAGAAGCCTCAGCCAGACTTGATGAGGCGTATTTTGATGTTGTGATCCTCGACAATATCATGCCGGGCAAAACTGGTCTGGATTGGATCGCAGAACAGCGGCGACGTGGACTGTTCACCGACGTCATTATGATCACGGCATACGCCGATCTTGAAATGGCAATCACCGCACTGCGGGCAGGTGTGAGTGATTTTGTTCTCAAACCTTTCCGCGCGAACCAGATCATTGGAGCGATTGAACGGACCTTGGACCGGAAATACTTGCGCCGGGACAACGCGCTCTTGCGGCGGGAATTGATCGCTGAAAACGGTCGCGGGCCAATGCTCGGACATTCGCCAGCCATGGATAAGGTGCGTGAAACGCTTCTAAGGGTCGCGCCACTGCCAACGCCGGTTCTTTTCACTGGCGACAGTGGCACGGGCAAGGAATTGGCAGCGCGGCAATTGCACAAGCTATCACCGCGCGCAGACAGCCCCTTCGTGGCGGTCAATTGCGCGGCGATTGATCCCGACCAGATTGCAAGCGAACTATTCGGACGTGTCGAGTATGGAGAGCAGACGCAGCCCGGACTCTTGATGTTAGCGGATGGGGGGACGCTCTTTTTGGACGAAGTGGCACTGATGCCGGAACGTCTGCAGGCCGCATTGCTGCGCATCTTGGAAGACAAAAAGCTACGCGCGGTGGGTGCCGAACGCGAATTCCCGCTGGATGTGCGTTTCCTCTTCGCAACGAACGCCAATCTCGAAGAGTCGGTTGCGGACGGTCGCCTGCGCCCTGACCTTTATCACCGGATCAACGTCATCAAGCTGGAGTTGCCGCTGCTGCAACATCGTTCAGAAGATATCGTTGAGCTCGCTGCATTCTTCATGACGCAATTCTCCAAATCGCTCGGCATGCCCGCGCTCGACTTGACAGAAGAGACCCTCTTGAAGCTGCGGCGCTACGACTGGCCCGGCAACGTGCGCGAGTTGCGCAATCTTATCGAGCGCTCCGTTATCCTTGGGGAGTTCCCGGAAGAGTTCGCGGGATCGGGCCGTGGTGTAAGTGGGGATATGGCGGTCGAAAGCCTCGAGTCCGTCTCGCAGAGGCATATTCTACACGTTCTTGACCAGTGCGATGGGAACCGTGCCGAAGCGGCCCGTCGTCTTGGGGTGTCCCGCAAAACAATTGACCGCAAGATCGCGGTTTGGGGAGATAGCTGACCAAGTGGGGACGTTGGCATTTCCTCGTCGACGCCTGATTGCGACGGTGTTATCGCAAGCCAGAGCGCGTACGCAGAGGCTTGCCAATGAACCCGTCCATCGTCGTCTTTGACATCGGAAACGTACTTGTTGATTGGCACCCGGATCCCGTGTGGATCGAAGACCTCGGTTCACCTGATGCCGTTGCAGCGTTCATGCAGCGGATTGACTTCAAATCCCGTAATCTGCGGTGCGATGCGGGCGAGTTGTTTGCCGAGGTCGCAAAAGAGTTGCCCGACCCAGAAGATCAACGACGCCTCGCGCTTTATCCGCCGCGATTTCATCTGACTGTCGAACAGCCGATTCAGGGTACTTGGGACATCATTGACCAACTGCAGGCCCGCGGCGTTCCGCTGCATGCGATTACAAATTGGTCTGCGGAAACCTGGCCTATGGGCCTCAAGGCGCATCCGCGGCTCGGCGAAGTATTCGGAACGACTGTTGTCTCGGGCGACGTCAAACTCGTAAAGCCCGATCTGCGCATCTATGAACTGTTTCTTGAAAGAGCGCGTGTTGAAGCACACGACTGTGTCTTCATCGATGACCGCGAGGAAAACACGGAGGCCGCCCGTGCCGTCGGCATGGATGCAATCCGATTCACTAATGCCAATGCGCTGAGACAGGACCTCGCGAAGCGCGGATTGCTTGAAGCTTAGCCGCCCACGAAGGCCTTCGTTAGAACGCTCTCGGGGTCCTTCAAACCCTCGATCACCGTGAAGTGGTTGTGAACGGGCGCGACCACAAGCGATGTATTCACTTCGAACCCTTGCCAATTCAGGTTGAGGAGTTCGCTTTGGCGAATGAATTCCGGCCTTTCACCGCCACCCACCCATGCGGTGATGGAAATGCCTTCCCGAGGCTCGCACAGTGCGGGGCTTTCGGCCCGCGCGGCTTGCATGTCGAGTTGAAATGTTTCGTTCATGCGGGTGTGTAGAAGGGGTCGCAAGTCGTGGACACCACTGATCGACAAGACGTGGTCGATCCGTTCCGTACATGGCATGGCAATGTCAGAACACACGAGGCGTGAAACCAGATGCCCGCCGGCGGAATGCCCGGCCAGTCTGATCGGCCCGTCAATCCGCTCGGACGCACAAATCACCGCCTGTCTAATCTCTTGCGTAATGTCCGCAATGCGCGCTTCGGGGGCCAGCGTATACCCGGGCAACGCTACGGCCCACCCTGACGCGCGCGCGCCTTCTGCATAGTGCGTCCAGAATGACTTATCGAACTTCATCCAATACCCACCGTGTACGAAAACGGCGAGGCCTTTTGGCGTCCCGTCCGGTAAGATCAGATCGAATTTCTGACGCGGCAAATCCCCGTAATGGATATCTGTTTCGATCCGCGCTTTGCTTTCCCGGTAGGCGGCAGCGTCAGCGGCCCACTGATCAGGCAGATCCTCAGATCCCGGTACGTGAGCCATGTTGGCATAGGCATCGTTCCAGTCGGTGATCATCGCTTTTGCCTTTCATGGACTGCGAGAGGGCTGCGTCCAATTGAAGCCTCTTACTGGAAGAGTGCAATGGCTTTGTCAGATGTGCTTGAGTTCACGAAGCTGCGTTGGCGCGCTGCAGGTCCGGCTGGCTACCCGTTTTCACATTCCAGACCAATAGACCAATCACCAACGCGGCGCCCGCAAGGTTGGCGACCAACATGCCTGGCCACATACATGCAAAGCCGCCAACAGTGGCCAGGATGCGCATCACGATGCCGAAAGGCTTTTCCATGCATCCCTGAAGCGCCGCTGACAGGCCGTAGACGCCAATCACAGCGAAGACGAAAATCTTCAGCATGACCGGCCAATCGCCAGACAGGAACGGCGTATAGGCGAAGAGGACGGGAACGATGTAGAGACCTTTGGCCAACTTCCAACTCGCCACACCGGTCGCCATCGCGGGGGCTTTGGCGATTGCCGCGGCCGTAAATGCGGCAAGCGCAACAGGCGGGGTGACGTTGCTGTCCTGACTGAGCCAGAAGATGATCATATGCGCGGACAGAAGCGCCGTAATCGCAACGTCTTGCGGAACCACCAAATCACGCAAAGGCGCCGCTATTTCGAGTGGGAGGCTCCCAATAATCGCAGCCGCCTCTGCCTGTGGCATGGCAGCGGCAAGTGCTGCCATATGCTCGGGCGCACCCAGCATCAAAACGGCCTTTGCGCTTTCATCAAGTGTGCCAGCAGCGACTTGCGCAATGACAAACTGATCTGAGATCATCCCGGCAAGGGCAGGGGCGGACAGCGTTGCGAGAACGATATACGCGGCAGTCACCGGAAGCCCCATGCCCAAGATCAAACTTGCCAAAGCGATCAAGATGATGGCCACGAGTATATTGCCGCCTGCCCAGCCCGAGATCATCAAACTGAACGTGTTGCCGATACCTGCGGTCGCGATCACGTTGACGATCAAGCCGACCGAACAAAGTAGCACTGCCGTCAAAACCATGCCTTTGGTGCCTATCACGAAGGCCTCAAACACAGCCTTTGGACCCATAGGGTTCTTGGTCAGCCAGCTCGAGGCAATCACGGCAAGGATGCCGAAGACAGCGGCGTAGGTGGGCGTGAAGCCTGAAACAAGCAGGCCGATCAACAGCGTAATCGGGATGCAGAAACTTGCACCGCCTTCCTTGAAGGCACCGCCGAGCGTTTGGCCTTCGGACGGCATTGGCGGCAGGTTGTTGCGGCGCGCTTCAATCCGCACAAAAAAAGCAACCGATAGAAAATACAGCAGGGCGGGGAGGGCTGCCACTGCCACGATTGTCTCGTAGGGGATCTGTGTGAAGCTTGCCATCACGAAGGCACCGGCCCCCATGATCGGCGGCATCAATTGGCCGCCTGTCGACGCTGCCGCTTCAACACCGCCTGCGAACTTTGGCTGAAAGCCGGCGCGTTTCATCAACGGAATGGTGATGACGCCAGTCGAAGCCGTGTTTGCGACTGCAGACCCGCTGATCGTGCCGGTCAGTCCAGAAGCGATCACCGCCACAATACCGGGGCCACCGACCATGCGACCGGCGACAGCGCGGGCAAGGTTGATGACAAACTCACCAGCGCCAGAGCGCAGTAGAAACGCGCCAAAGATGATGAAGAGGAACACGTAAGTTGATGAAATGCGGGCAATTGTCCCGAACATTGCATCGTCGCCAAAGATCGACCGAAAGGCGACCGTTTCCAACGACAAACCCGGGAAGGCAAAGACACCGCCAATGTACTTACCCCAGAAGGCGACGTAGCTGAGGGCGAGGATGATAAGGCCAGGAATGATCAGGCCCGCAACCCGGCGGGTGAGTTCAATGGCACCGCCTACGCAAATCGCCGTGGCGACCCAATCCAGCGGAGCAAGTTTCACGCCGCGGTCATAGATCGCGTTTTCGGCAAACGTGAGCCAGACCGCCGAGGCTGCAACGGCCACACCGATGATCAAGTCGAGGACGAGAGGCGCCTGACGGTCACCGCGCCACATGGGATAAAGAAGTGCCGCAAGGAGGGCGAAGCCAGCGAAATGATAAGCATTGCGCTGCAACTCTGACAGGACGGGGTCAAAGGCCACGTAAATGTGCCCGACCGCGATGAAAAAACAGAAAATATTGAGGATCAGACCTGCTGTTCCGTCGAACTGACGCAACAGGAGGTCGCTATTCTGCGGCTCCGCCATGGGTCCACCCTCTGTCAGAAGTCTGGGGCGCGCATGCGTCGCGCCGCGAAAGGCGAAAGGGAAGGGCGCGCGGCAACCGCACGCCCCAGTTTCGTTATTGCGCGATCAAACGCTCTGGGATCTCAATGCCCACTTCTTGATAGTACTTTGCAGCACCCGGATGCAGCGGCAATGGCAAGCCTGCAATGGCCTTTTCAATCGCCATAGCCTTCGTGGCTGGGTGGATGGCCTGCAGGAACGGCAGGTTCTCATAGATCGTCTTTGTGATCATGTAGACGTTCTCTTCCGGCAGGTCGGCTGATGTAGCGAGAAAGTTCGGTTGAGCGATGGTCTGCACATCCGCATCCTGACCAGGGTATGTGCCCGCCGGGATCGTGTAGGGTGTCCACAGGCCCTTGCCACCATCAGCTGTTGCCATCTGCTCTTCCGTGAAGTTTAGGAGCGTGACGCTATCGCCTGCGGCCGCCATCAACTGGCTGACGGCACCTACGGGAACACCTGCTGGCGTGCCGATTCCTTTGACCTGGCCGTTCTGAAGCGCCTCGGCTGATGGGCCGTAGCCGCCATAGACAAGCTCGTAGTCAGATTCGATATCAATGCCGAAACCGCCAAGGATTGTCCCGTTTGACCCAATGGTACCGGAGTTCTGGCTACCAAGCGCCATCGCTTCACCCTTCAGGTCCGCCATCGCCGACATCGTCCCGTCCCCGGCTGCATCCGCCGACACGACAAAATGCTCGACGTTCTGCCAAAGCATCGTCACTGAGCGGAGGTCTTCTTGCGCCCCGACCTCTTCCAATGGGCCGGTGCCGGTCGCGGCATAAAAGCCGTAGAGGCCCTGCATGATGCCGAACTGCGCCTCGCCTTCACGGATCAGGCGGACATTTTCACCAGATCCGGCAGAGCTGATGGCCGCCATACCGATTTTCTGTTTTGGTTCCAGCTTCACTTTCACCAGCGTCGCGAGCGCAACGCCGACAGGGTAGTAAGTGCCGCCAGTGGATGCAGTCGCCAGTACGTAGCTTGCTTCTTCAGTTTCCGCATATGCACCCGCGCCGGAAACAGCAATCGTTGCCGCGAGCGCGGCGGTCTTCAAATGTTTCATAGGATCCTCCCAGATCGGGGCCCGAGAGTGGGCCTCGCACTGAAGATTAATCGGAAGAATAGCTTTCGGCTAGGAAGCAATCCGCAACTTGCTCAATTTCCTGTCTGCGGCTTTCCGCAGTCTGTGTGCGCTTGTATTATTTAGAGCCTCTTCGCCCATCTGAAAATTTGGTCCGTCAGAGGCTGAGAATTGCGGACCTTGGAAGCAGATGTTCACTTTTCACAATTAACAGGAACCAGACCGCAACTAAGAAAAGTAGGTGTGCCACGTCATGGCCTCGCTCGCGCATGACCACAATTTCTGGATCGTCGGAGGGGCGGCGTTGGTATGCATTCTGGGGTCCTGCCTCACAATGCTGCTGTCGCGCCGGCTTGTTGGCTCTGGCGGGCTGAGAAAGCAGTTTCAAACGTCTTTGTCCGCGCTGATTGGCGGGATGACAATCTGGTCGACCCACTTCATCGCAATGCTGGCCTATCAGCCGGGCGTGGCTCATGGTTTTGCGACAACTCTGACCGTAGTTTCGCTTGGAATTGCGGTTGGTGGAAATGCGATTGCAAAGATGATGCTCGCCTACGGGACCGGCCATATACGCACGCTGGGTGGAGGTGCGGTATTCGGGTGCACAATCGCCGTGATGCACTATGTGGGCATGACAGCATATGAACTGCCCGGGTATATCATCTGGTCGTTTAGCCATGTTCTGCTGTCAGTAGTCTTAGGTGCGGTTCTCGGCGCATTGGCATATCGGTCCGTCATAGAAGGGAAGAGTAACCACGCGTCGCTCTTTGCTACTGTTCTCATGGTCGCATCGATTTGCGCGATGCATTTCACTGGCATGGCGGCCATTTCGCTCAATCTGAACCCGCTGGTATTCGTTTCACCCCAACTAATGTCCGACGGTGTGCTTGCAACAGTTGTCGCATGCGTGACCACGATCATACTTTTCATCGGCTTTGTTGGGTTCTCTGTCGAATTGACGACAGAGCGTGAAGCTGTCGCTGCTGTTCAACGCAGCAACCTGCATGACGCTTTGACGGGGCTGCCCAACCGGTTGTTTCTCAATCAGATTCTAGAAGACCTCGACGACCAACGCAGGGGATCCGGCAACCCCCATGTCGCCGTCTTCACGCTCGATCTCGATCGCTTCCAGGAGGTGAATGACATCCACGGCAACCGAATTGGCGACGCGGTGCTGGTTGAAGTCGCGTCGCGCTTGAAAGAAGTCTGCGCGCCGACGCATTTTGTGGCACGGACGGGTGGTGATGAGTTTGCCGCCGTGTTCCTGGGTTTCGAAAGTAATGAGAAAGCCTCCAGTTTTGCACAACGGATGCAAGATGCCATATCGCGCAATATTATTCTCGCAGACGCGGCACTTTCTGTGGGCGTCACGATCGGTGTTGCCACGACGCTCTCCGACGAAACTGCTTTGGATGAAGTGCTGCAAAAGGCCGACATGGCAAAGTATCGCGCGAAAAGTGATGTCGCCCAATCAATCTGCTTTTTTGACGCGGATTTGGACCGGGCGGCTTTGGACAGACAGCATCTGACACATGACCTGCGGCAAGCCTTGCCAAAGCAGGAGTTTGAGCTGAACTACCAGGTCCAGATCGGAACTAGCAGCGGTGATATTGCGGGTTTCGAGGCACTTCTGCGCTGGAACCATCCGATCAGAGGGCGCGTCTCGCCAGAGGTGTTTATCCCCTTGGCCGAAGAAACCGGCCTGATCCGAAGCATCGGGCATTGGGTGCTGCACGAAGCTTGTTTAGAAGCCGCCAATTGGGAAAAGCCATATTCAATCGCGGTCAACGTCGCCCCACAGCAGCTCGTTCAGCCGGAATTCGTCGCTGAACTAGATGGGTGCCTCACACAAAGCGGCCTATCGCCCCATCGTTTAGAAATTGAGGTGACGGAAGCCACTCTCATTGATGACAAGGCGCGCGCATTGGAGGTCATGTATCAGATCAAAAAGATGGGCGTCCGGATCGCCATGGATGACTTTGGCAAAGGGTATTCATCTTTGGCAACGCTAAGGGCGTTTCCCTTTGACAAGATCAAGGTCGATCGAAGTTTCGTGTCCAACCTGCATCTGGATCATCAGCGCGCCGCAATTGTGCGTTCCACACTCTTGTTGGGTGATGCACTCAAAATGCCAATCCTTGCCGAAGGCGTTGAATCGGAAGCCGAGTATGCCTTTCTAAGGCGCGAGCGTTGTCATTACGTGCAAGGCTATCTTTTCGGTAAACCCCAAAGCAGGGAAGAGATACACCCCTTGGTCTCGGGAGTGCCAAAGGTCAGGGCATCGTAGGAATATCTGGCGCGGGACACGTTAATTCGAAGACCCGAGCAGCTTATCCTTCTCAAGGCCCAGTTTCACGATTTTCTCGTTCAGCGTTCTGCGGCCGATGCCCAAGGCTTCTGCGACAGCGTCCATCCTGCCTGCATGTGCGGCAATCGCTTTAGCGATCAACGTTCGTTCGAAACTCGCCACGGCCTCGCGCAAGGTTGCCGGAACTTCATCAGCGCCATCATCCATCCTGAGCGCCTCTGCGACCGAACCTCCACCACGGCGTGCTGCCAGGACGCGTCGCTCGGCAACATGGCGCAGTTCTCTCACATTGCCGGGCCAGCTATGTGCGAGCAAAGCCGCCGCATCGTCGGCCGTCAATTCCGGCGGTGCAACCTCATAGGTCTCTGAAAGCTGGCCTACGAAGTGGTCAAAGAGCAGGACAATATCGTCACCACGATCTGCAAGGCGCGGCAAACGCAATTCAAATGCGTTCAGCCTGAACAGCAGGTCAGACCGGAACAAACCGTCGGCAACCATCTCATCAAGGTCTTCATTTGTCGCCGCAATGATCCTCACATTCGTTTGAATGGCCTCGTCCTCGCCAACTGGCTGGATTTGCCCGGTTTCAATGGCACGCAGCAACTTGGGTTGGACATCAATCGGACATGCTCCAATTTCATCAAGGAAGAGTGTCCCGTCATCCGCTTGGCGAAAGCTGCCGCGCAGTGTATCCGCGTTTCCGAAGATTTGTTCTTCCGCGCGCTCCGGAACCAAGGTGGCACAGTTAAGCGCTACAAAAGTCCCATCACGATGCGACCCCAAACGATGCAGCGCACGGGCGAGAAGTTCTTTGCCCGTCCCGGTTTCGCCACGGATCAAGACTGGTCCATGCGCCGTTGCGACATCGACGGCCGCCGATTTGAGATCTGCCATCCGCGCATCGCCGCCGAGCAGAACGCGATCCAGACCAGAAAGCGATGCAAGTTGCTCGCGCATCCGCACGGTCATACCAGAAAGCCGGTATTGATCTGCGGCATGTTTCAGGACCGTCAGCAACCGACGCGGTTCAAACGGTTTTTCGAGAAAAGTATATGCACCTTTCTGGATCGCATCGACGGCCATTGGGATGTCCCCGTGCGCCGAAACGAGCACCAACGGCGGTGATTGGCGTTTCGTCAGAGCGTCTAGCAATTCCATGCCGGACATCCCCGGCATTCGCACATCGGACACGACCACATCCGGCGCTATCGCATCAAGTTTGGTCATTGCCTGTTGCGCACTTGCAAAGACCTGAACCTCCCAACCCGAACGCTCAAGCAGGACGCGCAGCGATTGTCGCATTTCCTGGTCATCGTCGATGACAACGGTACGGTTTTGCTCAGGCATCGATGGCTTGGTCCTTGGGCAAGGTGACAGTGAAGATGGCGCCACCTTCTGGCGCGTTTCGGGCTTGAAGCGTGCCGCCCATCTCGTTGACGATTTGTCCCGAAATGGCAAGGCCCAGTCCCATGCCCTGTCCAGACGCTTTTGTGCTAAAGAATGGTTCCCGAAGATCGGCAACCGTGTAGTCACCCAAACCACAGCCGCTGTCCGCGACGGTTACGATCACTTGGGTATCGGTGTCTTGAACGGTCAGAGTGACATTGCGGACGTCCGTTTCATGAGTAGCATCAATGGCGTTCCGCAACAGGTTGACGACCACTTGTTCGACCTGTTGCGGGTTGCCCTTAAGCTTGACGGTGTGGTCGGGCATCTGCACGTCGATATCCACATCAGCGGCTTGGGCCGTATGCGCAACAAGTTGTTGTGCCGCGCGGATGGTGTCCTGCAGCGAAAAGCTGATGTCTGCGTTTGGGTTATGCTGACCAAACTGACGTAGTTGGTTCAGGATGCCCTGCATGCGCGAAACGATCCCTGAAAGTTCCGGCAAGACGCTGTCGGGCGCGGCATCGCGTGTGATTTCTTCCGCTGCAAGGTAATTGCGCATGGCCGAAATCGGCTGACCGAGTTCGTGGGTAATGGATGCCGCCATCTGCCCCAAGGCGGCAAGCTGGTTCTTGCGGGCCAATGCGGTTCGCGCCACTTCCAGCTTTTGCTCCGCGCGCTTGCGATCCTCAATTTCTAACGCAAGGCGCTTACGGTCCGCATTTGAGATCGTGAGTGCACGGCGCAACTGCACAGCCCGGAAGATCGCAGCAGCAACCAGCAAGGCCAGCAACGTGATGATACCCACTGCAACATACAGAAACGCCTGTCTGCGAATATCAGCGACATCCGACAACAGATGCAGCGTCCAGTTTTCTTCGGCAAGTGAGACAGGCGTCCAGACATAGCTGGTCCCATCCAGCGTAATGCGCCTCTCGGTCTTTTCAGTCCAATCGAGGGGGAAAAGAACTTGCTCGCCGAACTGCTGTTGCTGGCGCAAGGCCAGAAGGTCATCCGGCGTCATCGATGCGATTTGTCCGTAGGTGAGGGCCTCGTCCGAACTGGCGAGAACCACACCTTGCGCGTTCGACAGCAACAAGAGCTCCCCGCTATCGGTTAACACCCGCGAAAGGTCACCGAACCCGATTTTGACCGTCACGACCCCGAGGACTTCACCGGAAAGGCTCCGTACAGGCTCGGCCAGGAAATAGCCGGGCCGCCCTGTTGTGACACCAACTGCAAAGTAACGACCCTCACCGCCCGCGACAGCGTCGCGAAAGTAGGGGCGGAACGTATAGTGGTTTCCGACAAGCGAGTTGGCGTCCTGGTAGTTCGAAGATGCGATCGTCAGCCCGTTGCGATTGAGGAGATATACAAACTCCGCCTCCGCGCTTTGCGCGTAATCGGCAAGGAGCGGGTTGAGGGTATCTGCCTCACCGGATGCAAGTGCCGCGCGAATGTCCGGGTTCGTGGAAAGGACAAAAGGCAAATGCTCCAATCGCGTGAGCGCGTCGTCAATCGCATCGGCGTAAAAGGTGGCGCGCTGGGGTGTTTGCTCGGATGCGGCCCTCAGCAATTGCGATGTCAGCGCGACGTAGCTGGCCGCGGCCAGCGCGACGAGAGTGATCGCGATCAAAAAGAGCGCAGCACCGCGTTTGCGGTTGGGGCGGAGGATATCGCCGTGATCGGCAGCCAAGTCTGACATGCCTCTGTCATACGCAAAGCGATAGACGCGACCAAGCCTTTTGCGGGTTGGTGCCTTTGCGCCAATATCGTGAGTGTCGGTCCTGCGTCGGGGGAGGTCAACCGGACGCTCGGGACAGAGCGTCCGGTTACAGTACCTCCGGGATAGAGCTACTTAGAGTGCCACATGCTGCCGGGCATAACGCAGCACGCAGCACGGTTAGCCAACCAAAAGAACCCAGAAAATCACGCAGGCGCATGTTTCCAAAGGTAGGGCCGACAACAGCCGGTGGGGGTATAGGGTTTGCATTCTATCAACTCGCCAACTCAAAACTCATCACAGCAACCGCCCTCACGCGATTGAGTTCCAATTGATGGTGAATTGGTAAACAACCCCTTAACGCACCGTGGCGTTACTGGGGCATTTGCTCGGTGATAGTTGGCTGTGGTGGGGCGAAATGAAGAAAGCTCCCCATTTATGGGGAGCCTTCATTGCGTTTTTAGGTTTGGTCAGATGGCTTAGTCGGCCAAAATGTAGACAAAGCTCTCAAAGGACGCGCCCGGGCTTGTCGCGGTGACGCCGCCCTCAGCAACGAAGCGCTCGTCGTCAATGACAAGGCCCGCGAGTATCCCGTCAATTGTATAGTCTTCCCGTGCGTCCGTGATCGAGATTGTAGCCGGGATAACGATATTCCCGGACACATCGATTTCCAGAACGCCTGCCGTCGCATCACCGGATGGCTCGGACGTCAGCGCACCGCCGGACAAAGTAAGCTCTCCATTGAGTTCGGTGAACTCCACATCGCTGGAGAGGCCGGCGAAGGTTGGACTTTCTCCAATGAGCGGATCAACAAATGTGACAAAATCATCTGCTACACCGGTGACACTGCCCCCGTCGGTGAAGTCGACTTCGAGACGGGCACGACCAAAGAAAACGTCATCGGTGGTCGTGACGCCTGCAAAGACATTGCCCGAATAGCTGGCACTGCCTTTTGCGATAAGTTCCGCTTCTGTTTGGAACGTGAGTTCTGCTTCAAATAGTTGGAATAGTTCATCGAATGCGTCGTTTGCTTCAGCCGTCGTTACCGGACTCGATGAGCCTGAGCCCCCACAGGCTGCAAGCAAAGACGCAGCTGAGATAAGTGTCAGTCTGCGCAGGAATGTCATGAAGTGTATCCGTTTGATAATTGTCACTGTTACGTTGTTGATGGACGCGCAACATTAACCATCATTGTGGCAATTGTTTGAAATCTGGAAACTCTGCGTAAAAGCGGTCAGTGGAAGTCACGACTCTTAGGGATGATCCGCACATTGCGAGGATGCGTCCGAGACGGCGCGGGGATCTGCTTTTTGACCTCATCCGCCCGGGCCAGTGGGGCCTCCATACCTTCGGGTGCAAGCCGCATCAGCGCATCGCTCCTGTCTTCAAGGTGCTGGGCCACCACGTGGATCACCTCGACCTCACGTTGCACGTAGCCTTCGATCATCAAGAGGCGTGATTGCATCACAACCTTACGGTAAGCCTCCATCATCTTGGGCCAGACGACGATATTGGCCACGCCCACCTCATCCTCAATCGTAATGAAACAGACACCCTTCGCCGTCCCGGGTTTTTGGCGGATCAGCACGAGGCCCGCCATTTTTACCTTTTGCCAGGGTCGCGCATCCTTCAGTTGGGCGGTGTCGATGAACCGCTGTTTGCGCATCGACTTGCGCAGAAATGCCATTGGGTGCGCCTTTAGTGACAATCGCGTTGTCTGGTAGTCCGCCACCACCTGCTCACAAACCGGCATCGCGGGCAGGGGCACCGTCACCTCTGCCCCCTCATCCCGGGTGTCCTGGAACAGAGGTAGATCAGGGGCATCGCGCAGCGCCTTCGCCTCCCACAAGGCTTGCCGCCGGTCGATGAACATTGACCGCATGGCGTCGGCCTCGGCCAGACGCCGGACAATCGGGGCGGTGATGGCCGCGCGTTTCTGCAGGTCTGGAATATCCTCATAAGGCTGATCGCGGGCGTGCATGATCTTCGCTGCCGCATCCTCTCGCAGCCCACCGATCTGGCGTAGGCCAAGGCGCAAAGCCCAGCCGCCGGTGGTCTTGGGTTCCAGCGTGGAGTCGTAGTCGGAGAAGTTGACATCCGCCGGTCGCACCTCCACCCCATGCTCCTGCGCATCGCGGACAAGTTGGGCAGGCGCATAAAACCCCATTGGTTGCGAATTCAGCAAGGCTGCGCAGAAGACATCCGGGAAATGGCATTTGAGCCAGCTTGAGACATAGACCAGCTGCGCAAAACTCGCCGCATGGCTTTCGGGGAAGCCATATTCCCCGAAGCCCTTGATCTGGTTGAAGCAATTCGCGGCAAACTCCGGGTCATAGCCACGTTCAACCATGCGCCCGACCATCTTTTCCTCAAGCAAGCCAATCGTTCCCTTGGACCGGAACGTCGCCATGGCCTTGCGCAGCTCATTGGCCTCTTTAGAGGAAAACTTAGCCGCATCAATCGCGATCTTCATGGCCTGTTCCTGAAAGATCGGCACACCCAGTGTTCGCCCGAGGATCTTCTTTAACTCTTGTGGGTCATGGGGAGCGGCGGGGGCAGGGTAGCTGATCGGCTCCTCCCCGTTGCGCCTGCGCAGGTAGGGATGCACCATGTCGCCCTGAATGGGGCCGGGTCGGACAATCGCCACCTCCACCACCAGATCATAGAACGTCCGAGGCCGCAGGCGCGGCAACATGTTGATCTGCGCGCGACTTTCCACCTGAAAGACGCCAATGCTGTCGCCCTTGCAGAGCATATTGTAAACGCGCGGGTCCTCCTGCGGGACGGTGGCGAGGTCCCAGGTCTGGCCGTAGTGCGCCTCAATCATCTCAAAACACTTGCGGATGCAGGTCAGCATCCCCAGCGCCAGAATATCGACCTTCAGAATGCCCAAGGCGTCGATATCGTCCTTGTCCCATTCGATGAAACTGCGGTCCGGCATCGCGCCATTGCCAATCGGCACTGTCTCCGTCAGCGCCTTTTCGGTCAGAATGAACCCGCCCACATGTTGGCCGAGATGTCGTGGCATCCCGATCATTTGCTGGGCGATGATGATGGTGCGGCGCAGCACCGGGTCAGACAAATCCAGACCGGCCTCAGACACATGCGTCCCATCCACATCCTTGCCCCAGGACCCCCAGATCGTCTTGGCGAGCGCACCGGTCACATCTTCCGACAGGCCCATCACCTTGCCAACCTCACGAATGGCCGACCGGGGGCGGTAATGGATCACCGTGGCACAAAGCCCCGCGCGATGGCGGCCGTACTTTTCGTAGATATGCTGAATGACCTCCTCACGCCGCTCATGTTCGAAATCGACGTCGATATCCGGCGGCTCGTCCCGGTCTTCAGAGATGAAACGTTCAAACAGCAATTGATGCTGGGCCGGGTCCACTGCCGTAATGCCGAGAACGTAGCAAACGGCCGAATTCGCCGCTGACCCGCGCCCCTGGCAGAGGATTGGCGGAGCGGCATCCTCTCGTGCGTAGCGGACAATGTCGTGGATGGTCAGGAAATACTGCGCGATCTTCTTCTGTTCGATCATCGCCAGTTCCTTGAGGATCGTCGCGCGCGTTTCTTCCGGTACACCGTCTGGGTAGCGCGTCGCGGCGCCCTCCCAGGTCAGCTGCTCCAAGTACGACTGTGCATCCATGCCGTCTGGAACGACTTCCGAAGGGTATTCGTATCGTAATTCTTCAAGCGAAAAGGCCAACTGATCCGCCAAATCCCGCGTCGCGCGGATCGCATGGGGCCATTCGGTAAACAGGCGGCACATGTCTTCGGGTGATTTCAGATGCCGCTCAGCATTCGGGTTCAACAGATACCCGGCCTTGGCAATCGTGGTTTTCTCACGAATGCAGGTCATCACGTCCTGCAAGGGCCGCCGTTCTGGCGCGTGATAGAGCACGTCATTAGTGGCCAGCAGCGTCAGTCTGTGTTGATCTGCGACGCTGTCCAATCGGTTCAGCCGTGCGCGATCATCCCCGCGGTAGTGATAACTTGCAGCGATATGGGTCAGCTGGGGGAGGGTTTTCTTCAGCTTCGGCAGGCTGCGCGCAAAACGGCTGAGCGCACGAGGCGGGATGGCAATGATGACCGATCCCTCAGCATGATCCGCCAAATCCTGCAGCGTCAGATCACAGGCGCCTTTGAGCTGCCAGTTGCCCTCAGCGTCGCGCGTGCGGCCTTTCGAAATCAGCTGGCAGAGCCGCCCATAGGCGTCGCGTGTTTTGGGATAGACCAGAAACTGTTCCCCGGTGAGAAGCAGAATACGCGTGCCAATGATCGGGCGCACGGCACAGGTCGTGGCCTCTGTATGCAGCCGCACCGCTCCCGCAAAACTATTCAGATCTGCGCACCCCAACGCATCATATCCCAGCCCCCAGGCAGTGGTGGCCAGATCAACCGCATCAGAGGCCCCGCGCAGGAAGGAAAAACAGGTGGCAAGGCCGAATTCCACAAAGGGTGCGGGGGCGTTTGGCGCGTAAACCCCGTCATCCGGCACGGTCCGCCGTGGATGGGCGTGATCGTTTTCAGGCATGACCTTGGCCTGCGGCGAGGGTGGAGCGAGGGGCTCGCCCCTCGCGCTCCCCAAGGTATTTTTGTCCAAAAGAAGATGTGCGTTCCGCCATCCATGAAAACGACGGAACGCCTTCTCTTGGAGCGGTCATCGGCGCCTCCGCCTGTACCGCATGTCCTTCATGCCACGTTAAGGTTAACGCGCCCTTACTTCTTTTGGACAAAAATACCTTCGGGGGGGAAGGGGGGCGAAGCCACCCCATTTTCCGCAGGAAAATCACGCAAACACCCCATGCACAAACCAACGAGGCGTCTCGCCACGGTCGTCGCCCAACACGCCACTGCGGTAGAGCCACAGCCGGTGGTTCAGTTGATCCTCAACCTGATAATAATCTCGCAGACGGGTGCCGGGCATGTCGCGCCACCATTCCGGCGCGATCCGTTCGGGGCCAGCAAAACGCACAATCCGGCGGGTTACGCGTCGCCATACAAATTGCGCGGGCGGGCCTTCGGGGACGGCATAAAGCACACGCACTTCTTCGGGGTGATCGAAAAGGCGCAAGGGCCGGGCGTTACGCGGTGCTGTGCGGTGGGTCTTAGTGCTGATCGCCGGAGCCCAAACCTCGGCCCGTTCAGGGACATGGCTTTCCTGCGCTTCTGGGTGGCGCACGGCCCGTGCGCCCAGCCGGGCGGTGAGCCGGTCGATCAGGCGCGCGAGGTCCGCATCCTCGCCCCCGGTTTTACCCAGCGTGGGTTGGCTGTCGCCTAAGGCCTCCGACACCGTGGCACCCAGTGTGATCAGATCAAACCCAAAGCCCGGGTTGATCCGTTCCAGTTTGTCGTCAAAGAGGCGTAGCAGGTGGTCGGGGTCTCTGTTGGGTTGGGCTGTGGCGACATCCACGTGGCTGACTTCGCCATCGCTGCGGAAGACACTGACGCGCAGGCGGCGGGCACCGAAGCCCGCCTTTTGCAGACCTGCACAAAGCTCCTGACAGAGGGCGGGCAGGTGTGGTGTTGGGTCCTGAATAGGTTCCGCGAGGTTGGCTTGCACCGCAAAGCGCGGCGGGTCGTCGCTTGCGCTGATCGGTTCCGCCAGACGGCCCATCATTTGATCCAGCCGCAGCAGCGGGTTTTCGGGCAGCTCTGCCCGGCTGAAGCGGCGGGCGAGGGAGATGCGCGGGACAGCGGACAGATCGCCCACGGTTTTCAGGCCAAGACGGTTCAGGAGTTGCACGGTGTCATCGGTCAGGCGCAGCGCCCGGACGGGCATGTTGGACATGCGCAGGGCCAGCTTTTCGGGCGCGCAGACCTCCCGCACGCTGCCAAAGCGTGTCAGGGCCCAGGATGCGCCATGGGTTGGGCTGACGGCGAGGTTGGCGGAAAAGCCCAGATGCGAGAGCCGCTCTTCCATATCACGCAACATCGCCGCTTCACCGCCCCAGAGGTGATCTGACCCGGTGGTGTCGAGGATCAGCCCGCTTGCGCCGTCCAGTGCTGTCCAGGGGCACCAGCGACGCGCCCAGAACATCAGCTTTTCCAGAGCCTTTTGATCGCCTGCGATATCCGCGAAAGTGACTTTCAAATTGGGGCAGAGGGCGCGCATGTCGACCACGCGCGCGCCTATGTGCACGCCTTCGGTTTCAGCTGCGCGGTTGGTCGCGTGGATCACCGGGCCATGGGCGCCTTCGACGGCAAGGGCGGCAGGGATGTCTTCGGGCAGCGCCTCACCTTGGGTCAGAGCCCAGCGGTGCCAGCGTTCAATGGCGAAGCGGGGCAGGTGGATCGCGGTGATGCGTTTGGCGAGCGGGTCTTTGGCGGGGGTGTCGTCTAATGTCTCGGTCGGGGTGACTGCGCCTGCGGCGGCACCCACCCGCCCGGACCCCGGCGCGTCCGGTGGCGCATGGCTGGCGCGCCAGTGGGCCTGCGTTTTGGGCTTCCCGACAGGGCTGAAACTTTCGGTCTCCCGCGGGGATGGATTGGTGGTGGCCGCTTTACTTTGCTCAGCCGTCAGGGCCGCTTGCAAGGCGGCCATGGCCTGAGCCAATTGGTCTTGGGAAACTTTGGGTTTCGGCGCTGTCTGCGGGTCTGACGGTGGTGTGGGGAAGGGCAGGACAGGCAGCTTGTCCTGATAGCTCATACCGGGTGGTGACCTTTCGCGGCTGTGGCTGTGGCGACCTTACCCGGAGAGGCGTCGCTGTGTCGTCGCCCCCTCAGCGGCACTGTCAGTGGGGTGGTGGAACTGCAGGCCCTGCACGGGGTCGTTATAGACCACCCATTGGCCTGGTGTGCGCCAGCGCGCACGGAAGAGATCCGCCTGCCATTGGGCCTGACCCGGCGCGCGGCTGTCATAGGGATGCCCCAGACTGGGCAGGCTCGACAGGCGCCAGCGTTCGCGTGCGGCACTGAGGTTGGGATGCGCAGCCCGGCGCATCAGCCAAGCGGGCACCCCGTGGGTTTCGGCCCGCAAGGCGAGCCGTTTGGTTGCGGTGAAGTCGAGCGCGGGCGGGTCGCCCCAGACCTCGCCCATCACGCCACACAGGCTGGTGCAACGCAATCCTTCTTCCATCACCCAAAGCACGTCGATAGCTTTGTTCACGTCCACATGGATGATTTCCAACCCCTGAGGCAATCCGACCAAGCTTGGACGTCCGGCCTCCTTGCGGGTGATGCGGTCCTGAATCCACAAAAGCGGTTTGCCGCTGTGCTGCAGCTGCCCTAGCGCAAAACCCGTGGCTGCCCCATCCACCACATGATCGGCGAAGATTTCGCGCAAGGTCGCATCCCCGCTGGCGGGAGTGGATTTGGGCAAAGGCCGACTGGGTATGCTGGGTGTCCCTTGGCACTGCACGGGAGCTCCTGTTATCAAATGTTCCTATTTTGTTCTATCGCGAGTCGCTGGCTGCGTCAAATATTTCTGCCTGCTTTCAAGGGTTGTGCTTACCCCGATCCTGCGTAGGTTTGCCGCGACAAGATGGAGCACCCGATGACCGACCCGCGCACAACCGTCCGACAAATATTTGATGCAGGTGTCGCCGCTGCCGATCCGGCTGCTGCTGTTACGCGTCAGATTGCGCAGGTCACACCACCGTCCCAGATCATTGCAGTGGGCAAAGCCGCAATTCAGATGGCTGGGGCCGCGCTGCGGGCCCATCCGGGCGTGCCGACACGCGTGATTACCAACTACGAAAATGCCACTGACCTCGATGGGGCCACTGTGATGGCGGCAGGGCATCCAGTACCTGACGCAAATGGCGCAGCGGCAGCACAGGCCGTTCTGGCAGACTTGAAAGCGGCAACAGGTCCGGTCCTCGCACTGATATCTGGTGGTGGGTCAGCACTTATGCCGGCCCCTGTATCTGGCGTCAGCCTCGACGAGAAAGCAAAGCTAAACGCGCTGTTGCTTGGTGCAGGCCTTGATATCACACAGATGAACCTTGTCCGTCAGCAGGTTTCACAGATCAAGGGCGGTGGCCTTTTGCGCGCTGCGGCACCGCACTCCGTCACCGCATTGATCCTCTCGGACGTTGTCGGAGATGATCTTTCGACAATCGCGAGTGGCCCCACAGCGCCACCCATTGGCACAGCCGCTCAGGCGATTGCGGTTCTCAAACAGGCCCAAATCTGGGATGCGGTGCCAGCGAGCATCAAGGCACATCTTGAAGCGGACACTTCGCCTGATGAGTTGCCTGACCACAAAAACATCCTGATCGGTTCCAACGCCCTCAGCGTTGCCGCGATGGAGCATGCGGCCGGTGAATGCACTGTCCTACCAGCTGTGGAAGGGGATGTCTCGGATGCCGCCAAAGCAATCTGCGATCAGGCGAAACCCGGCGTGACCGTTTGGGGGGGAGAGACCACCGTCCAGCTTCAGGGCACTGGGCGCGGGGGACGCAATCAAGAGCTTGCGCTTCGCATCGCCCTTGAAGCGCAAGCACGGGGCTGGATCAAGTGGACTTGCTTGCAAGGTGGATCTGACGGCAGGGACGGGCCAACAGACGCAGCAGGCGGCTTGGTCGATGACGGCACGCTGGCGCGGATTGCTGCTGCAGATTGCGACTTGCACGCGCTACTTGCGAACAATGACAGCTATGCCGCACTAAAAGCTGCAGGTGATCTTTTGGTCACGGACGCGACCGGGACCAATGTTGCCGATCTGGGTGTACTGATCCGCCACGATTAGGCCGAGACTGAAACACCACCTCAGCCAACGCGAGAGAAAACGCTTGCTAGCGAAAGACGATTTCGTCGCGCGGGGCGTCGCCCATCAGTTCTTCGAGGCAGCGCAAGACCACGTCATCGTCAACGCCATTCAACATCTTTTGCAACGCGGGCTTTCGGCGCAAAATGCCCGCAAGCGTTCCAACATTTGGTTTTGTTTCAGGCGGCCTTGCTGACGTGGGAACTGGCGCCTTTTGTTTGAACGAAATGTTTCGCGGCAGTTCTGCGTTGCCCGCGGATTGTGCTGCACCAAATGTCAGCGTGTTTTCTCCACCGGTGCCTGTCACGTCCGTATGAAAGGTCGTCCGCTTTTCGTCGGCCGCGACATCAAAATCAGCAGGCAGCAAGAGTTGACCATTCCACCAGACATGGACCGGGTCGGCTGGGGAATTGTGATCAAAGCTGAGCGCGTAGGTGGTGTTTGCGATTGTGTCGAACCGAAGCGTCAGATTGGATTCTTCTCCGGTCTGTAGGGGCTTTGGTCGTGCACGGCGCGGTTGAAGGCGAGAGATCTCTGCGACCGAAAGGGCGTCCGTTGGATCCGGAACCGCAATATCAAGCCCGGAAAGCGGGATGGCCTTCGCCGCAATAGCCATCTGAACGCGTAAGAAACGACCTGAGACGCCATGCGGCACAGCGATCCTTGCGACGCCTTTCGCAGGGCACTTATGGTGATACGCCCAGTAATCCGACGCGTTGCGCATCGCGGCTAAGCTATCGGAGACAAAAGGGGCCTCGGAAACGAGGACCCAAAAATCCTGCATCTGCGCGCCCGCATCGAGAAAGAGCGTGATGCCACTAATGGGCTGGACAGAGCCAAGGTCCACATCCCAATAGGGCAGATGGACAGAGATGCCTGTCGCGATCCGACCTTGGGATTGTGTCGCCCGCCGTGTCCGCTTTGACTTTGCGAACGCGGCATTCATGTTGCGATCAAGCGCTGTCATGGCACGGGGCCTTCTTGCTGCTGGTCATGCGATTACACAAATGGAGTGTCGGTGACGCTTCCATCCAGACCAGCGTTCATGCCCGTCAGTTCTGTGCCATCGGTCAGGCTGAACTTGTATGTGGTTCCGTCACCAACATTATTCGACCAGATCACATCGCTGTCTGTCTCGGCATCGCCGACGCGGGTGGTGATGTAGGTCAACTCTTCCCCAATCGCTGCTGGCGGGTTCTCAAACGCGAGGCGATATCCGCCGCCGGGTTCGATGCCATTGAAGACATAGCTTCCGTCAGCACCGGTTGTGGTCTGCGCGATCGTAGCACCATCGCGGATCAGCCAGACAGTCGCCCCCTCAATCGTATCGTCGCCGGTGTTCAATACCTGATCCCCATCGCGATCGATAAAGTAACGGCCAGACACCGATGCATCGCCCGTTGGCTCCGGATCAGGATCCGGGTTCGGATTGAATTCAGACCCTTGAAGCCCAGCATCGATCCCGGACAGAACAAAACCTTCTGACACTGTGACTTTGCGGGTGATGCCGTCACCGCGCCCGTCCGTCCAGATGACATCACTGTCGATCAGATCGTCACCGCCGATACGTTCGGTGATGTAAGGAATGGCCTGACCTACTGCACCGGTTGGGTTTTCAAACGCGATCCGGTAACCACTGCCACCTTCGATACCCGTGAAACTGTAGGTGCCATCGGCGCGTGTGACGGTCTGATCAACAGCCGTACCATTGCGCACGAGGGAGACTCGCGCACCGGCCACGTCTGTGTCACCTTCGGTGTAGGTTCCTGAACCATCAAGGTCGATAAAGTAGCGACCTTCAAGGCCGGTATCGCCGGGCTCTGGCTCGGGTTCTGGCTCCGGATCGGGATCTGGTGGCACATCAGAACCACGCAGACCCGCGTCGATACCAAGCTGCGGCGTGCCATCTTCGACCGAGAATTTGCGCGTCGTACCGTCACCAAATCCGTCGGACCAGATGACGTCGCTGTCGGTCAAAGCGTCACCGCCGACGCGATCCGTGATGTAGTCGAGGTCCTGACCGAGACTGTCGTTCGGATCCTCGAAAGCGACACGATAGCCACCGCCAGCTTCAACATCCGCAAAACTGTAGCGTCCCTCGGCATCAGTCGTGGTCCGCGCCATCTCAACACCATTTCGGATCAGCCGTACCGTTGCGCCTGCAACAACGTCGTCACCTGCTGTCAATGTGCTCGAACCGTCGAGATCGACGAAGTAGCGGCCTGATACGTCGGCATCCACAGCAGGCGGTTCTGCAGGCGGTTGGGCTGCCGTAAAGTCCATTTGGGTTCGGGTGAAGCCAGGGCCCGCCCATTCAAGATCAATCGCAGCACCACCCAGATTTTCGAAGTATCGCACTTCGATCTGATGCTGTCCGGCTGCGAGGTCCACCGTCGCATTTAACGTAATCAGGCCATGAATACCGTCGTTGTCGATCACTTGCACGCCATCAATGAACAATGCAGATCCGTCGTCACTGCCGAGGAAGAACGTATGCTCACCCGCCGTGTCGACCCAGAAACCACCTTCATAACGGACCGCAAAGCTATCTGTGGGGCCACCGGGATAGAACGCGCCATCACCGGCGTTTTCCGAGATTTCTGAAACGATATCCTCTTGGATTGGCGTGGTGTCAAAGTCCACGTCTGCCAGTGACGTCGCGCCGTTTGTCAGGAAGTAATTCGCCTTCAGATAAGTCCCGGAGCTATCATCGTCGATGATCGTCGCGCTCACCGACAAATCGCTCGCGATGCGTGCTTGACTGACGTTGCTCAGGCTGACGACAACCTGCTGATCAAGCCCGAAGTCATTGTTGCCGTTATACGCCACATCAATGAAAGCAGAGGTTTGACCGGCAGGGATAATCACCTGCGCCGGACCCACGCCCCCTACGACGGAAACATCCGCTGTCACGATCGCCGCTGCAGGCTGATCAAGCCGCACCTCAAATTGTATGACGCCGGTCTCGCCGCTGTCGCCTTCGAGTGCGTCCTCAGGCGCAATCAAGGAAATACGCGGCTGGCCAAAATGTAAGTATTCGGGTGCATCGCCTTCGTTGACTGTCTCAAGATAGCGCACCATGCCCTCAAGGCGGTCATCGGCCGCCCAATTGGATTCACCCACCAGCTTTAGCGCGCGATCAACGTCAGCAGGCACAGCCCCTTGGCCTTCAGCCACAAGAACGTCGTCCTTCCAAAGCCGCATATAGCCGCTCGCATCAATTGAAGTCGTCCACTTCGCGACAACACCTTCCTCAATCGCGTTTGGTGCAATGATCGTGTACTGCACACCATCCACAAAGACAGAGAAGAACATGTCAGGAGTTCGGTTGATCTGACCAAGAACGATATTGTCCTGTCCGGCACCATTGCCGAAGTCGAAGACCCGCTGGTAAGAGCCGCCGTCGATATCGTCAAAACGCGCCTCAACGGTAATTTCAAACGCGCCGTCGATGTCGTCATCATCGATACCATAGACATCAAGTCCGGTATCTGCGGGGACAAGGTTCGGTGTCTCAATGAGATCGGCCATGGCCACGCCAAGCATACTCGCAACAGAAGGGACGCCGTTGTCGTCGAGAACGAACAGCATCCACGACCCCGGCACCATCGCCCCGTCCGAAAGGCTGGTCACTTGAAGCGTGTTGCCATCAACCACTGTGAAGTCGAGTTCGACAAATCGCTGGTCTGAATTCACGGCATGCGTCAGCGCGCCGGTGCGCACCGCTGTCACACGGGCGATGTCGGCGGTATCTTCCACCTTGATCTCAAAAGTCTCGTCGTTCTCAACGTTCGTCGGCGCGTCAACGATCCGCGGCCGGTCGGCCATGTCGCCATTCTCGTCATAGAGGTATGACGGTGCGTAGATTTCGACGTTTGTATTTGTCAACGGTCCGGGGGCACCACCGCCGCCGGCCCAGATCATGCCGTTTGGCAAGAGCAGGTGAGTTGAATGGTATAGGCGCGCAAGTGCTGCATCTGCGACCTCTTCAACGGAATTGTCGCGCGGATCCCAGATTTCCGCCGTGTAACTGGCGTTCTCCAGATCATACCGTGACGGCGCACCGCCCGTAATGATGACGCGCCCATCCGGGAGCATGCTCATCCCACCTTCCTGACGTGGATGATCAAGTTGTGCGACGGCAGTGAAGACCGGTTGTTCCGCGCTGATGTCGGCGATGTAGATCATGTTGTCGGTGCCGACGATGGCGACCTTATCAACGTCATACATCACGCCTGGCTGAAACGCGTTGCGCGGAAACCCGGGCCAGCCCAAGTTTTCTGCGGAGCCGTCACCCGTCGGATCAATTCGGTACATCTGCCCGCCACCGGGGAAGACGAATACTTTGTCGTCACTCGTTACCCAGGTCTTTGGATAGTAATAGTTGATGTTCATCTCGACGCCCGTCAGCTCTCGCCAACCGGTGTCAGGATTGTAGATCTCAGGATTGTCTTTGCCGCCTCCGGTGCCACCGAGCGTCATGATCTCACCATTCGAGAGCGTGACAGAGGTGTTGTACCAACGGTCATAGGCCATCTCGCCCTGCGTCGCATCGCGGATAGTTTGTGTGGCGTAGTCGAACACAAGAACGTCGTTGATGCCTGTATTGACCTGGCCTCCTTCGCCACGTGCGTCACCGCCCATCAGCAGAACATTCCCGGTGACAGGATCAATCGACATGTTTGAACAGAAGATATCGGTGTCGGTTGTATTCGGTAGGATGATGTCGACCCCAGTTTCCGGGTCATAGAGACTGTAGACGAACTGCCCCGTTTGTGTGCCATTCTCGTCTGTACCGAAACTCAGGACCTTACCATCGGGAAGCACCATCGCGTGGATGGGGATGAGGCCGAGGGATTGCACAGCGCTCCATTCGCCATCACCCTCAAGGTCAGTCGCCGAAATTTGCGTTTCGCCCTCAATGCCGGGTTCGACCGGGCCATCCGGACGCAGTTTGTCACAGAAACAGCGGACTTCGCCAGTAGTGGCACATGGGCTTGCTTGAAACGTCGGGTCAAGCTCTGTGACATTGCCGTAATTTGCAATTTTCAGGTTCAGAACAACGCCGTCGAGATCGGTATCATCTGGGTCTTGAGACGAACCGATGAGGCGACTCTCGCGCGGCTCATCTGAAGGTACGACACCGTCACCTTCGACAAGCAGGTCGTAGTTCTTTGCAATCCGCATTGTGCCGTCAGGATCAACCCCAACGCGCCAGGTGGCGTATTCACCTTCTGTGATTACGTTGGTCGCAACCACGGTGTGAATGACGCCGTCTTGTTCGATCCCGAACTCGACGTCATTGGTGCCCTCAAGCTGACCGAACCAAATCCGGCTCGTGCCTTCTGCATTTGAAAATTCAAAGACGTCCTGCGAATTGCCAGCTGACAAATCATTGAATGAGACATCGACCGCGAGCGCAAAGGCTCCCGTGATCGCTTCATTGTCTATTGTAGACAGCACCGTCGTGGCCATCGTAACCCCCACACACTCGTAAAAACACCCACATGCGGCCATCGGTGACTATGGATGACGCGCAAGGGGTTACGGTGGCCATCATCAAATTTTTGTCAAATTTGAAAGGTCGGCGAAAGGTTAACGAAAGGTTAACAGCAGTTTCCGGGAAACAATTAGCCTCAATAAATCAAAATGTTGTTAATTGGGAAATGGCGTGTAGCTCCTAGATTCGCGGTCAATTTTTGGTTGTGTCCCCGGCAGCTGGCCGATCCGCGTTATGCGCGCCCACTCTCTGAAACCTGCGCCCAAAGACCCATCAGATCCATCGCAACGACAGACTTGTTGTCGGCGTAGACCGCCACTTCCAAGGTCTCTTTGCCGTATCGTTCGGCCAATGAAATCAGATCGCCGTTTTCAAGTTCGCGGTAGATCATGCTGAACGGCAACCATCCCACCCCCAGCCCCGCAAGGATCATCTCTCGGGTGCCACTGGAAAAAGCTGTGATGCTAAACGGCGTTTCTGAAAAGCTGAGCGTACCGAATACCCGTGCGTTGCGATGAAGGACCTCCCCAAAGTAGCTGTCGTCGGGATAAACGATGGCCGGCGTTTCAAGTGGAATCGCGCCGCCATCAGTGACGCGATAGCGCAGACTGCCCCCAACGACGGGCACAAGATAATCATTGCCCCAAACGCCACGCTGGATGTTTGCGCCGAACTGAAGCGCCCCTATGCTTTGCGCCTCATAGCACAACAACATGCTTGTATCGCCGCGCAGGAACATTGAGACACAGTCGTTCAAGTTTCCCGCGCGCGGGCGAAATTGCAGCCCCGGGAAACGTGATGTGGCTTTAAGGGCCATGTCAGGGAAGGCGGAGCACAGCGGTGCGTGCTGGGCGGCAATCGCAACAGTTGTGCGCGTCGCCTCATATGCCGCTATCTTTTTCGGCAATTCGCGCAACCTTTTGACGAGCGCGCGGATTTCCGTCTCGCTGGACTGAAGGGCTGGGTGCACATCAACGCGGTTCACTTGGCGATCGAGCACTGCGATCCCCAACCACTCCTCAAACCCTTGAATACGGCGCGAAAAGGCGGGTTGCGTGATGTTGCGGCGGGCTGCAGCGCGCGACAGATTGCCTTCCTCCAGCAACACGATCACATCATCAAGCCATTCAAGTTTCATCAATTTTTCCTTTGCCCATACTTATCGTATGGCTGGGCATAGAAATATGCACTGTTTTTTTGCGTAGCGCCACCTGATGCTATGGGTAATCACGACAAGGGGGCGCGTGTGACAACAACAGATCATGTGATAGCCGACGATACTGGTATGTCGTCAGATATAGCCGCCAGCCGGTGTAAGGATCTTGCGGTCCGGCTTGCGCAGTTTCCGCGCCTCGCGCTGGGCCATTTTCCAACGCCGCTTGAGCCGATGGACCGGCTTAGTGAACACCTTGGCGGTCCGCGCATCTGGGTCAAAAGGGATGATTGCACCGGGTTGTCTTCGGGTGGCAACAAGACCCGCAAACTCGAGTTTTTAATGGCTGACGCGCAAAAGCAGGGCGCCGACACCATCATTACCCAAGGTGCAACCCAGTCGAACCACGCGCGGCAGACAGCAGCTGCTGCTGCAAAGTTGGGAATGACCTGTCACATTCTTCTTGAGGACCGAACAGGGTCGAACGACCCGAATTACATCATGAACGGAAATGTTCTACTGGATCGGCTTCATGGTGCGACCGTGTCAAAGCGGCCGGGCGGCGCTGACATGAACGCTGAAATGGAGATCCTCGCTGACCAACTAAAGGCAAATGGGAACACACCGTACATCATCCCGGGTGGTGGATCGAACACGATTGGCGCGCTGGGCTACGTAAATTGCGCGCGCGAATTGACAGAGCAGGCGAACGGGCTCGGGCTTTCGATTGATGCGCTTGTCCATGCGACCGGTAGTTCAGGTACGCAGGCAGGCCTTGTCGCCGGATTGGCCGCTCTTGAAAGCGATATCCATCTGCTTGGCATCGGCGTGCGTGCCCCACAGGACAAGCAAGAAGGCATGGTATTTGATCTCGCGGAACAGACTGCAGACTACATGGGCATGCCAGGTGTCGTGAACCGCAACGCAGTCCGTGCGAACTGTGACTACGTCGGGCCGGGATACGGGTTGCCGACGGAGGGGATGATCAAGGCTGTGCGTCTTCTCGCCGAGTTGGAGGGTCTGCTGTTTGACCCTGTCTATTCAGGCAAAGGCCTTGATGGACTGATCGATCTGACCCGCAAAGGCTACTTCGACGGCATGAATAACGTCGTTTTTGCTCATACCGGCGGAAGCGTGGCGCTTTTTGGCTATTCCGATGCATTCGGCCTGCCAGGCTATGCACCATAAAAAGAATCAAAAAAACGACCAACAAGGAGACAAACCAAATGACATTGAAGACAAAGCTTATGGCCGCGACGCTGCTTAGCGTCATGAGCGCGCCTGCCTTTGCAGAAGAAGTAAAGATCGGCGTCCCGTCCTGGACCGGGGCGCAAGCCATTGCGCACGTGCTGGGCGAGGTCGTGACATCACGGATCGGCGGCACGGTCGAATACGTGCCTGGCAACAACGCGACGATCTTCCAGGCAATGGACCAGGGCGAAGGTGACATCGATGTGCACCCTGATGTCTGGCTGCCAAACCAAGAGAGCTTCACCAAGCAGTACGTTGACGAAGCTGGCACGGTGACGCTGTCCTCCAACCCTTATGAGGGCAACCAGGGCTTTTGTGTTTCAAAAGACTTCGCTGCCGCCATGGATATCACTGACATTGCGGATCTGGGCCGCCCCGACGTGGCAGCCGCGATGGACAGCGATGGCAACGGACAAGGCGAAATGTGGATTGGTGCGCCTGGCTGGGCCTCGGCCAACGTGAACGAAGTCAAAGTCCGCGACTACGGTCTGCTCGATTTTGTTGAGCCAATTCGTGCGGAAGAAGCCGTCAAGACGGCGCGCATTAAGGACAGTATTGCAAAGGGTGAAGGCTATGCATTCTACTGCTATGAGCCACATGCCGTTTGGTACATGTTTGACGTGACCATGCTGACCGAGCCAACATTTGATCCGGCCAAGTACATCATGGTGCAACCATCCGATGACGCGGACTGGTACGAGAAGTCCTCGGTCGCCACCAAAGATGACCTCAAGCAGGTGCAGATCGCATGGTCGAACTCTCTGGTGGATCGGTCGCCTGCAATTGCAGAGTTCTTCCAGAACTTCTCACTGACGGCTGACGACGTGAGTAGCTTGGCGTTTGAGATCAGCGCAAACGGCGTTGATCCAGCGGATGCGGCAAAGGCTTGGGTCGAGGCCAATTCTGACCGCGTCGATGCGATGCTGGGTCTCTAAGACCCAACTGCGATTTTGAACAAGAGCCGGCGGGGGACTGCCCCTGCCGGCGTGACATTTGGTGGGCAAAACGATGTTGGACAGCGACCAAGGCGTCATCGAAATTTCCAACGTTTGGAAAATCTTCGGGGCCAAACCTGATCTTGCACTTAAGGCGATCAAGGAACACGGCCTGACAAAAGCCGAGGTTCTCGCAGAATACAACGCGGTCGTCGGCGTGGCGGATGTGAGCCTTTCGGTTAACCGCGGCGAAATCTTTTGCATCATGGGTCTATCGGGAAGCGGCAAGTCCACGCTCGTCCGCCATTTCAATCGCCTTCTCGAACCAACAGCAGGCAAAATCGAGATCGAGGGTACTGACGTAATGGCCCTTGGACCGAAAGAGCTGCAAACCTTCCGCAACCGGAAGATTGGCATGGTGTTCCAGAACTTCGCGCTGATGCCGCATAGGTCGGTTCTTGATAACGTCGCGATGCCGCTCGAAATCCGGCAGGTCGCGAAGAATGAGCGCATGCGCCAGGCGGCGGCGATCCTTGATATTGTGGAACTGGGCGCGTGGGGGTCCAAGTTCGCGCACGAGCTGTCGGGGGGGATGCAGCAGCGGGTTGGCCTCGCCCGGGCCCTTGCCGCGAACCCGGATGTGCTTTTGATGGATGAGCCATTCTCTGCGCTCGACCCCTTGATCCGGCGGCAATTGCAGGATGAGTTTATTCGGCTGTCCAAGATCCTGAAGAAAACAACGATCTTCATCACGCATGACCTTGATGAAGCGGTGCGTATCGGCGACCGGATCGCCATCATGCGGGACGGTAAAATGGTGCAGATGGGTACCGCCGAAGATATCGTGATGGACCCGGCAGATGACTACGTGGCCGACTTCGTCGCAGGTATTTCGCGTCTGAAAGTCGTGCATGCCCATGTGGTCATGCAGCCGATTGAGGCGTTCACATCATCGCACGGTCCGATCCCCGCAGACGCCCCCCGAGTGAACGCGCAAGAGTCGCTGAGCAATTTGATCAACCTTGCCATCGATGACGCCAACCCGATCTTGGTGGAAGAGGGTGGTGCAGATGTGGGCGTCATTACGCGGGCGGATCTTTTGCGCACGGTGATCGAAGGGACAGAGGTATCATGATGGACGGGACGACACAGACAACCGTAAATCCACTCGACGATCCCAATAGCGACGTCGCAAAGGCATATATCAAAGAGCGGCATGAGAATATCCGCACGTTCGTGCGGACAAGCCCGGACTATTACATCCAAAACTTCGACAAGATTGGCGCCTCTTCGCGGTTCACCCCGACGTTCAACCTGATGGCTGGGATATTCGGCCCGATATGGTTTGGCGCGCGTGGGTTGTGGTCATGGGCGTTGCCCTTCTTGATTCTGGAGGCGCTCGCATTTGTGCAGATTGCGCGCGGCCTCTTTGGTGATCTTGCCGCAGACGCGATGGCCCGCATCGCCTCCATTGAAGGTACGCTCGAACTGCGCCGTCAGCAGTTGGCGGCTGCAATTGAGGATGGCTCTGACAGGGTGGATGCATTCCAACGCGCCGTTGAAGGGTTGGAGGCCAATATCGGCGGCATCAGGGACGAAGCGGCGGCACTGGCCGCGCAAGGGCCGACGATTGCGCTGACCGGCCTTGCCATTCTGTTACTCGCAAAGGCGGCACAAGCCACCGTCGCAAACTGGGCGTTGGAAGCGCGGTTCTCAGATTGGGTGTCAGACCGGTCAATCCGGTCCGGCATGCCCATGTCCCAGATCGTTTTTAGCGCGGTCTTCATGGCACTGATCGTCTTTGCAGCCATGGTCCACTACAGCTTCCCGGGTCGCTTTACCTTGCTGAGCGACTTTCCAACTGACCCGGATATCCGCCTGACGAGCATCGACTGGGTTGAAGCTTTCTTTAACTGGGCGGTCCTGAACGGTGAGGCGTTGTTCGATGGCATCACATGGGTGATCCGCCTCGTTCTGGACGCGCTGGAAGTCGTTTTCGTCAGCACGCCATGGATCGTGATTGCGGCGCTGATCATCTTGCTGACTTGGCTGACCGCCGGAGTACGCATGGCGATCTATTCAGGCGCCTTTCTCGCCTACATGGGGCTCTTGGGCTTCTGGGAAAAGGCGATGACGACCCTGGCTCTACTTGGCACGGCCGCCTGCTTGTCGATCCTGATCGGCATTCCACTCGGCATGTTCGCCGCGCGTCGGCCGCGGTTCTATGCTGCGATCCAGCCCATCATGGATTTCATGCAGACAATGCCAGCATTTGTTTTCATGATCCCGGTGATCGCTTTCTTCGGCACCGGCAAACCTGCCGCGGTTGTCACCACAATGATTTTTGGCGGCACGCCCGTTGTGCGATTGACAGTATTGGGCCTGCGCGGCGTTCCGGAGAGTGTGCGCGAGGCGGCAATCTCATTTGGTGCCAACAAGTGGTATCTTCTCACGCGGGTTGATCTGCCGTTGGCGAGTCCATCCATCAGGGCAGGGATCAACCAGACGATCATGCTGTCGCTGGCCATGGTGGTGGTTGCCTCACTCATCGGTGCGAAGGGGCTTGGAGAGGACGTGCTTGAGGCGCTGCAATACGCCAATGTCGGCCAAGGTATCCTTGCGGGTTTTGCGATCCTCTTCTGCGCCATGATCCTCGATAGGATTGTCCAGGGTCAGCGGAAGTGACGCCGCTGGTCCTTGTGCACGGCTTCCTCGGAGGCAGTGCACAATGGGACGGTCAGATCGCCGCGCTCAGTGACGTTTGCGATGTGATCGCGCTTGATTTGCCTGGGTTTGGTGACCGCGCGGATGAAACGCCGATTGCATCCATCGACGGTTTTGCGGAGTGGGTCATCGCGGAACTCGAACACAATGGCGTGCACCGCTGCCATCTTCTTGGGCATTCAATGGGCGGCATGATCGTACAAGAGGTGGTTCACCGTGCGCCGAAGTTGGTAGAGACGCTGATCCTCTACGCGACGGGGTCTGTTGGCGTGCTGCCGGGACGGTTTGAGACCATCGCTGAGAGCAAGCGCCGGGCGCGCGAAGAAGGGGCGGAGGCGACCGCGCGCAGGATCGCGGCGACATGGTTTAAGGATGGTGCCACAGCGCGCGGCTATCCGGGATGTGCCGACATTGCGGCAAAGGCATCCCTCGCAGCCATGGAAGCTGGACTTGACGCAATGGAAGGGTGGTCAGGCGTGGACCGGCTTGCTGGCATCCGTCAGGAGACCTTTATTATCTGGGGCGACAAAGACCGAACCTATTCTCGGTCGCAGATTGATCTTCTGCATCGGAAAATTCCGGAGACGACCCTGACTGTCATTCGAGGCTGCGCACACGCAGTTCATCTCGAAGAACCTGAGGTTTTCAACGCCTGCCTGCGGAGGCATCTTGAGAGCCGGAGTTAGCTCGGGCAATTGAAATTCAGCTGGATGCCTCGTCTTCGTCGAGCAAGATGCGCGCTGCCGCGCCGTCAGGATCGTCATATTGATCGTGGCGCAACGTCCACATGAATGCGACGAGCCCGATGCCACCAAGGATAAGCGACACAGGAATGAGGAAGACTAACACGTTCATCTGACCGTCCTCGCGCGCATTGCGTTAAGCAGTACAGTGATCGATGAGAACGACATGGCGAGCGCGGCCATCAGAGGTGTCGCAAATCCCATCACGGCGATAGGGATCGCGACGGCGTTATAGCAAAATGCGATCCCAAAATTTTGCCGGTACAGGCTGACGGCTTTGCGCGCCGTTGCAAACAGGATTGGCAGATCGGCTAAGGTGTCGTTCAGCATGACCACATCTGCAGCGTTGCGCGCAGCATCCAATGCCGTACCGGGCGCAACCGATGCATGGGCCGCGGTCAAAGCGACCGTGTCGTTGATCCCGTCTCCCACCATGCAGGGCCGCTGACCTTCTTGTTTCAGCGCGTCGACGTGCTGGTGCTTTGCCTCCGGCGACACACCTGCAAGCCATCTGGCAATACCAAGTTTTCCTGCCAAAGCGCGGGTCTTTGCGACGTTGTCACCAGAGATCATCTCGGTCTCGTCGAAGCCCTGCTCGTGAAGGGCTTCGACGAGACCGCCAGCTCCGGGTCGTTCGATCTCATGGGCCGGAAGCAGGTAGACATTCTCACTGATGCGGAACCCAAGCCCGGTGCCCTCAGTGCCAACCCACTGCGGTTTGCCCAAGGCAACCTTTGTCTCACCCCACTTTGCACTGATGCCCCGACCGGAATGCTCTTTCACATCCGAGAGCTGCGCCGCTGGTGTGGCACCTAGGTACTGCCGCAAAGCCAATGAGACAGGATGAGATGAGGCTTGTGCCAAACCCATCGCAACCGATTTGTCACTTTCAGTGAGCGTCCCAAGGTCAAAGTCGAAACCTGGCTTGGTCAATGTACCGGTCTTGTCGAGGATCACGCGGTTCACTTCTGCGAGCCGTTCAAGCGCTGACCCGGACTTTACCAGCAAGCCGCGGCGATAAAGATGGCCGATGGCAGCGGTAGAAACCGCGGGAACAGCGAGGCCCAAGGCGCAAGGGCAGGTGATGATCAGCACCGCAATTGCGATGTTGAGCGAATGGCGCGGATCGCCGCTCACTAGCAACCAGCCGAGAAATGTTGCCGCCGCCAAAAGATGAACCGCAGGCGCGTAGAATGACGCAGCCTTATCCGCGAGCGTTGTATAGCGGTTGCGCACATTTTCAGCCGTCTCAACTAGTCGCGCAATGCGGCTCAGTCGTGTGTCCTGTCCGAGGGCCTCCGCTGTCATCTCAAACGGTGCGCCGAGATTGATCTCACCCGCCTGCAAAAGATCGCCCTTGCAGTGGGTCACGGGATCGCTCTCCCCGGTAAGGAATGACCGATCCGTAAAACTCTCCGCGCTGGTCAGTGGCCCGTCGACCGGGACACGCACTCCGGTTGGCACAAGGATCGCATCGCCCACTTTGAGTGCATCAAGCGCGACATCCTCGACTGTGTCTCCGACTTTGCGCAACGCTGTGCGCACTTCGAGTGCCGAAAGCTCAGTGGCTGCCGAACGTGCAGCTGCCCGGGTGCGATGTTCGAGATAGCGTCCAATCAACAAGAAAAAGGTCAATGACAGCGCCGCGTCAAAGTAAGCATGTGCCCCGCCATTGAGCGCTTCGTAAAGTGACATCCCGCCTGCAAGTATGATCGCAAGTGAAATGGGCACGTCCATGTTCAAATGACCTGCTTTCAAGGCCCGCATGGCGTTCTCAAAGAACGGCTGCGCGGCATAAAGCGCAGCGGGCAGGGCGATCCCGGCTGAGATCAGGTGAAACAGATCCCGTGTTGCATCGGTCGCGCCGGACCAGACAGCCACCGAAAGCAGCATGACGTTCATCATTGCAAAGCCCGCGATGCCCATCCGCATGAGCAGGTCGCGTCCTACCGCATCGGTTGCCTGTCCCAAGGCTGCCGCATCAAACGGGTGGGCAGGATAGCCTGCGTCCTCCAGGGTCGCGACAAGTTGCTCAGCCGGCAAATTCGTCACAACCGATACCCGCTTCAGCGTCAGGTTTACCCGCGCTTCCCGCACGCCCGGTAAATCGTTGAGTGCTTTCTCAATGGACCCGATGCAGGCGGCACATCGGATTGTGGGGACCGACAAGGCTACTGTCTGCGCTCTTGCCGCCACATCGACGGCATAATCGGCTGCATCGCAAGCGGGACAAACAGCAGTCATCCGACCACCTTCACGATGATGCGCTGTTGAAACTGGGTGCCGTCAGCCGCGCGCAGTTTAACCCGTAGGTTCCAATTGCCAGCATCGGTTGTGACAGGTGCCACAAATGTCGTCCCATCATGCACGAAAACTGGCGATTGGTCATTTGCGACGGTCGTGGCCCGTCCAAATGTGGCACTCAGAATCGCGGGCTCAACAGCGTCGCCTGCATCAACGACCGACAGATAAAGCAAGCCATCTTTCACCCACGCGTCCACTTCCCAGCCCAACGCAAGTTGTGCTGTGCGATCGGCGTCGAATGACTGGCTCGCAACGTAGGAATTCTTCACTTCCAGGCCGGGAAAAGTACGTACTGCGTTGAAAGCGAGCGACAAATTCACGGCGATAATGACGGAAAAGCCGAATGTGAACATGGCAAGGACATGCCAACCGGTGATGCGTGTCATTGTCTTATCCTTTTCCATTGAAGTGGGTGTCGGCGTGTGCACGGTCTCCGTTGCCCAGATCCTCGATCCAGAACCGCATATCGGTTTGGTCCGCAGTGGCAGCGGGGCTGCTGGCTGGGGCCGTGACGTAAACGCGAAACTTTTGCATAGAGTCCGGGGCGACCGGCACAGACCGATAAGGCGATCCCTCAATTTCCAGGCTCAGGGTCAGATCACCGGTGAGGTTCATGCTGAACTGCCGTTCTTCACCGTGCTTGTTGCGAATGCGAAGCTCGTATGTGTTTCGGATCGATCCGTCGGATAGCGTAATGAACGTTGGATTGCGGATCGCTGCGACCGTCATTTCGATTTCCGGCCGGATGAAAAGGGCGTAAGTCATCGCAAGTCCCACAAGCCCCCAGATGGCGGTGTAAAGTATTGTGCGCGGCCGCAGGATATGCTGCCAGATTGGACGCGGCTTATTGCCTTCGCGCTCTCGCGGTTCGTCGGACAGGGCGAGATAGTCGATCAAGCCACGGTCCCGACCGACCTTGTCCATGACCTCGTCACATGCGTCGATGCAAAGCGCACATGTGATGCAGGCCATCTGCTGACCGTCGCGGATGTCGATCCCCATCGGGCAGACTGCGACACATGCGTTGCAGTCGATGCAATCGCCGATCCCCTCTTGTCGCTTTTTGCCACGCGGCTCGCCGCGCCAATCGCGATAGGCAACGGTCAAGGTATTGTCGTCCATCATAGCGGCCTGGATGCGAGGCCATGGGCACATATAGATACACACCTGCTCGCGCATGAAGCCACCGAATACGAACGTCGTCGCGGTCAGGATTGCGATGGTAATGTAGGCGACGGGAGGCGCGCTGAATGTGACCAACTGCTGTAACAGCGTCGGAGCGTCAGCGAAGTAAAAAACCCAGGCACCGCCGGTCAGCACAGCGACAATCAACCATGTGGCCCACTTTGTCAGTCGCAACCGCGCCTTATTCAATGACCAAGGCGCGTTGTGTAAACGCACCCGCGCATTCCGGTCACCTTCGATCCAACGTTCCACGAGGATGAACAGATCAGTCCAAACCGTCTGGGGGCAGCTATAGCCGCACCAGACGCGACCAAGCGCTGAGGTGAAAAGAAAAAGGCCGAGCCCCGCCATGATCAAGAGCCCTGCAACGAAGTAAAACTCGTGCGGCCAGATCTCGATCCAGAAGAAGTAAAAGCGGCGCCCGGCCAAGTCGACCAGCACGGCCTGGTCGGGGAGGTTCGGGCCACGGTCCCAGCGGATCCATGGGGTAAGATAGTAAATGCCCAAGGTAACGACCATAATCGCCCACTTCAGATTACGAAACGGGCCCTTCACGCGTTTTGGAAAGATTGGCTCTCGTGCCGCGTAAAGGGAGGGGGAGGAATCGGACATTGGTTCACCTTGGCTCATGGCCAGACCCTAAAAGAGGGCCCGGAGGCCCTCTTTGATCTGCATCAAATGAGCGAGGTTATTCGCCGCCGCCAAGTGCGTGTACGTAAAGTGAAACCGCACGGACGTCTTCCTCGGACAAGCGTTGTCCCCAAGCTGGCATCACGCCGAAACGGGCGTTGGAAATCGACTCGATGACTGTGTCCCGATCACCGCCATATAGCCAGATTGCATCTGACAAGTTGGGTGCGCCCACGTCGCGCATCCCCTCGCCATTGTCGCCGTGGCAGGCGGCACAATTGTCGAGGTACAGATCCGCGCCATCTTCAATCGGTGTGCCAGTGCTGAGGCTCAGCACGTAGTCAGCGACCTGTTCGATCTCCGTCCTCACCCAAAACTCGCCAAATGCTGGCATTTGAGAATAATGCGCGTCGAAATCGGTCTCGTTGCGGATGCCGTGTTGGACGGTGTAGGCAATCTCTTCAACCGTGCCACCCCACAGCCAATCGTTGTCGAGCAGGTTGGGATAACCAATTGCACCTGCGGCACCTGACCCATGGCATTGGCTGCATTGCGCGCGGAACACCGCACCACCTCGTGCGATCCCGTAGCGGTGCAAATCCGTGCCCGATGCGACTTCGGTCAGGTCTGCAGCGACAAGCTGTTCAACCAATGCCGCATTGCTGGCCTCGTGCGCAGCAATATCCTCCGCGACTTCGCCGCGCGTCGCATACCCCAGCAAGCCAGATGTCGCCCCAGAGATCAAAGGCCAGGCCGGATAGGCAATCGTGTAGCCCACGCCCCAGATGATCGTCAGGTAAAAGGTCCAGAGCCACCAGCGGGGCAGGGGTGTGTTGAGCTCTTCAATGCCGTCGTAGCTGTGGCCGGTTGTCGTTTGGCCTGTTTGTTCATCAAGGCGTTGTTCACCCATGAGATTGCCCTTTCAAGAAGTCGTCGTCGCCCGCCTGATCAAGGTCTGGGGTGGTATCGCGGAATGGAATGCTGGCCGCATCGTCCCGGTTGGCACGTTGGCTGGGCAAGAAAGCCCAGATCGCGACACCGACAAAGAAGGTGAACATCGCAAGCAAGAACCAACTGTCAGCGAAGGCCCGCAAGAGTGAGTAAGTGTCCATGTCCCTCCCTCCTAGCGGCTTGCGTCCGGGGTGAAGGTTGAGAAATCAACCATCGTCCCAAGGACCTGCATGTAGGCGATAAGCGCATCCATCTCGGTCAGCGCAGGCTGACCATCAAAGTTGCCCACGGCAGCACCCGGGTAGCGTTCGAGCACGGCATCCCAATCCCCATCGGGGTCGGCCTGCGCGATCATATCCGCGTAAGACACCTCAATCTGTTCATCCGTGTAGGGCACGCCAACCAGTCGATGCGTGCTGAGGAGCGCTTCAATGTCATCACCGTCCAGCTCAGCCTCAAGCAGAAACCCATATTTCGGCATGATGCTTTCGGGCACGACGGACTGTGGATCTATTAGGTGATCGAGATGCCATGCGTCAGAGTAACGGCCGCCCACACGGGCCAGGTCAGGCCCCGTGCGCTTCGACCCCCATTGGAACGGGTGATCATACATGCTTTCGGCAGCAAGGCTGTAGTGCCCATAGCGTTCCACCTCGTCGCGCATCGGGCGGATCATCTGGCTGTGGCAGACATAGCACCCTTCGCGGATGTAGATGTCACGCCCCTTCAGTTCGAGGGGGGAGTAGGGGCGCACGCCCTCCACTTCCTCAATTGTGTTTTCGAGCCAAAAGAGTGGGGCGATTTCCACGATGCCACCCACGGTGACCACCAGCAGGGAGGAGACGAGCAACAAAGTCGGGCTGCGCTCCAGTACGGCGTGTTTGTCGATAAAGGCCATGACCGGTCCTCCTATTCTGCGGGTGTTGCGTGACGGTCGGCATCAGTGATTTGACTGACCGGTTGCTCGACAGGGGCGTGCCCTGCGATTGTGCGCCACATGTTCCAGCACATGATTGCGGCACCTGACAGGAACATGACCCCGCCCAAACCGCGCACCACATACATCGGGAACTTGGCGCTCACGGTGTCGGCGAAAGAGTTCACAAGGAAGCCTTGGTCATCGACCTCGCGCCACATCAGGCCTTCCATGATGCCTGTGACCCACATCGACGCGGCGTAAAGCACGATGCCAATCATCGCGAGCCAGAAGTGCCAGTTCATTGCGGATACCGAGTACATCTGCGTCCGGCCCCACAGGCGCGGTGTGAGGAAGTAGATGCAGCCAAAGGTGATCATTCCGTTCCAGCCAAGCGCGCCGGAATGCACGTGCCCAATCGTCCAGTCGGTATAGTGCGACAGGCTGTTGACTGCGCGGATCGACATCATTGGGCCTTCGAACGTTGACATGCCGTAGAAGGCGAGTGAGGCGACGAAGAACCTGATCACAGGGTCTGTCCGGATCTTGTCCCAAGCGCCATCCAGCGTCATCAGACCGTTGATCATACCACCCCAGCTGGGCATCCAAAGGATGATCGAGAACACCATACCAAGGGTCGAGGCCCAGTCCGGTAGTGCGGTGTAGTGCAGGTGGTGGGGACCCGCCCAGATGTAGAGGAAGATGAGTGCCCAAAAGTGGATAATTGATAACCTGTAGGAATAGACCGGGCGGCCCGCTTGCTTCGGCACGAAGTAGTACATCATGCCGAGGAAGCCCGCTGTCAGGAAGAAGCCCACCGCGTTATGGCCGTACCACCACTGGGTCATTGCGTCTTGTACGCCAGCAAAAAGCTGGACCGATTTGCTGCCCCAAATGCTGACAGGGATCGCCAAGTTGTTGACCAGGTGCAGCATGGCCACGGTGATGATGAAGCTCAGGAAGAACCAGTTAGCGACGTAAATGTGACGCTCTTTGCGGGTCATAATCGTGCCAAGGAACACAAGCAGGTAGGCGACCCAGACAACGGTCAACCAGATGTCCACGTACCATTCAGGCTCTGCATATTCTTTGGATTGGGTGCCGCCCAGTAAGTAGCCTGTCGCAGCCAGCACGATGAACAGTTGATAGCCCCAGAAGACGAACCAAGCGAGGTTGCCGCCAAACAGGCGAACGCGGCTGGTGCGCTGCACGATGTAGAACGACGTGGCAATCAAGGCATTACCGCCAAACGCAAAAATCACGGCAGAGGTATGCAGCGGTCTTAGGCGTCCAAAGTTTCCAAATGGCTGTGCCCATTCAAAGTTGAGCGCCGGAAAAGCGAGTTGGAACGCGATAAATGTCCCAACAAGAAACCCGGCCATGCCCCAGAACGCCGTAGCGATGACACCCGCACGCACGACACCGTCTTGATAGGCGTCGAGGGCGATTTGCGGTTTCGGTTCGCCTGTTTTGCGCAAAGTCCATAAGAACAGCCCGCCCGAAACCAGCATGATGATGGCGCCGTGGATTCGGAATGCGATGTCATTGCCTTGATCCGCAGCATAGGCCGCGATCAAGGCGATGACGCCGAGTGCTACCAGCTTGATGACGTCCATGAAGATGTCCCTTTCATCGGCTACTTGTCACGGAATCAGCACGCGACTCCGCCTTTGTTGATCTTGCTTTTAGGTAAGCTGGGCACTGGCCACTTTGATCTGAGTCAAAGTGGATCGCTATCTGACGACATGCACCGCACAGTGTGCATGTTTGACAACCCAGGTCGCAGTAGAGCCAAGGAACACATCAGTGAAAGTTGGTTGATGCGACGGAATGACGATGCAGTCGACGCCGTTGTCATCCGCCCAGTTCGTGATTGTGCGGCCCGCTGAACCGTCGGCGAGCGCTGATTGCGCTCCGTCGGTACCCGCCGCCAACTCACTCAGTTTCTCTTTCATCGCTTGGCGCGTCGCTTGCGGGTATCCTTCTGGCAGGTAAGTGCCAACAGATGCAGGCAGTGGCTCCAGAACGTGCAGGAAGGTGATGCGCCCCCCTTTGGCAAGCAGCACCTGTGCAGCCTCAGTTGCGAGCGCGACATCGCGCGACTCGTCCAATTGGGTCGGGATCAAGACGTGTTTATACATGACGGTCTCCTTCTGAAGTTCAGAAGGAAATCTAAATGGAGTGGGGAAGGTCCGCCTTGACCCAGATCAAGTGATCCGCCGACTAGGCGATGATACCGCCATCGGCGTCGTCACCGCTGGCTGCATGTAGTGCCGCAAGGTCGAGTACGCGGAAATGACGCCGATCCGTGAAGGCGATCACGCCATCTTTCTTAAGCTTGGTCAGTTGCCGACTGATCGTCTCAAGCGTGAGGCCAAGAAAATCCGCAATCTCTTCGCGGGTCAGCGGAAGCGCGTAATCAACAGACGGTTTCTGGGGGTCGGTGCTGCGACGCACCACCATTTCGATGAATGTTGCGATCTTCTCGCGCGCGGTCTTACGGCCCAAAAGCACCATCCATTCGCGGGCGGCCTGCAATTCATCCAACGCCATCTCAAGCATCCGTTGGGACACGTGTGGAACTTCTGCGACAAGCTTTTCAAACGGGGCCCGTTCAAACCGACAAACCGTCACCTTGGAAACTGCCGTCACATCAAATTCGACCTGTGACCGGCCCGGGCGTCCAACAAAGTCTGACGGCAGCAATAGACCGACCATCTGCGTGCGACCGTCTTCAAGTGTTCTTGTAAGTGAGGCAATACCGCTGACAAGTGACGAAAAATGAACCAGGTCATCGCCACGCCATCCTATTGTCTCGCCGGGCTCAAACGTCTTGTAGGATTTGATGGTTTCGAGACGCGCAAGCTCATCGTCGTCGCACCGCGCACAGATGGCACGGTGACGGATCGGACAATCGCTACATTTGATGCGTTCCCGCAGCGCAACGTTCATGGCTTGATCTGAATCAAAGTTTTGTTCCCTGGCCCATCGTATCGACGAAACATGGAACAAGTAAACCTTCTGCGCGAATATGGCCTCTTCGATACGAAAGTGCCGCGGTACACAAGTTTTCCGCCCGCGAACAGATTTGAGCCTGATGTCGGTCATCGTCATCAATCAGATTGGCTTGCGATGTTATCGCACGATAAGGACATTTCGGTTTACGTGCATATTCCGTTTTGCCGCCGATTGTGCTGGTTCTGTGCTTGTCGGACGCAGGGGACACAGACACTTGCACCAGTCGAGGATTACCTAACTTCACTATTGGTGGAAATCGCAGCCGTTGCCGAACGCACGCCATCAGGCCTCAACATGGCGCGCCTGCATCTCGGTGGCGGAACGCCGACGCTGTTGTCCGCTATTCAGATGGATCGTTTGTTGAGCGCGCTGACCACGGCGTTTCCGCCATCACAAGGCTACGAATTCTCCGTTGAGATCGATCCAACCGAGGCTGCGCCGGCGGTCCTGGATACACTTGCAAAGTGGGGCATGCATCGCGCCAGTATCGGGGTGCAGGATTTTGACCGCAAAGTGCAAGAAGCCATTGGCCGCCGACAAACCTTCGAACAGACTGAACGTGTCGTAACCCGGGTTCGCGAGATGGGCGCGCGTAGCGTCAATATCGATGTTCTTTATGGTCTCCCTTATCAAAACCGTGAAACGCTATCTGCCACATTGCAAAGCGTGCTTGCGTTGCAACCCGATCGAATTGCGCTTTATGGGTATGCGCATGTTCCGCACATGTCCAAGCGTCAGGTTATGATCTCGTCAGAGGCGCTGCCCGACCCGGAAAGCCGTTACCACGCCACACACCTGGCGGGAGATACGCTGAAGTCTGCGGGGTACGTTGCACTTGGGATCGACCATTTCGCATTACCTGAAGATAGCCTTGCGAAAGCAGCGGCTGCCAAGACGATGAAGCGTAACTTTCAGGGGTACACCGACGATCCGTGCGAAACGCTCATCGGGTTCGGTGCCTCGGCAATTTCAAGATTTCCCGGTGGTTACCTGCAGAATGCCGTCGCCACTGCGGCCTACCGCGAACGCGTGCAGAAAGGGGGCTTGGCTGCACACAAGGGCTACGTCCTGTCACCGCGCGACAAGGTGACTGCAGATCTGATCGATCAGATTATGTGCCAAGGTCAAATCGACCCTTCACTGCTCAACAACATCGAAGGCGCAGGTACAGCGATTGCACAGGTGCTTTCGAAAACTACGGCGCATTTCCCCTGCGCGATCAGTCAATCGGCAGGTCAGTTTCGTATTCAGCCGGGGTTTGAGGACCTGACACGCGTGATCGCAGCCAGTCTGGACGAGGGTTTACGCGAAAGTGACGTCCACAGCCACGCGATCTGACGCAGCTTCTACCAGACGTAGGTTTCCATCTTATCAGCCTCAATCGCATAGCCGGTCTGGCCTAGCGTCGTTGACTGCAATTGTGTTCGCATTGTTCCGATGACCCAAACAGCCTCCCATAGGTCATCGTTGGGCCATGGATCGGCCGCCTTAACCATAACGAGTTGATTGGCAGGTGGCGGCGGGACGTGGATGCAGGCACCGACGTAAGGTACCAGCATGAACTCCGTCACACCATCCGAACTGACCTCAAACGGAATGATGAAGCCCGGCATCTTGATGTAGGCGTTGTTGAGCGTTTCGTTCAGTTTCGTCGCGTTCTCATCAAACTCGGGCGCCCAAGTGTCGTTGATCTCGTCCATCAGCCCAGGTCCGATGATCTCAGAATAGGGAACGCCGGGCGGAATAAGGTCTTCCCACATAATTTCGCGCGGGGTGGCCGCCAGCGCCGCTTGTGGCAGAAGCGCGCCGGAGCCCAGAAGTGTCAGTGCAGAGCGTCGGTTTATCATCACTTACCCTCATCAGCGTTCAGGTTTTGACAGTCATACCATCAGCAAGCGATAGACGGTAGGCGCGCCAGGCGGGGATCATGCTCACAATTGCGCCAGCAACAACGACCGCAAGAACGATCAAAGCTTCTCGCAGGCCGGGTGGGGTGATGGGTAACCAGATCCCATAGGCGCTATCGACGATGGGTTGAGCGATGAAAAGGCCAAGGTAGACTAGCAACAAGCCCAAGATTGCGCCGATGCCGGCCATAAGCATCGCTTCAAGCAACAGAAGTGTCACTATGACACGCGGTCGCGCGCCCATGACCCGAAAAATCGCCATTTCCCTCCGCCGCTCATTCAAGCTTGAGAAGATCGTGGCCATCATCCCGATCAACGCCGTGATCACCACCATGGCCGAAACAGCGCGCAAGGCCGTTTCTGCGACACCCACGATACCCCATAGCTCTTGCAGCGCGACGCCCGGTAAGATCGCCAGCAAAGGTTCCTCGGGGTATTCATTGATGGCGCGTTGTAATCCAAAGGTTTGCAACGGGCTTTTTACTCCGATCAGCGCCGCAGTAACTGCTTGTGGGACAAGATCCATTTGACGAATTTCATCAGCGGATGTCGATTGGCCGGGGACCTGTGCGCCGTTGCGCCAATCCACATGGATGGCCTCAATTGCTTCAAGGCTGACGATCACGGTGCGATCAACCGGCGTTCCAGTCTTGGCAAGTATGCCTGAGATACGGAAAGGCTGATCCTTATGTTCGGTAAAGGATGCCAGCCCGTGAGCCACAATGATCGGGTCGCCCACGGCATAGCCGAGTGTTTCCGCGACATCCGCGCCGATCACGGCGTCGAAAAGGTCGTCCATCACAACGCCATGCTGAACAGCTAAAGATCTGCCCTGCCGGTATTTGTAGTGCTCAAAGAAAGCCCGTGTAGTTCCCATCACCCGGAACTGACGATGACTGTCGCCAAGCGAGATCGGGACGATCCAATCCACCTCTTCGCGACTAGCGACGTCCTGATAGCTTTCCCAGCTGACGTTGTTGGTCGCATTCCCGATCCGGAAAACTGAATACAGAAGCAATTGCACGGAACCTGATCGCGCCCCGACGATGAGGTGGGTGCCAGAAATCGTGTCGGCAAAACTGTCCTTTGCGCCTGTGCGGACCTTCTCGACGCCAAGAAAAAGCCCGACTGACAAGGCGATGGCGAGGATCGTCATGCCAACGGTGAGCGCGCGCGCCCAAAGGGATGCCAGGGCCAAACGCAATATCATGCGGCCGCTCGCGGGGTTTTGGCGATTGCCTCCATCTCTACGACGCGATCAAATTGCGGTGCGAGGCGGCTGTCGTGGCTAACCATCAAAAGCGAGGCGTCGTTTGCTTCGACCTGCGCGAACAGCAGGTCAAGAAAGGCCGTTTGCGTTGCGGCATCTAGTGCAGAAGTGGGTTCATCGGCCATAATCAGCGGCGGTTGGCCGATCAAAGCTCGCGCAACGGCGACCCGCTGCTGTTGACCCACGCTTAAGGTTGCGGCCTTGGCAGTGAAGACTGACTTTGGCAGGCCTAGCTTCTCACAAAGCGTTCTTGCCGTTGCCTTCGCATCTTTCGTGCGCGCACGACGATGTGGCGCGAACTGAAGAGGGAGGAGAATGTTGTCTGCGACCGTGCCAAAGGGCAGGAGGTTAAACTGTTGAAAAATGACCCCAACATGCTCTGCGCGAAACCTGTCGCGCGAACCGGACGACATCGTCGACAAATCTGAGCCTGCAACTGAAACCGTCCCACTTTGCGGCAGTATCGTCCCGCAGATCAACGATAACAAAGTGGATTTCCCCGAACCGCTTTCGCCTAAAAGCAAGACCTTCTCGCCGCGCGCGACATCGAACGCGGCGATGTCGAGCGCGAAGTGGGCCGCGCCGGACCAGCGAAACCGCACATCGCCCAAAGACAAGATCGGATCGGCCAAGCTTAAAAAAGCCCCGAAAGTGCCAGTTCGGGTGCATCGCGTTCGACCTCATATGCCTTAGCACCCGTTGGTGTGATGATCTGAACCTCAATTTCGAGCGCATTTGGGAAAACGTCGAAATAGGCGAAAGTCAACGTGTCGATGGCGGCGGGATTTGCACAGCTCAGGGTATAAGCGCCTTCAAATTCGTTGTGCGAGGGTGCTGCAGCATGGTCATGTTCCTCGTGGTCGTCATGCTCTGCGTGTTTCTCGTGATCATGCTCCGAGTGGTCCTCATCGTCATGATCATCGTGGTCATGATGCTCTTCATGATTGTCAGCATCTTCGGTAATCAAAGCAGAGCTGGCTTGGGTCACAGAACATTCCGCGGCTGCGGGCACCTGAAAGAGATCGAGCGGTTTTGCCAAAGTGGCGACCGCGTCTTCAATTGCCGTGCGATCCTCTTGAGAGGTCGCTTCATATTCAAACCCGACGATATCGGCGCCCGGGGCCTGAAATTCCATCGCAACGGTATTGCCGTCAAATGCGACGTTCAGGGCCCCAATACCATGCTCATGGGCATCCAACTGGCGTGTCTCGTCTGCCTGGGCGGTCGCGGCCATGCAGACAAGGGGTAGAGCGATCATACGGAATGATGGCATTTGATATCGTATCCTAAGAACAATTCACTTTGCGCGGATCGGAGAAGCGAACCTCACCGGAGAGTGTTATATTATATCATTCAGTGTCGCAATGTCGCCCGATAAGATGTCAGCCAAAAAGTGCCAGCTCCGACTTCAGAACACGTGCTCTGCAGCTGCTTCCATTGCGGCGATGAGGTTTTGGTACAAACCTTCGCCATGTCCCCGCGCAACATGTATTCGGAAACGGTCTTTTTGTTCATGGCGATAGAGGATGCAACTCAGATGAAAAATGCCTCTCGCAACAGAGGCAGACGGATACTTGATCTCAAGTTCCGCACCCCGCTGAAGCACCGCCATCGCGTGCTCTCCCGCAATTTCAAAAACGCGAAACCCGTCTGTGACATTACTCACGGCCTGCGCTGCTTTGCCGTCCCATCCTTCTGGCAAAGGAACCCCATTCACAACCATCACCCGGTCTCGTCGGAGGCTGAGTGTATAACCGTCGCCTTGCGCAATGTCGGGCCATGCCACGGCTGGGGTAAATGCTTCGCGCACAAGCGCTCCAGACACGAGCATCTGTCTTTCTAGAACCACTTCGTGAAGCGTCACGCCACCAATCTCAATCGACTGGAGGTGGTCCGATTGGGCGTCCCATCTGTTGCGGTCGTCACGCATGGAGCTTTTCTCCTGTAGGATCAAACACGCAAGGCGCACAGATCGTGACCGGCAGTCTTCGGTTGTCGTGCCAAGCTTCCACAGCCTCACCATGCCTACGCGCGCCATCAGTCACGATCGCCAGAGCGATGGGATGGCCAAGGTAAGGACTGTCGTAGCTTGAGGTCACATATCCTTGCGACGAAGATTTGCCAGGCAAGACGATATGCGCGCCCGTAGGGATCATCGCTCCACCATCCGCAACTTTAAGGCCGACGAGCTGCTTGCGGCCGGGCGCATTGGCGACAGCGGTGTGCAGGCTGCGATCACCGAGATAGGCGGCAGTCTTTTTCGCGCGCGGCACGGTGAAACCCAGATCATGCGGCATCGTTTCGCCGTCCGTGTCTTTCCCGATCATGATGTAGCCCTTCTCGGCCCGCAGGATCGACAACGCCTCAATACCAAGCAGCCCACCGCCATGGTCCTTTATGGATGGGTGCAACACAGCCCAGAGCGCCGGCGCCTGTCGGGCAGGCACTGATATTTCAAAACTCAGATCGCCTGTGAAGCTCACGCGAGCGATACGCAGCGGGTGGTCGTTCCACTGCGTCTCTTGAAATGTCATATGGGGCAGGGCGGCGGCACCGATGTCCAGTGGCAGGCCCAAACTCGCAACAACGTCGCGCGCGCGTGGGCCAGTGACCGTCAATGTGGCCCAGCTTTGTGTCTCGTCATGAATGAAGATGCGATCAGGGTCGTTACCGTCTTGCCGCCACGCTTCCAGATGCGTGCGAACGCTGTCGGTGTGGCTTGATGAACAGGAGATGAGGAAGTGATCCGGTCCGAGACGCGCAATCACCCCGTCGTCCTTCACAATCCCACGTTCAGTCAGCATTAAGCCGTAGCGCATCTCGCCCGGCTTCAGCGTCTTGATCGTGTTGTAGTAAACGAAGTTTACGAATGCCTCTGCATCCGGTCCCATGACAGCGATCTTGCCAAGCGAAGATCCGTCGAAAAGTGCAACAGTTTGACGGGCCAGCAGCGCTTCGGCTTGAATATGCAATTCCGCATCATCATTGCCGTACCACCCCGGGCGCAGCCAGCCGCCATATTCCCGCAGCGCTCCGTTCATCACGCGGTGTTCGGCCTCAAGCGGGAGACGTTTGACGGGATGCCAAAGCTGCTTTCCATGATGGCCGTGGAACGCCTCTATCGGCACGGGGACGAAGGGCGGGCGGAATGTGGTTGTGCCGACCTCGGGGATCGGACGGCCTTGAATGGTGGCCATTGCAGCCAGCCCTGCCATATTGGCCGTCTTGCCTTGATCCGCCGCCATGCCTAGCGTCGTGTAACGCTTCAGATGTTCGACTGAGACATAGTTTTCACGTGCAGCAACCTCGACATCTTTCAAGGTCACATCGTGCTGAAAGTCGATCCACTGCCGCCCTTTGCTTCCGGGCTGAGGCCAAAGCGGCGTAAGGGTGTAAGAAGTGGACGGGCGCTCAAAAGACAGTCCCTTGCCTGCTGCGGTGCCTTCCGCGATGGCCTTGTCGACCTCAAACGTTCCGTTGGCAGCGCCAATCGCCTGCATGTTCTTAGGTCCATATCCCGGGAGGAACGCCTGTCGCGTCTCGCACCAGTCAAGCTTGCCACCAGCATGTCGCCACAGATGGACCAGTGGCGTCAGACCGCCTGAAACCAGAACTGCATTTGCCGTGCGTTTGTAGCCGTCGATTGAGACGCCTTCGACACCGCGTGAGCCAAAGCCGGACATGGTTTTGGAAGGTGCAAAGTGCCGCAAATCGGCGCCCGCCTGATCTAACACAGCACACGCCTGATCGGCAGCGGCGTTGTTTGCCATCACGATCATCTTCCGCGCGGGAAGAACACCGTAGCGCGCCATGAAATCGGCTGCACCCTGTAGCGACATGATCCCCGGCAGATCGTTATTGCCGAACGTAATCGGACGGTCCAGCGCGCCGGTTGCCATAATAATGCGCCCCGCCCGCAGGCGATATCGGCGCGGCGGCTGGGCAAAGCCGCGCTTTTCCAACAGACCAACCATTGCATGATCGTAGATGCCGTAAGCTGTGGTTTGCTTCAGAATTCGTCCGTCAGCAACCTCGATCGCCTGCTCTTGCGCCTGAACCCACGCGGCATGATCCGTCCCGTCGATGTGTCCCAACATCGCAGCGCTACCGCCAAGGCTGGCGTGATCCTCGACCAGCCAAACGGCCTCACCGCGTTCAGCGGCTGTGCGAGCGGCAACAAGGCCTGCGGGTCCACCCCCAACCACAAGCGTATCGCAGGAGGCGTTCAGCTGGTCAGAAACATAGTCGTCGTAGACATCCGCGTTCACGGGGCCGAGCCCGGCCATCTTGCGGATCGCAGGTTCAAAGAGATGCCAATCCGGCCAGATGAAAGTCTTGTAATAAAACCCGGCACCCAGAAACCGGTGAAAGAGATCGAGGCCGCCTTTCACATCATAGCGCGCATTGGGCCAGGCGTTGACGGCCCGTAGTTCCATTCCGTCTTCAAGAAGGGTTGTCGCGGCTGACACATTTGGCAATTCACGGTCGCCCAGTCGCACCGTCATAATTGCGTTGGGATCATCCACCCATGAACTCCACACACCGCGTGGGCGATGGTATTTGAAGCTGCGGCCGACGATGCGTACTCCGTTGGCGAGCAGGGCAGAGGCAAGCGTATCACCCGCAAAGCCGGAATACGCCTTGCCATCAAAGGTGAACGACAACCAGCGCTTGCGATCAATCTGACCACCACTTTCAAGGCGCAGCCCGCTCATGTCGCGTCCTTTCGCAAAGCGGTGCTGCCAAGCACATCCATCGTCACGCTGTCTCGCTCCAGTATGAACAGTTCAGCGCAGGTCATATGCATCCACACCTCGCGCACTGTGCCCTTCTCATTGCGTTGCGCGTGCAGATAAGTGGCCCAGTCCGCATCGCCAATCTGTTGCGTTGTGTCGGGCCGGACTTTCCCGGCCTCGGCCGCAAAATGAAACTCGGTTTCATTTCTTGGTCCGCAGAAGGGGCAGGGGAAAACTTGCATGAGTTCGTCCTAGTGCGGGATGCCAGAGGCAGCGCTTTCGTCGACCAACCGACCCGTTTCAAAGCGACTGCGGTCAAAAGGCTTGGAGATCTCGTGATGCTCTCCGGTGGCCAGCAGGTGGGCGAGGAGATAGCCACCAGCCGGGATCGCCTTGAACCCGCCAGTGCCCCAACCGCAATTGACGAAGATGCCGTCTACACCCGATGGCCCGATAATGGGAGAACTGTCCGGCGTCACATCGACAATGCCGCCCCAATGCCGCAGTAGCTTTACCTTTGCCAATGCGGGCATCATCTCAACCAGCCCGGCCAAAACCGTTTCCTGCACCGGCATGTTGCCGCGTTGGCCGTAGGACGGCACCCGATCAAGCCCCCCGCCAATCACCAAACCGCCTTTGTCAGACTGGCTGACATATGTTCCGAAGGCGGGCGAGGTCACAACTGTATCGAGGATAGGCTTTAGGGGCTCTGACACGAAGGCTTGCAGGCAGTAAGATGTGATTGGCAAGTCGTACCCGGCTTTCGCGGCCAGGACCGATGAATGCCCTGCCACTGCCGCCCCGACAACGCCAGCTTTGATGTCGCCCTTTGAGGTTGCCACGCCGATACAGCGCCCGCCTTCCATGATGAAGTCCTGCACCTCGCAGTTCTGGATGATATCGACCCCTGCGCGATCTGCCGCTCTGGCAAAGCCCCACGCCACGGCGTCGTGTCGTCCGGTGCCCGCGCGCGGCTGGTTGACCGCGCCATGGATCGGATGGCGCGCATTTTCTGAGAAGTTCAGGATTGGCGCTCTCTCTTGCACCTGCTTTGCGCTGAGGAGTTCCGCATCGATCCCGTTGAGCCGCATGGCGTTGTATTGCCGCGTCAGGATTTCCATGTCGTGCTCGGAATGCCCCAGCAGGGCAATGCCCCGCTGAGAGAACATGACGTTGTAGTTCAGATCGCGGCTCAGACCTTCATACAGCCGGACCGAAAGATCATAGAGCGCCGCACTTTCTGGGTAGAAGTAATTGGACCGGATGACAGTTGTATTCCGCCCGGTGTTTCCGCCACCAAGCCAGCCTTTTTCGATTACCGCCACATTGGTGATGTTGTGGTTCTTTGTCAGGTAGTAGGCCGTCGCCAGTCCATGTCCACCGCCGCCAATAATCACCACATCGTAGTGCTTTTTGGGCGTCGGCGTGCGCCACGCCTGTTTCCAGCCAGTGCCGCCACGCAGCCCTTCACGAAAGACGGACCACGCAGAATAGGCACCCATCAGGTCAAAGCCTTCTGCTCTGCGTAAGCGGCGAATGCGGTGATCACCGCAATATCCGGGTCGCGCCCGGTAAACCCGCGCAGATATCCCGGAAGGCGCGACATCCGCGTTTCCATCGGCTCTGTCACTTCCAGTGCGTGATAGCCCAGCTGCATGTAGTAAATGATCCGCGCACGCCAGCCAGCCTCTTCAACCGCATAGCCATGCCGGACAAACATCGCGATCACGGCGGCGAGACGCGCATCGTCGGCGGCGTCAATGCGGCTACGGACTGACGCGTCGCGGCGCGCCCATTCCCGTATCGCGAAATCGAGGCGTTGATCAAACAGCTTGGGGTTCACGAAGCATCTGAAGAAGTTGCAGGCGGCCTCATCGATCCCGCTCGCTTGCATTTCGCAATGCACGATGATGGTCCGAATGTTGGTCGCCTCCCAATCGTCCAAAAGCGCATCAAGAAGTTCGGTCCGGTCTTTGAAGTACCAGTAGAAACTGGACCGGGACACGTCGAGGGTTTCGCTTAACGTCAGGATCTTCACCTCTCCGACGCCGCGGCGGACGAGAATATCTCGCGCTGCCAACAGCCAGTCATCGCGCGTGACTTTGACGTTGCCCTGAGCGATCGGGGTCACCTTGGACATAATCAGCTCTCCGGCTCGGCGCCGCCGGCGGCGGTGCGCTTGGCGATGTCGGCGTGCAGGGAAGCGAGCCTGTCTTGATCCACGTCCGGTCCCTTGGGGTTGGCCACAATCTCTTTCCAGACATCCGTCGCACGCGTGTTGGCATCCCGCGCGCCGCGTTCGGTCCATGTGCCAAAATTGGCGTAGTCATGAATCACGGGTTCGTAGAATTCGGTGTTGTAGCGCTCCATCGTTTGGGGCGTGGCAAAGAAGTGCCCACTCGGGTCGACGTGGGTCAGCGCATTGTCAAATCCGATCTCATCGGTGCCCGCTTTTGCGCCGGCACATAATTCCGCAACCATGTTCAAAACCTCACCATCCGTGACCAGCTTTTCGTAGGACGTGGACAACCCACCTTCGAGCCACCCGCCCGCGTGGATGATGACCGTGGCACCCGCCATCAGGCAACCCCAAAGCCCCATCTGGTTCTCATTCGCGCCTTGCACATCATTGATGTTGGAGGCCGATCCTGCAGCCGACCGCCATGGCAGGCCGAGGAGCCGCGCCAATTGTCCTGCTGCGAGGGATGCTTGAAAATGCCCTGGTGTCCCAAAAGCTGGTGCCCCTGACCGCATATCAACGTTGGATGTAAATGTACCGTAACACACGGGCGCGCCGCGTTTGGCCAACTGCGTCAGTGTGATACCCGCGATGCATTCAGCATGGCTCAGCGTAATCGCGCCCGCCACGGTAATTGGGGCCATTGCGCCCATCAGCGTAAAAGGCGTGACAATCGAAACTTGCCCAAAACGAGCAAAGTCGATCAATCCCTGCGCCATCGGAATATCGAGGGTGCGCGGGCTGTTGGTATTGATGATCGTGAACGTGTGCGGCGTCGCGGTGAATGCGTCATCGCTCAGGCCCCGAAAGTCGCGCAGCAACTCAAAGCTTTCCAAAACCTGCGGTGTGCCGCGCGCATAAACAAATGGGACCTTGTTGGAGTTGGCGATTTGCGTTTCGAGGTAAAAGTAGTGCCGCACATTGGTTGGCACATCCTGCGCCTCAACCACCGGAGGCAGCATGTGATAGCAATCGAAGTGGTTCAGGATCTGGATCAGCTCCTTGAAATCACGACCACATCCCGGCCTGCGTCCACGCTCCAAGTCAGTCGCGTGAGGAGAACCTGAGGCGGGTTGGAAAACAAGCTTGCCCAGTTCCAGTACGACGTCCTTCTCTGGCTGCGCCGCTTTGCATGTGATCGAGCGTGGCGCAGATTGAAGCGCGTCTTCGATTATATCGCGCCCGATCTTGACCATAAGGGTGTCTTCATCGACCGCCGCGCCTGCGGCTTTGAAGAGCTTGCGGGCCTCGGGGAGCAGAACGCGCATTCCCAAGTCTTCCAGCATCCGCAAGGCGGTGTCGTGCATATTCGCGATCTCATCTGCTGAGAACACGTCCATCGCCGGAAACGGATTGCATAGGTTGTGGTAGTCCACCTTGCGTGTCGGTCCTGTCGCGGCGGTTTGTCTACGCCGCCCTCTGCGTGGTTCAGCCATCGACTAGCCTCGCATCGCTTTGCCGGCGGGGTCGTACGGCGAGGCGGCGATGACCTTTGCTGTCCGCGATACGCCCACGATGTGAACATCAAGCTCAGTTCCCTCTGCCGCGAATGCACGGTCCACCATGCCCATCGCAAGTGATTGGCGCAAAGTATGGCCGTACCCGCCGGAGGTCACAAACCCAACAAGAGTGCCGTCTTTCCAGATTGGTTCGTACCCAGAAGCGTCCGCATCGTGTGCATCCACGGCCAATGTCACCAGCACCTGATCCGGCCCATTGCCGTCACGTTCCTGAATGGCCGCGTCCCGGCCTGCGAAGGCACCCTTATCCCACGCGATCCAGCGATCCATCCCTGTTTGGCCGGGAGTATAGGCTTGCGTGAACTCCGCACTCCAGATCCCGAAGCTCTTTTCGAGCCGGAGCGACAGCAATGCGTTGAAACCGACCTCCTTCAATCCAAGGTTCTGTCCGGCATCCAGCAGGATACGTCGGAGTGCAATGTGTTCAGCGCCTGTGCAATTGATCTCATACCCCAATTCACCTGTGACAGAGAGGCGCGCGACCTTCGCGCGGATCAATCCAATGTCCAGAGTCGTACAGCCCATGAACGATAAATCGAGAGGGGCACCGACTGCAGCTTCAAGTACTTCTTTTGATTTTGGTCCGGCGACGGCATATCCAACCATATTGTCTGAGATGTCGGTCACCGTCACATCATCTGTCAACGACGCATCAAACCACCGCATGTGCCAGGCGCGCAGATAATAACTGCCCATGATCCAATAGGTGCCGTCGCCCCAATTAAAGATCGTCAGGTCGCCCTTTAGCTTGCCCTCAGGCGACAGCATCGGTGCAAGCTTCGCGCGTCCGGACTTTGGCAGGTCGCAAGCCATTGTCTTGTCGAGCCAGCTTTCAGCGCCTGGCCCGGACACTTCAAAACGCGAGAAGCCTGAGATGTCGAGAAGACCCGCCGCTTCGCGGACTGTCTTACATTCAGCCGCAACGATCTCATGCGCATTAGAGCGGCGCAGACTAGGCTTTTCGTCGAAGTCCGGGGAGGGCGCGAAGTAGAGCGGAACCTCCAAACCCCATGACACACCCCAGCGACATCCGGCAGCCGACATTTCGGCATGAGCAGGCGACATCTTGAGCGGGCGGCCTGCCGGTAATTGCTCATTCGGATAGCTCATCACAAATCGGCGGGAATAGAATTGTCCCGTCGTTTGCTTGATGTATTCCTTGTTCTCAGCAAACGGTCCGTAGCGCGCGACGTCCATCGGGAATGCATCAGCTTCCGGCTCGCCGTGAATGATCCATTCCGCGAGTGTCTTACCCACGCCGCCACCCTGGAGAAAGCCCGCCATGACAGCGCAGGCACACCAATAGCCCGGCTTGCCTTTGACCGGTCCGACCAAAGGATTGCCATCTGGTGAGAAGGTGAAAGCCCCGTTTACCCACGTTTTCACACCCACATGCTGCAGGGCGGGGTAGCGCTCAAACCCCAGCGTTAATTCTCGCTCGATGCGATCCGGGTCCTCTTGCTGCAATTCAAAGCCGTATTCCCACGGCGCCCCGTCCATCATCCAGTGTTGGTGATCGACCTCATAGATGCCCAGCAGGATTCCGTTCTGATCTTGCCGCATGTAGGTATAGCCTTCGAGGTCCACCATCATCGGCAGCTCGCGGTCCAGCGCTTCGACTTCCGGGATCGTGTCAGAGATCAGGTAGTGGTGGTTAAGCGGCGAGACCGGCAGTTCGATCCCGGCCATGCGGCCCACCTGCTTGGCCCAAAGTCCCCCAGCGTTCACAACATGCTCTGTCCTGATAGTGCCTTTTTCGGTCACGACATCCCAGCCTTCGGGAACCTGTCGCAACTCAAGGACGCGGTTATGCTCAATCACTTCCGCACCGCGCTTTTTTGCGGCGCCCGCGTAAGCGTGGACTGTGCCAGTTGTGTCGATATAGCCTTCGCGGTCCGCGTACATACCGCCAATGATGCCCTTCGGATCCATGATCGGGCACATCTCCGCGGCTTCGTCCGGGGTGACCAGTCGCACGTCATCAATGCCAATGGCTTGGAAGGTCCGATAGGCCGACTGCAACCATTCCCACCGTTCCGGCGTACCTGCCAGCGTGACACCCCCGGTCATGTGCAAGCCAATCGATTGCCCTGACTCTTTTTCAATCTCGGAAAGAAGATCGATTGTGTAGGCTTGTAACGCTGACATATTTGGATCGGCGTTCAAAGCATGAATGCCACCGGCGGCATGCCAGCTTGATCCGGCAGTCAATACATTGCGCTCAATCAGGCAGACGTCGCTCCAACCAAATTTGGCCAAGTGGTACAGAACCGAAGCGCCAACGACGCCTCCGCCAATCACAACGACGCGGTAGTGCGATTTCATTCTCAGCGCTCCCCTTTTGCTTCCGTGCGGCATCGTTTTGGTTGCGCAATGGACATATCTGTCCAGAGATTAATCAGCGCTGAGCAATTCTGTCTAGCGTTGAGAACGACCAAGGTGTGCAGTGAAGATGTCGCTTTTGAGCAATCGCCGCAAATCCTTCAAGTTTCGATGGAAGTACTTTCTGCCGTCAAAGTGGAAGCATGCGCTTGCAGAGCGTGCTGTGCTTGGTTCCAAAGTTCGGGTAGCTGCTGTCGCAAGTGGTGGAGGCCAATGCCATTCCGCTCTCGCGCAGTTTCTTCCACCATGAGCAGCGCTTGCTGCAGGCGCCAAACGCCAAACAGTGCGCATGATCCCGCAACCTTGTGGGCGGCATCGGCGATTTCCTCGAACGGCGCACGAGGCATGGCGGTGAACTGCTTGATGAAAACATCAACCTCGTTCGAAAACCGTTTCATAGTTGCCTCAAAAGCTGGCCCAAGCGTTTCGCAGGTTTCAGACAAATGATCGGCGAGGATCGACGGGCCAGAGATCGTGGGCGGCAACGCGACATCCAGCAAAGCGCCGCGCAAAGCATCTCTGCGAAGAGGTTTGACGACTGTCGCAACAATTCCACAAGCCTGAAAGCCGGGTGCATCGCTTACAAACACATTGGCCGTCAGGGCAACAATTGGCGCGTTGCGCGATGCGCCGTCACCACTGACAATCCGCTGCGCGGCTTCACGGCCATCAAGCTGCGGCATGCTGATATCCATCAGGATAAGGTCGAACTGGGTTGCCTGGGCAATAGCCAGCCCGGTTTTACCGTCGACCGCCTCTGTCACGCGATGGCCGTCCGCCATCAGCATATCCCGTACCACTGTGCGATTGATGGCATTGTCCTCAACAACAAGAACATGCTGCGGTGGCGCAACGGGCGTGTCATCCGGGGGTGTGACGCCGCTTGGGGCCTCCGCTATGTCGACGGGAATAGTCACAGAAAACGTGCTTCCAGAGCCAAGCTCGCTGTCGATGCCGATCTGCCCGCCTAAGGCCGTCGCGAACCTGCGGGCGATCCCGAGACCCAAGCCTGATCCGTCAACGTCACGCGACTCGCTGGCATCGCCTGTGAAGAAATCATCAAATACATGTGGCAGCTGCTCTGGATCGATCCCAGGGCCGGTGTCTGCAATTTCGAAACGAACATGGTCCGCACCGTCGGCATTCTCATGCGTTGCAGTGACGGTCACGCGGCCCGCGCGCGTAAATTTCACCGCGTTGCCGACAAGATTCATCAAGATCAGTTGCAATCTGCTTGCGTCAACGCTGACCCATTCCAGGGGTGGCCCCTCCCAATGCCAGCACAATGAGGTCTCATGCGCTTCCGCCAAGCCACGCTGCGTCAAAACGACGTCTTCAATCAATGCGGACAGGTTGGTGACCACGGGTGAGACCGTCAACTTGCCGGCATCGTATTGCGTGATGTCGAGCACGTCTGACACGTGTTGCATTAGCATGCGGCCAGAAGCCGACATGTTATCAAGGTACCGGGCCTGATGTGGCGATAAGCCCGTATCGCCCAACAGGTCCATATTGCCGATCAGCCCGTTGAGCGGTGTGCGGATTTCATGGCTCATTGTGGCCAGGAAGTCCGATTTCAGTCTTTCACTTGCGAGCGCCGCATCTCTGGCAGCGACTAATTCTTCTTCTGCGGCCTCACGCGCAGAGATGTCACGCACAAAGGCAATGTGGATGTCACCAGTTGGCGTCTTGGCGCTTTGAAACGCGAACTCGATCGGAAAGGAGCGTCCTTCAAGCGTGAAACCCGTGCCCTTCATACGGCCTTTTGCCTCCAGAATGGTCTGGAGCGCGTCCGATTTGGCAACTTCATCATTTGTGGGCGGACCAACAGAGCAGAAATCGAAGAAGTGACGGCCCATCGCAATCTCGGGTGAGCATTGAAAAATATCTGCTGCTGCCGGACTAAAATCGATGATCTGCATATCGGCATCAGTCACAAGCACACCGTCAAGCGCCGTTCCAATCACGGTGTTCAAGCGCGAGTTTGACTGCTGCAAAGCTGCCTCGCGTTCCGCCGCTTGATTGTTAAGCCTGTCCATCTGCAAGAGTGCGATTGCGAGCCCTGCAAAAAGTGCGACGATCACTGCCACCAATTGAGCAGTTGTCAGCGACACCTGCAGCTTTTGTTGATCGAGAAACCGGGTGTAACGATCAAGGCCAGAAAGCGATAGCTGCCGCACACTGCCCCTCGCCTCGGAAATGAAGGTATTGAGCGCCGCGAGTTCTTCAATCAACTGCGTGTCCGGTCCGTCGATCAAGGGCGTTGATTGGTCAAGGAAGAGATCAACTTGAGCGAGTTCGGAAGCAAAATCGGCGTCGTCTCGAAGCGGCGCAAACACCCGCGCGTTCTTGAGCGTGATGACACGACTGTAAAAGATATCGAACCGCAAACGGATCGTATCGACCTCTGGCGTCGCGCTGTCGACGGCGCGGGCATATTCCAGAAACTCGACTTCTGTCTGTGACAAAGACCACTGCGCGCTGTCGAAAGCATTCTGGTCCAGCGCATTCACTTGCCGCAGCACGCTGATGGCGAGGAAAATGATTGCCGATAACCCAAGAATGATCGCCGCGCCTGCAATCAGGCGCAAACGTCTTTGTTCTGCGACATGCTGTTGCGCCACGGTGAGCTTTCAATGCTGCGCGAAGGTCACCCTAGGGTTACTTGACGACCTCAATCCTGTCGAGTTGCCAAATGCTGCGCGAATGTATGACAGCAGTCCGGTAGTCCGGATTGCTGTCATACGGGTAAACCACCCAAAGCGGTCCCTTATCGCGGATGGACATTAATTCGCCGTCCATCTTGTAGGCAATGATCGGGCCATCCTCGACGGCATCCGATACCGGAATTTCGACGGTGTAATCATTGACGGCTTTCGCAAGAAGCGTGCCTTCCGACACGTCCAGTAATTCCGTGAGCGAGAGGAGCGATACCCCTTGAAACTCGTGGAGGCCCTCAGTCCAGACTGTCGTTGTGACAAATTGGCTTTGGTCCATCTTCTCGAAAGCGTCACGATCAAGTTGCAGCGTATCGCCTACGTTGGTCACACCAATAGGTCCCGTCACGGTCAAAACCACAGGCCCCGAAGGTTCGGGGAGGGTATCGGCCGCCAATGGTGTGACTGTAGTGGCTACAAAACTTGCAGCCATGAATGCCGCTGCCAACGTGCGCGTCATCAAAACTCCTTCCATGCCCTGAAAGCCTATCATACTCTTGTAAGTTGTAATCTGGGCATCGGGATACCCAACATACCCGAAAGGATAGGATATGAGGTGGGGTGGGACCGGCGAGATCAGGTGGAAGAATGGTCGCAGATCGACCTTGATCCATTGTTTGACGGTATGATTCCTGACATATCAGCTATGGGGCAAAACGAATGATACAGGGCAAAGATGCGCATACTCATCGCGGATGATCACGAACTGCTGCGCGACACATTGGTGTTGTATCTGCAGGGCGAGGCCGGTTTTGAGGTGGCCACCGCAGGGACTTTCCGTGAAGCAATGACGCTGATGACCACGGAAAAAGCCTTTGATCTTGTTCTCTTGGATCTCAACATGCCGGGAATGCAGGGCGTACAGGGCGTCAAACAAGCCATGGCTTTGGTCGAAGGGCAGAAGGTCGCGTTGATCTCGGGGCAGGCCACGCAAGCTGTCGTGAAAGAAGCTCTTGCCGCGGGTGCTGCGGGATTCGTACCAAAATCGATGCCGGCCAAATCACTGATCAACGCCGTGCGCCTAATGGCCAATGGTGAGCAATTCGCCCCGATTGATTTCATGACGTCAACAAATGAGACGGCCGTTCATCCTCTTGCGGAACAATTGACCCAGCGAGAGATGCAGGTCCTGAAAGGGTTGACCGAAGGAAAGTCGAACAAAGAAATTGGACGCGATCTGGCGATCCAGGAGCCGACTGTAAAACTTCACATGAAAACGCTTTATCGTAAGATCGGCGCATCCAATCGAACCCAGGCTGCCATGATCGCGCGCGAAAGCGGGCTTTACTGAGTCAGGGCAGGGACGACGTGCTTTAAGCGTTGAATATGGTTTATCTGCGTTAACCAGTTCTTCAACAAGTCGGCCTAAAAGACCGTCATGAGCACAGACATCCAGAAGCAAACGAGCGCAAGAATGATGGCCAGCCGCGCGACGCGGACGTTGTCGAACCGAGGTTCTTGCGGGAGGGCCACTGCCTTCACGGCGCGGCGGCGCTGCCAATCTGTTGGGAGAGTGTGAGGATCATAGGACATACATACATTCCTTCGAATAACCCTTTCACAATCCAATCAAATCCTTAAGAAATCGCAAACTTGTCATGCGGTCGTGAGCGCCGCCATGATTCCGCGCAACTCTGCAAGGCCCCGCATCCGCCCCGCCAGAGGGTAGCCGGGCATGCTGTTTTTGCGCAGATCATCGATGATATCCTGACCATGGTCCGGGCGCATCGGGATGACGTGATCCGCGCGCTCATCCGCCTGGCGTTTTGCTTCCTCTCGCAAAAGCGCCGCGATCGTCGCAACCATGTCAGTGTCGCCTTCAAGGTGCGCGGCCTCATGAAAACTTGAGCGTTGCCCGTCAACTGGTTGTTCTCGCGTTGTATTTCGCAAGTGAACAAAGTGGATGCGGTGGCCCAGATCGTCGATAAACGCGACCGGATCGAAGGCCGGATCCACGCCGAGCGATCCTGTGCAAAAAGTGATCCCGTTCGCCGGCACATCGATATCCGAAACAAGCCGCGCATAATCCGCCTGCCGCGACATGATCCGTGGCAGCCCTAAGAGCGAGAATGGTGGATCGTCCGGGTGGCAGCACATCCGCAGTCCCAGCCTTTCGGCTGTCGGTGTGACCTCTGCTAAAAAGTCGATCAAATTTGCGTAAAGCTGGTCAGATCCGATTTCGGTGTAGGTCGCAAGATGCGCCTGCACATCTGCCAGCGTCCAGTTGTCATTGGCGCCCGGCAGCCCCGCAACGATGTTGTTCTTCAATGTTTCGCAGGCTGCATCGCTCATCCCGGCGAAACGATGAGCTGCTTGCTGCGTAAATGCAGAACTGTAGTCAGCCTCAGCGCCACTACGCCTCAGAATGTGTAGGTCGAACACCGCGAAATCGAGAAGATCGAAATGCATTGCAGTGCCGCCATGATCCATCGTGCGGCGCAGGTTCGTACGTGTCCAATCGAGGATTGGCATGAAGTTATAGCAAATCACTTCCAAACCGCAGGCGGCGAGGTTCTCAAGGCTCTCGCAATAGGCCGCGATGTGAGCAGCATAGGCGTCGCCCTTTGTCTTGATCGTTTCCGATACGGGCAGGCTTTCAACCACGTCCCATGTTAGGCCGCTTGGGGCGCCATCCGGCATTGTCTCAATCGCGGCCTGTCGCGCTCTGATCTCTGCTTCAGGCCAGACCAGACCCGGATTGAACTGATGCAACGCACTCACAACGCCCTCAACGCCGCATTGGCGCATGTCAGCGGTTGAGATGGTGTCATGGGGTCCAAACCAGCGCCATGTCTGCTTCATTCTAGAGGTCTTTCAAGTGTCAGAGTCTGGGTGCCAACCATGATAGAGTGGGTGATCTTCTGCAAGCGGTAGAGCGACAACTTCGCCATTGCGCGCCGCATGGTAGATGGCTGCGACGAGGGCAATGGACTGCCGCCCTTCTTCGGCGGTGACGACCGAGGCGGGTTGTCCGGAAAGGTCCCGACCCACCGCGCTCAGAAACCCCGTGAAACCGGACTGAACTTCACCAACGCCTGCGACGACCTGATCCACAGCGTCTTGTTGCTCCGCGTTGCGCGCTCGAAAAGACCAATCCCCCGTCATGGGCGCATAAGGCGATGCCCCACTGGTTGCCGTGAGGTTTTCAAAGCAAAGTTGAAAGCGTGTTGTATCGCTTGCGGCACCGAGGGTGATCGACGAGGTGACAAGCGCACCATCGCGTGTTTGCATCGAGATTGCGGCGCAGTCTTCCGTCTCAATTGCATTAACCCGCGTGTCGACGAAGGCTGCGACCCGCTCAATCGGCCCCATCAACGTTGCGATCAGATCATGATTGTGGATCGCATGGCCCAAAACAGCGCCACCATTTTCTCCAGCCCATGTCCCGCGCCAATCGACGGCGTAGTAATCTGCCTTCCGGCACCAATGGGTCTCAAGCGAGGCAGCGAATGGCGTGCCAAGCAGACCCGCTGTGTTTAGCGCATCAAGCTGCGCCATCGCCTTGCCATAACGGTATTGAAAGACTGGATAGAGCTTGCGGTCTTGGCGTGTTGCAGTCGCAATCAGTGCATCCGCTTCGGCCAGCGACGTCACCAAAGGCTTTTCGCAAATGGCATGTTTGCCTGCGGCGAGAACTTGTGTCATGACAGGCAAGTGCAGGTGAGGCGGCAAACATACATCGATCAACGAGATCTCGGGGTCGGCCAGCACGCTGTCGAGGTTATCTGTCACAGCAATCGGATCATCGCCGACGACGGCTTGCGCGCGTGCTGTGTCGAGATCACAGAGAGTCTTTACGCGAAACTGGCTGGGCAGGGCGCGGTATCCCTCAAGATGCTCCGCCCCGATCCCTGCGCCAATGATGGCCACCGCAATCAAAGTTGCCCCTCCGCGAGCATTTGCGCTTTGATCGCGAGCTCCATGGTTTTTAGCGTGTGCGCTTGTGCCACGGCGGTTTCAGTCCGGTTCACGATATCCTCGGCCAGACGCGCAAAGTATGGCAAGCCCGCATCGGAACAATCGACCTTTTCGCACCGCGACCCGTTCACGAGGTACAGGTGATCAATCCCATCCGAGCCGGCTACATCCACATATTTGCGAAGTTCGATGTAGCCTTCCGTGCCAAGGATCGTCAGCCGCCCGTCACCCCATGTTGGCAAGGCATCCGGGGTGTACCAATCAACGCGGATATAGCCATGTGCCTCACCTGCTTGCAGAACGATTTCGCCAAAGTCTTGCAGGCTCGGATGATCGCGGTTGGCATAGTTGGCAACATAGGCGCGCCTAATCTCGGCGTCGGTCTGTCCGGTCAGGAACAGAAACTGGTCAATCTGATGAGACGCAATATCACAGAGGATACCGCCATATCGGTCCCGCTCGAAGAACCAGTCGGGTCGCGTGGCGGCGTTCAGCCGGTGGGGGCCAAGCCCGGTCGTTTGAATAACTGTCCCGATCGCGCCCTGCGCGACAAGTTCCGCAGCCCGCGTCATGCTTGCAACTTCAAACCGTTCCGAGAAGTCAACGGTCCAGATCCGCCCGGTATCCCGCTGGGCTGTCTTGATGGCTTCAAGCTGCGCAAGGGTTGTGCAGCCGGGCTTGTCCGTCATCACGTCCTTGCCCGCGTGCATTGCCGCAATCGCGTGACCGGCCCTATCGGCCGGGACGCACGAAATGAGAACCAGATCGACGTCAGCGTCGTCTAAAATGTCGGCAACCTCAGCGACACGCGACACATTCGGAAATCGCTTCTCAAATCCGGCAAGCGGCTCTGGCGCGCCTTCTGTCCACCAGCTTTTGAACGTGGCACCGACATCCATCATATTTTGCGCCATGCCGAAAATATGGCGGTGATCGATGCCGATGGCGCCGAAGGTGAGCGGTTTGCTCATGGTGCGACCTCACCTAAATCAATGGCGCGTCCGGACTTTGATGATGCAATAATGGCATCAATCAGGCGGTGCACGCGAAGCGACGCATGTCCATCCGCCAAGGGGCGTCGGCCTTCCTTCAGCGCACGGGCAAAGTCCGTAATGATCGTTTGATGCCACGCATGTGTGAATGCCATAGGATCAGCGCCGCCACCGGTCCCACCTGCTTCCCCAAGTGTTTCAGTGCGCCCATCACGCCAAGAAATCTGAAGCTGACCGGATGCCAGCACAACGCTGCCTATGGTGCCGTGCAGCGTAATGCTTTCGGCGTCGCCGGGAAAACTGGCGGTACTCGCAACAAGCGATCCAACGACACCGCTCGCAAAGTCGAGGCCTGCCGTGACAAAGTCTTCCGCTTCCATATCGTGCAGACGCGTTCTACGCGCCATGGCCTGTACACGGCGCACCGGTCCAAGGAGCAAAAGGGCAAGGTCGAGCGTATGAATCGCTTGTGAGATCAGGACACCGCCGCCGTCGCGCGCATAAGTGCCGCGCCCCGGTTCGTCATAGTAACTTTGCGGCCGCCACCAAGGCACGGCGATTTCGGCGAGTGCGATCTCGCCAAAAGCATCTGATGCCAGCATCTCGGCCAATTTTGTAGAACTCTCACGCGCGCGATGCTGAAACACAACGCCATGCTGCACCCCCGCCGCATCGCAAAGCGCGATGATCCGCGCGGCGGCGTCCGATGACCTTTCAATCGGTTTTTCCATCAAGATGGCTTTGCCGGCCTGCGCCAGCGGCGCGATAATCTCTTCGCGCGCGTTCGGTGGTGTGCAGATGATAGCAAAGTCGACCGTTGGATCTGTGGCGACCTCAGTTACATCGGCGTAGACCTTCGGCGCAACCCCGGTGATTTCCGTGACCTTCTCCGCAAATGCAATTGTGCGATCGGCGCGTCGCCCGCAGATACCTGCAAGCGACACGTGCGGCGCGGCATCTGCAATCGCGCGGATGTGGGTTTCGGCGACCATGCCGACACCAATCAATGCTGCTTTCATAGTCCCCCACTGCGCGTCCGACGTGCGCGTTACCAAATGCTATCCCGCTGCGTGACTGAAGGTAAAGCGCTCGTCGTGCTCGAACGGCCAGTTTTTCTGGGCGACGGCCCGCCACTTCAGATCGAAACTGTCTCGTTTTGAGACAAGGATACGTGAGCGGTAGGGGCAGAAGCGTTGACGGATTGCAATCCCGGTCAGTAGGCTTCGAACGTGGAGGAAAACAGCGCATCGCTAACTAGGCGCATGAAGCAATTCGCGTTGCTGACTATGACGTTCTGGATTTGCACCGTGCTGGCAGGAGGCAGGGGCAGAGTTGTGGCTCAGGCGCCTTTGAAATGATCGGGAGGTCCAATGAACACGGCAGAGGTTTCCAAAGAACTGGTATCTATTCCGGCGCTGTTGGATCGGAATGCCCGTACCTTCGGCGACAGCACAGCGTACCGGGAGAAAGAGTTCGGGATCTGGCAAAGCTGGACCTGGTCCGACACCAAAGTACAGGTTACGAACCTTGCGCTTGGTTTGCTCAAGCTTGGTGTCCGGGAAGGGGACTTTTGCGCCATTCTGGGCCGCAACCGTCCGCATTTCTATTGGGCGATGGCCGCTGTGCAATCCGTTGGCGCGGTGCCGGTACCTGTCTATCAGGACAGTGCCGCCGAGGAGCTGGCCTATGTCCTTGAAGACTGCGGCGCGCGCATCGTGTTCGCCGAAGACCAAGAGCAGGTAGACAAGCTCGTTGAGATCAACGACTCGCTGCCGCAACTGGAGGAGGTGATTTACCTCGATCCACGTGGCTTGCGGAAATACGACCGCACCCATCTGCATGACTACAACCAGATGATTGCGGATGGCGCCGAGGCTGATGCGACCCTGAACAAGGAACTGGACGCGCGAAAGGCAAAACTTGATTACGCGTCAACCTGCGTGATGCTTTACACGTCGGGCACAACGGGGCGCCCGAAGGGCGTTGTTCTTTCCAATCGGAACGTGATCGAAAGTGCTAAGAATTCAAGCGAATTTGACCACTTACGCCGTGAAGATGATGTGCTGGCTTACCTGCCGATGGCGTGGGTGGGCGACTACATTTTCTCCATCGGTCAAGCCTATTGGTGCGGCTTCTGCGTAAACTGCCCTGAGAGTGCGGACACGTTGTCTGTCGATCTGCGCGAAATCGGCCCGACCTACTTTTTCGCACCACCACGGGTCTTCGAACAGCAGTTGACCGATGTGATGATCCGGATAGAGGATGCCAGCCCGTTCAAACGGTGGCTGTTCAATCATTTCATGGATTTTGCCAAGGACGTTGGCCCTGACATCCTCGACGGCAAACCGGTCGGCGCGGGCAAACGGATCAAGTACGCTTTGGGCGAGGCGCTGATCTACGGGCCGCTCAAAAATACGCTCGGCTACAATCGCATTCGGGTGGGGTACACGGCCGGTGAAGCCATCGGTCCGGAAATCTTCTCTTTTTACCGGTCGATGGGGATCAACCTCAAACAGCTTTATGGCCAGACCGAAGCAACCGTGTTCATCACGGCTCAGCCTGATGGAGAGGTGCGCGCGGATACCGTAGGGGTGCCTTCTCCCGGTGTCGAACTGAAGCTTGCCGACAGCGGCGAGGTGTACTTCCGAAGCCCAGGCGTGTTCGAGTGCTACTACAAGAACCCTGAAAGCACGGCGTCTACAAAAGACGCCGAAGGGTGGGTGGCCACAGGCGACGCGGGGTTCATCGAAAAGGACAGCGGTCATCTGCGGATCATCGACCGTGCGAAGGACGTGGGAAAACTTGCCGACGGTCGCATGTTTGCCCCGAAGTATGTTGAAAACAAATTGAAATTCTTCCCCAATATTCTTGAGGTCGTGGCCTTCGGCGATGGGCGAGATACGTGTGTCGCTTTCATCAACATTGACCACGGGGCGGTGGCAAGCTGGGCGGAACGCAACAACATCGCTTACGCATCCTATCAAGAACTTGCCGGACATCCGCAGGTTCTGGCCACCATCAAGACCCACGTGGAAGAGGTCAACGCGCAGGTGGCGCAGGACGAAATGCTTTCCGGTTGCCAGATCGATCGGTTCCTGGTGCTGCATAAAGAGCTGGACGCGGACGATGGTGAGCTGACGCGGACGCGCAAAGTGCGCCGCCGGATCATTGAAGAGAAATACGATGATCTGATCGCAGCGCTATATTCGGACGCCTCAGAAGTGTCGACTGAAACTGAGGTGACTTACGAAGACGGGCGGAAAGGCTCCATCAAGGCGACATTGTCATTGATTGATGCCACGACGCACCGTTCCTCCAGCATGAAAGTTGCCGCAGAATGAGCGCTTTAGCAGATGTACCTCACGTAACACCTGATGGCCGAACGATCGGCAATGTGTTGATGGAAATGAAGAACATCACGCTTCGATTTGGTGGCGTCAAAGCGATCACGGATATCAGTTTTGATATCCGTGAGGGCGAGATCCGCGCGATCATTGGCCCAAACGGCGCCGGTAAATCATCGATGTTGAATGTGATTTCAGGCTTCTACGTGCCGCAGGAAGGCGAAGTCTGGTTTCGTGGCAGTAAACGCCCCCAGATGCGCCCCTATGAGGTTGCGCGACAGGGTGTTGCGCGCACCTTCCAGAACATTGCCTTGTTCGAAGGTATGACCGTGCTCGACAACGTGATGACGGGGCGTTTGAACTTCGTCAAATCCGGGATCTTCAAGCAAGCACTTTGGGCGGGTGCTGCGGCGAAAGAGGAAGATGAGAACCGGGAAGTTGTTGAGAAGATTATTGATTTCCTTGAAATTCAGTCGATCCGCAAAACACCCGTCGCACGTCTACCTTACGGTTTGAAAAAGCGGGTTGAACTCGCGCGGGCCCTTGCGGCAGAGCCGAAACTGCTGCTGCTGGACGAGCCAATGGCGGGCATGAACGTGGAAGAGAAAGAGGACATGTGTCGCTTTGTCCTTGATGTGAATGACGAGTTCGGCACCACAATCTGTCTTATCGAACACGACATGGGGGTGGTGATGGACCTCTCCGACCGTGTGGTGGTGATGGATTACGGAAAGAAAATTGGCGACGGGACACCTGATGAGGTGCGCAACAACGAACAGGTGATCAACGCCTATCTGGGGGTGCCAAATGAGTGATTTGACCCGTGCACGAGAGGTGCACAGCATGTGCATAGCGATAGGAGGGCGCAATGCCTGATCAACTCGTCTTTGCGATGGAAGTCTTCCTGAACGGGCTGATGGCCGGGGTGCTCTATGCACTGGTCGCTTTGGGCTTTGTGCTGATCTTCAAGGCCTCCGGCATCTTTAACTTCGCCCAAGGGGTGATGGCTTTGTTTGCCGCGATGACTTTCGTTGGCATACAGCAGGGGCAGGTGCCGTTTGCTCACCTCATCAACGTGATCTTTGGCACCAAGATCCACCATTTTGGGTGGGAGCTACATTCGATCCTCGCCATTGTGCTGACAGTCTGTGTGATGATTATCCTCGCCTGGGCCGCGCAACGGTTCATTTTCCGCCATCTGGTCGGGCAGGAGCCGATAATCCTGTTCATGGCGACCATCGGCCTGGCCTATCTGCTGGAAGGTGTTGCCGACCTGATGTGGGGATCTGAGATCAAGAAACTTGATGTCTGTCTGACGGACGGCGTTTGCCTGCCACAAGGGATCAACATCGCAATTGATGAGGTGACATTCGGGTGGTTCGGCTACGGCTTCTTTATTGATAACCTTGATATCACCGCGACAATCGTTGCTATCATTCTCGTCGTCGCGCTGATCCTGTTCAGCCAGTACACGAAGCACGGTCGTGCGATGCGTGCGGTGGCGGATGACCATCAGGCGGCGTTGAGCGTCGGTGTGTCGCTGAACTTCATCTGGATTTTGGTGTGGTCCGTGGCGGGTTTCGTGGCCTTGGTCGCGGGGATCATGTGGGGCGCGAAATCCGGCGTGCAGTTCTCGCTGTCATTGATCGCCTTGAAAGCGCTTCCGGTGCTGATGCTCGGCGGCTTCACCTCCATCCCCGGTGCCATCATCGGCGGGTTGATTGTCGGAGTGGGCGAGAAGCTGTTTGAGTTCGCGATTGGCCCGATGATTGGCGGGGCGACAGAGAACTGGTTTGCCTATGTACTGGCGCTGATCGTGCTGGTGTTCCGGCCACAGGGCCTCTTCGGGGAGAAGATCATTGAGCGGGTTTGACGAGGCTTGCGCGGGAGTCGGGGTGAACCCCGACCTACGGTTGAACCTACGCTCCGCGCTTGATGGAGGGTGCGGGACGCCTTCGGCGGGAAGGTATTTGTGTCCAAAAGAAGAACAATGCACGGATTGTTGCAACGTGGGTGAAACCTGCGCGG
>JAHDEX010000106.1:4907-8585 GCA_020628545.1 Paracoccaceae bacterium | reverse complement strand
TTGAGCTGATCGCACCGATCGCCATGGAAGAAGGCCTCCGCTTCGCGATCCGCGAAGGTGGCCGGACCGTGGGTGCGGGCGTGGTTTCCAAAATCACGGAGTAATCCGGGCGCGGCTCGGGCCTCCGGCCCGAACGCGACCAGTGGGTGAGACGGGCGCTTCCTACGGTAGCCCCTGAGAACCCGCCCCCTCTCGAGGGAACGAAGTCAAAGGGCCGTCCCGAAATCGGGGCGGCCCTTTGCGTCTACTGGTGGGAAATTCGCTGTGGAACTGGTTGCTACCTCACAGTCATTAAGAGCCGCGCAGCAGCTCCCGGTTCATCCAACACATCCCAGGTCTTGTACGCGGCTGTAAAGATGACCCCCGTATCATCTATGCGTCCCCAAGCTTGAACCGCGTTGTTTGCCAGCCCTTGGCCACGTTCCTCATTTGTTTGGAGATCGAACTGTTCCGCCCATGGCGACGCCAATTGAAAGCTCTGCTGCGGCGTCATTCCACGCGCACCTACGATGCAGGCACCTTCGCCGCCGCGAGAACCAACTAGTACGACCACTTGCTCTGAAGCATTTTCCAAAATAGCCGCGCGTTGTGCGCGAGCGATTTCAGTAAGTCTTTCATCCTGTGTCTCGGCAAATCCTGAGACTTTGAGCGCGTTCTCTACATCCACCCAGTTGGGCGCATTCTGGGCGCAGATTTGTGCTGCCTGTTGAGCTTTCGACATTGTCGCTACAGAAACACCTGTCGCGCTGATCATTCGAGTATCTACCATCGGATCACAGGCAGATAAGGTTGCAGCCGCTAGAGCTGTTGTGACTGTCTTGATCGGAAATTGCATTGCTTGACCTGCGGCTGAATGTGTTTCGCTGAACTTTCTTCTCGTCGCCACGACAGCGGAACCAAAATTGAATCTCTTTCAGCACCCAGCTGTATTTGTAGCTAGATGTTAGATAATAGTCGGCGCTGTTCTAAGTACGCTTGTCCATCCGTGAGGCTCAAGATGACCACTTTTCCGTCCCCGGACACGCTCCACCCCGTCAAACTCGCCTCGGCCCGCGATCATACTGGTACTGTGTTCCTTGCACCGGCAACCAAGGATCATCCGCGGTTTTTTGTGGGCGATTATACCTATGCGAGCGCGCATGTGCCGCCAGACGATTGGGCGTTCCATCTCGCACCGTACCTCTACCCGTTTTCGCCAGAAACGCTGCGGATCGGGAAGTTTTGCCAGATCGCGGATGGGGTGACTTTCATCACATCGTCGGCCAACCACCGGTTTGACGGCTTCTCGAGCTTCCCGTTTGGGATATTCGATGGTGGGTTGCTGGACACGCCTGCGATGCCAGAGCCTGGCCCCGATACGGTCATTGGCAACGATGTCTGGCTTGGGCAGGGCGCGCGCGTGATGCCTGGCGCGCAAATCGGGAATGGCGCAATCGTCGCAGCCGGGGCAGTGGTCGCGGGCCTGGTCCCCGCTTATGCCATTGTCGGCGGCAACCCGGCGAAGGTCATCCGGATGCGATTTGACGATGCCACCATCGCTGCATTGCATGAGATCGCGTGGTGGGATTGGCCAATTGAAGTTATCCGCGCGCATGAGGCGGCGATCGTAGGGGCCGATTTAACAGCGTTACAATCTGTGGGCCTGTAGCAGTTTAGGTTGAGTCCCCTTATCCGTTCACACCTGCCATATGATCTGCTTCCGCCGTGATTGCATTCAGCCCGGCTTCCATTTGGATGCGCGCGACCTCTATATTTTCCGGCGTCGGCTTGCGGGGTAGATTCACGTCGATGCGGCCGAAAACGCGGGCGCCGCGGGTGAAGGGGAGGGGGATCATCATGCTATCCCAGGTCTTCAGCGTTATGTGACGACGGGTGGAGAAGGCGTAGGCGTAGACTGGGCGTTGGATCATCCGGGCCCATTCCAAAGGGGCGTCCTTAACCTTGAAGCCCGGCCCTTTGGGGCCGTCGGCGGTGATGCCGATGCTGATCCCGTCCTTGGCGCGCTTCATGACCGCGCGGGAGTTGGCGACGTTGGAGCGGCTTTTGGACATCTCAAAGGGGTCGAGACCGAAATGGCTTTGCAGTGCGCCGGCTGCCCGACCAACAGGGGCGGTGTTGTGCAAACAGGAGAGGCTTCCCGCTTCGCGCGGCCAATGTGGGGCGATCATCACGAGGCGGCCATGCCAAAGCACGCAAAGCACTGGGCCTTCGGCTATGTCGGCTTTCATGGCCTCCAGCCCCGCCGTGTCCCAGCGTGACGTGGCGCGACAAAACCGCAGATACCACCCGAACGGGGCGGCGATCAGCTTGGCCAGCACAGGCGATTTTTCGATCCGGGAGCGGAGGGAGGTCATGGATTACCCAGCAGGTGTTACACTGCGGCGTTTGATCAACATTTTCAGTCGCAATGGCAAGGCTGGGCCTTGATCTGGCCTGCGGTTCGGGGTACGCGGTGATCCGGCCTTAGGGGTATAGCTCAGTTGGTAGAGCGACGGTCTCCAAAACCGTAGGTCGCGGGTTCAAGCCCTGCTGCCCCTGCCAGGCCACCTTTGACGGATCAGCCAAAGGACATCTTTCATGACATCGCTGCCAGATAGGATTGTGCTGCATATTGGTGCGCATAAGACAGCAAGCACCCATTTGCAGAAGTCGATTGAATCGGCAGGCGCATTGTCCGGCGTGGCGTTCTGTGGCCCGCAGGTGCTGCGGGGGCCAGGACGGTCAGTGAAAGACCGGTTGCGCCTGACCAAAGGCGCGACAGCGGAAGAGGCACAGGCGGCGTTGGCCGAGATGGCGACGGGACAAGCGCGTTTGGTCATTTCCGACGAAAACTTTGCAGGCGGGCTGCGCACCGGTTGGGGGCGCATTCCCATGCCGCTCTATCCGAATGCACCAGACCGGGTGGCGGCGTTCTGTGCAACGGTGGCACGGGCTGGCGGACCAGACGTGGATCTATGTCTCGCGATCCGGGATCCGGCGATGTTTCTGACCTCAGCCTACAGTCAGGTGCTTCATGGGAAGCGGGTCGTGCTCCCGGAGAAGTATATCGCAAAGAACCCCATCTCAGGTGTGGATTGGGTCGACTATGTGCGGCGTCTGCAGGCAGTCTCGGGGCTGCGGTCTTTGACTGTGTGGCGGCAGGAGGATTACGGGCAGGTTTTCGCGCGCGTCTGTGAAACGCTTGTAGGCGATGCGTCTGTGACTGCCCTGCCGGGACGGAGCCAGCAGCGCATGTCGGCCAAAGCACTTGAGGCTGTTTTGCAGGCGAAGGCAGATGGATTGCCCAATATGGTGGCAGAAGCCGTGCGTCGTTTTCCGATATCCAAGGAACTGCCTGCTTTCACTCTCTTCGATGCTGCGGCGCGCGAGCAGTCTGCCGCCCTCTATGAAGCGCAATGTGCGGCATTGGCCGAAACGCCCGGGGTGACGTTTCTGAGCGCTTGAAAACGCCTGTCAGACTGCGTATGTGAGGCCAAACCGCATGATGGAGCCACCAATGGCAAACCCGATCCAGTTCATCCAGGAAACACGCGCCGAGATTGCCAAGGTCGTTTGGCCGACGCGCCGCGAGGTTGTGATGACAACGATCATGGTTTTCATCATGGCAACGCTGACCGCTATTTTCTTCTTTCTGGTCGACCTGCTGATCCGGTCTGGCTTGAATGGCGTGCTGACGTA
>JAHDEX010000106.1:0-4807 GCA_020628545.1 Paracoccaceae bacterium | reverse complement strand
GGCACTTGCGTTCTTTTGGACGCGGCGGTATCTCAACCCCACTTTCGAGGAATGGCGTGCGGCGAATCAAGTTGCGCGCCGCTTTTTTATTCCCCGGAGGCCAATCGGGGTCTCGCCCTGATCGGATAGAGTTGACACTGATACGGCAAAGGTGCCCGGACTTATGGCAAAACGTTGGTATTCTGTAAGCGTCCTTTCGAACTTCGAGAAAAAGATCGCTGAGACGATCCGGCAGAAGGTGGAAGAACAGGGCCTGGGTGAACAGATCGATGAAGTGTTGGTCCCGACCGAGGAAGTGATCGAAGTGCGCCGCAACAAGAAGGTGACCGCTGAGCGGCGCTTCATGCCGGGTTACGTGCTGGTGCATATGGAAATGTCCGATGAGGGGTATCACCTGATCAACTCCATCAACCGCGTCACTGGGTTCCTCGGCCCGCAAGGCCGTCCGATGCCGATGCGCGACGCTGAGGTCCAGGCGATCCTGGGTCGCGTCGAGGAAGGTCAGGAAGCGCCGCGCACGCTCATCAGCTTTGATGTCGGCGAGAAGGTGAAAGTATCCGATGGTCCGTTTGAGGACTTTGATGGCATGGTCGAAGAAGTCGATGAAGAGAACCAGCGCCTGAAGGTGACGGTGTCGATTTTTGGCCGTGCGACGCCGGTGGAGCTGGAATACACGCAGGTGATCAAACAGTCCTGATCTCGATGTGCGCCCTTGCGGGCGCGCGTCATGAATTGGGTGCGCTTTGCGGCAACGTGGTCGGTCCGCAGTCGCTGTGGCATCTGGGTGATCTGTTGATGCCTCCGGCGGAGGTATTTCAGGCAAGAAGAAATTGGGGGATCGCCTGATGCAGGCGGAAAACCCCTTGCAATTGAGGTGATGCGCGCCTAATTGCAGCCATCGCCCGCAGTTTACGCGGGCGTTTCTCGTGGGAGGCGTGGCGCGCGCGCGTGACCGGCCGGACCACACAACATTACTGCCTGACGGTCGCGACCGGAGGGTGTTGGAAAAAGGAGAGGCCCCATGGCCAAGAAAGTCGTTGGGACGCTGAAGCTGCAGGTACCTGCAGGCGGCGCAAACCCATCCCCGCCCGTAGGCCCAGCATTGGGTCAGCGCGGCATTAACATCATGGAATTCTGCAAGGCGTTCAACGCCAAGACGCAAGAGATGGAAAACGGCGCACCATGCCCGACCATCGTGACGTATTACGCAGACAAATCCTTCACGATGGAAATCAAGACGCCACCTGCGTCCTACTACATCAAGAAGGCTGCCAAGCTGAAGTCTGGTTCTCAGGCGCCGGGCCGTTCGGTGGCAGGCTCCATCACTGGCAAGCAGGTCCGTGAGATCGCAGAAGCCAAGATGAAAGACCTCAACGCCAATGATATCGAAGGCGCAATGCTGATCATCGCGGGTTCCGCCCGCTCTATGGGTATCGAGGTGAAGTAATGGCTAAGCTTGGCAAACGGACAACCGCCGCCCGCGAAGCATTCGCCGGCAAAACCGATGTGACCGTGGCTGAGGCTGTGGCGCTCGTAAAGGACAATGCAAAAGCGAAATTCGATGAAACCATCGAAATCGCGATGCAGCTGGGTGTAGACCCACGTCACGCTGACCAGATGGTCCGTGGAACAGTATCACTGCCAAACGGCACAGGTAAAACAGTACGCGTTGCGGTTTTTGCACGTGGTGAGAAGGCTGACGAAGCAAAAGCTGCTGGTGCAGACATCGTTGGTGCAGAGGACCTGATGGAAACCGTTCAGGGCGGCACCATTGAATTTGATCGCTGCATCGCCACGCCCGATATGATGGGTGTTGTGGGTCGTCTTGGTAAGGTGCTCGGTCCGCGCAATCTGATGCCAAACCCACGTGTTGGCACTGTGACCATGGACGTTGCACAGGCCGTGAAAGACGCCAAAGGTGGTCAGGTGCAGTTCAAGGCTGAGAAAGCCGGCGTTGTGCACGCGGGCATCGGCAAAGCCTCTTTCGACGCCAAGGCGCTGGAAGAAAATGTTCTGGCGTTCGTTGATGCGGTTCAGAAGGCGAAGCCAACTGGCGCGAAGGGCACCTATATGAAGAAGATCGCCGTGTCTTCGACAATGGGCCCTGGTGTGACCTTGTCTGTGGCATCCGCCACCGGCAACTAAGGTATTCGCAGCTTAGGCTGATTGCGGCAGGTCCAACGGGCCTGCCGTTTCTCTTTTTGCGGCACGTATCTCTGCAAGCGTGGCAAGCTGGTTGCGGCGCAGGAAGACGGCCAGTTCGGCTTCTGTCAGCGGATGTGTGATGGCGTAGCCCTGGACCTGCGTGCACCCAAGGTCCCGCAGCATTGTCAGGGCATGTTCATCTTCCGCGCCTTCTGCGATGCAGGCGATGTTGAGCCCTTGGGCGAGGTCGAGGATTGTGCGGATCAGCGTACGCTTTTCGGGGCAGCCAACCACCTCCTGCACCAGATGCTTGTCAATCTTCAGCCGATCTGGCCCAACCTTTAGTAGACCCGTGATGGACGCCCGTGCGCTGCCAAAATCATCCATCTCGATCTGAACGCCCATCGCGCGCAGCCGGTTAAGATTGTGGGTGAGTTGGTTGGCGTCGCAGCAGTCGTCAAAAGAAATGGTTTCGAGCAATTCGAGGGACAGGCTGCAATTGGGGTTGGTCCAGATACATCCGACGTCCGTCAGCAACCGCGGATCGAGTAGACGCGCCTGACTTGTATTGATCGAAAGCGATGGAATGGCGATACCGAGGCGGCTGAGGCGGTCGACGGCGGCAAATCCCTTGATCAGCATTTGGCGGTCAATTTGATCGCAAAGCGCCAGTTCTGCCGAGACTTTCAGGAACTGATGTGGAAACACGATCCCTTTTTCCGGGTGATGCCATCTGACGAGTGCCTCAACCCCGATGATCTTGCCAGTCAGCAGATCGCATTGCGGCTGAAAGTAGGGCACCAGTTCATCCCGTTCGATCGCATGGGGAAGGTCCGCTGCGATCCAAGTATACGTCTCAAGCCGCCGACGCAGTGCGGCACTGGCAGCGCACACGGCGTTGCGTCCTTTTTCCTTCGCCTCGTAGAGTGCGGCGTCTGCTTGCCTTATAAGATCAGCGGCTGTCGTATCAGCGCCTTCCGCGACCGCGACGCCAACACTCACACCAATCCTGACAGAGTGGTGCCCGAGCGGGATCGGTGTTGCCATCGCATTGGTGATGTCGTGCCCGAGGAGGATCGCACGATGTTCCGTGACGTGATCGCACAGGATGATGATGAATTCATCGCCGCCGACACGGTAGGTTGTCCCAAGGTGATGGGTCGCGGCTTTGATCCTTGCAGCGGCCGTCTTCAGTACAGTGTCGCCGGCAGGATGACCGAGTGTATCGTTGACCCATTTGAATTGGTCGAGGTCGATTTGTATTAGGCCGGCATTGCGGTCTGTGCATTCCAGCAGGTCATGGATGTCGCGCTCAAAAGCGCGCCGGTTCCAGACATCCGTCAGAATGTCCTCATGGGCAGAGCGTTCCAGTGCTTCGCGTGCCGTGTCGAGCTGTGTATTCCGCAGTTGCAGCGCCGCATTGGCGGCTTCGAACTGTGCGATCTTGAGCTTTTCGGCGGTCATGTCATGGCCGGTGCCGCGATACCCGGTAAACTGCCCCTCCGCATCAAAGGTTGGCTCGCCGTTGAGCTTGATCCAGACGATGGACCCGTCGTCACGTGTGATGTGAAACTCCAGCCCACGAAAAGGGCGGCGGCGGTCTAGGTCATCAATATGAGCGCGCCACTTTTGATCCGACATGTCATCGGTTGTGAGACCAAGAAGACATTTCCCCAGCATTTTGTCCGGGCTGATGCCAAGCGACTGCGCGATCTGGCCCGAAAGATAAGTAAACCGGTGATGAATGTCTGTTTCCCAGAACCAGTCTGATGCGATGCCCGCAAAATCCTCTAAATTTCGTGTCGTATTGCTGGGGTCCCGGGTCATATTCACTAGATCGCAAGGTTTCATTAAGAGTTGGTTAAGCCTTGTTCAATCTGCCCGGGACACGGCAGAAATGTTTGCTTGGCAAGTCGTGCCCGGACCGTTATCCAACCGCTGAAGCCCAGCGATCTGATTCGCAGGGCTTTGTTCGTCCGAGACGGTGGGTCAGCGATAGCTGATAAATCCTGCCTGAGACGGGAAAGACCAGACTTCCTGTGGCTCTCCATAGGCTCCGCTGGCTCGCCCCCCGTAATAAGGACCCGAAAGTCGGGTGCATGCATCCGGCAAATGTGAGCCGGGGACAGGCGCGTGTCTGCCCCAAACTTGGAGTGAAACTGTGGATAGAGCACAAAAAGAACAGCTGGTCGATGAACTCGGCCAAGTCTTTGAAAGCTCTGGCGTCGTTGTGGTCTCCCACTACGAAGGCATGACAGTTGCTGAAATGCAGGACCTGCGCGCGAAAATGCGTGAAGCGGGTGGGTCCGTACGCGTTGCCAAGAACAAGCTCGCCAAGATCGCCCTGGACGGTAAGCCATGCGCAAGCATCGCAGATTACCTGACAGGCATGACCGTGCTTGCCTATTCCGAAGACCCTGTCGCCGCGGCGAAAGTGGTTCAGGACTACTCCAAAGAGAATGAAAAGCTTGTCATTCTCGGCGGTGCTATGGGCGATCAAGCACTGGATCCAGCTGGCGTGAAAGCCGTTGCTGCGATGCCATCCCGCGAAGAGCTTATTGCTTCTATCGTTGGCTGCATCGGCGCACCTGCTTCGAACATCGCTGGGGCCATTGGCGCGCCTGCTTCGAACATCGCGAGCATTCTTTCGACCATCGAAGAG
>JAHDEX010000105.1:1757-8684 GCA_020628545.1 Paracoccaceae bacterium | reverse complement strand
CCATCTTCCATATCCGAGGTTCTGCCATGTCACGCGGACGCGCCGCCGAGACCCCAACAGAGATTCCGGCCCTCGGCTGGAAGGATATCGCCTTTCGTGTGAAGGACGAAATCGCCGCCGACCGGGTGAGTCTGATCGCTGCCGGTGTCGCATTCTACGGATTGCTGGCGCTCTTTCCCGCCATCACGGCCCTCATCGCGATCAGCGGTCTCATCGTCGAGCCGAGCCAGATCGTCGATCAGCTGGAAAGCCTGTCGGGCCTCATGCCGGAGGAGGTTATTTCTATCGTCACCGTACAAGCCACTGAGGTGGCCGGGTCGCGCGAAGGCGAGCTGGGTCTCGCAGCAATTATAGGCGTGCTGATTGCGCTCTATTCCGCCTCGAAGGGGATGGCGAGCCTGATCGAGGGCATCAACGTCGCCTATGACGAGGAGGAGGGACGTGGATTTGTCCGGCTTAAACTGGTCACGATTACCCTGACGTTGTTTCTTATGATCGGGCTGCTGCTTGCGCTCATGGCCACGCTTGGACTGCCTGCCGTTCTTGCCGTCCTCGACTTTGGTGCCGTCTTTGAATTTCTGATGACCGCTGGTCTCTGGGTTGGATTGTTCTTGCTGACGGTCTTTGGCCTTTCCGTCCTTTACCGCTATGCTCCGTCCCGTGACGAACCCGAATGGAAATGGGCCTCGCCGGGCGCGATTGTTGCCTGCCTTATCTGGGTGATTGCTTCAGCGGGCTTTGCATTCTACGTCGGCAATTTCGGCTCTTACAACGAGAGCTTTGGCACGCTGGCAGGTGTGATCGTTCTGCTGATGTGGTTCTGGATTTCCGCCTTCATCATTCTGCTCGGCGCCGAATTGAATGCCGAGATGGAAGCACAAACACGTGCGGACACGACAAAAGGCCCCAACGAACCCATGGGATCCCGTGACGCGGTGAAGGCCGATACGTTGGGCGACACCGCAAACTCATGATGATACAGTCACCCTCATGATGAACTGGGTGCTCTGGGCTGTTGCCGTTTCCGTTGTCGTGACCACGCTCTTGCCATTGACCAACAGCGCCACGTGGTGGGTCCGAATGTGGGATTTTCCACGCGTGCACATAGCCGGGGTTGCGTTGTTGACCCTCTTTGTCAGTCTGCCCTTCACAACCGCCCTAAAGCCGCTTCTATCTTCGGTCTTGGTCGCTGTTGCAGCCTATCAAGGACTGCAGATCTTTCCCTATACGCCGCTGGCGCAGACGGAGATCGACATTGCCTCTGCTCCGTCTCCCGACGAGGAAATCACCTTGCTGTCGGTGAATGTGCTGATGGAAAACGGGCGATATGAAGATCTTATTGCGATCCTCCAGCGCGAAGATCCCGACGTTTTGCTGCTTATGGAAACTGACGACGCCTGGAATACGGCCCTGAGCCACGCGCTCAGCCGTTATCCGACTGTTGAGAAGCATATTGCGGACGATCACTACGGGGTGATCTTTGCCACGCGGCTTCCAACGTCACGCGTCGAGTTGCTGTGGCCTGCAGGTGATGACACGCCTGCCGTTCGCGCGGTACTCACGTCACCGAGTGGTGCCCAGTTCAACTTCATTGGTCTGCATCCGCGCCCTCCCGTGCCAGGCAACACAACCGAGGTGCGCGACAAGCAGATCAAGGACGCCGCATTGATGACCCAGTCTTCCGAGCGACCGACCGTCGTGATGGGTGACTTCAACGATGTGGCCTGGTCCTGGACCACCAAAAGGTTCAAAGACTACGGCGATCTTCTCGAACCTCGGGTCGGGCGCGGCATGATCTCGAGTTTCCATGCGGATTACCCATTCATGCGCTTGCCGATCGATCAGATGTTTATGACGAAAGACGTGGGGTTGGTCTCGTTCCGCAGGTTGGAGAATTTCGGCTCGGATCACTTTCCCTTGGCAGCGAAGGTTTTCGTTCCACAAGATAAACGAGACGAAAATGCCGACTGACCCCAAACACAGTCAACCTGCGACGAACAAGCATTCAAAGCGTCTGGAAATCGCCGTAGTTGGTATCTTCTGCATCCTGCTGCTGCAGGCCCTGGTCTGGGCCAGCGAATTTCTGATCCCGGTGACGGCCGCATGTCTTGGATATTTTGTGCTGAACAGACCCCGCAGGCTGTTGGCCCGGATCGGGATCCCGCCTGTCGCGTCGGCCGCCTTATTCACCGGTATTTTGACGGCGCTGATTGTCCTGCTGCTTGTCCAGCTCAGCGCACCAGCGGCGCAATTCATCGAAGACCTTCCGTCTTTGATGGAAGAGATCAAGGAAAAGCTGGCCTCGGCAGGAGGGGCCCTTGAGGCCATCAATGACGCGACCGTTGCCGCAGAGGAAATCATCGAGGATCAGGATGCAGAGACTGTGGCAGTCGAGGTTGTCTCGAATACCGGTATTGCGGCCACGCTGTTCAGCATGGCGCCTGGTTTCCTAAGTCGGATCCTGTTTGCGCTTATCCTGCTCTTTTTCCTGATCGCCTCGGGCGACATGTTCCTGACGAAGGCAGTGCAAAGCTTTGAGCGGTTTGCCGACAAACGGCGCGCCGTCGAGGTCGTGCATGCGATCGAGGATCGTCTGGGTTACTATCTCGGTGGTATCACGATCATCAACGCGGGATTGGGAGTGGCCGTCGCCATCGCCATGCAGCTTTGGGGGCTGCCAAGCGCGATCATCTTTGGCTTTATGGCGTTCGGATTAAACTTCGTCCCCTTCCTCGGTGGCCTCATGGGGGCCACTATCGCCGCCGCTGTCGCCTTCGTGAGCCTTGATGGCACCTGGGCGGCTGCAGGCGTGTTCGCCACCTATATCGTGCTGACATCCATCGAAGGGCAGTTCATCACGCCGCTGGTGATTTCGCGAAGGATGCGCCTGAACACGCCTGTTGTGTTTCTGTTTGTCGCTTTTTTTGCTTGGATCTGGTCGATCATCGGAATGATCGTGGCCTTGCCGATCTTGATCGTTCTCAAGATCGCCTGTGACGAAACGAAATCCTTGCAGACCCTCGCGCGGTTTCTTGGGGACCTCGATGGAGACACCGAAACGGAGTCTGAGAAAGCTTAGTCAGCCAGCGGTTTCGCCTGCCAGCTGACAATGAGTTAGGTTTTGCTGCGGATCAGCCGTGCCACAAAGATCAGCAAGCATGCACCGGCTGCAGCGACGATGAGCTGACCAATCCAGCCGCCCAAGGTTGTGCCGATGATCGCGATTAGCAGCCAGTTCAATACCAGCGCGCCGACGATGCCCAGCACGATGTTCATAAGCAGGCTTTGATCAGATTTCATGATCTTTTCAGCAATCCAGCCCGCAAGCGCGCCAATGATCAGTGAACCGATCCATCCTATTCCAGTATTGTTTTTTCATCCTTCTCTAATCGCCCGCTCGGGGCCTTGAATTGGTCCAGCAATCCCTGCCGCTGTTGGGTGATTAAACAATGGGCAAGCGCAGAGCTGGAATTAAGAATGCTGCCGCTGGAATTCCAGCGACAGCATATATCTGACGTCCATCGAGCCGGACGAATCTGAGCGTCAGCCTTCGTACTCGGGCTGCGCTTCCAGCGTTTCTTGCGTTGCATCGATATAGACGCGCAAATCGCCATCATTTTGCAGGATCGTCAGTTCTTCCATGGTCACGGCGACGTGATGTTCGCCAAGTCCCAGAAACCCGCCCACATCGATAACGGCGCGGTCAATCATCCCTTCATCTGTCAGAAGCAGCTCGCCCACTTCGCCGATATCTTCATCTGCCGCGCTATAGACGCGGGCACCTGTCAGCATCTCAGCGGTCAGTTGCTCGATCTCAGCGGGTTCGTAGCCTTCACGTGTCACCGCCGGGGCGGTCAACCGCACACGCTCGTCGGCGTCACGCATGTACGTATCGGCCTCCATCTCCATGTTGGCACCCCGGTATTCGGGAGCGTCCTCGACACCGGCCACGCTCGCGCGCACCACGATGAAATACTCATCCGCGTCTTCACCGTCTGAGACGAACTGAAGCTGCGACATGTCAATTGCCACCTCGCGCTCACCAATGCCCAGGAAGCCGCCGACATCGACAATCACGGAGCCCACGTCGCCTGCCCGGGTCAAGACGACTTCATGGATCTCCCCGATGTCGTCCCACTCGCGCTCGTTCTCTGGGGGCAGCATGCCATCGCTCATGTCCATTTCGGAAACGTAGACACGGCTTCCGATTAGCTCGGAGGCGTTCAGGTTCACTTCGGCATCGAATTCCATGTCGGAAAACGCCGCGGTGTGGCCATCGGCATAGGCTGGGACGGCCAAAACAAGGGCGGTGGCGGCAGTGGCCAGAAAGATTCTGGCTGACGAGCGAATGTTTTGACGGCTTGAAACTGTCATCGGGTATTCCTTTGAAATGCCAGAGTGTTAAGTCACGGTAGCTTTCCTGCTTCCGCGGGTCTCAGCTCCTGGCCTGGGTTAAACTGCACGCCGCCTGATCGCTGTTGATCAGGTCAGGTGTTCCACCATTCCTTGTTGAAAACGATGGCGGTGTTTGCAGTTTACCGATGCGGCGAGCGGAGATGTCATGACAAGCACTAATCTGGGACAAGGTTTCGCCGAAAGATCGGGGGAGGCGCGATATTTTCGATTTTCGAGTTCGGCCAACCGTCATCTTCGCGGGTCATGGAGCGCGGACTTTGCCTGAAGGACCAGTGCTGACTACGTACTGCGGATCTACAGCCACCACCGGATTAGTTCGTGGAGATGTGCTATCGTAAGTAGGCTAAGCCGGTAATGATAATGGGTCCCATTATCACGATTGCCGCCATTCGAAACCGATCATCGTGTGTCCGCAAGGCGGGACTTTCTCGCCGTTCGCTACAAGCGCTCTATCGGCGCTGCATCAGCGAAGGTGACCAGATTGAAGGGTGGAAAGCCGACCTTTGCTGCGGGTGCAAAGGGCAATTGTCAGGTTCTCAAGAGCGGACGTTCATTGCCAAGTCTGTGTTTGAGTTTCGGGCAATGTCAGTAAGTCTGATCTCGTTTTTTGGATCCTGCCAAATCGGAATCTGATAAGCGCGCATATGTGAAAAGGTAAACCTGGGGCAACGTCGTGCTGTGGACTTCGCGAAAGCAGACTCTCATCTTGTAGAGGCATTGCCATAGTGTTGCAGGTTTGTCCTCGGATGCACTGCGCAAGGGTCAGAATGCCGGACATCAACTCTTACACGTGGGCGAAAGTCTTGCAATTAAAGCCTATTCCACAAAAACAGCAAGCCAAACAGGCGCAGGAAAAAGGGGGCAATCACATTGCATGATCCCTATTAGCCCGCTTCGTAAATCTCCAGAGCAAGTCCGTCAGGATCTTTGAAGAAAGTGAACTTGCGGTCGGTGTAGGGATCAGTGCGAACAGATTCGACATCAAGCCCTTTCGCTTCCAGAACCGCTTTCGATTTCTCAACGTCCGTGACGGCGAAGGCCAAGTGGCGTAGACCAATTTGCTCGGGGCCATCCGGTCGTTCGGGCGCACCGGGAAACGAGAAAAGCTCGATCTGGCCGCCATTGGGGAGGGCGAGATCGAGCTTCCATGAGTTTCGATGTGCCCGGAAGTTTTCATCAAAAATCGTCAGACCAAGGATATCGACGTAGAAACTCTTGGATACTTCATAGTCTGAACAGATGATCGCTATGTGATGTATAGATTCCAGCATGGCGCCATCTCTCAACTATTGCGCCTGTGATTCAAGCCGCTTTCCCCGGCAGAAGTCCCAGACCCTAGAGCCAGGAGGACGGAAACCGACGATCGGCAACCCACAGAATTGATCGGCGAGATGTCCGGGCAAAAAAATCATTGACTCGATATGGAACGTTCCAGTAGTTGTTTGGAACGTTCCACTAACTCGCATGGGACAGGGGGAGGATGACGTGAACTGGGCATTAATCGGCGCCAGCACCATAGCCGGCCAATACATGATCGGTGCCATCCGCGCGCAATCCGAGAGCGAGATTGAATGGGTGATCAGCGGCAATGCAGAGCACGCTGCTGCCTTCGCCACGACTCACGGCATTCCCAATGCGTCGACCGATCTCGATGCGGCATTGGCCGACAACGGGGTCACTGCGGTCTACATTTCCTCGACCAACGAAAAACACTTCGCTCAAGCCAAGGCCGCGATTTCCGCCGGTAAGCATGTGCTCTGCGAAAAGCCTTTATCAACATCAATTGCTGAGGCGGCCCAGATGATCCAAGCGGCAGAAACCGCGGGCGTCGTTTTAGGGGTCAATCACCATCTGAGATGCGCGGGCAGCCACCGCACCATTCATGACTTGATCTCGTCAGGCCGGATTGGCCGGGTGCTGTCAGTTCGGGTGTTCCATGCAGTTCACCTGCCCGAGCATTTGCGGGGCTGGCGGCTGGACAGCCCAAGCGCCGGAGGTGGCGTTATTCCGGACCTGACCGTACATAATGCCGACACCGTGCGTTTTTTGTTGGGCGAAGACCCGCACAGCGTTACCGCGGAGATGGCTGCGACCGGCATGGGCAAGGGCGTCGAAGATTCGGCGATGTCGATCTGGACGATGCCATCCGGGGCAATGGTTTTCAGCCACGACAGCTTCAACCATCCACACGCCGCATCGGGCGTCGAGGTTCACGGCACCGAAGGTTCGATTCTCGCCCAGGGTATCATGGCGCAAGAACCGGTAGGCAGGATTGAATTGGTCACTGCCGAAGGCAGCGCGAATGTGCCGTTCGACAAGGCGGGAATTTACGAAACCGCCGTGCGTGAGTTCGAAAGCGCCGTGGCACATGGTTCTGCGCCGGCCGCGACCGGGGAAGACGGGCTCAAGTCCCTGCAGGTCGCGGAGGCTGTTCGAAGGGCGGCCGAAACCGGCACGCGGCAAATGGTCAATTATGGAGTTGCAGAATGAACAAGGTCGTAGAAGCCGCCC
>JAHDEX010000105.1:0-1657 GCA_020628545.1 Paracoccaceae bacterium | reverse complement strand
TCCGGGCCATCGTCCAAGCCGATGCCCGAAATCTGGAAGATGGTCGTCGAAAACCGCGTTGCTGCCTATAACGTGCCATCCGGTGTCCTGTTCGACATGAACCGCGAAACGGCCGCGAACCGGCCCGGTGTACTTACCAAGGTCGGGCTTGGTACCTTCGTTGACCCACTCCGCCAAGGTTGCGCAATGAACGACAAGGGTGCCGCGGCACCCATCGTCAAGCGGGTGGAGTTCGAAGGCGATACCTGGCTTCATTTCCCAAACATCGTTCCGAACGTTGCGATCCTGCGCGCCACGACCGCGGATGAGTTTGGCAATCTCACCTATGAGCACGAGGGCGCCTATCTCGGCGGGCTTGAACAGGCAATATGTGTAAGGAACCACGGCGGCCTTGTGATCGCGCAGGTCAGCCGCGTGACCAAGCGCGGTTCGCTCCGGCCGCACGACGTGCGGGTGGCAGGGCACCTTGTGGACTTGGTGGTCGTCGACCCGGATCAGAAGCAGACCTGTGAAACGCCATATGACCCGGCGATTTCCGGCCAAATTATGCGCCCGTGGGACAGTTTCTCGCTGCCTGAGCACGGGGTCGAAAAGGTCATCGCACGACGCGCTGCAATGGAGCTGTCACCCGGCATGACAGCCAACCTTGGCTTTGGAATCAGCGCGATGGTGCCGCGGATTCTGCTGGAGGAAGGCCGCCCGGAAGCAGTGACCTGGGCCATAGAACAGGGTGCCGTCGGGGGCGTCCCTCTGACCGGCTTTGCCTTCGGATGTGCGTCGAATGCCGATGCATTCGTACCTTCGCCGCAGCAGTTCATATACTTTCAAGGCGGTGGTTTCGACGTCTCCTTCCTGTCATTCCTTGAGGTTGATGAAGAAGGCAACGTCAATGTCTCGAAATTGGGCAAGAAGCCTTATTTGACAGCCGGCTGCGGCGGGTTTGTCGACATTGTATCCGGCGCGAAGAAGATCGTGTTCTCCGGCTGGTTTGAAGCTGGCGCACAGGTCGAACTCGCCGAGGATGGCATTCACATCGTTGCGCCGGGCAAATTCACGAAGCTGGTTCCGGAGGTCGAACACGTGACCTTTTCCGGCAAGCGCGCTCAAGAGCTAGGGCAAGAAGTGCTCTATATCACCGAGCGTTGCGTGATCCGGTTGACCGAGAACGGCCTGGAGGCAACGGAGATCATGCCGGGAATCGATCCGGGGCGCGACATCGTCGAGGCCTCGGGCGGCCGGGTCAGAATCGCTTCGGACGCGATCACATTGCCGCTCTCGCTTTTGGCCGATGCACCGATGGGTTGGGGACAATGAGCGCCGTCCACCTCATTCGTCACGAGCAGATTGCCGAGCTGCGGCTCGATAACCCGGGCAAAATGAATGCTCTAACGGTCGAGATGCTGGGTCACCTGGCCGGCCATCTCGACGCTATCGAGCGGGATTCCAATTTGCGAGCCCTAATGCTGACGGCGGAGGGCGACAAGGCGTTTTGCACTGGTGCAGACATCAATGGTTGGGGCGACCTGACCCCGGCAGAGTTCGCCCGACATTGGGTGCGCGATGGGCATCGTATTTTTGATCGTTTGGCGCGGATTTCGAAGCCCACAGTGGCCGTTCTGAATGGGCACGCCTTCGGGGGCGGCCTGGAACTGGCTGC
>JAHDEX010000104.1 GCA_020628545.1 Paracoccaceae bacterium | reverse complement strand
GTCGAAGGACCGAAAGCCGCCGTTGGCGCAGCCGCAGCGAATGCACGCTTTGTCCCGCGTTGCAGACCTTGATGTGGCGTGCGGCGAAGGTCCGCTGAGCGGGACGAAGCCGTCCTCTCGTAGACGGATTTGAATGACAGCAAACGGCTTTCTAACGGGCCTTCGATATTGATTGTGCCATATCAGTTCACGCGGAGACGTTTGCTCAATTGTTGCCTGGAAAGATCCACGACGATCTAATGGGGGCAGCACGGCACGGGCGATTTCAGCTCTGCCATTGGTCCGAGTTCTCCGGCGTTAGGGATTTTGGGCATTGCCCTCCAACGGATTGAAACAGGCAACATCTCTTCCGTTAGCGTCGGCCATGAGAGCGGGCCTTTCGCGGCGACATTGAACCGTCGCGAAGGGACACCGTTCATTGAATGCGCATCCCGCGGGAGGCGACAGGGGGTCTGGCAATTCGGTTTCGGCAGTCTCGGGTGCAGCGATGGGACGACCGACTTCTGGGGCGCTTTGGGCCAAGAGCGCGGTATAGGGATGGCGCGGATTGGCAAATATGTCCCGCGCTGAACCGACCTCAACGATCGCGCCGAAATAGAGCACCGCGACGCGGTCACTGACGGCCTCAACCACGGCCAAATCGTGACTGATAAACAAATAAGTCAGTCCGAATTCTTTCTTAAGGTCGGCCAGAAGGTTCAACACCTGCGCCTGCACGGACACATCCAGCGCCGAAACTGGTTCATCCAAAATCAGGATGCGCGCTTCGGCGGCCAAGGCGCGCGCAATTCCGATGCGTTGGGCCTGTCCGCCAGAAAACTCGTGCGGGTAGCGATCCAGAAATTCTTCGCGCAGATTTACGGCGGCAAAAATCTCGCGAATGCGGGTAGAACGCGCTGCTTTATCGAGGTTGTGAAGTTTGCGCAGCGGCGTTTCCATGATCTGACGGATGGTCTTGCGCGGGTTCAAGCTGCTGATCGGATCTTGAAACACATACTGGATGCGTTTTCCGAAGATTGCAGGGTCGGCATTGTCCAGCACCGCGCCTTCAATCTCAATCCGCCCCGTGGTGGGCGGCAAGAGCCCCACCAGCATCTTGGCGAGCGTGGATTTGCCGCAACCAGATTCGCCCACGATGCCGAGCGTCTCTCCGGTTTGAACCGCCAGATCGAGGAGCTGGACCGCGTGGACCATCGCCTTGGGCGGCCCAAAGAAGCCCTTGCCGACGGGGAACGACTTGGACAGGTCCGTCAGTTTGAGGGCCTCGGTCATGCGCGGCGCTCCTGTTCGATTTCGGGAAACAAGCAACGTGTTTTTCGCGCAGCCCCTGTTGCAAAAAGCTCAATTCCACTGACGCGGCAAGTGTCCTGCGCCTTGTCGCACCGCTCGGCAAACGCACAACCTGCGGGCAACCGATCCACAACGGGCGGCAGGCCGGGAATGGCAGCGAGTTTGCGTTGTCCGCCACCCAGGGTCGGAACGCAGTCGATCAAACGGCTGGTGTAGGGGTGCTGCGGACTGTGCAGAACGGCCTCTGTCGGCCCCTCTTCGACGATCTGACCCGCATACATGACCGCCACGCGGTCACAAAGCTGCCCCACGACGCCGAAGTCATGGGTGATAAAGATGATCGCCAGACCGCGTTCCCTCCGTAGATCACTGAGGACCGACAGGATTTGCGCCTGCACGGTCACGTCCAGCGCGGTCGTCGGTTCGTCGGCGATGATCACGTCGGGGTCATTGGCCAGCGCCATCGCAATGCCAACCCGTTGGCGCATGCCGCCAGACATCTCGTAAGGGTAGCTGTCGATCCGGCTGTCGACGTTGGGAATACGCACGGATCTGAGCAAGTCGATGGCACGGGCGCGGGCGTCATGTTTTGAAACGGATTCGTGGGATTGTATCGCCTCGATCAGTTGATCTCCGACCTTGTAAAGCGGGTGCAGGGTGGCCAGCGGGTCTTGAAAAATATAGGCCACGCGTCGTCCACGCAGCGAGCGCAGAACCTCGTAGGGCGCGCCGATAATGTCGTCGCCATCGAAGTGAACCGCACCGCCGGTGATCACACCGGGGGGTGAAGCGACAAGGCCCATCACGCTAAGCGCTGTGACCGATTTGCCCGACCCGCTTTCGCCGATGATGCCAAGGCATTCGCCCTTTTCAACATGCAGATCGACCCCGCCGACGGCCTTATAAAGACGATCGCGGACGCGAAATTCGGTGCGCAGGGTGGCGATGTCGAGCAAGCTGTCGGTGTTGGCGGCGGGCACAGGCCCCGTACGTTCCACGGTCGTGGCGGGCATCGGACGGCTCAGCGCGCCGGATTTCAGGCGCGGATCAAGCGCGTCGCGTACACCGTCGCCCAGCAGGTTGATCCCCATGACGATGACCAGGATCATCGCACCGGGCACGATGGAGGTGTGGGGATTGGTGATGAGCGCAGAGCGTGCCTCGCCCAGCATCGACCCCAAGTCGGCCTGGGGCGGTTGCGATCCGAGGCCGAGGAAGGACAGGCCAGCGGTTTCAAGGATCATCCAGCCCACGGTCGTGGACATGGCGATCACGATAACCGGCAAGACATTGGGCAGGACTTCGGACAGAATAATCTCACGATCGCGCATCCCTGCAAGGCGGGCAGCATCGACGAATTCCTTATGGGCGATGCCGACTGTGATCCCTCGAATGTTGCGCGCAAAGAAGGGTACGTTGACGGCGGCCACGGCGATCAGCGCATTCATCAGACCAGGGCCAAGGGCCGCGACAATGGCCAGCGCCAGCAGGATGTAGGGAAAGGCCATCAACATATCGACGCCGCGCATGATGAGATTGTCGGTCCGCCCGCCGTAGTAGCCCGCGATGATCCCGATGGCAGAACCGATGGTCGCCGCAATCACCGCGGCCGCCAGCCCCATGGCAAGGCTAAGGCGCGTGCCCCAGAGCAGACGGCTCAACAGATCACGTCCCAGATGATCGGTGCCCAGCAACGCCCCTTCGCTGAAGGGCGGCAAAAAACGGTTGGGCGTGTCGGTGACATCTGGATCAGCCAGCGGCAAGAGCGGCGTGATCAACGCCAGAAAAACGACCGCCCCAATGACAATCAACCCCGCCAAGGCAAGGCGATTGCGCGCCAGAAGCTTCAGAAACGCCATCATGTCTTGATCCTCGGATCAAGCAACGCTTGGGCCACATCCACCATGATGTTGAACATCACATAGCAGGCCGCAATGAAGACCACCCCGCCCTGCACCAACAGAATATCCCGTTTCAGGATCGCATCGACGAGCATCCGCCCCACGCCGGGCCATTGGAACACAATCTCGATGTAGACGGCGCCCGACAGCACGAACCCCGCCTGAATGCCGAGGATCGGGATGATCGACACCATCGCGGCACGTAAGGCATGGCGCCAGATCACGCGGCGTTCATGCACGCCCTTGGCCCGCGCCGTGCGGATGAAATCCTGCCGCAGCACCTCGAGCATGGCCGAGCGGGCCAGCCGTGCAATGACACCAGTCGCCACCACCGCCAAGGCAATCGCGGGCATGGTCAGATGATCCATCAACACCCATAAACTGCGATCCCCGTAAATCGGCCACATGCCCGATACTGGAAACCATTTCAGTTGCACGGCAAAGATCAGGATCATCATCATGCCAAGGAAGAACGAGGGTATCGAAATGCCCAAGAGCACCACAAAGGTGATGGCCTTGTCGGCGACGCCATACTGGCGCGCCGCTGAAATCACGCCCGCCGCAATGCCGAGAAGCGAACACAACACGAAAGACGTCCCCGCAAGGATCAACGTCGCCCCGAAGCGGTCCAATACCTCGTCCAACACCGGACGGTTCAGCGCAAAGCTGCGCCCGAAATCGCCCTGCAGCATGTTGCCCAACCAAATGAAGTAGCGTGGCACCAGACCCTGATCCAAACCCAGATCACGGTTCAGTTTCTCAACATTTTCGGGGGTGGCATAAGACCCAAGGATCGCTGTTGCAGGATCACCGGGGATCATCGCCATGATCAGAAAAACGATCACGCTGATGCCCAGGAGCACTGGAATGGCCGAGAGGAGCCGTTTGATGATGTATCCGGTCATGGGCTCTCTCCGCCGAGACGGCGCGGCCCCGATGCCCGGGGCCGCACCTGTCGCTTAGTTCTTGGTCACATCATCGAGCAGCAGGAAGAAGGATGGCTGCAGGGAGAATCCACCGACGCGATCAGACGTTACCGCGTTCTGCTTCCAGTTTGCCACAAAGACCCATGGCGCGTCTTCCTGTACGATCACCTGCATCTCTTGATAGAGGCGTGCACGTTCGTCCTGATCCGTCTCGACGCGGGCGGCATCCAGCAACACATCCACTTCGGGGTTGGAATAGTAGCCGGAGTTGAACCCACCCTTGTCGGGCCATGCTTCGGTGCGCAGGGCAAGGAAGGGCAGAGTGTCAGGATCGTTGGTCATCCACGCCATTTCTGCCATGTCCGCTTTGCCCTCAAGGCCGGGGTTCACGTTTCCAAGGAAGGTGTTCCACTCATAGGTCTCGATGGTGACATCAAGGCCCACGGCCTCCAGATCGGCCTGAATGGCGGTGCCCATGGCAACGGGATCAAGCATGCCGGACCCGCCTTCGGTCACATAGAACGTCAGCTCTGCGCCCTCGGCTCCCGCCTCGGCCAGCAGTTCGCGGGCACGGTCAGGATCATAGGGGTAGGGTTCCAGATCAGGGTTGTAGGCCCATGCAAAGGCGGGCGGCGTCGGGCCTGCTGCGACCTCGGCAGTGCCTTCCAGCACATCATTCACGATCGCGTCCTGGTTGATCGCATAATTCGCCGCCTGACGGACGCGGACATCCGCAAAGGGGCCTTCTTTCGCGTTCAGGATCAAGAACCAAACGTGAGGGCCAGCCTGTTCGTGCACCGTATAGGCATCGCCCTGAAACTCGCTGAGCGCCACGGGCGGCACTTCGACCATCAGATCAATGCCGCCTGCCAGCATTTCAGCCGTGCGGGTATTGGCGTCGGTAATCGGGCGGAAGACGACGGTTTCAAGCTCCGGCGCACCGTCCCAGTAGTCGGGGTTGGCCTGCACGACGACAGCCTCGTTGCTGCGCCATTCTCCGAAGGTAAAGGCACCGGTGCCCGACGGATTGCGCCCGAAATCCGCGCCATGTTCCATCACTGCAGAGGGCGACACGATGAGCCCCGTGGGATAGGCCAAATTGGACAGGAACGGCGCATAGGGCCCGTTCAACGTGAACTGAACCGTCTGCGGATCAATCACATCCACGCTTTCGACAGAGGAAAAGAAGAACGCTAGCGGGAACGGGCCAGTGTCGTGGTAGGGGTGCGCCTCGTCCAACATCCGATCGAAGTTGAACTTCACTGCTTCGGCATCAAATGCGCTGCCATCATGGAAGGTCACGCCTTCGCGCAGGGTGAAGGTGTAGACGGTGCCATCCTCGGAAATAGTCCAGTCGGTGGCCAGCGCGGGTTCGACCTCAAGCGTGCCGTCCTTATAGCGCACCAAGCCGTCATACATGTTCATCAGGATGCGGAAGTCGTTGACGGCCGTGACCGCTGCGGGGTCCAGCGCCTGCGGCTCTGCGATCTGGCCAACGATGAGCACATTCTCAGGTGTCTGCGCGGCAGCTCCACCCACAGACAGGGCCAGCGCGGTTGCTGCGGTTGCAGCCAACAGGGCGCGACGGGGAAGGTTTAGGAAGGTCATGGCGTATCCTCTCTGTTTGATCATATTTATCATGATTAATTGTATTTGGACAAATTCTCATGATAAATACAAGGAAATTGTGCTAGAGGTCGCGTCATGACGTTTTCCATTCTGACATATGACGAAAAAACAGGCGTTTACGCAGGGGCAGCCGCCACAGGCAGCCTCTGTGTGGGGGGGTGGGTTCTACGCGGTGATATCGAATCAGGCCTCTGCGCGTCCCAGGGAACGGCACCCAGCACCTTCTGGCGCGACGATGCCATGCGTCGGTTGTATGCGGGGGAGAGGGCGGCGGATGTGGTTGCGCATCTTGCGGATGCCGACACCGGACGCGCTCATCGCCAGCTGGCGGTTTTGGACCGCTCAGGCGGCACGGCTGGCTTCACCGGAGAGGCGAGTGTCCCCTATGCCGATACAATTGCGGCGCCGAATCTGGTCGTCGCGGGCAACATGATAAAATCCCGCAAAGTGCTGGAGGCATTGGTCGCGGGCTACGACACGGAAACCGGCAGCGCCCCGCAAAAGCTCATTGCAGCACTGCGTGCCGCGCAAGCTGCTGGTTCCGATGTGCGCGGGCTACAATCAGCGGCGCTCTTGGTGCTCAGCCCGACCGCCCCTCCGATTGATTTGCGGATTGATCACAGCACCACGCCGCTTGATGACCTCGCCACACTGGCAAGAAAGGTCAGTCAGCCCCCTTACTCGAACTGGCTTAACGAAGCCCCTGTTCATGCAGACCGCAATCGCGCCCCCCACCAAACCGACAGCATCGCGACCTAGAGGCCCTTACTCGGCCATAAACTCACGCGTGATCCGCATTTCCTGCTGGTTCATCATCCGCTCGGCCCCCTCCATATGAGAGGTCATGATCGCATGTGCGCGGTCTCCGTCGCCACTGGCCAAAGCCTCAACAAGGTCGATCTGGTGCCGTCGGCCCCGTTCCCACAGCTCTTCGTTGGGGGTGGCATACAGGCGGCGATAAACGGTCAAATCCGATAGGATGCGCGCCATGAAAGAGATCACAAACCCCAGCAACTCATTGTCGGCTGCATCGGCCAGCCTTGCATGAAACAACAGCGACGAGATGTGCTGTTCCTTCTCCTCTTCGGGTGTCTGCGCGGGCTCGGGATACTGGTGCGCCATGTCCCGCAATTCCGTCAGCGTGCCCTCATCCAAAGTTCCGGCCAGTTTGGCCACCAAAGCCGGCTCCAGCAATTTGCGCAGCTCATAGATGTCGGAAAGCGACAAGTCCTTGAAATAGAAGTAATTGCCAAGCAGCGACATCGCGCGATCTTTGCTCACCTCGCCAACCAAACTGCCGCCACCGGGGCCCGTCTTGGTCACGATCAAACCTTGCGCTTCGAGAATGCGCATCGCCTCGCGCACTGTGCCTTTGGACACCCCGAACTGCGCAATCATCGCCGCCTCGTTGGGCAGCTTGTCACCTTTTCGCAAGTCGCGCTCGACGACCCAACGCTTAATCTGATCCGCCACTTGAACCGGTCGGGATCGCTTCTGCGCGCGTGGAGCGTCCGTGATTTTCGGGCTGGATGGCTGCGTGGAGCTTTTGGTCATGATAAATTTCTAGACGAGGGTTCTGGTGTTGTGTAGCTGATAATTTATCATAACAAATTTGGACTGCCTATGACCCTCGGTGAAATCGCCCAAACCCGCCTGAGTGAGATTGCCAGCTGTTCAGCAACAGGCGCGGGCGTTACGCGCCTGCCGTTCACACCTGAACACCGCTTGGCCCTGAACCATATCCGACACTGGATGACGGCCGCTGGGCTGGAGGTTCACATGGACGCCGCCGCCACTCTGGTCGGGCGGCTTGAGGGGCCAGTCGGCAGCAAAACACTTTTGATCGGATCCCATCAGGACTCAGTGCCAAACGGCGGGCGCTATGACGGGATCATGGGCGTTTTGCTACCCTGCCTCGCCTTGGAAAAGCTGCACAGCGACGGCGAGACGCTTCCTTTCTCCGTCGAGATCCTCGCTTTCGCAGATGAGGAGGGCGTGCGATTTCCGACGGCCTTGCTGGGACCGCGCGCCTTGGCGGGAACATACGATAATAGCGTTCTGGACCTTGCAGATCAGGACGGCGTGACGCTGCGCGCAGCCATTACCGAATTTGGTGAAGACCCACCGCAGCTTGACCGACTTGCCCGCAATCCAGCTGACATCCTTGGCTATCTTGAAACCCACATCGAGCAAGGGCCGGTGTTGGAGACCCACGACGCCCCCCTTGGCGTTGTCACCGGAATCTGCGGAATTGAACGCAACAACGTGCGCTTTGTCGGTCGGACAGGCCACGCCGGCACAGTTCCAATGGCAGACCGCCGCGACGCTCTCGTTGCCGCGTCCCGCCTCATTGCGTCAGTCGCGGATACGGCCAAAGCCACTAACACGGTCCGCGCAACCGTCGGGGCCATTTCTGTCCAGCCCAATGCGGTCAACGCCATTCCCGAAACCGCAGATTTCCCGCTTGAGGTCCGCTCGATCTCGGACGAGGCACGCCAAGACTTCACCGACCAAATTCGCGTCCTTGGCGCGCAGATCGCCCGCGATAGTGGTCTCGCCTTTGAGATGGAACAAACCTATGTGCAGCCAGCCGTTGCCTGCGACATCGACTTGTCAGAAACCTTGGCCGGTGCCGTCCAACACGCTGGGTTCCCGCTGATCACACTACCGTCCGGGGCGACTCATGATGCCTCGGCAATGTCTGATCTGTGCCCCATTGCGATGCTCTTTGTGCGTTGCAAGCACGGCCTTAGCCACCGCCCCGATGAACACGCAAACGCTGCGGACATGAATGCTGCAGTGGATGCGATTGCTGGCTTTCTCGCGTCTTTGGCGGCATCAGGTTCCACCAGAAACCACCACGAACCTCCTCTCTAAGGCTAGGTGGCGCCAAGCGGACGCGCACTTCTCAAAGGCAGCTTTGAATTTGCTTCGCCTATTCGTCCTAATCGCAGCATTCTGCACTTTGGGCTCTTTCGAGCTCTTCGCTGCATTCTACATGAAGTTCCGGTTTATCCGCTACGCACCCAGCAAAGAAATCGCAGACGTGTGGTGAATTGCTGCAGAACGAATCTAAGATTCCCACTGCAGACCCTCGAACCACGCCAACATTTGCAGTTAGATCAAAGCGAATGTCCGGCGCTGCGGTGGCTATCTCTCGCGTCTAACTCTCTTTCAGTCGCTTCTCGGCGTCTTTCGCTAGTTTCCAGCTGGTCTCTAACCCCGCCTGAAGCGTGTCGTAATTCTGCTCCTCGCGCAGCAAGTCGGCCAATGTGGTGACGGACGTGAGATG
>JAHDEX010000033.1 GCA_020628545.1 Paracoccaceae bacterium | reverse complement strand
GCAATCTCCTGCGCGCGCAGGTGCTTTTTGACGGTCATCGGAAAATAGGTGCCGCCTTTCACCGTGGCGTCATTGCAGACGATCATCACGTCCCGGCCTTGTACCTGGCCGACGCCGGCGATGGCTCCGGCGGCGGGGCAGGCGTTGTCATAGAGGTTGTGGGCGCCGAAGAGACCAACCTCAAGAAAGGGCGAGCCGGGGTCGAGGAGGGCCGCGATGCGGTCGCGGGGGAGGAGTTTGCCGCGTGAGAGGTGGCGTTCGCGTGCTTTTTCGCCACCGCCTGCCATGGCGTGGTCGGCGGCGGATTGGATCTCTGCGAGGGCAGCTTCGTGCGCGGATTGGTTCGCGCGGAAGGTGTCGGAGCGGGGGGAGATTTGGGAGGTGAGGGTTGTCATATGCTAGCCCTTATCGTTGCCGGTAGTCGTGCCAGATGCCACGCAGCGCAAAGTACTGCTGTGCGGTTTGGTAGGACACGCATTCGGCCTCGGCAGCACCAGCTGCGGAGCCAAACGGCTTGGCAAGTTCAACGGCATGGGCGCAAGTGGCGTCACGAAAATCGATCCATTTGCGTTGCATGTCGCGGAGTGCGTTTGTGAGTGCGCCGGGAGTGTAGCCAAGGTCATCAGTTTCACGGTCGGCGGCCAAGGCCAAGACGTCTGCATAAACGTCATTCAGTGCCGCGTCCCAAAAGTCGGACTCGCCAAAGTGGCAAGCCGCGACGATCACGTTGGGGCCGTTGCCGTTTTCCGCAATACATTCGTCAGCCGCGACGCCGACGCATGACATTGGGTGGTCCATCACGCCAAGGCAGCGGTCGATCCGATGTGCGTCGACGGGAATGGACTGCGCCGCTGCAGGGGATGCGAGCGCGATGATTGCCAGTGCGCGGATCATGCCATCGCCGCCATCAATTCGCGTCCGATCAGCATGCGGCGGATCTCGGAGGTGCCTGCGCCGATCTCCATCAGCTTGGCGTCGCGGAAGATGCGGCTGACGGGGGTGTCGTTCATGAAACCAGCGCCGCCCATTGCCTGCACGGCCTGGTGGGCCACGGTCATCGCTTCTTCCGAAGCGTAAAGCACGCATCCCGCAGCGTCCTGGCGGGTGACCTCGCCGCGGTCGCAGGCCTTGGCGACTTCGTAGACGTAAGCGCGGGCGGAGTTCAGTTTGGTATACATATCCGCGATCTTGCCCTGCATCAGTTGGAAGTTGCCGATGGGTTGGCCGAACTGTTTGCGTTCGGCCATGTAGGGCATGATTTCATCGAGGCATGCGGCCATGATGCCGGTGCCGATGCCTGCGAGCACAACACGTTCGTAGTCGAGGCCGGACATGAGGACCTGCACACCGCGACCTTCCTCGCCGAGGATGTTTTCGTAAGGGACTTCGACGTCCTCAAAAATGAGCTCCACAGTGTTGGACCCACGCATGCCCAATTTGTCGAAGTGGTTCGACTGGCTGAAGCCGGGCATGGATTTTTCAATGAGGAAAGCGGTGATACCTTTGGAGCCAGCGTCGGCGTCGGTCTTTGCGTAGACGACCAGCGTATTGGCTTCGCCGCCGTTGGTGATCCAGAACTTGTTGCCGTTAAGGACGAACTTGTCGTTCTTCTTCTCAGCCCGCAATTTCATGCTGACCACATCAGAGCCTGCGCTGGTTTCGGACATCGCAAGCGCGCCGATGCTTTTGCCAGAGATCAGGTCAGGCAGGTAGCGTGCCCTTTGATCCGGTGTGCCGTTGAGGTTGATCTGGTTCACGCAGAGGTTCGAATGCGCGCCATAAGAGAGGGAAACGGAGGCGGAGGCACGCGCGATTTCCTCAACCGCGATGACGTGGGCGAGGTAGCCCATACCCGCGCCGCCGTCGTCTTCGGGGACGGTGATGCCGAGTAGGCCCAATTCGCCCATCTCTTCCCACAGCTCTGCCGGGAATACGTTCTTCTGGTCGAGTTCGGCGGCCAGCGGCTTCACCCGGTCCTGTGCCCAGCGGTGCACCATGTCACGCAACGCATTTACGTCTTCACCGAGGTCAAAAGTCATCGAGGCGAGAAACATGTCATTGGCCTTTCGTGGGAGCAGAGTAAGGAACGCCGACGCTTTGCAGCACAGCTTGCACGTAATTTTCAGCAACGACGGCAGGGGACTGCGCGCCAGTATCACGGTACCAGACGGTCACACCGCCCAGCATCGACAGGATCGCGCGTGCGTGAATGGCGGGATCGGCGAAGGTGAAGGCGCCGGACTTTTGACCGTCGCGAAGGATCGCACGCAAGGCCGCCTCATAGGCGTTTCGCTTGGACATGATCTGCGCCGCGCCCTCTGCTTCAAGGCTGCGCAGTTCCATGTAAGCGATGAAGATATCGTCAGGGTTTTCGATGTTGTGTTTGACGTGTCCGCGTACGAAGGCCTCGAGCCGCGCGACAGGGTCGGTGTCGGGCAGGGGGGCGATGGCAGCGGCATGCGCGCGCGTCAGGTTCTCCTCCATCAGATCGACGAGGATCGTTTGTTTGGAGGGGAAGTGGTTGTAGATGCCACCCGGCTGCTTGCCGATCGCACCCGCAATATCGCGCATGGAGACGGCGTTGTAGCCACGCTCCGCAAACAACCGCCGCGCGGCGTTGCGGATGAATTGTTTGGTGGCGTGTTCCTCGGCCATGCGACTCAGAAATGAATGACTGTTCATTCGTTTATTAGGGGAGATGACGACGTTTGTCGAGGGGCAGTTTGTCTGCACCCGTACTCATTTCGAAAAGCGACCCAAAGCGGAAGAGGATTGGACGCCGTCTGTGAGATCATAATCCCATACAAACAACGGCGTCAGACGCTCTTCAATTTCTTCTTGCGCCAAATACCTCGGGGGAGCCCGCAGGGCGGGGGCAGCGCCCCTATGCGATGCCTCTGGAAAAGTAATCTCACCTTAACGGAATTGGTTCTGGACAACATTTTAAGAGTGAACGGGAAATCGCCCGCTTGGCCGACGTTATCGGGCAAGCAGATGCGCCATATCCTCGGCCGCCTCCAACGCCCCCTCAAGATACCCGCCGAAACCTGGCCCCATTTCGGTCGAGGCCATATGAAGGTGGCCGTCCCACAGATTTCCTAAGGCCGTCGGGCGCCCGTAACGAGGATGTGCGCCAAGCGGGGCATGGTCAGCGGTCGTTGCAATCTCAGGAAGTGTTGCCCAATCCTGAAAGTATGTCCCGAGCGGATGCGCCAGTTCTGGACCAAACAATGCCGCAAGTTGGTCGATTGCAAGAGACAGCACCTCGTCTCTTTGCGAAACGCGAACGTGGCTCGGAACACCGACAAATCCAAAAAGCGCGTAGGGCGGGCCTGCAAATGGCGACGCGTCATGGATTTCGACCATCGGCCCGCGATAACTCATGGCGTCGCCAGAAAGCCCCGCGTCGCGCCAGTAGGGTTTGTCGTAAACGGCGACGATCTTTGCCTGTCCTGCCATCCAAGTCGGAATACCGCGCATGGCGGTGGTGGTTTCGTCGGTGAGCGGTGGGTTAAACTGAAGGGTGGCATCGGCAACGCGCGGCGGTAGCGCAAGAATAACCCTCGCTGCGTTGATCCTGCCGCCGTTGCTCAGCAGTGCGTCCACACCCGTATTCGTGCGCTGCAAGGTGGTGACTTTTGCCCCTTTCTGAAGCGCCTGAGAGGGTAGTTCCGTTGCAAGCGCGTCAACGAGCGCCGCCATGCCCCCGTCGACGCGGTAGGAGCCTTGCATCGCCGCCTGGTTCTGCGTGCGGTGAACGGCCCCGCTTTGCTCTTGGAACATCATGTCGCCTGTCGCGAACTGTTCAAATACTTGTAGTGCAAAACGGCGGGTCAGTGCGGCCATGCGCGGCTGGCCGGGCCAAAACCAGGCAGGACCAAGGTCAAAGGCGCTGCCATTGTGGTACTCAGAGAGGATACGCCCGCCAAGGCGGTCTTGCGCTTCAATGAGATGAAAGGGTTTCCCGGCCCGGTGCAGGTGATCTGCAAGTGCCAGACCGGCGAGGCCGCCGCCCACGATCAGCGTCTCTGTTTGCATGATTATGGGCCTTTATTCCGCGGTACTCATCTGGTTCATGAAGTATACCTATCAATAGGTAGATTCAAGGTACGCCTGCATGCGGGGATTCGCGAGACATGGGAGACATCAGTGTGTCGCGCCCCGTGGCCTAACGAACGTCAAAAGGTGCGATGGTGATGGTGGCCCGTTCCGCAACCTCTTCGGTTAATGCGCCGAAGTAATCCTCCGCCAACCGCCCGTTCTGCCGCGACGACGATGCTGGCCGCGTGGCCGTGCCAATCGCAACGAGAAGCTGCCGCGTGTCCCTTGCGGGTCCAGCACGGCGCAGCGGTGCTGCAAAGCGGGCGGTATTCACGCCAACCGTCAGGTAGTTGCCCAGGTCTTGCGTCACACCGTTATCGTCGATCAGCAGGAGGGTGATGTTGCGACCACCCGTGCCGGACAGGCGACCGGTCAACTCTGTCCCGCTCTCAATACGCGTGGCGTCCAGGCCGAGCGCCATCGGTCCGGTCGGGTACCCAACCGTGTTGCGGATGTAGTCGAGGGCGGCGCATTGGCGCTGGTCAATAAGTGCCGTCGAAAGCGGTGGCCGTGGGGACAATCCTGTCAGGATTTCATCAACATACGGTCCGACAGCCGCTTCGTCGGCTGCGTAAACCTGCAGCGAGACCCCGCCGTTGGCTTGTTGCGGGACAGCAATCAGACAGGTGGCCGCCACGGAGTCGCGGATCCGGGTGATCAGTTCTTCGGCAAGCGGGTCTGTGTCCGTCGGTGTCGGTGCAGCGGGGAGCGGCGGTGGTGCCGCGGCTGCAACGTTTTCAAAGGGCGTGACGTCGGCGGCTTGCGTTGTCGCTGTGCTGACAGGCGCGGTTGGCTGGAGCGCCAGCGCAGTAGGTGCGGGCGAGGTGCTTGGCGTGCGTGCAACGGGCTGGGCCACGTCGACGGTGGGCGCAGCGACCAGCGCTGCAACAGGGTTCTGCGGGCGCAACGGACTGAGTGTGACGGGCGCGACCGCTGCTTGAATTGTGTCGAGCGTTTCCGCAGCGGCTTGCGCGTCGGCTGTGGTCGCAGCCACGGCAACGGCCTCTGCGACTTCTGGCGCAGTGGCTTCTGGTGACAGCGTTTCTGTGACAACAGCGGCGGGAACTTCGATCAGCTCTGGCTCGACCGGCGCGAGGTCGTTTGCGCCGGCGCCGTTGGCATCGCCTGAGCCAATGTCTGGGCTAAAAACGGTATCGATATCGACGGAAAGCGACGTGATCTGCACGTCTTCAGCCACTGGCCTTTCGGTATCGAACAGTGTGCCCACATCGACGACGGATGTGAAAACAATGAACGTCAAGCCCACGTGCAACAGGGCCGAAAGGCCAAAGGCCTCAACCCAATGAAGTGGCTTTTCGTGGACGACGATCATCCCGGCACGTCCGATTTGCGCAAAGTCACAAGCCGCAGTTCGGTGTCTTCCAGACCGGGCGTGTTCATCACTTCGAGAAGGCCGCCAGCCGGTGCATCCCGTGCGATCAGAACGTGAAGCACCACCGGCTGTGGAAGGTCCGCGAGTGCCACATCAATCAGATCAGGGGCGACCGGGGCGCCATCAAGCTCCCATGTTTCGCCGCTGACAACCAGAATGGGGGAGGGGAGAGCATCAAGAGGAAGCTCGCGCGTTTCTGCGAGGTCCACGTCGCTGGTCGGCGGGTTCAAGAGCTGGCCGGTTGCCAGAAAGAACAGGATCAGCAAAAGCACAATGTTCACGATGGCGAGTGAGACGTCCATCTTGATCGGTTTGCGCGGCGTGGGGAGGGCGCGGATCATGATGTTTGCCCCGCGATTTGCACGTTGCTGACGCCGGCTGCGGTCAAGGCCTCAACAACACGGGCGAGGTCTTGGACGACAGCACTTTCGCGGACGATCAGGACAACAGATGTGTCGGTGCCTGCGATTGCAGAAGCGAGGTCCGAGAGTGTGTCATACCCAAAAGACTGGCCGCTGATGCGCAGCCCTTCCGCTGATACGCTCCAGATCGCGACGTCACCTGTTGCTGTGGCTGTGGTGTCTTGTTCGGTTGGGCCGGTATTCGCGAAGGTTTCTGGCGCGGTACTGCTACGAATTGTCATGAGCGCATAAGGCGCCAGGCTGCTCGACAACATAAAGAAGATCAGCAGCTGAAACATGGCATCCGCCAGCGGTGTCAGCACAAATTTGTACCGGCGCGGTTCTTGCGGAAGCGTGAATTTGGGGGCAACGGTTGCCATCACCTATGGCCTATGCTGCTGCCTCTGCATCCACGCGCCCGTGGATCGCCGCAGAGATCAGGGTTTCCATCGCTTGTCGTTCATGGTCGATCCGCCCTTCAAGCCAAGTGGCCGCGAAATACGTCACGAGCGCAATGGCCAGTCCTGCGGCGGTTGTTGTCAGGGCGGTCCAGATCCCACCGGCGAGCAGTGTCGGATCAACGGTGCCGTCAGCGGCAGCTAATGTGGAGAAGGCGTCAATCATCCCGATTACCGTGCCCAGCAGGCCAAGCATCGGGGCGCCTTGGACAATCACCTCAAGAATCCGCATGCGCCGCGACATTTGCGTCAGCTCTGTCATTGCAGTCTGACGGCCCAGTTCTTCGGCAAAGTTGGGAGTACCCGGTTTGGCGCGCAGGCCCGAGAAGACGGCTTGCAGCACGCGCGCCAAGACAAACCGGCGCTCGCCTGCACGGCGCATGGCTGCGTCGGCTTCGCCACCCAACCAGGTTTGCAGGATCCCTTCAGCGTCGCCGAATTGGCCAACGCCGAGGCGGTTGAACTGCAACGTCTTATAGAATGTCACCGTAACCGCCAAAACGGACATGATCGCAAGGGCGGTGAAGACCATCAAAGATGGCAGGTTCATCGTCGACAAATCGGGTGCGGTCATTGAGTGTTACCTTTTACAAACCAAACTGGATCGCCGCGCGCGATGACGTCGCGAGCTGGGACATACACACATCTGCACCACCTGCCGGATCGCTCGGCGTGCAGGACGCCACATCGTTCACGACAATGCGGGAGGTGTCCGCACAAGTCTGTCCAGCGATGTCAAACTGCACCACACGGGTCTTGCCTTCAGGCAGCGCGCCAAAGGCCAAAACGAGGATCCGGCTCACAATGCCATTGCCATCAAACACGGCCACTTCGTAAGACGCCGCATCAAGGCCGGTGCTGGTGCGGTTGGTGGCAACATAGGTCAACCGGCAGTCGCTGGCGGCCGTATCAGCCGCTGAATTCAACTCTAAAAAGAACTCTTCCGCCTCATTCTGGGCAAAGACGGGTGTTATAGATGCCACTGAAACGGCAGTGGCGGTCAGCAAAGCGGGGATCAATCTGGTGCGCATCGGAACCTCAAAAGCAGGTAACACAGGGTATCAGGACGGTCGGACCGTATTGTCCACAAGCTGGCAACATAGCTTGGCAGAATTGTGGCTTTGGCGTGGTCATGTCGCGTAGAGCGGACGGTTTGGTGTCGTATTCGGTTCAAATGTGCCCGATGGAGCGCAAAGGATGGTGGTAACGGTGAGATCAGTGGTGAAGTCGCTGCTGAATGGGACAGCAATTGCTGGACTTCTGGCGAGCTCTGCTTGGGCTGCGCCGAAGACGGCTGTTGTCTTTTCTGACGGAGCCGAAAATGCCGCTGACGCCATTGCAATGTCGGAGGTCCTTTTGGGCCTCGGCTTTGATGTGACACGCTTTGATAGCCCCGATGACGCCGCACGAGACGCAGCAATTTTGGCTGCAGCGCGCCATGCTGGCCCGGCGGTTGTCTACACGGATGGCGTAGCAGTCGATATCGCGGAATTTGCGTCAACGCACGCGCCACGTTTTGTCTTCGTTGCAGATTGTGGTGCTGCGGAAGTCACTGATTTACCGATCAATATTCTGCACGTTGCACCCGACATTGATTGCGCCGGAGATGTCGCGGCGACCTTGCAGGAATGGCTGTTGGTTCCTGGTCTGCGGACGGATCAATGGCTCAGCGATAGCGGGCTCAACATCTCATCAACGCTGGAAGAGCCCTACGTGTTTCGGCAAGCGGCGAGTGATGTCCGTCTGTCGGCGGCGGATTATGCATTGTTGGATACATTGTCGCCCGAAGCGCGCGCCCGCATGATCAGCCTCTGGCGAGAAGCGGGTATTGTTGTGGATGTCGCTGAGACCGGGCCTGTCGTGGTGGCACCCGTGCGCGTCGCAACCGATACCGTTCAGGTGATTGCGCCGGTCAGGCCAACAGTCACCGAGACCGTCGTGCGGCCAGTGGCGCCCGCCGTTTCATCCGGCGCACAGGTCGTAACGCAGCCACCGCCGGATACGCCTGCGACCGGGGGCGATGGCTTTCCTGCGCCCTCCATTCTCGTTGGGTTTGTCGTTGACGCAATTACCGAAGCGCCTGATGTCCCGGAGGCCCCGGTGGCTGGAGACGTTTTCTCATCCGACGACATCGCAGCCCGTGAAGACCTTCGTGCGCAGGATGAGGCCTTGTTTGCAGGTCTTGTGGAGACTGGTGCATTCGATCCACCTGCCGCCGAAATCAATCGTGCCCTTCAGGTCGAGCTGGCCCGGTTGAACTGCTATACCTCGGGTATTGATGGGGCGTGGGGTCCGGGATCTGAGCGGGCTTTGGCGGCCTTTTACACTGCGGCGAATGCGGAGGGCGGATCGGCTCCAACGCTCGCAGCCTTCCGTGATGTTGTTGCGGCCAATGGTGTCCGCTGTCCGGATGTGGTTGTGGCGCAACCTGTACAACGCGCGCAGCCAGCCGCGCCACGTCAGGCGGCGGCGCCTGCGCGTCAGACGCGGCCCGCAGCGACGCCGGCCCCCGCACCTGCGCCCGCGCCAGCACCATCGACACCACGCCGCAGCATCAATCAAACGGGCGGATCGGGGATCTTCCGCTAACATCGTCACGCATGTCTGAAAATCAGAACCGCCCGCCTTCGTGCACAGGGAGGGAGGAAGAGTGCGACAAAAGCGAGCGGTCTTTATTGTGTCCGGGGAGGACATGGAGAGTATAGGCGATTGCCTTATGAACTTAAGGTGGGGTCCGTCCCTCGTTCCGTCAAATCCTCTTGCAAGAAAGTGCCGAAATTCATGCTGCGACGCAGCAAGTGCGCGATCTGTAGGCATCTTTGGTTGTAATTATTGAGACCTGCCTGTTTTTCGAGCAACTTTCGCTCGGTTCGTTCGCCAGCAGTAGCTTTTTGACCAGATTGAATAGCGGTCTTGGCTCTGCGAACGTGGGTTGAAAACCGAATGAGAGAGGACCGTACAATGTCGTATCCAGATTTTATCACGGCCTTCCCGAGCCTTGATGTGCCGTTCCCCGATGATGTGGTTCAGACGGCGGTCATCCGTTCAGAAGCCGGGCTTGTCGCGTTTTTCACGTTTCTCAAGGATATGGATCTGCCGCCGCATGCGCATGGTGCGCAGTGGGGAACTGTGGTGGAAGGCGAAATCGAACTCACCATGAACGGTCAGACACGTGTTTGCCGGGCAGGGGACAGCTATTCGATCCCTGCGGGTGTCGAACATGGTGCAAAGATCACAGCTGGGACGCGCGTGATCGACGTGTTTGCCGAGGCTGACCGCTATCCGATCAAGGCAAGCTAAGCGGTCTGAAGCCGCGATATTTGACAGATTGACGACAGTCTGTGATGCTTCGTTTATTCGCAGAGGAGTCGAGACCTATGGACCAGCGCCTGAACTGATCCCGCCGCGCACTGACCTGGACAGGCAGATTGCGCATGAAAACTCTCTCGCGGAGGACCCTGACAATGGACAAACGACGCTAGCCCACATGGGCAATCGCGGTCGCGTCTGTGCGTGACCTCAGTTTCCTTTTGTCATGAGGTGCATCATGCCCTTTCAACCACCAAAAACCACCCTCGGGTGGGCGCTTCCTGCTGTGCAGGACACACCGAAACCTGCGAAACCGCCTAAGGCGAAACGCAAGCCACCGCGCGACTTGCGCGTGAAAACGCCACCACGTGCCGCCAAGCGGATGATCGTGCCTGGCAAAGCCGGGGGGCGGTAAATTGTGGCGCAGGGCATTTTCATGCCCTGCGCCTTGCGGGGTTTTGGGGATTGATTAGTTGCAGCATCTCTCGGACCTTTTGGGCGCCTCGCAAAGTTGCGAACGATGGTCCCCGGCCCATATGCAACGTCGCAAAGAGTCCAAAGCTATCAACCTCAACAGAAACTCAACATAAGTCTGATTATGCGGATTTGGCCACGTTGCCCGGCACATTGGAGGCGTTTGCCTCAGAGGTCGCGCAACTAAAGCCCTTCTACGATCGCAATTTCTGCGTCACATGCGCCGTCGCGCAGTGCGCGGGCGGCTTGGTACTCGGGTGAGTGATAACATGCGAGTGCGTCAGCCTTGCTTGCGAATTCGATGACGACATGACGGGCATAGCCTTGGCCCTCAAGCGTCGCTGCATCACCGCCACGCGCCAGAAAACGGGCGCCGAATTTTTCAAAGACCGCCGGGGCACTGGCTTGATAACCTTTGTATTTTTCGGCGTCAGTCACCGTAACAAACGCGATCCAATAGCCTTTAGGCATCCCGCGTCTCCTTTCCGGCCAGATACCTTTCTGCAATTGCCGCAGCGTCCGAGATATGAGCGGCGACGGCCTTGCGCGCCGCTTCTGGATTGCCGCTGATGATCGCGTCACGAATGGCGATGATGTGGCTCATCCCTGGTTGATCTCTGTCGGTCTCAGCGACCGTCATCGCGCGCAGCCGGCTGATCCGTCCGTTCAAACGCTGGACCACCTCCCATGCAATGTCGTGTCCAGCTTCCGTGAAAATCAGCTCATAGAAATGTGTTGTCGCTTGGAGAAAGTCACTCCAGGCCATATCGTTCTTTCGGGCTTGCACGCCGTCCACAGCCGCGGAAAGCTGTCCTGCAAAATCCGCGCCCTGCCTAAGCGCACATTCTGACGCTGCGGCCCCTTCCAGTTGCAAGCGGATATCGTAAATTTGTTTCGCCTGGTGCCAGTCGAGCGTGGCAACGATTGGTCCTTTGTTCGGAACGATCTCAACCAGCCCCTCCGCCTCAAGATACCGGATGGTTTCGCGGACGACTGTGCGGCTGACGCCCAATTGCTCACACAACGGTCGTTCAATGAGGCGTTCGCCGGGCGCAAAGCGCCCACCGATAATGGCCTCTCGCATGCGCGTTTGCACGATGTCTCGCAGTGTCTGCGGGGCGCGTTCGATCTTTGGCAGGACGTGTTTGTCATCAGGCATGGGATGCAGACTAGCGGACAAGCTCGCCGCCAGCAATAATATTGACATATGGTATACCATCATACGATGCTTGAGCGACCCATGAGAAGGACCACCTATGCCTGCCGAGATTCGCAAAACGCTCACACATGTTGAGACGACATTCATTGAAGGTGGCAAAGTGGCGAGCACACCTTTGACGCTGATTGCGGCGATGGCGGTCATTCGGAACCCCTGGGCCGGACAAGGGTTTGTCGAGGACCTGTCGCCCGCGATCCGCGACTGTGCTCCACCACTTGGAGAGATGCTGACCGAGATGATCCTTGCGGCCAGCGGTGGCGGCGACGCCGTCGAAGGATATGGAAAAGCCGCCATTGTCGGGATGAATGGTGAGGTCGAGCATGCGTCTGCCCTGATCCACACGTTGCACTTTGGGAACCACTACCGAAATGCTGTTGGCGCGAAGTCTTATCTGTCCTTCTGCAACACACGCGGACCGGCGAATGCGCCGTTAATGATCCCGTTGATGGACAAGAACGACGGTGGGCGCCGATCCCATTATCTCACGATCCAGACAAGCGTCGCCGACGCGCCGGGTGCGGATGAGATCTTGATTGCCCTTGGCGCATCGATTGGCGGACGCCCCCACCATCGTATTGGTGATCGCTATCAAGACCTGAAGGAGTTGGGACATGACGTTGAAAACCCGGCTGCTGTCTAAGCGTGGTTTGCAGATCGGCTTTCGAGATGTGGGGTCCGGCCCCCCCGTGGTCCTGATCCATGGTGTTGGTATGCAATCAGCGGCCTGGGCCCCGCAGATTGAGGCGCTGTCGAGATTCTATCGGGTGCTCGCCATTGATATGCCCGGACATGGGGAAAGCGCGCGCCTGCCCGCGGCCAGTGAACTGCCAGACTATGTGGGTTGGCTGCGCGATGCGGTCACAGAACTTGCGCTTGGTCCGGTCAATCTGATTGGTCATTCGATGGGCGCGCTGATCGCCGGTGGGTTTGCGGTTGAACACCCCGAACTTACCCTGCGGGTGGCCCTGCTGAACGGGGTCTTTCGACGCGACGCAGCGGCGCGCGCTGCGGTCAAGGTGCGGGCCGATCAGATCAGGGCGGGCAAGATTGATTTGGAAACGCCACTGAACCGCTGGTTCGGCGACAGCCTGATCGAGCGTGCAGCCCGAGACACCGTGGCAGAGTGGTTGGCTGCGGTCGACGCGGCAGGGTATGCGACGGCCTATGCGGCGTTCGCTCAAGGTGACGCCACATATGCCGAAAGATACCGCGAGATCGCCTGTCCGTTTTTGGCGATCACCGGCGGCGACGACCCCAACTCAACCTCGGATATGTCACAAGAGATGGCGCTCCGCGTGCAAAACGGCAAAGCGGTGTGCATCCCCGGCCATCGTCATATGGTCAATCTGACTGCGCCCGAAATCGTCAACCGGCACCTGCAGACCTGGATGAAACAAAGTGCGTTTGCTGAGGTGTCAAAATGACCGGACTCGACCCGCGCGCTTTGCGGACTGCCTTTGGTACGTTCATCACAGGCGTGACAGTCGTCACTGCACGGACAAAATCTGGTGCGCCTCTCGGGTTCACCGCGAATTCCTTCACCTCGGTTTCACTCGACCCGCCCCTGGTGCTTGTCTGCCTTGCGAACACGTCACAGAATTACGGAAGTCTCGTGAATGCAGCGGGGTTCGCCGTAAACGTGCTGGCAGAGACGCAAGTTACTGTTTCCAATACGTTTGCACGGCCATCCGATGACAGGTTCGCGCATATTGCTTGGTCCGATGGCCCTTATGGCGCACCCATCATCGATGGCGTGTCAGCGTGGTTTGACTGCAAGATGTATCGGGTCATCGATGCAGGCGATCATGCGATATTGTTGGGAGAGGTGAAGGCGTTTGACAGCACCACTGCTCCCGGTTTGGGCTATGCGCGCGGTGCCTATGTTATGCCATCAGCCGCAACAGCTGCGATGACGACACAATCAGACCTTGTCGTTTCAGTTCTGATTGAACGGGACGGGCACGTCTTGCTCGTGGGCGATGGCGTTGGCGGGGTCACCCTGCCGGAGAGTGTCGTTGGCAAAGATGAAACGGTGTCTTCCACTCTGCAGCGCCTACTTTCTGAGACGAAACTCTCGGCAGAGCCGGGCTTCATTTACTCCGTATACGAAGACACGGCCCGACGACGTCAGCACCTTTGCTTTCTGTGTCAGGCGGCTAACGGAACACCGGCCAAGGGTGCGTTTGTCCCGCTCTCGGCGGGCTGCTGGGATGATGTGACGGACCCAGCCACCTTGACGCTGCTGGAGCGTTTCACTGCCGAGGCAAAGGTCGGCAGCTTTGGCATCTATTACGGAAATCAAAACAGCGGCGAAGTGCGCGCGATTGTCTGACAGGAGGCTTTGACAGATGCGGTTCTCATTATTCGTGCATATGGAAAGAACCTCTCCCGACCAGGATCAGCGGCAATTGTATGAGGAGTTTGTCGCGCTCGCAAAGATGGCAGACGATGGTGGCATGTCCGCAGTTTGGACGGGTGAGCATCATGGGATGGACTTCACGATCGCCCCCAACCCGTTTCTGAACCTCGTAGATCTTGCACGGCAGACAAAGAGCGTCCGCCTTGGGACTGGCACGATCATCGCGCCGTTTTGGCACCCGATACGACTTGCCGGTGAAGCTGCGATGGCCGACGTGATTGTGGACGGCCGTCTTGATCTTGGTATCGCGCGCGGGGCCTACAACTACGAATACGAACGCATGGTGCCGGGCATGGATGCGTGGGATGCGGGGCAGCGTATGCGAGAATTGGTGCCCGCTTTGCAAGGCCTCTGGCAAGGTGATTACGCGCTGGAGGGCACGTATCATTCTTTCCCGGCGACGACCTCTCTCCCAAAGCCGATGCAGCAAGACGGGCCACCGATCTGGATTGCGGCTCGTGATCCGAACAGCCACGAATTTGCAATCTCCAACGGCTGCAAGGTGCAGGTGACGCCGCTTTGGCAAGGGGACGACGAGATCACAAAACTGATGGAGACGTTCAACGCCGCTTGTGCAAAGTTTCCTGACATCCCACGGCCAGAGATCATGCTGCTCAATCACACGTACATCGCCGAAGATGACGCAGATATTGTCCAGGCCTCGGACGAGCTTAATCGCTTCTATTGCTACTTCGGCGCATGGTTCAAGAACGAGCGCCCGGTCTCGCAGGGCGTGATCGCGTCGTTAACCGACGATGAGATTGCCGCTCATCCTTTCTATTCACCGGAAGCGATGCGGCGTGACAATGTCATCGCCACGGCCCCAGATGCGATTGAACGGATCAAAACATATGAAGCGCTCGGCTATGATGAGTATTCGTTCTGGATCGATAGCGGCATGAGCTTTGATCGTAAAAAAGCATCACTTGGGCGTTTCATCAAAGACGTCATGCCCGCGTTTGCCTGAAGGAACTACGATGCAATATTTCCAGCAGTACATCGGCGGTTCGTTTTCTGACGGGTCCGCGCAGTTCGACAGCATCGATCCTGCAAACGGCAAAGTCTGGGCGAAAATGCCCGAGGCCCGCGCAGATGACGTGAATGCGGCAGTGGAAGCCGCGGACGCGGCTTTCTCCGCGCCAGAATGGGCAGGATTGACGGCCTCGGCACGCGGCAAGCTTCTCTTGAAACTCGCAGAGCTGATTTCAGACAACGCAGGAAGACTGGCAGAGCTGGAAACGCGCGACACCGGCAAGATCATCCGAGAGACCTCTGCCCAGATCGCCTATGTGGCTGAGTACTATCGGTATTACGCAGGCCTTGCCGATAAGATTGAAGGCGCACATCTGCCTATCGACAAACCCGACATGGAGGTCTGGCTGCGCCGCGAACCGATTGGCGTTGTTGCAGCTTTGGTGCCTTGGAATTCCCAACTGTTCCTGTCGGCGGTCAAAATCGGTCCAGCACTGGCAGCGGGCTGCACCGTCGTTCTGAAAGCGTCCGAAGAGGGCCCTGCCCCGATGCTCGAATTCGCCCGCATCTTTGATCAGGCAGGTTTCCCGCCGGGGGTCCTCAACGTCATTACAGGGTTTGGACCAGACTGCGGCGCTGTCCTGACAAGCCATCCCAAAGTGGCCCATGTCGCGTTTACTGGCGGGCCGGAAACTGCCCGACATGTGGTCCGGAACTCTGCAGAGAACCTTGCCTCAACCTCGCTGGAACTGGGGGGGAAGTCTCCGTTTATCGTGTTCGAAGACGCGGATATCGAAAGTGCGGTCAACGCTCAGGTTTCGGGGATCTTCGCGGCAAGCGGACAAAGCTGCGTCGCAGGTTCGCGCCTGATTGTTTCAAACCAAATCAAGGATGCCTTTCTCACCCGCCTGAAGGAGAAGGCAGAGGCGGTAGTGATTGGACCCCCTGACAACATGGCCACCGAAGTTGGCCCTCTTTGCACCCCCGCTCAGGTCGCGTATGCCGAAAAGTTGGTGAAGGCGTCAGAAGACACCGGTGCCAAAGTTGTCACGGGCGGCCGCGCGCTTGACCGCGAAGGGTTTTACTTTCCGCCGACCATTATCGACTGCGCCAATGCCCCGGATGCGCCCTGTCTGGCGCAGGAGTTTTTCGGTCCCGTCTTGTCAGTTCTTGGCTTTGATACCGAAGTCGAAGCGCTTCAGATAGCAAACGACACGGCTTTTGGTCTCGCATCTGGCGTGTTCACCAAAGACCTGACCCGCGCGCACCGGATGATCCGGGGTATTCGCGCAGGGATCGTATGGGTCAATACCTACCGGGCCGTCAGCCCAATCGCACCGTTTGGTGGACATGGATTGTCCGGTCACGGTCGCGAAGGCGGGCTGCAAGCAGCGCTCGATTACACCAAGGTGAAAGCTGTTTGGCTGCGGACAAGCGATGAGCCTATTCCGGATCCGTTTGTGATGCGGTGATTGCCTTCGCCGCCTACTGCTTTGATCAGAAGCGCTATGAGGTCCGCGCCAGCATCGCGGTCGCACTTGCTTCGTTTACCGCGAGCAGGACGTCGTAAAGGATTGCCAGGCGCAAGAGCGATTTCACATCGACATCGTGTGGCAATGCCGAAAGTGGATCGATGAAGAAAACCAAGGCATCCAGCTTGTCTTCAGCAATCATCGCACCGATCTGGGCGTCACCACCCAATGGCCCACTTTTGAGGCAGGTGACCGACAAACCGGTCTCTGCATTGATGCGACCACCCGTTGTCCCCGTCCCGTAGATCTCTCGCCCCGCCAACGCCGCCTCATTGGCTTTGACCCACGCGATCATCTGATCCTTTTTCTGGTCATGCGCGACGAGGGCAATTGTTTTTGGCATGTGCCTGCTCCGATGGGTGGTTCCGGTCTACGGTGAGGGGCAGCCGTTTCCGCGTCGCCCCTAGATGTGCCCTACCCTATCGCTGTGGGGTCGAGCAACTGAGATAGAAAGGGATGCTGGAACTGCCTGCGGGCAGTGAGCGCGTAGAATGTCTCTGAAATATCGAGGGCAAAGGGCGCGGGATGCAGGATGCCTTGTGCGATCTCGTCGGCAATCACCACCTCGGGTGTAACTGCAATCCCAACGCCATCGCGGGCTAACAGACGAACCATGGCCATGTCATCCACTTCTGCAGCAATCCGCACCGTCGCGCCGATGCGTGAGATTAGACTGTCAAAGCCGGTCCGAATGGAGCTTTCGGTCGGCAAGATCACGGGTTCCGCTTTGAGAAGGTCTGCAAGGTTCTGATACGCCATGCGCTGCTTGACGCCATAAAGCCCCACCGACTGCTCAGCGAGGCGATGTGCGACGAAGTCAGGATAGACAGCGCGCGATGGGGCTTCGGTTGAGAGAACCACATCAAGCGCCAATGCCCGCAGTTTCTCCAGCAATTCCGTGCTGCTTGCCGACACAAGGCTCAATGCGCAGTCGGGATCATCCAAAGCCGGGCGCAGGAACCGCATTTGGAAATTTCGCGACAGAGTTGACACAGCACCGACGCGCAGCGGCCTGTCGGCACCGCCTTCCGGGCCAAGGGCCGCAAGTAACTCTTCCCCCGCTTCAAACACCCGGTCGGCATGGTCGAGCGCTAGTCGCCCGGCCTCTGTCAGTTCTAAGCGGCGCCCTTCCCTTTTGAACAATGCGTGGCCGATGCGATGTTCGAGTTGGCGAATTTGCGAAGATAGCGCGGACTGCGAGACGTTGAGACGTTCTGCTGTGCGGGTGAGGTTGCCTTCGTGAGCAACCTCCCGGAAGTACCGCAGGTGATGATAGTTCAGTCGATCCATGAAGGGTAGATAGAACGTTTCGGCATCATTCGTACTATTTTTATGAACGATCTAGTAGGAAATACCCCCGCGCGGATGGCGGGGGCACCACTTGGGTGTTGGTTCAGAGGTTCACGACAACCTCAGCAAGGGCGATCCAGAGGGGAATAGCGAGGATTGCCACCGGGGTTCCCACACCAGTCGATGTCCCGATGTAAGCCGAAGGGTTGGCTTCAGGCAGAGCCCCACGCAACGTTGGGGGACCTGAGATGTCAGAGCTCGACGCCGCCAAGACGGCGAGAAGCACGATCCCACCTTCGGAGAACCCGGTGATCTGATGGACGATGTAGCCGGCACCAATCCCCAGCAGACCATGCACCAGGGGTGCTGTGATGCCGTAGATGACGTATGTGTGGGCAACCTTCCGCATTTCGGACAACCGGCTCCACGCTTCCATGCCCATGCAAAGCATCAGGATCGACAGCAACCCGTGAAAGACCTGTTGATAGAAGCTTTCATAGACAGAGCCGGGCTTTGAGAGGGTGCCAATCGCCAATCCGAGAAGCAGTGCCGAAATTGCGGGGCTCCGCGCGGTCTCGACGAGGATCTCACGCACGTTGACGCCTTGCATACTGCCTTTCAGATCAAAGCCCCCGCCTGTTCCGCCACCCATCGTCGCTGTACCACCGCCCTGTAAAGTGGCTGCCGTTTGTGGTTGCGCGCTCAGCCGTGCCAAGACAATCGCCGTCAGCAATGCGGCGATGTCCATAAAAGGATAAAGCGCGCCGATGAAGCCTTCATAAGCGATCCCCTGATCATCCAGCATGGCCATCCCTGCGGCCAAGGACGACGCAGAGACCGCGCCAAAAAGACCAACCGTCGCCATGGCATCCATCTTCGCGATGCCGGGCCTGCGTGCCAAAGTCACCGCACCAAGAAGGACGATCCCGACCCCAAGTGCTGCCGCTGCAATCGCAGGGACAAGCAACTCGGTAAATTCCGCTTCACGGACCGAAATACCCGCGCCCATACCGACTTTCAGCAAGAGCACCATGACGACGAACTTGTAGACCTGACTTGGCACTTCCAGCTTGCTTCCGAGTGCGGCGATCATCATCCCGCCGATCAGAAAGGCCAAAGTCGGCTTTTGCATTTGCGCAAGCACGGTGCTTGCGATGTCTTGGATAATGTCCATGGCTCAACCCTTCATGACGTGTTCGGGTTGATTTGGGGTGTTTTGTTGCAGAAGAAAAATACATAGAACGCGCAACTTCGTTCTTTTTATGTGAATGATTTTGCGTCGATGAGGTTCATAGGCGTTGATCCGAAGTTCTTCCGAACTTGAAGGGAAACCTGATGCCTGAATGGCGGCAGTACGGGACTGTGATTGTTCAACGAAAAACGCCAAGACCAAATGGCCTTGGCGTCTCGCTCATTTGAGGCGGGCAAACGATGCCCATCCCAGGGATCAGATAAACTGGAACAGGTCTTCTGCGCTGCGCCGTGCCAGATATTCGGACTGCGTGACGGGGCCTGCGCCCATCATCATGCGGCGATAGGCTTCAAAGCTATCGTAGATGCGCTTGGCGAGTGCGTCGTCATTCGCCACACCAGCCACCACTTCTTGCGACGTGGCTGCAAGCGCATCCCAAACGTCCTCTGGCAAACGGGTCGGCTCAACACCGAACTCGTCAATCAGCTGGGTCAGGGATAGGCCATTATTGCCGGTGTAGTCCGAAGACATCAGCGACATTTCGGCGTCCGCAACCATCTGGATCAACGCCTGATCTTCGGCGGAAAGGCTGTTCCAGAATTCCAGGTTCAGGCCGACCGATGCAACTGTGCCAGGTTCATGGAAGCCGGGGTACATGTACTTGGCCAACAGCTTCTGGAAGCCGAATTGCAAGTCGTTGTACGGGCCAACCCATTCTGTCGCGTCGATGGTCTTTTCAAAGAGCGCTTCCACGATCCCGCCACCAGGCAGAACCACCGGATTTGCACCCACCTCTGCAAGCACCTGACCACCCAGGCCCGGCATCCGCATGGTCAGGCCTTCGAAGTCGGACATGGAGGTGATTTCTTTGTCGAACCAGCCGCCCATCTGGACGCCCGTGCTGCCAGCCGCGAAGGATTTGACGTTGAACTGCGCGCTCAACTCATCCCAAAGCTCCTGACCGCCACCATAGCGCAGCCAAGCTGCATGTTCGCCCGCGGTCAGACCGAAGGGCACTGTGGTGAAAAAATTGAACCCACGGTGTTTCTTCTGAAAGTAGTATTCAGCACTGTGATACATTTCAATTTCGCCAGCACCAGCCGCATCATGCACACCCAAGGGCGGGACAAGTTGGCCTGCGGTATAAAGCTCCACCGTCAGGCGACCATCGCTGGCCGCGTTGATGGAATCTGCGACCCGCTGTGCGCCGGTTGCCAGACCTCCAAGGCCCGCAGGCCAGGATGTTGCCATCCGGATCACCCGACCTTGCGCTTTGACGATGGCCGGGGCTGCAAGTGCAGCTGCCGCGACGCCAGAGCCCGTCAGCAATGAACGGCGAGAGAGTACGTGTGTCGTTTCTTTTGTCATCTTCATCTCCGTTCAGCGATCACAGTGCGAAAGACCGTTGGCGACCTTTGTAAAAGGCGGCCTCACCGATCTCGCTCCATCCCGCGATGTCCGTCAGGAAGTAGACATATGAGTCCACGACCGTTGCCTGCGCTTCGCCTTCGTTGAAGATTGTCTCCAAAAGGTTCTGCGCACTTGAACCAAGCGCTTGCCAGATATCGTCGGGCATTGGCTGACGCGACGCGCCTGCGTCGGTCAATGCAGCAGCGTTTTCATGCAGGCTGCGGGCGCGACCGTCATTCAGTGCTGCAGAGCATGCACGCTCGATCACCATTCTGTGCCCGTCTGACAGCCCGTCCATCGCACCGTTGCTGGCCACGAGGGACAGAACAGAGCTTGGTGTATTCGGGTTGTTGTTGGTCACATACGGGAAGGCACCGGTCAGGCCAGCGGCGGCCATCTCGGTCACGCTCATCCCGTCGATGACATCAAGGCCCGAAAGGTCCGCACCATTCAGGTCCACCACGTTTGTGGCACCGGCTTGCTGCAGGTTGGCGATGCCAAGCCCGGTTGAGCCGATAGCAAGACCTTGGAACGCGGACATGGACGGAAGCGGTTGTTTGCTCCACATCGGTTTCACGCCTTGGTCACCGGCAAAGCGGATTGATACGCCGTATTCATCGCCGATCATGGCGAGCATATCAGCGCCGTCGGAGGCATGAAGCCAGCCTTCAAGCTCGCCTGTGCACATGCCAAACGGCATGGATGCAAAGAGGCCGAACGCAAGGTTCTCACCTAGAAAGCTGTCCAGACCGGTCAAAGACATGTCTGCTTCACCGTTTGCCACGGCGGACAGCAGTCCAACGGCGTCACCTTTCGCGACTGCGCTTGTTTCGATTGTCAACGCACCACCTGTCGCCTTGCTTATATAGTCAGCGAGGGTTGCGGCAGCCGCCGGGTCAGTTGTGGACAGACGCAATGTGGTCCCTGCCTGCGCCACCGCGGGTGTGGCAAGCGGCAGCAGTGCACCTGCGCCAAGAGAGTGTTTGAGGAAGTTTCTGCGGGTCATCTGATCTTTTCCATTTTGGTCAAGCTAGGAGGTGAAGCGCTGATTAGCGCAGCCACACTTCCACCCGCCGGTTAGAGTTACGTCCCTCAGCCGTGTCGTTACAGCCCACTGGCGCGATAGAGCCGTAGGATGTCACAACGATCCGATCATCAGGGATTCGACCAGAGGACGCCGCGATGATGGCCTCTTTGATTTTGACGGCCTGCTGCAAGGAAAGCAGGTTGTTCAAGTCGTTCCGGCCCACGCTGTCGGTGAAACCAAACAACAGGATCTCGCGGTTCACGTTTTCCGGCTGCATCAGGTATTCAGATACACGCACGGCGTCGCGCAAGGACTTGTTGTCCAACTCTGTCGAGCCTGGCTCAAACCGGAAGGTCGTTGACAGACGATCCGCGAGCGTGAGCGTTTCCATCAGGTTCCGCGTCTGTTCAAAGACGTCAGCTGTATCTGTCTGAAGGATGGCGGACGCGAGACGTGCACCTTGGAGCGTCATCGGCACGTTTTCCACGGTCTGACCGAAGAAACCAAAGTCGCCAAACTGAGCTTGCGCTTCAGCAGAACCTGCGAATGAGATGAACTCTTTTACGCTTTGCGACAGGACCTGTTCTGATGTGTAAAGGAACAGACGCCGAGCCAGAGGATATTCCTCGGCCTTGATGGCAAAGTCCGTAGGCACGGACAATGGGCCACAAACCTCGCGCAGTGGCAGCTCTTTTACGCCATCCGCAAGTGCCGCACTGGTCAGCGTAATTGCAGCTGGGTCAGATGCGACGATTGCAGCAGCTTCCGCTTCGTTCGCAACGCGCTCCAACTGACGGCTCAGACGCAGACGGTTCGGACGCATCACGCGGTCATCAAAGAGCGCTGCAATGGATGTATCGTCATCTGGCAGGACCATACGGATTTCGAGGTCAGGTCCGCCGATCTCGTTCCAGTTCTTGATCCGGCCCGCAGCGATCCGCGCAATTGTTGGCAGCGGAAGGTCGCGGATGGTGTTCTCTTCATGCACCGAAGGCGCAATCGCGTCGAGCGCGACAACCACTTCGCGGCCGGGATCACGCAAATCCGGCTGACCAGCGGCGACGAATTCGTCGGCCAGTTCGTCAGAGATTGGCGCCGTTGAGAACAGGAATTTTGTCTCACCGCTCAACAGGGCCTCAAATGCGGCACGTTGGCTGGCTTCCTGAATAAGCATTGTGCCCGGCTCGTCGTCTGCGGTGCCGGACACGGCAAGTGACGTGGCCGCAAGACCGGATGCGTCAGCCTCGATGGTCAGGCCTTCTTTTGCAGCAAATGCATTTACAAGATCCAGCAGCAGCGATTTCGACGGTTTGTCCAGTACGGCAACTTGTGCATCCAGCAGCTTGCCACTGTCGATCTCAGGGCAGGCATCGCCCCGACAGACAACCAGCCGCGCTGGGATTGATGTGCGGCCGATAGCGGACTCAAAGTCGTAGTTTTCACCGTCAAACGCGATGATTCTACCCTGCAAAGAGATGTTGCCGTCGACAGTTTCAATAGTCACGGTCTGGGAAAGGGCGGGCGTCCCGAGGACTGCCAGCAGCGCCGTCACAGAGGCAATGGACCCATGTTTTCGAAACATTGTTCTTCCTGTCTGTCAATTTTTCTGACAGCGTGGATGCACCAGAGATTTGCGGAAATTTAGGCAAAACAATGTCGCGTCAAAGATGATCTCTGTTTCCGCAATGGCAACAGAAGCCTTGATTTTGCAGTATCACAAGCGGCTGAGCCCCTAACCGGGTGTCAATATTGAGACTCGTTTGTGGTTTCATTATTTGGGACTAACCCACCCGGGGCGCAGAAAGATCAGCCTATTTCGCCGCCATTCGAATCGCGCCGTCCAGGCGAATGGTGGTTCCGTTGATCATTGGGTTCGCCACGACGTCTGCTGCAAGTTGTGCAAATTCCTCGGGGTTTCCGAGCCGAGACGGGAACGGAACCTGAGCGCCAAGACTATCTTGCGCCTCTTGCGGCAACCCTTCGAGCATCGGTGTCAAAAACAATCCCGGGGCGATCGCATTCACTCGGATCGCATGCCGGGCAAACTCCCGCGCGATGGGCAAGACCATCGATGCGACACCGCCTTTTGACGCTGCATAGGCGGCTTGTCCGATTTGGCCTTCGAAGGCCGCAACAGAGGCGGTGTTAATAATCACGCCCCGCTCTTCCCCGACAAGGTCCAGCTTTTGCATATGGGCTGAAACCTGCGCCAGAACATTGAAAGAGCCGATCAGGTTTACATTGATGATGCTTGCAAACTTTGAAAGCGCCTGAGCATTCCCCTCGCGGTCCACAACTTTCGCAGGCGGTGCGATGCCTGCGCAATTCACAAGGATCCGTGCCGGTCCAAGGTCGCTCACCACTGCATCAACACCAGCTTTGACGGATGCCTCATCGGTAACGTCGACCTTGTGGAATTGCGCACCAATCTCTGCGGCGACCTTGTCACCTTCATCGGCGTTCATGTCAAAAAGCGCGACCTTCGCGCCGCGCGCGGCCAGCAACCGCGCGGTTGCCTCTCCCAGCCCGGAAGCGCCGCCGGTCACAATTGCGGTGTGTCCATTAATCTGCATGTCTTGTCCTATCCGCGTCCGCGTTTCTCAAACCGTGGCAACATCGCGGAGAAATCCCTGCCCGCGCCGTCTTCGTGTTCGACGAACCGCGCATACAGTTCCGTTGCTGCCTGCCCCATAGGCGTATCGGCATCCGCGCTTTCCGCAGCCTGCTGGCTGAGGCGCAGGTCTTTCAGCATCAAGTCGGCAGCGAAGCCGGGTTGATAGTCATTGTCTGCAGGCGACTGCGGTCCGACACCCGGTGCCGGACAATAGGCGTTCATCGTCCAGCTATAGCCCGATGAGGTTGAGACAACATCGAACATCTTCTGACGGTCGAGGCCGAGTTTGTCCGCCAATGCAAAGGCCTCGCAGGTTCCGATCATGGTAATCCCGAGGATCATGTTGTTGCAGATCTTGGCCGCCTGCCCCGCGCCTGCGGCCCCACAATGCACAGCTTTCTGCCCCATGATGTCGAAGAGAGCTTCTGCTTTCGCGAAGCCAGCATCCGTGCCGCCCGCCATAAAGGTCAAAGTGCCGGCAGCTGCACCGCCGATGCCGCCCGAGACCGGTGCATCAACTGCAAGGCAACCTGCCGCTTCTGCCGTCGCCGCAACAGCACGTGCGCTGTCCACGTCCACTGTGGAGCAATCGACAAGTACAGCGCCGGAACGCATGACCGGGATGATCTCTGCCGCGACGGCGCGCAGAATGTCGCCGTTGGGCAGCATCGTGATGACAACGTCCGCCTCGGTGGCGGCCTCTGCCCCGCTTGCGGCCATGGTCACGCCATCGATGGACACGTCAGCCATGTCAAAGCCGGTGACCTCATGGCCCGCCTTTGCCAGATTGGCCGCCATCGGTGCACCCATGTTGCCCAAACCAATAAACCCGATCTTCATGCCTCGTCCCTCCCGTAGACCCATTCATCATCACCCAATGGTGCCAGCATTGCTGATACATCGACCGGCGTGACCTCATCCAATGAAGCATGCCGCCACTTTGGTTGACGATCCTTGTCGATCACCTGTGCGCGAATGCCTTCAAGAAAGTCGCCGTGCTCAACCGCCCGATATGAAAATCGGTATTCTTGCGCGAAGGCCTGTTCCAGCGTCATGTCTTTCGCAGCCAGGATCGAGGCCAGGGCACAATGCTGCGACAGGGGCGATGATGCGGTGACGGCCTTCAGCCATTTGGCGGCCTGTTCAGTCGCGGATGCAGAGAGGCGATTGCGGATGGCTGTGACCGAGGCGCCGGAGAATACGTCTTCTATCTCTGCGTGTGTGCGTAAGGATCCGTCCGGCGCGGTCGCGCTGAAGGTCGCGATCACCGAAACATCTCCATCCGCGCAAAGTGCGTCGATCAGCGCATCCCAGTCTCCGCGCGGCACGAATGTATCGGCAAAGCCCGCATAAATCGCGTCGTCAGGGCCCATGCGATAACCCGTCAGACCAAGAAACGCCCCCAGATTGCCGGGTGCATGTGCTAGCAGCCATGATCCGCCCACATCCGGGATCAATCCAATCGCGCATTCTGGCATCGCGATTTGCGCGCTTTCGTCCACAATTCGGTGCGCAACATGGCATGATAAACCCACACCACCGCCCATTGTGAAGCCCTGCATAAGGGACAGGATGGGCTTCGAATAACGCGCCATTGTCAGGTTCAGGCGATACTCCTCATCCCAAAACCTGCGCCCGTAGCTGAGGTCGCCCGCTTTGCTGGCCTGATAAAGATCGACAATGTCCCCACCCGCAGCAAATGCGCGGTCGCCTGCGGCATCAATGATTACAAGATCGACCGCATCATCTTTGCGCCAATCCGCTAAAGCAGCGTCAATCGCCTTGATCATCTCCCAGGTCACTGCATTCAGCGCCTTCGGGCGATTGAGCGTGATCCGCCCCGCGCGGCCATCTTTCCGGATCAGAATGTCAGTCATGTATCTATCCCCTGTCAATGTTGGATAAGGGCTTGGTCAGGGGGATGCAAAGTGCCGGATGGCGCAATTGGCCGGAGTGTCCAAAATCAAAACACCTTTTGATGAAAACACGATGCTGAATGTCCAATGCAACGTCGCTCATTGGCGTGGCGGACTTATCCGGCTTTCCCCTCCCAGTATACCATAGTATCCGTTGCCACGATTGGTTTTGACGGGGAGATGGTCCATGGCGGACGCGGATATCGGTTTGATAGGTTTGGGCACAATGGGGGCGATGCTGGCCCTGAATATTGCCGACAACGGCTTTTCGGTTGCGGTGCACAACCGCACTGCCTCCAAGATCCCGGAATTTATCGACGGCGCCGGTCCGCTGAAAGATCAATTCAGCGGTCACGCGGAGTTGGCTGACTTTGTCCAGGCCATCGCAAAACCGCGCAGTATCATTCTGATGGTCCCCGCTGGCGATCCGGTTGACGAACAGATTGAGGCATTGCGGCCGCTCTTGGATGAAGATGACCTGATCATTGACGCAGGAAATGCGAATTTCCACGACACAGAGCGCCGGGCGAAAGTCGCGGCTGACGCGGGCAATCCGTATCTCGGCATTGGCGTGTCTGGCGGCGCAGAAGGCGCGCGCTTTGGCCCCTCCATCATGGGCGGCGGCGACAAAGATGCGTGGGACCGGGTTGAGCCAATTTTGCATGCCATTGCCGCGAAATACGAGGGGGCGCCTTGTGCAACCCACATGGGTCCAGGCGGCGCCGGACACTTCGTGAAGACCGTTCACAACGGCATCGAATACGCGGATATGCAGCTGATCGCAGAAGCCTATGGACTGATGCGCGATGGCATGGGGATGGATGCGGCCGCCTGTGGAAAGACCTTTGCGGAATGGGACAAAGGCCCTCTGAAAAGCTACCTTATCGAAATCTCAGGTAAGGTCGCGCAAGCCACTGACGCAGAGACCGGCAAACCCGTTCTCGACATCATTCTTGATCGGGCGGGCCAAAAAGGAACGGGCCGCTGGACTGTTATTGAAAGCCAGATGCTCGGCGCACCTGTGCCGGTGATCGAAGCCGCTGTTGCGGCACGGAATCTATCAGCGCAACGCGACCTGCGGATCGCGGGGGCCGCAGCTTATTCGGAACCAAACCGAACGCTTGCAGATGGAGTCCTGAGCCTCGACGATATCGAACAGGCGCTGATTGCGGGAAAAATCCTATGTTACGCACAGGGCTATGATCTGCTGTCAAAAGCGAGTGCCGAATATGACTGGCATTTGCCAATGGCACCGATCGCGCGTGTCTGGCGTGAAGGCTGTATCATCCGGTCTGCCATGCTCAGCGATATGGCTGAGGTATTGGAGAAAGAACCGGATCAAAACCTCGCGCTCTCTGCCCATTTCAAAAAACTGATCGCGGACAACATCGCGGGCCTACGCAAAACAGCTGTGACGGCGCAAATGGCAGGTATCGCGGTGCCGGCATTATCCGCTGCATTGGCCTATTTTGACCAGATGACAACCGCACGTGTCACCGCCAACATGCTGCAAGCACAGCGCGACTATTTCGGCGCGCATAGTTTTGAGCGCGTTGACAAGGACGGCGCACATCATGGGCCCTGGCTTAACCAGCATCTTTAGCCTGACTTCGCCGGGCGAACGCATCTGGCGACGCGGAGACAACAAAGACCAATTGGTGCGACCTACGCGGTTTTCCGTGCGATCTGCGGTGGTCTTGTCACACGCAAAGCTGGGGGTTGGCCATCCCACTTCTCTGCCGTAACCACACAGGTATGCGCAATATTGCCCTGACTGAGTGCGGAACAGCCTTTGTCCAATGTCAGCGCATTCGGATTGCCATGCACCTCAAGCCGCACACCATCGACCTCTTGGGGATCGTACCAAGCCCCCGTTGGCAGAGATATGCAATCGACACGCATCTGCGCTGTCAGCCGCACGGCACAAAGACAAGCGCCCCGCGCAGTAGACAGCTTTATCACCTCGCCGTCTTTCACACCTAAACGCGCTGCCGCGTCCGGATGAAACGCCGCGACTTCGCGACCTTGCACCTTTGCGCTCAGCGACTCTGACCCCTGATCGTTCTGCGCGTGCAAGCGTGCCTCCGGTTGGCCCGAGATCAAGTGGAACCGATCCACCCCAAGCGCGCCTCCTTCCACCGGCGGCAGCCAGGTCGGGTGACCGGGGCAATCGGACAAGGCCATCCTTGCAATCGTTGCGTTGTGAAGCGTTAGCCGTCCTGTTTCCGTGGCCAAAGGGTGTTTCTTCGGATCGGCGACGAAGGATTTGAACGCGGTACGGGTTTCATCCGCATCGGGAACATCAAAGCGACCCTCCGCTTTGAAGGTATCAAAGTCCGGCAAGGCAAAACCAGCGGCTTGCGCAACCCCCTGCGCCTGCCCCCACATGTGGCGCAACCAACCATTCACGTCGCGGCCTTCTGTAAAGGCATCTCGCAGATTCAGGTGCTCCGCGATATCCGCGAAAATCGCATGATCGTCCCGTGCCAGCCCCAGCGGCGCATGGCGTTGCGACATGTAAAGCACCGTTGGATCGCGGCGATTGAACATCAGATCGTCGCGCTCAAGCGGTGTGGTCGCTGGCAAAACAATGTCGGCCCGCCGCGCCGTCGCAGTCCACGCGTTTTCATTGACGATCACCGTCTCAGGGCGGGCCCAGGCCTTTTCAAGCCGCCCGAGATCTTGGTGGTGATGAAACGGATTGCCACCACACCACCACACCAGTTTCAGATCAGGGTACGTGCGCGTTTGGCCATTGTAGGCATAGCTTTCACCGGGGTGCAGCAAAGCATCAGCGATGCGGGCGACGGGGATGAATTGCTTGACGGGGTTTGGCACTTTCGAAAGCGATGGCCACGGGATCAATCGCTTGCCGCGTCCGACAGCTGTCAGGGATCCATATCCAAATGCGTATCCCGTACCTGGCTTGCCGATCTGACCCAGCACGCATGCCAACGCCAGCCCCGCCCACAATGGCTGCTCACCATGGTCGGCCCTCTGCAGGCCCCATGCGAGCGAAATCAGGCTGCGCTTGCCCGGCAGAAACGCCGCGAGCCCTTTGATGTCATCAACAGGCAAATCGCAGATCTCCGCGGCCCAAGCGGCATTCTTGGGCTGGCCATCTGTTTCGCCCGTCACATAGGCGCGCAAATCGTCCCATCCGCTGGTACAACGATCAAGGAAGGCGCGGTCCTCCTGCCCCGCAGCAACGATCTCATAAACCAGCGCGAGCAAAAGCGCGGTGTCAGTACCCGGGCGGATCGGCCACCACTCTCCGGTTGCTTCGCCACGCTCGGGGCCGATAGTGATGATACGACACCCCTTTGCCTCCAACGTTTCCAGCCAAGAACCAACTTCGTGGATGCTTGTCCCGGAAGATGTAATCTGCGCAGTACGGCGGGAAATACCGCCGAAAGACACCAGAACCTCGCAATGTTCGGCGACAAGTGGCATCGCTGGCATATCATCTTGAAAGGCGCCGTTCGACAGCCCCAGAATGTACGGAAAAAGCACCTCTGCCGCCGCATGCGAATAGGTCTCGCGCGATGAGGTGAATCCACCCGACAATGCCAACAACCGCCGCATCTGACTTTGGGCGTGATGGAACCGCCCGGTGCTCGACCATCCGTAAGAGCCACCGAAGATCGCTTCGCTGCCATAGGTGTCGCGCACGCGCGTCAGTTCCCCCGCCGCAAGAAGCGTCGCATCCTCCCACGACACTTCAACAAAACTGTCGTTTGACCTTGCAGCACCCTTATCGCCATCAAGCCAGCCTTTGCGGACAGCTGGCGCGAGGATCCGGGCGTTCTTATTGAGTGAGGCGGATTGCCAACCGCGCCCGACGCGACTTGGGAGTGGATCATCAGGAAGCGGTGTCAGCTCTGCATCGCCCTCCTCAAACTGGTAGGATCCCCAATGCGCAGCAGTGTACTTCATGATCTGACCTTCGCCTCCACGGGCTGTCATATTCGCGTAACTGATCCCGGTCGTCCCAAAGCGTCAAGCGCAGAATGCGACGCTAGGTCCGCGCTATGAGACGTGACCATCCATCCTGCGCCAATTCTTGCGCAATATGATCAAAGGTCAGTCGGATCCTGCGGCTCGTTTGGATTTCGCGATGCGTGACAAGCCAGGTTTCCATCTGAAAACTTGGCAGATCGGGCAGAACCCGCACTAAACCCAACCGCCCTTCGGCCACCACGGTTGGCAGGAACCCAATTCCACCGCCTTCGCGCACCAATTCATAGAGTGCATTGCCGTTTGTCGTGGTGATTCCGAAATTCGCTGCAGTCACGGGAAACCCCATGGCCGCAATCTGTGGCACCAGGCGCTCCGCCGTGCCGTATCCAATGAAGGTGGCCGCGCCAAAGTCGGCAGGTGATTGGACAGGTCCCAATGATGCGAGATAATCGCGCGACGCAAAAAGTGAGATGTCGATGTCATCAATGCGCTTCGCGACAAGGTCGGGCTGCGTCGGACGAACATGCCGGATCGCGATATCAGCATCCCGGCGTGTCAGATCGGTCATGTCGTTGGACGGGACAATCTCAATCTGAATACCGGGATGTGCATGTCGCAACGCGATGACACATCTTGGTAAAGCATGCGCCGCCATCGCATCGCTTGCCGTGACCCGGACCGTTCCTTCAATGGCCTGACTTTGCCCCGCTGCAACGCGCGAGATTTGCACTGCAGCTTCGGCCATCGTGCTGACATGCGCCAGTAGTTCGGCACCGGCGTCAGTCACCTGCATCACGCGGGTGCCCCGCTCAAATAGCGTCAGGCCCAGCGTTTCCTCCAGTGCTGTGATCTGGCGGCTCAACGTTGGTTGTGTTTGGCGCAAGACACGGGCCGCGCCTGATAAAGACCCCTCCTCAACCGTTGCGAGGAATGCGCGGATGTGGTTCCAGTCAAAAGCGACAGCGTCCCAGTTCATGCAATTTCGTATATAAGAACCACGCTTTTCGTCAATTTCATTCGCAGATCACATAGGTGAGGACTACCGCATTGCTTTCATAGGATATGACAATGCTTACCTCACCTTCTTCGACTGACTTGCGACCGACGCTGTCGCATCTTTGGGTCTTTGCGATCCTCAACATGCTTTTCCGTGACGTCCATGAATTCACGATGGCCAGCACAATTAACGAGATCCTTTCGGGGACCCTGAACGGCAACCCAATGTCCGAACAGGTATTGCTCGCAGGCGCCTTTGCTGTTGAGCTGCTGCTACTTGCCTTTCTTTTGACGGCCTTGTTCCCGCCGAGGTGGTCGCGGCTTTTAAACCTCGTCATGGTCCCGGTTGCCGTGGCTGGCATCTTCGTTGTGCCCCCGGCCGACCCGGACGATTACTTTTTTGCGACGGTCGTTCTCATCACCCTTGCAACCATCTTCGTGCTGGCATGGCGGTGGAATCCTCTTACGACAGCCTCTGCAAAATTTGGTGCTTCCCATGCTGCATGATCGCGTGGAACCCATGACCGTATTTTCGCGTGTCTTCGGCAGCTGGGAAGTTTCAGTCGCCCGCCGTCCTTTTGCCACCCATGACCTCGCCGCGCACTACGACGCGCAGTCCGGCACGTGGCAAGCGGTGATCGAGCAACACGGCTTCGGCGCAGCATACACCCGTCTCTTTGAAAAGGTCTTTCGCAAAAATCGGTATCACCTCCCGACCCGCCCACTTCGCGTGATGGACGCAGGCGTTGGGACGGGTGCCATGGCAAGTGCGTTTCGCAGTTTTCTGGGTCGCGCGTTTCATCTTGATGCCATCGACATTTCATCTGCGATGCTGCGCGAAGCGCAAGCGCGCCTGCGAAATCAAGACATCAGCCTGACGCTGACCAAGGCCGACCTGTCAACGCTGCCCTTTGACACCAACACATTCGATGTAATCCTCGCTGCTCATGTGATCGAACATGTGGCGGATGTGAACGCGGCCATGGCAGAGCTGTATCGCGTCCTGAAGCCCGGTGGTGTTTTGATCTGTTGCATCACCCGCCGCTCTTGGCTTGGGGCCTACATTCAGCTTGTCTGGCGAACCCATCGCGCCGACATCCAAACGGCAAAAAGGTGGCTCCGCAATGCGGGGTTCACAGGCGTCCGCGCAGTGCCGCTTGAAAAGCAGTCAGCAACACGCCGCTTCAGTATCGGTTACGTTGGGCGCAAACCCGATCAGCTACCGCCGCCAATGGGATTTGAACCCTTATAGGTCCACCGGTAACTTGGCGGGGTGGGTCCTTTGTTGCGCCCACCCTGCTGCATCTGTTCCCAACCGTGTGCCATCGCGCCGACAGAGCGAGATAGGCAAAAGAGACCGCGCGCAAGTGGTCCAGCAAAGCCAAGTTCCGCAAAGATCACCGCAGTTGCCCCATCGATGTTCATCGGGATCGGCTTGCCTTTGCGTGCGCGCAAAACCGTCTCAACGGCGCGCGCAATCTGTGCATAGCCGCCACCAACGGTGCCCGCCGACGCTGCTTCGTCCACCAGAGCCAAAAGACGCGGCGCGCGCGGGTCTTCGGGCGTGTGAAAGCGGTGGCCAAATCCGGGAATAAACTTGCCGTGCCGGGCTTGCCACATGTCGATTGCGCTGGCAGCGGCGTCTGCCAACTCGGCCCCGGAATCAACTGCCTCGGCCACCAGACCGTAAAGTGCGACAGCTTGTTCGCCCGCTCCGCCGTGCACATCATCCAGCATGTGCACCGCCGTGCCCATCGCGCCGTTGAGTCCTAGCCCACAGGTCACAGCCATCCGCGCTGCCGCGATGGACGGTGCTTGCGGTCCGTGATCGACCGCCGCGACCAAGGCCGCTTCGAGCAGTTGCGCATGTCCTTCAGACGGTAAATCGCCGCGTGTCATCAACCAGATCATCTGCGGGAAGCTCACAGACCCGATCAGCTCTTCGATCGGGTGCCCGCGCAGACGGATTTTGCCGGGGGCCATGTCGATGATCTCGGTCGTCCACCAATCTGCGACGTCATTGCCACTCATATCACGCCTTTTTTTTGCAAGGCTTTCAGTTCGTCGGTGCTGACACCGAGGTCTCCCCAAATGGCGGCATTGTCCTGACCCAGTTGCGGTGGCGGATGCGGTACGCTGGGTGCCGCACCATCAAGCTTCACGCCGGTCGTCACAACAGCAATGTCCCGATCCACGCCAGGCACTTCGTCATAGCTTTTCAGAAATCCACGCTCGGCAACCTGCGGCATCGACAAGACCTCAGGCACGCTGAGAACAGCGCCCGCCGGAACGCCGATCGCATTCAGTTCCTTGGCCCATGCGCGCGCGGGTCGCGTCCTCAGCACATCTTCCAACTCTGCCTTTAACGCCAATCGGTTGCGTTTCCGCGCTTCCGGCGTCGCGTAATCTGGCCTGTCGCGCAACTCCGCCAAACCAAGATGATCGGTCAGCAATACCCACTGCTCGTCCTTATTGGCCGCGATGTTGAACAATCCGTCCTCCGCCGCAAAAGTGCCCGAGGGTGCGGACGTCATGTTTTCATTGCCTTGCGGTGCCGGGTCGACCCCAGCAATCAAATGGTTGGACACGGCCCACCCCATCGTCGCCAAGACAGACTCGAGCATTGAGACGTCGATGAAGGTCCCGCGTGGCTGCGCATTCAGCGCCGACGCAATCGCAAACGCCGCAGTCAGACCACCCACGGTGTCAGCGACCGGATACCCCACCCGCAACGGTGCGCTTTTAGCGTCACCTGTAATGGCCATCACCCCGGCTGCGCCCTGAATGATCTGGTCATAGGCCGGGCGGTGCTTCCAAGGTCCGTCCTGTCCAAAGCCGGAGATCGCGCAATAAATCAGCTCTGGCCGGACCGTTTTCAGCGCTGCGTACCCGAGCCCCAAGCGATCCATGACACCAGGGCGAAAATTCTCAACCAGCACGTCAGCAGTTGCCAGCAATTTGTGGAACAGCGCCACACCTTCCGGGTCCTTGAGGTTCAACGTGACCGATTTCTTGCCCGCGTTCTGGGCCAGAAAAGACACCCCCATCCCTTTCGTATTTAGCTCCGGATCCGCACCCAACTGCCGCGCGAGGTCGCCACGCCCGACGGCTTCGACCTTGATGACTTCGGCTCCCATATGCGCAATTTGATGGCAGCAAAACGGACCAGCCAGCACGTTGGTCAGGTCGAGGACGCGTATTCCGTCCAGCGGTTTTGCCCCCGGCACCATCCTATCCTCCACCAGACACATAATGATGCACAGCCGCCCGCGCGCCATGCGCTTTCAGATTGACATAAGCGGCACCAACGGTATCGCGAAAGCGCTGATCCTGTGGGAGTTCAGTTCCAAAAACCGCCTCAACGCCAAGAAGGGCTGCGACCGGATCATCTGCCTGACTGACCTCACGCAAATGGTCTGCCAAAGGGTCGCGCACATCAATCGCATCACCAGCCTCATCAACACCACCAACGTAGCGCATCCAGGCGGCCACCGCGAGGCAGAGGCCAGTAGGCACCTGCCCCAGCTTCAAGTGATCCGCAATCGTGCCGAGAATGCGCTGCGGCAACTTTTGACTGCCATCCATCGCAATTTGCCACGTCCGATGCCGGATCGACGGGTCGCGAAAACGCTCTAGCAAGCGATGGCAATAAACCACCAGATCTTCACCTTCGGGTTCTTCGACCACCGGAATAATCTCATCCAGCCAAAGCCGGGCGCAAAGCCGCGCAAAGTCGGGATCAGCGACACAATCAGCGATGGTTTCATACCCGGCGAGGTAGCCCAGATAGGCCAGCGTTGAATGCGTGCCGTTTAGGCACCGCAGCTTCATTTCTTCATGCGCCGCGACTGAGGGCACCAGTTGTGCGCCTGCTATCTCCCATGCCGGGCGCCCGTCGACAAAGTTGTCTTCGATCACCCATTGCCGGAAGGCCTCATGGATCACACACCCGGGATCGTAATAACCCGCGCTTTCCTGCAAGGCTGCGATATCCGCATCCGTGGTGGCAGGCGTGATCCGGTCGACCATCGTCGCGGGAAATGTGGCGTTGTCCGCGATCCAACCCGCAAGCTCCGCATCCCGCTCTTGCGCGAAAGCAAGCACTACGTTCCGGGCGAGCGATCCGTTGGACGGCAGATTATCGCATGACAAGACGGTGAACGCTGGCATCCCCGCGGCGCGGCGCGCCGCCAAAGCGGCGACGATGAACCCTACTGCGGACTTTGGTGCGTCGAGGTGCGCCAGGTCATGTACAATGTCCGGATGATCGCGGTTCAGCGCCCCGGTCGAAGGGTCATGGCAGTAGCCTTTTTCGGTTATCGTCAGCGACACGATCCGCACTTTCGGATCTGCCATCGCGGCGACCACCGCCGCAGGGTCTTCTGGCGCGACCAACACAGAAACGACCGAGCTGATCACCTGCTCCGCCCGCGCACCAGCCGCTAGCGTCACCGATGTGTAGGCACCCCCCTGCGGTTCAAGTTGGTCTCGCGCGGTCGGGCTGCGCAGGCTGACAGCAGTAATCCCCCAATCGCCCCCAGCCGCAGTCATCGCTTCGTCCGTAAAGACCGCGTTAAACGCCCGAAAGAACGCGCCCGGGCCAAGATGGACGATACCGACCGCAGGAGTAGTACCCTCTCTTTGCAAACGCGCCGTCACAGACGGTACGCCGATTTCGCCAAGGCGTAGGCAAGGTCTTCCGCGACTTCAAAGGCCTCTGCTTCGCGCAGCCGCCCGGTTGCGACAAGCTCCGCAAGAAATGCACTATCGCAACGCCGCGACACGTCATGTCGCGCCGGGATCGAACAGAACGCCCGCGTATCGTCATTGAAGCCGGCCGTGTTGTAGAACCCGCAGGTCTCGGTCACCTGCTCCCGGAACCGCTTGATCCCCTCGTAACTGTCGTGAAACCACCACGGTGGTCCCAGCTTTAACGCTGGGTATGCCCCGGCCAATGGGGCAAGCTCCCGCGCATAAACAGACTCATCAAGCGTAAACAGGATAACAGTCAGCGACGGCTCCATCCCGACCGCATCCAACAACGGTTTCAACGCCCCGACAAAATTCGTCCGCCCGGGGATGTCAAAACCCTTGTCACGACCGAAGTTTTCAAAAACCTGTTGCGCGTGGTTTCGGCGAGAGCCCGCGTGGATCTGCATCACCATCCCGTCTTCAAGGCTCATCTTCGCCATTTCAGTCAGCATCTGGCCGCGGAACGCGTCGGCATCTTCTGCCGTTGTGTCCCCATTTTTCACCCGGTCAAACAAGGCACCTGCATCTGCAGCCGACAGATTTTCCGTCCGTGCGGATGGGTGCCCGTGGTCGGTCGCGGTTGCGCCATGCGCACGAAAGAAGGCGCGCCGAGCGCGATGGGCTGCGAGGTATCCGTCCCACGTGTTCGTGTCCTCGCCAGTCAAATCACCAAAAGCCACGACATTTTCAGCAAAACCTTCAAACTCCGGATCGACGACCGCATCAGGGCGATATGTCGTGATGACCCGCCCACCCCAGTCGCTTTCCGCGATGGCGCGATGCCACGAAAGATCATCCAGCGCGCCTTCAGTGGTCGCAAGCACTTCAAGCCCAAATTGCTCAAACAACGCGCGTGGTCGGAACGCCTCCTCGGCCAGTTGCGCTTCGATCTGGTCGTAGATCTGGTCGGCCGTCTGAGGCCCAAGCACCGCATCAATGCCAAAAACGTGCTCAAAAGAATGGTTGAGCCACATGGCAGAGGGCGTGCCTCGGAACAGATGAAAATGCTCCGCAAACCGCTGCCAAATCAGGCGCGGGTCCTGCACGACCGCCCTTCCATCGTTCCGCGCAATTCCGAGGTCATCCATGGAAACACCTTGGCTTACAAGCATCCGGAACACATAATGGTCGGGCACCACAAACAGCTCTGCCGGGTTGGGAAAGCGGGCGTTCTCAGCAAACCAACGCGGGTCACAATGACCGTGCGGGCTGATGATCGGACGGTTTGCAACAGCCTCATAAAGCGCACGTGCCAGGCCTCGCACCTTGGGATCGGCAGGAAAAAGGCGATCAGGGTCAGTCAGAGGCATTGTGTCGTCCAAATTCGAAAGCGATCGCGCCGACTTTCAACAACACGTTGCACAGACGCAAGCCATCCTGCACAAGCAAGTCCATCAAAGACACCAAGAGACACTGAATTCATGAAATTTCTGGCCATCGGCGAATGCATGATCGAACTCGCACCCCAATCGGGCGATCTTTACGCGATGAACTTCGCGGGCGACACGTTTAATACCGCTTGGTATCTGCGCCGCGCCGCAGGCGACGCTGTGGAGGTCATCTACTGCACAGCACTCGGCGATGACCAACCGTCCCTGCGTATGAGAGACTTTTTCGTCGCCTCTGGCATTACGCCGTTGGTGAAAATGCGCGAAAAGCGGTCCGTGGGTCTTTACATGGTGAGCCTGAAAGACGGAGAGCGGAGCTTTTCTTACTGGCGCGATGCTGCGGCGGCCCGAACGTTGGCCGATGATCTGGAAGACTTGCCGCTCGCGGCCGGTGACATCGCCTATTTCTCGGGGATCACCCTGGCGATCCTGCCCGAGGCGGGGCGGCGAAAGCTTCTCGATGTGCTTGCACAATGCAAAACGAACGGCGTGCAAGTGGCTTTTGACCCCAACCTGCGCCCGCGCCTCTGGGATGATGTGCAGACGATGTGTGACTGGACCATGAAGGGGGCCGCGGTCGCGGACATCTGTTTACCATCTTTCGAAGATGAAGCCGACTACTTTGGCGATGGTAGCCCGGCAGACACCTGTGCGCGCTACGCGGCACAGGGCACAGCGCTGATCGTTGTGAAGAATGGGCCGGGCGAGATTTTGGTGTCGAATGGACACACACAAGTCACCGTCATGCCCACCCCGGCGGACACCATCGTGGATACGACAGCCGCGGGCGACAGCTTCAACGCACAATTCCTGCTGAGCCACATGCAAGGCGAGAGACTGGAAGACGCAACCAAAGCGGCCTGCAACCTGTCGCGCCGTGTCATCAGCAAACTTGGCGCTCTGGTCGATTAAGCGTCTTTGGGCGGCAGCCCGGATCGGAGATGCAGGTCAAGTTGCGGGAATGGGATCTCGATCTCATGTTCGCGAAACCGATGCCAAATCGCGAGATACACCGCGCTTTTTGAATTCGCGACACCACCCTCGGGGTCGTTGATCCAATACCGTAGCTCCAGATCAACGCTCGAGTCGCCAAATCCCTTGACGAGGCAAACCGGCGATGGCGATTTCAAAACCCGCGCACAGGATTTCGCCGCTTCAACGCATAAGTCCATCGCCTTGTCGACATCGGTCGAATAAGCAACCCCCACCGGAATACCTTGCCGGATCACCTTGTCCGAATAAGACCAGTTGATCACCGGGTTTGAGATCAGGATATCGTTCGGGATCAACGTTTCCTTGCCCGACCGCGTCCGCACCGAAATGTAGCGCGTATTAAGCGTTTTGACCTCGCCATATGTCGGCCCGTCCCCGGTATCGACCTCAATCACGTCACCAGGTTTGATCGACCGATCGGCCAGCATCGTGAACCCCGCCACAAGGTTACCAATTGTCCGCTGCAGGCCCAGACCAACACCCAGACCAAGCGCACCGGAGAAGACCGCAAAGGCCGTCAGATCCACACCTATCGCCGACAATCCAAAGACCACCGCAAGGCCAATCAGCAGCAGCCGCAAGACCTTGCCCGCCAACACCTTGATCGATGGCGTCAGGTTCTGCGCCCGGTCTATCTGCATTTGAATGAGGCGTGACAGGGTAATTGCAAGCCAGATCAATAGCCCGATGATGAGGATACCCTGTACCACGTCCCAAACGGTCAACGTCACATCACCAAAGGTGAACCCAACGTCGTCCATCCAGCGAATGAACGGATCCAGGACGCCAAACGCATTCAGCGCAGCCACGGTCCAAGCGAACCAAGCAAAGACCTTGGCCCAGAAGTGGCTTGGGATGAAGATTGAAAGAATGCGGATCAGCACCCAGGCGTTGATCAGGCTCGCAAAGAGCCTGACCGTTCCGGTGCGCGCACTAAAGCCATGCAACACCGTCAGGCTGATCCATAGCCCAACAACCCAAATGATCGGAAAGGTCAGCCCTTGCGCTGCCCTCGCCGATCGCCTCAGCAGGGGGTTGCCAATAGACACAACCAGCGGTTCCATCCTGCGGGCGATCATCCGGTACAGCAGTGCCGCAATCAGCAACGTGACAGAAACAGCAATTGCCTGCGGGATCGTGAAAAGATCGTCTACCAGCGACTGGAAGAAGGCAACAATCTGGTTCACAAACGTAATCGTCGGCGAGAGCGTCTTTTCGATTTCTTCCATATCACCCGTCTTTACCGCAGCGCGTTGTTTTCACGAGTATTGATGACGGGCCCGACTTTGCAAGCAGCAAACCGTCGCCATGCGCAGAGCGCCGCAAACGTCTACTCGTTGGAAAGGGAAATGGTGCCGAACGTACTCTTATTCTGTGTGATTCAGGCTGTGCACGGACGTAACCTGAGCGATCATGTCGCGGAAACTGGAGCGGTAAGCGTCTTGTGCCCGCTTTGATTTTGCGGCCATCGTTGCGGGGTCCGCACGCATTGCAAATGCCAAAGCTGATGGAATATCTGCAAAATCAACACCCACTGGCATATCGGGGAGATCCCAGGCGTCACGAAATCCGATAAGCTTTCCCAGATGCGGCAAGAGGCCCACGCGAGGGGTTGAAAAGGAAAACGCGGTAATGAACCCATGCAAGGAGGTGCCGATATAGGCATCAGACCCGGCGATCAGGCCCATGATCTCATTCACCGTGAGATCCGCATCCACCATCCCGAACCAAGGCTTCTGACCAAGTCGCGCGGCCAATCGCCGGGCTGCGACTTGATCGTCATGACCGGCTGCGCGGCCAATGGCGAATGCCATGATTGCCTTTCCAGACTGCGCGTTGACTTGACGCAAGACCTCCGCCAAGACCTCTTCATGCCCGCGCAGCCAGCGTTCGGCGATCTGGACACAGATATAGCCGCCCTGGCTGAGGCCGCTCAGCCGGATAGCCTTCTCTCTCGCCGTCTCCCTGTCCTTGTGGGACAGCAATGACGGCATAACAACTGCACTGTCCGGAACAACTTTTGGCCGGGGTAGCCCACGGGCGACAATGCCGTCTGCGACTATGTTGTCGCGCACGCTAAGCCACTGTGCCTTTTTCAATGCCGCGCTTTGCCAAGAAAGCTCTTTGTTTGAAAGGGCCTCAATGCTCGTTCCGCCAACCGCATTGTAAACAACGGCAGTCTGCCCAGGTGCCTTGAGGTCATCAGGGTCAATGGTCCAAGGCTGCAGATTGGGGCAACCGTAAATCCGTCTCCAAAACCCCGTCCATCGGGCGTGGCCAGTGCGGCGATGCAGTCTTTTCAACTGGCGACTGAACGTGGCAGGCACCAGATGCTCTGCCATCTGCCCCCATGTCGGGGCGAGTAACTCCCCGCCGGTCAGAACCACGAGGTGGCGGTCATCGGGCCCAAGCGACCGACGATAGAGGTTTCTAAGCGGCTCGGTTTGAACGCCCCCTTGAAGCCGCATGTCTGCGGCTTTCAGCGCATAGTAGCGCAGCTCAGCCTCGGGGAGATGCTGTGCTATCATGTGGGTGAGCACATTGGCGAAAAGCACGTCACCGTAATTAAATCTGTCAAAGGCCCCGATCCCGGAGACATGCCAACGCACCGACCCTACACCTGAGTTCATACTTGCCTTTCCGGTTGATCTGTCTGCCCTTGCGGCGGTCACCTCCGAGCGCACCCGATGAATGGGATGGATTTACCCCGAATTGAACGATAAGCAATTTCAAACGCGGTATAGCCGCTCTGACAGGAGCATCCCAGACGTGCCCGCAGGTCAAATTGAAGTTTCCCGTGTCTGTGTCCTGACGGTGACCTATGGCGACCGGGTGGACCTGATTGCAGGCATGATCAGAAGCGTGATGGATCAAGGAGTGCGCCAAGTCGCGATCTATGCGAACGGTCTGGAGCGGTCAGTGACGGACAGCCTCCACGCCCTGCTGAGTGGTTTCGACGGGCTGCAAACAACGATCCTTTCGTCGCCCAAAAACGTCGGCCCGGCAAAGGCATACGCAGCGCTGATCCGCGCCGCGACAGATGCGCCCAAGATAACGGATGCGGTTCTGCTGATGGATGACGACAACCTGTTGCAAGTCGGTTGTCTGTCAAAGCTGTTGCAGGCCACCGATGGGGCAGCGGCCGTTTGCGGGGTGCGCACCGACAGGCGCTACATTGTTGAAGCGGCCGAAGGCGGCGCCATGTCTGCGCCTGCAAACGGCGAAGCATATGGATTTGATCTGCGGAAACGTCCCAAGCGGTTTCTCTCAAAAGTGTTCGGTCATCGACCGAAATGGGAGGGCGGCCCCGTTCCTGTGCCCCACGCGCCCTACGGCGGATTATTGGTGCCGCGTGTGGGTTTGGAGGCCGTTGCTGGGCCGCGGGAGGACTTTTGCATCTATGCTGACGACTATGATTATTCCCAACGCCTTGCACGAGAGGTTGGCCTTTTCCTCGTTCCGGGCGCCTCGATCGACGATCAGGAGACTTCCTGGAACGCGACGCAAAAGGCGCAACCGCAGATCGGAACAGCCAGGCGTCTGGCGACCAGCCCACCTGATTTCCGCCTTTATTTTGCGCTACGAAATGCGTTGGTTCTCGACAAAGAACGCGTCAAAGGTGTGGGGAGGGTCTGGTTCGCAGTGAACCTGTTCTTTCTGGGGGCGCTCACGGTCGGCCATGCGTTCGCCCGCGGTCGGAGAACCAATGTAGACACCTTTTATGCCGCCGTCACGGATGCCTTGGCCGGCCGGCTTGGACCAAATGCGAAGTATCCCTTGCCGTGATCCTCAAGAAAGACCAACAGCCTCAGTCGCAAGACGCTCTTTTTGACACCGCACACCTCAGGGCTGATCTGAACAAACGCGCAGGGCGCGGTGCGCGGCTCGTTCTCACATTTGCTGTGGCGAAATTTGCATTTCAATTGATCACCACCGCGATGCTGGCGCGATTGATTAGCCCCGCGGAACATGGCGTGGTCGCCATGGCCTTGCCCGCGATCATCATCGCGACAAGCGTATCTGAGTTTGGTTTGGTTGAGGCAGTCATCCAGAAGGAAAAGATGACACAGTCCGTCGCCTCCGCCTTGTTTTGGATCAACGCTTGTATCGGTTTTGCATTTGCAGTGTTGATCACGCTCTTGGCAGGGCCTGCCGCGCAGTATTACGGCGATGACAGGGTCGGCCCGGTCTTTCTGGCGCTCGCGCCAACGGTGTTTTTTGCGGCCCTCGGCGCACAGTACGTCGCGATATTGAGGCGGCAAATGCGCGTGCGGGAAGCTGAAACTGTGACATTCGTGGCAACGGTGGGCGCTGGCATCACAGCAGTCGGACTGGCCTTGGGCGGTTTCAGCTATTGGGCCATTGCGGCCCAGATCCTGGTCCAACCGGTCTTTGCCTTTGGGCTACTTGTTAACAGAACGCGGTGGCGCCCGGTCCGACCTGGATCGGCGGGTTTTGCCGAAGCGCGCGGATCATTGCGATTTGGAGGTGTCCTGGCACTGTCCCGTTTGATCAGCTTGATGACGCAAAACCTCGGCCTATTCATAGTAGGGCGCGTATTCGGCACAGCCGATGCGGGCCTGTATTATCGCGCTTGGACATTGGCCAATCTCCCGCAGCAGCGCGCCGTGAGCCCACTGTCGAGCGTGTTTTTCCCGGCACTCAGCCGCGCAACGCAAGATCCCCGCCTTTTTGCGGATGTGGTCATGCGCGCGGCGACCCGCATCTCTTTGCTGACGGTTCCTATCGGCGTGCTCATTTGTACCGCCTCTGATGAGATCGTGCTGATCCTCCTAGGCGCAGACTGGACCGGAGCAAGCCCGATCCTCGCTTGGTTCGGAATCCTCACACTTCAGGCAGGTCTCAATCACGTCATGCAATGGAGCCTGCTGGCAGTCGGGCGTCCCGCAACGATCCTGCGGTACCGGATATTCGCTGCTGGAGCCGTTATTGTCGCGTTGTTGATCGGGTTGCAGTTTGGGCTCGTGGGTATGGTTCAGGCCTATATGATCACGATGATCATTGTGATGCTCCCAAGTCTTGCCTGGCTGGTCGTGAAGCATACACCTCTTCAGGGTCAACAGCTTGTGCGCCTCTTCCTACAAGACGGCTTGTTTGCGCTGGCGGCCATTGCCGCGGTTTTGGGTTTTCAGTCACTTTGGGGGATCGCGCCGCCGATTGTTGGCTTTTTGTTATCCCTCGCGGTGGCTTTGAGTTGCCTCGTGGTCCGCGTTTGCCTGAGCAGAGAGCTTCGCCAAGACTGCAAAAGCTGGGCCGCAAATTTGCGAAATCGCTGATCAATGACCACGCCCCCGCAAGGTTGGTGCCCATCGCGGCATCGGCTGGGCGGAACGAAGGACCACTTTGTCGCGACTGCGCGAAAAAGTGTATCATTGCCACCACTGCAGCCTATTTCTTCTGCGGCTCGTCGGAAGCTATCTTGAGTGACACTAAGCAGTGTTTTTCATCTGAATGTCTTGTTTCCGTTGATACGTTGGAAGCATGGCCACCAATCTCAAACCGACGCAAGATGCAAAGGCGCATAAGCCCTTGTCTGTTAACCGTGTCTGACCTGCGAAACCCAGCTAAATAGTTGTCGGTTTCCTTGCAGTGAGTGGGTCGAAACTCTTTTTTGGGTCTGCAAGTATCAAAAAAGCTCGAGGTAGTGGGGGTAGTTTGAGGGGTGGATCGGCTCGTGTTTGAGCCCAATAAGTCATTGCTGAATAATATAGATTTTTGGTGAAATGGTGCCCAGAAGAGGACTCGAACCTCCACGTCCATACGGACACCAGCACCTGAAGCTGGCGCGTCTACCAATTCCGCCATCTGGGCACAGATGATTGGTAGGAGGCGGATTAGGCCCTGCCGCCCGCCCTGTCAACGCGATTCTTCGTGGTTTTGCTCGGAAGATCTGTGACGTCACCCGGCGACCGTTTCTGGCCAAAGTGAAACGTGCCCTCCCCGGCTACGACAGCAAAGTTGACATTGTCCGCCGGGACTCTGTTCACAAATCTGATGCTTCATATCTCGCAATCTCACCATAACTTGAGATCACGTCCAAATCTGAAAATCCAGTCACAACGGCAATTGCGACCTGACTGCAAGCGCGTCGGATTCGTCTTGTCTGGCCGCAGGTGGCGGCGTAAACACGCTGCGACTGCAACAAAGGGTCAGCGTCATGTCCAAACTTGTCACTATCTACGGCGGTTCCGGCTTTGTGGGACGGTATATCGCCCGGCGTTTGGCCCAAGACGGCTGGCGGATCCGCGTGGCCGTGCGCAACCCTGAACAAGCTGGCTTTGTGCGTCCTTACGGTGTCGTCGGCCAGGTCGAACCAATCCTGTGCAACATCCGCGACGACGCAAGCGTGAAGGCGGCTGCCCGTGGGGCCGATGCCGTCATTAACTGTGTGGGTGTGCTCGATGAAGTTGGCAAGAACACCTTTGAAGCGGTGCAGGCGGAAGGCGCCGCCCGGATTGCCCGGATCGCCTCCGATCTTGGTATCAGCCGCATGATCCACATCTCGGCGATTGGTGCCTCAGCAACTTCGGACAGCGAGTACGCACGGACGAAAGCGCAAGGGGAAGAAGCGGTACGCAGCTACATCCCCGAAGCGGTCATTCTGCGCCCCTCCATCATCTTCGGACCCGAAGATCAGTTCTTCAACCGGTTCGCGTCCATGTCCCGCCTCGGACCTATCCTGCCTGTGATCGGTGCGGATACGAAGTTTCAGCCAGTCTACGTCGACGATGTCGCGGAGGCAGCGGTCAACGCGCTGAACACACGTGCCGAGGGCACCTTTGAACTTGGTGGGCCGGACGTGAATACGTTCCGCGAATTGATGGAGCACATGCTCAAGGTCGTGCGCCGTCGGCGTCTGATCGTGAACACGCCCTTCTGGATTGCCCGGATCATGGCGACGGTCTTTGGCATCATCCAGGCCGTCACACTTGGTATCGTGAAAGCGCCAGTGACAAAAGATCAGGTCATCAATCTGGGCTACGACAATGTCGTGTCAGACGGCGCAAAAACGCTCGCAGATCTTGGCGTGAAACCAAAAGCGCTTGAAGCGATCCTGCCAGACTACCTCTGGCGCTTCCGCCCTTCCGGTCAATACGCCGCAATCAAAGAGTCGGCTGAAAACCTGCGTACTTAAGTGTAGGCGATAAACAACAGGATCAGCCCGAGGATCACACGGTACACAACGTAGGGCGTGTAACTGACCGACTGCAGCAACTTCATCATCAGCACGAGTGCCGCCAACGCTGCCATGAAAGACATGCCCGCGACGATGATGATTTCGTTCATGACGCCGGGCGTGCCAATGACATCCAGCGACAGCAGCGCGGCAGAGGCGATGATGGTCGGGATCGACATCAGCATTGATAACCGGGCCGCATCGGTCCGGTTGTAACCCAAGAGCCGTCCACCGGTGATGGTGATGCCGGACCGCGACGTGCCGGGGATCAGCGCAAGGCACTGCCAAAGCCCCATGATCACCGCGTGTTTCAAGGTCCATTCTTCGGCTTTCCGCTCGGTCGTGCCTTTCTGGTCCGCCCAATAAAGAACAATTCCAAAGATCAGCATCGTCCAGCCTATAACGGCAATCCCGCGCATCGCGTCCGCCAAACCCGTGACCTTAAGCACCAGCCCAAACAGAATGACCGGGATCGTTGCGATCAACAGGCAAAGCGCCAGAAACGCGCCGCGCGTATCCACCTTCCCGCGGATCAAGCGCCCCGTCCCTTCCAGTGCCATGCGCACATCCGTCCAGAAATAAAGGATTACTGCGGCGAGCGTGCCAACGTGCGCCGCGACATCAATCACCTGCCCCTGGTCGTCCAAGCCGCTCAACGACGGCAACAGGATCAAATGGCCGGATGAGCTGACAGGCAGAAACTCTGTCACGCCTTGGATCAGCGCCACCAGCAACAAATTGAACAGGGTCATTGAAGGTCCTCGATTCGGTCGTGCGCACCATAGAGTCCTGAAAAAATGGGGGAAGAGGTGATTTAGGTCGCAAATCGGACCTATTTACTGGCAATTTTTTGTAGGTTTCTATTGGTGCAAGCCCCAAAACCTGCAAATAGGTCACCTATACTGACTTTTCTTTCCGAAAGTCTCAAATTAGAAGGGCGGTTCTCACCCCAGATGGAGGCAGGCGCATGGCTGGTCAAAAGATGCTCAAGTTCGTGGACGTAGAACGGGACATGCCCGAGAAACGCCCCCCCGATTTGCGCAACACTGACTTCCGCGAAATCTACGCGGAATATGCGTCAGAGAAAGCCGCCGAACAAGCCAGCCGCTGCTCGCAGTGTGGTGTCCCATACTGCCAGTCGCACTGCCCGCTTCATAACAACATCCCCGATTGGCTTCGCCTGACCGCCGAAGGCCGATTGAAAGAAGCCTATGAAGTCAG
>JAHDEX010000032.1 GCA_020628545.1 Paracoccaceae bacterium | reverse complement strand
GGTAACACTTTTATCCGCTTGCGGTGGGTCGTCCAATCCATTCGATGGTGGTACTGATCCGATTGACCCTTCGACTGATCCCGAACCGGCCCCGGTCATTGAAGCGTCTATTGAAGAAAACGCAAACGGTACACTGACACTGTCGTTTGATGGCGAGACATTCACTCTGCCGGAACCAAACGAAGACTTTGGTACCGAACCTGCGATCATTTCTGGTGATCCGGACACCTCAGTTTTTGGCGAACTTAATCAAACAAGTGACTATTATGCTGTCGCGGGAAGAGATGGAGATGAATTTTTTGCTGCGGTAGATGGAACCATTGTCACGCCACCGTCTGCGTCTGCGGCTTATTCTGGTCGGTATGAGGTGGTGACGAGCAGCGGTTCGGAGAGGGGCAATGTCTCACTTAACTATGATTTTGCGACGTCAGAATTGACGGGGGCGGACAGCCGCGTGTCGTTGGATGCGACCGCAACTTCAGAAGGAATTCTGACCGGAAACATAACAGTCGATAGCGCAACAGTTGGATATTCGGGTGGCTTCTACGGTGCAGGCGGTGAATTTGCTGGCGCGTTTGTCGGGACGGACTTTTCCGGAATTCTTTACGGTGAACAGTAATTAGTTCCCGAGAGCTGGCCAAAAAATAAAGGGCGCCATGTCGAACAGCAGCGCCCTTTCTATTGGGTTATGCCCTGATCAGGTCTTCGCTTCCGGCATTTTTGCCTTCGCACCTGAATTTTTCGACAGCGGATCATCTTCGCGCTGTACCGAACCTTCAAAGTGGGCGCCCGACTCAATCGCGATGGTCTTGTGAATGATGTCACCCTCGACGCGGGCTGTTGATGTCAGCCGTACCTTCAGGCCGCGCACGCGGCCAACGACCCGTCCGTGAACGACGACGTCGTCTGCGACAACCTCACCTTTCACAGTTGCACCTTCACCAACAGTCAGTAGGTGGGCGCGGATATCACCGTCGACTTGACCTTCAACGTTGATGTCACCCGCCGTCTTCAGGTTTCCAGTGATCAACAGGTCAGACGACAAGGTGGAGGCAGGCGCTTTGGCCTTTGGTGCGCCACTGGCCGGCGACGGATCTACCAGACCTGTAGATGCACTAGGGGCAGGAGCAGGCGCCGGCTTGTCAGTTGGCTTCGGCGCAGGATCGTTGATTTTGGATTTAGAAAACATCTTGTCCAGCTTTGATATAGATCATGGGGTTTACGGCTCTTCCGCCGACACGGACTTCATAGTGAAGGTGTGGGCCGGTCGAACGTCCTGAGTTGCCCATATCACCAATCCGCTCTCCGCGCGAGACCCTTTCGCCGACATTGACGCTGATCTTGTTGAGGTGGGCGTAGCGTGTTTCGATGCCGAATTCATGCTGGATCTTGATCAGGCGACCGTATCCAGATGACCAACCCGCAAAGGTCACAACACCATCAGCGGTCGAGTGAATTGGCGTACCGATGGGACCAGCAAAATCCGTGCCATTGTGCATACGCCCCCAGCGTGGACCAAAGCCCGATGTGAAGCGGAAGTTGCTTTTGACTGGAATATCAAACGGCGCACGTTCGGCTGCAATGCGATAGAGATTGATCTTGTCCATCGCCCCGAGGATCTCATTCGCCCTTTGCGTGTCGGTGTCGACGGTTCCGCCGCGGCTGGAGAACGCGATGGGCGTCAATGGACCGCCCTGTCCGGAATAGCCGCGACGCACCTGAGAGATCAGGCTGTCAGGGTCCATGCCCGCAGCGCGAAACATTTGGTCAAGCGGCTCGACAGAGACCAACATGGCCTCTTCCAATTGCCGGAAGATTTCGTCGTTCTTGTCTTGCAGAAGCCGCAGCTCAAGCTCAACCTCAGCCGCCCGCTCAACTGCAACGTCAGCTTCGGCAGCGATCAGGTCGCGTTCCGCGCTCGTCTGAGCCAAGGCGCCAGCGAGGATTTCGACAGTGCCCGTGGCATCGGAGGACAGACCCTCCGCTCCGCCGGTTTCACCATTCTCGCCAGTCAACTCCGCAAGCTCTGTGCGCGCGTCTTCACGCTCTCGCATCACGCTGCGCAGGGTGGCCTGAACAACCTCCAAACCCGTCTCCAACTCGTGGCGCCGGTCTTCGGTGGCGAGCAATTCTGACTGCATCACCGAGATCTGCTCCAGTGCCTTACTGAAACGTTCTTGCGCGGCAAGCGCCTCGGCGGCACGCGCGTCGCGTTCTTCAGAGATGGCATTCAGCCGGTCTTCATAAACTAACTGATCACGTTGCGCCTGCGCCCGGAAATTTCCAGCGCCGATGCTGTCCATCAGGATGATTGCTGTTGCGATAATCGTCCACGCCACGACTGCTGTGCTGCCAACCCACCCGACAAGCTGGGTCTCTGGCCGCAGACGGATAAAGCGGGTTTCGGAGTCTGATCGGAGAAATAGCCGTTTCTCAGGAAAAATGCGTTCCAGCCAATGGTGGAATTTCTGTCCAATGCGTCCGTGCACCTGTGTCCCTCGCCCCTGTTGTCTGTCCCATGAGCATTTGCTGCAGGCTCCCACACCTGCCGCAGAGCGTGGCTACTCTGTTAGGGGGATGTGATCAACTTCGCAACATGGCTGGGCGTATCTTGCGGAAAACACGCAAGAAACAGTCTGTTTGCGCGGAAACGTGCCGATGATTTGGCTTATGCCCTAGGGGAAGTTGGGCTACCTTTTGCCAAAGGCCAGTAGAAGTCAGGTGGCAAGCCCGCCTCCGCGCGTTTCTCTTCGTTGAAGGGCGGTCTTAGTTCACTATGGAAATACTGACGTACGAGGGCGTGGAATTTCGGAGTTGGGTCCGCTTCCGCGCGCCCGCAAAGATAGTGGAACCATTTGCTGCCGTACGCAACGTGGTGAACCTCTTCCGCATAGATGACCTCAAGGGCGGCAACCGCATCATCTGCCTTGGCGCTCTTGAAGATCTTGATCATGCCGGGCGTCACATCAAGCCCGCGTGCTTCCAACACCATGGGCACCACTGCAAGCCTACCAAAAAGGTCGTCCTTCGTGTCTTCCGCGGCGCGCCACATACCCGCATGCGCCGGAAGCGCGCCGTAGTGGCTGCCCATCGTTTCCAGACAATCGCACATCAGGTTGAAATGCTTCGATTCCTCATCGGCGGCCTTCACCCAATCGTCATAGAAACCAATTGGCATCGGGACATGGGTGAACCGCGCGATGATGTCCCAATGAAGATCGACCGCATTCAGTTCGATATGTGCGACAGCATGCAACAAGGCGATACGCCCTTCCGGGGTTCCCGGTTTGCGGTGCGGCACGTCGCGAGGGTCAAGAAGCTCAGGTTTGTCCGGACGTGCCGGGCGATCGGGCGGTGTCGCCACGCCGATCGCCGGTGTGTCACCTTCAGCTCGGGCAGCCTGCCAGGCGGCAGCGTATTCGCGCGAAAGTGCAGTTTTCGCTCGACCATCGGCTGTTGTCAGGACATCCTGCGCCATTTCTGCCAATGGTTTCACCGCTCTCGTATCCCCGATCTTTTCTTGCTTGGCCAATTATAAGTTTTGAGCAGCTTGGAGCACCGCATCGACATGGCCAGGCACTTTCACTTTGCGCCAGACCTCAGCGATATTGCCGGAGGCGTCAATCAGATAGGTGGCCCGTTCAATCCCCATATAGGTTTTGCCGTACATCTTCTTTTCGACCCAAGTGCCATATCGCTCACAGACGTCACCATCCGCATCGGACAAAAGCGGGATCCCAAGCTCATATTTTGCGCGGAACTTTTCGTGCTTTGTTAGTGTATCTTTGGATATGCCCCAGACCACGGTATTCTCAGCGGCAAACTCAGAAACTTTCTCGGTGAAACCGACAGCTTCTTTTGTGCAGCCGGGGGTGTCATCTTTTGGGTAGAAATAGACAACCACGTTTTTGCCATCCACCGCGCTCAGGTCATATGTCTGGCCATCGTCGCCGGGGAGTGAGATCGCCGGAGCGGCGTCGCCTGCAACTGGATGGGTCATGGAGCGTCCTTTCATGTGCGTTTTCGATTTTGTTCTAGGCTGCTTTCGGCAAAGATAAAGGTGGGACGGGTGAGAAAAGAGGTGGCAGCCCTGCGCGGGCTGTTGATCTGATCGGGAATGGGCGAGCAAGACGACACGTTCGAGGTACATGAAAAGGCGCCGCCTAAGCGACGGCGTTGGCTGCGCGTTGTCTCAATCGCTTTTCTTGCGCCGATTGCATTTGTGGTAGGTATCGTTGCTCTCGCATTGGGTCGCGATCTGCCAGCGCCTGACTGGCTGGTTGCAGAAATTGAGGACAGGGCTGGGGCGATCCTGTCGGGGGGCAGTCTTCAACTGGGCGACGTTCGGTTGAATGTCGGGCGCGATCTGCACCCGCGCGTTCAACTGACTGGCACCGTATTACGGGATGCAGACGGCCGACCGATTGCCCGAGTACCCGTGATTGAGGGGCTTTTTTCGCCACGCGGTGCGCTGTTTCAACGGGAAGCGCTCATGCAAGACCTGCGGATCAGCGGCGCGCAGATCAATCTGCGCCGTGCCGCAGATGGCACCGTAGCGCTTTCATTTGGTTCCGCGGCGCAAGACGTCGAGGCGGCGCCGTCATTTCTTGATCTTCTTGATCAATCCGACAGCGTTTTCGAACTCCCTGCGTTAGCCGCGCTCGAAACGATCCGTGCCGACGGTTTGATCATAAACTACGCAGACGCCCGCGCGGGTCGGGCCTGGACGGTGGACGGCGGACAGCTCGTCCTTGATGTACGCAACGCCAAGACGCGATTGGAAGGCGAGGTCACGGTCCTGTCGGGCGGGGCAGCGCCCACTGAATTATCGTTCTCTTACACAAGCCCGCGCGGTAGCCGCGCAGCTGCATTCGAGATGGTCCTGGCCGACATGCCCGCGCGCGATATCGCAACACAAAGTCCGGCGCTCAGTTGGTTGTCGGACGTCAACGCGCCGTTGACCGCGCAACTGACGACCGCCCGTTTGGATGATGGCTCGTTGGCGCCACTGGTCGGCAAACTTGAATTGGGTGCGGGCGCTTTGCAACCGAACGACGCGACCGAGCCTATCGCCTTTGAGGGCGCGTCTATTGATCTTTCCTATGATCCGGTCGGAAACGCGATCACGTTCAATCAGATTAGCGCCAACGGTGATCTGGGTCAGATTAATGCACGGGGTCAAACTTTCTTTGATGTGAGCGCAGACGGGCTGCCGCAAAGTATGACGGGACAGTTTACACTGATCGACACACAGCTTCCCTCGCAACTTGGGCTTCAATCGCCACTTGCGATCCCCGTCGTTCAAGCGGACCTGCGATTGACCCTTGATCCGTTTCGCGTCGACATCGGCCAAATCTACACGCAGCTGCCTGACCTTGAGGTCTTCTCGCAAGGGCACCTTGCTGCGACAGGCACGGGCTGGGACGCTGCGTTTGATTTGAGTATCCCCGCACTCAGCCACGCAACTCTGATGTCGTTGTGGCCGGCGACAGTTATGACAGGTCCCCGCACATGGTTTTCGCGCGCCGTGTCGGACGCCGCGTATCAAGATCTGCAGGTGAGTTTGCGCAAGGCCGATGACGATCCAATGCAAGTCGCTGGTAGCCTCGGCTACAGGGACATGGGAATGACTTTTCTGGGGACCATGCCACCGATTGAGGCGGGGGCGGGGACGGCCGTATTCACCGCCAGCGAATTTGCTGTTGCGATGGACGCAGGCGTTGTCACCGCACCCGAAGGCGGTGCGGTGGATATGGCAGGTTCCACCTTTTTGATCCCCGATATGACGAAAGAGGTGCGCGACGGTGTCTACGACTTGCGGGCCACCGGAGACATTCCTGATCTATTGGCCATCATAGACCTTCCGCCCATGGGATACATGACCAAAGCGAACTTGCCGACCGATGTGGCGCGCGGTCAAGCAACGGTTCGCATGGACTTGAGGCATCCAATCAAGAGCGGGATCCGAGGTGCAGATGTCTCGTTTTCGGCGCGTGCCGATCTGAAAAATGTGGAAAGTGATGCGCTGATCCCGAACCGCAGTCTGGAAGCCTCCTCACTCGCGATCGCTGTTGGCAAGGATAACATGACGGTCACAGGTGCCGCGCGCGTAGACGGCGTGCCGGTGAACGGAACATGGCTGCAGCAATTTTCCGGTCCGATCAGTGGCAGTTTTGATGCCAACATTCGTCTTTCGGCGAATGCAATGCAACGCTTTGGGGTCGAACTGCCGCCCGGGGCAGTTGCCGGTGAAGGGCCTGCGGACCTCAAGCTAACGATACCGCGTGGGGCTGCGCCGCGCTACGCCATTGCGTCTGACCTCCGCGGGCTGCAGGTGGCGATCCCGGCTGTCGGATGGTCAAAGCCTGCCAACGTCGCGGGTCGTCTGCGACTAGAGGGTCGTTTGGGCAGCAGCCCGCAAGTTGATGTCCTTGAGATTTCGGGGGGTGGTTTGGATGTTGCGGGTGACGTCTCTTTCACCCCCTCAGGTGGCGTCGATCGTATTCGACTATCGCGCGTGCAGATCGGAAACTGGCTGAACGCCCCAATCACTCTGCGCGGACGCGGCGCCGGCCGACCCTTTGGTGTCACGGTCGCGGGAGGTGCAATCGATCTGCGCCGCGCACGCTTCGGGCGCGGCGGGGGTGAGGGCGGACCGATCTCAATTGCCCTAGACCGGTTGCAGATCACCGAAGGCATCGCGTTGAACCGCTTTGCCGGAGAGTTTTCCTCAAATGGAGGTTTCGCCGGTAATTTTACGGCTTGGATCAATAATGTTGGTCAGGTGCGCGGCACAGTTGCACCAAGCAACGGGCGATCAGCGGTCCGTATTCTCAGCAACGACGCAGGCGGCGTCGCCCTTGCGACGGGCTTGATGCGCAACGGCGTCGGCGGCACGCTTGATCTGACGCTCTTACCGACGGGGGGCGATGGGACGTTTGATGGGCAATTGGCAGTCCGCAACTTGCGCATCCGCGACGCCCCCACCATGGCCGCGCTTCTTGATGCGATCAGTGTCGTGGGACTGCTGCAGCAATTGGACGGGCAGGGGCTTTCGTTTGAAGAGGTCGATGCGCGTTTCCGGCTGACCCCCAACAGGGTGATCGTGACAGAGTCGAGCGCTGTCGGTCCAGGCCTTGGCATTTCGTTGGACGGCATTTACACGCTCGCGACGCAGCAGATGGATTTTCAAGGCGTGATCTCTCCCTTTTATTTGATCAACAGTATTGGGTCGGTCCTGACACGACGCGGCGAAGGATTGATAGGTTTCAACTTCAATATCGGTGGCACCGCCGCCGCGCCGCAAGTCAGCGTCAATCCGTTGTCCGCATTCACGCCGGGCATGTTCCGTGATATCTTCCGTCGCAGCCCGCCGCAGGTAACACAGTGAAGCTTTCGGACTTTGATTTTAGCTTGCCGGAAGACCGCATTGCCTTGCGTCCGGCGACCCCACGACCGTCGGCAAAGCTTCTGCTGGCAGAGGGACGTTCGATCAACGACCGGCATGTCTACGATTTGCCCACCATCTTGCAGCCGGGCGACCGGCTGGTGCTCAACGATACCAAAGTTATTCCGGCGCGCCTGACCGGTGAGCGGCGGAGATCAGGTGAGGCAGGCGCCACATCCGCAAAGATCGAAGTCACGTTGTTGGACCCGCAGCCAACCGGAGACTGGGCGGCGTTGATCAAACCTTTGAAGAAGGTGAAGGACGGAGAGCAAATTGTCTTCTCAGCCGACCTTTCCGCTGAGTTGGTTAGTCGGTCCAACGGTCAAGGGATCTTGCGATTCAACCTGACCGGCGACGACTTTGATGCGGCGTTGCAGGCCGTCGGCGCGATGCCATTGCCGCCATACATTGCAGCCAAACGACCTGCGGATGCGCGCGACAAATCGGATTATCAAACGGCGTGGGCCAAACATGCGGGCGCAGTTGCGGCGCCAACGGCGTCGCTCCACTTCGATGACGAATTGTTGGCGGCATTAAACGCGCGCGGCGTAACGATGACGCACGTTACGCTGCATGTCGGCGCGGGAACGTTCTTGCCCGTCAAAGTCGACGACATCCGCGACCACAAAATGCATGCGGAGCGCGGCGTAATTTCTGCGCAAGCTGCTGCCGAAATCAATGCAACAAAAGCCGCAGGCGGGCGGGTCATTCCAGTTGGGACCACAGCCTTGCGGCTTATCGAAAGTGCCGCACAGGATGGTAGGCTGGCTGCATGGGAAGGCGCGACCGATATTTTCATCACACCGGGCTTTGAGTTTCAGATCACTGATGCGCTGATGACCAATTTTCATTTGCCGAAATCAACACTTATGATGCTCGTGTCTGCCCTTATGGGGGTGGCTGAAATCAAGGCGATTTATGATCATGCTTTAGAGGGCGGGTATCGTTTCTTTTCATACGGCGATGCATCTCTTCTGATCCCATCAAAGTAATTTCGATTTCAGACTAGACGCGTCTTGTTTGCCCGCGTATCGCGCAGCTAATTGTTCCGTCGTGGGAGGTCGATATGATCCAGGTATTCTCAGCCTCTTGGGCCCTGTTTCTCGGCATGTTCTTACTGATGATCGGCAATGGTCTGCAGGGGACGCTTTTGGGCCTCCGCGGAGAGATGGAAGGGTTTTCAACCTTTGAACTTTCTGTGGTCATGTCGGCTTATTTTGTTGGGTTCTTGGGGGGGTCTGCATACACCCCAAAACTGATCGCGCGTGTCGGCCATGTCCGTGTGTTTGCCGCACTTGGGTCCATGGTGTCAGCAATCCTGATTTTGTATCCAGCCTTGGCAGAGCCTTGGGCTTGGGTCATCGGGCGCGTAATTATCGGCTTTTGTTTCTGCGGCGTCTACATCACCGCGGAAAGCTGGCTGAACGATGCCTCAGACAACGCGCATCGCGGGCAGGCGCTTTCGATCTATCTTATCGTGCAGATGGCTGGGATCGTGTTTGCGCAGTACCTCGTGACGGTAGCCGATATTGGTGGATACGTTTTGTTCATCATCTCGTCGGTTGTGGTTTCGCTCGCTTTTGCGCCCGTTTTGCTCAGCGCAGGGAAAAGCCCCGATTTCTCGGCAACTAAACGCATGAAGGTGAAAGACCTTATCGCAGCGTCCCCATTGGCTTGTGTGGGCATGTTTCTTGTAGGCGGTATTTTTGCCGCACAATTTGGGATGTCAGCGGTCTACGGCCAGCGCGTTGGTCTGACGGTTCAGCAGATCTCTTTTTTCATCTCCACGATCTACATTTCCGCCTTGGTCCTGCAGTTTCCAATCGGTTGGCTTTCCGACAGAATTGATCGCCGCATTTTGATCATTGGCCTCGGCGTTGTTGGTGGTGGGTCGGCGCTGGTGGCTTATGTGTCAGGCGGCGCATATTGGGCGATTTTGGTCAGCGGGGCGGTGGTCGGCGGCACGTCGAACCCGATGTACGCGCTCCTAATCGCTTATGTGAACGACTATCTGGACCGCGAAGATATGGCGGCCGCGTCTGGCGGTCTGTTGATGGTGAACGGTCTCGGGGCAATCGGCGGACCGATCATCCTTGGTTACATGATGGATGGTTTCGGACCGGGTGGGTACTGGCTGTTTGTCAGCGTCGTCATGTTCGCAATCGGCGTCTATGCGGCCTACCGGATGACCCGTCGTGACCGCTCTGCCGAAGAGTTCGAAAGCGTGCCGTATCAGCCTATTCCTGCAACATCGACCACGGTGTTGGCGGAGGTCGCGCAAGAGGTCTACATTGAGGCCGAAGAAGAAGTGCTGGCAGAAGCCCCAGAAGACGCAGAAGATGCGGACGGTTCGCCAGAACTGGCGCAGGAGACGACCGACAAATGACTGAGATCGCAACGCCTTCGGACGTTTTGAACTATTGGTTTGAAACGCTGACGACGAAGGATTGGTACGTCGCAAATGATGCTGTCGACGCTACGATCCGTGACCGCTTCATGACGACCTGGGAAGCGGCCAGGCGCGGCGCTTGTGACGATTGGGCGACGTCGGCGTCGGGCGCGATGGCGCTCTTGGTTGTGACAGATCAGTTTCCGCGCAACATGTTCCGTGGCGATGGCCGGTCTTTTGCGACCGACGACCTTGCCTTGCGCACCGCCCGCAGCGCTATCGCGCAAGGGTGGGATCTTGAGACCCCAGAGCCTGATCGCCAGTTCTTCTACATGCCGTTCATGCATGCAGAGGACCTTGTCGCGCAAAACGAGGCGATCGATTTTGTTAAGACACGGATGCCTGAAACCGGTGACGACAACATTGATCACGCCCATGCCCATCATTGGGTCATCGCCAAATTCGGCCGGTTTCCTTATCGAAACGAAGCTCTAGATCGTACGACGACGGACGAGGAGCAGGCTTTTCTTGATGCCGGTGGGTACGGTCATGCATTGGCCGAAGTGCGCAAAGCCGATTGACCATCTCTGCGAAGGGACTGCGCTGACCTCCGTGAAAACGCTTGGACTATGGCAGTTTATGTTGTCATGTTGAGCGTTGAATAGCGGCTATGCGTTTGCATCGGTGGTCGCTGCTGGAAAATTAGTTTAGTATCAAACTAAATGCGATACGGAGGAAACGACCATGGCCGCTAAGACCTTTGACTTGATTGTAATCGGGGCCGGTCCGGGCGGCTATGTGGCCGCGATCCGCGGGGCGCAGCTTGGCATGAACGTGGCCATAGTTGAGCGTGAGCATATGGGCGGCATCTGCCTGAACTGGGGTTGTATCCCGACAAAGGCGATGCTGCGCTCATCGGAAGTCTTCCACCTGATGCATCGCGCGAAAGAGTTCGGCTTGAAGGCGACCGGCGTTGACTACGACCTGGATGCGGTTGTGAAGCGGTCGCGGGCCGTTGCCGGGCAACTGTCCGGCGGGATTGGCCACCTGATGAAGAAAAACAAGGTCACGACCATCATGGGCGAGGCAACGTTGCCTGCAAAAGGAAAGGTCTCGGTGAAGACCGACAAGGGCACGGAAGAGTTGGCCGCGAAGAACATCATTCTGGCCACCGGGGCCCGCGCGCGCGAACTGCCCGGTCTGGAAGCGGATGGTGATTTGGTTTGGACCTACAAGCACGCCTTGCAGCCACCTCGTATGCCAAAGAAGCTGTTGGTGATCGGCTCCGGCGCAATCGGGATTGAGTTCGCGAGCTTTTACAACACGTTAGGCGCTGACACGACAGTTGTCGAAGTCATGGACCGCGTGCTACCGGTCGAAGATGCCGAAATTTCCGCCTTCGCGAAGAAGCAGTTCGTCAAACAAGGCATGAAGATCATGGAGAAATCCATGGTCAAGCAATTGGACCGCGGCAAGGGTAAGGTCACTGCCCACATTGAGGCTGGCGGCAAAGTTGAGAAGATGGAGTTTGATACCGTCATCTCTGCCGTTGGGATCGTGGGCAATGTTGAGAATTTGGGCCTCGAAGAACTCGGTGTGAAAATTGACCGAACACATGTGGTCACGGATGAATTCTGTCGGACTGGTGTTGACGGCCTTTATGCCATCGGTGACATCGCTGGTGCCCCATGGCTTGCGCACAAAGCAAGCCACGAAGGCGTCATGGTGGCTGATCTTATTGGCGGCAAACACGCGCACCCCGTGAAGCCAGAGACGATCGCAGGCTGCACCTACTGCCATCCGCAAGTGGCTTCTGTGGGCTACACAGAGGCGAAGGCGAAAGAGCTTGGCTACGATATCAAGGTTGGCCGTTTCCCCTTCATCGGCAACGGCAAAGCGATTGCTTTGGGTGAGCCAGAGGGCATGATCAAAACGATCTTTGACGCAAAAACCGGGGAGCTTCTGGGCGCGCATATGGTCGGCGCGGAAGTCACCGAGCTTATTCAGGGCTATGTTGTCGGCCGCCAGCTGGAGACGACAGAGGAAGATCTGATGAATACCGTCTTCCCGCACCCGACACTGTCAGAGATGATGCATGAAAGCGTGCTCGACGCGTACGATCGTGTGATCCACATGTAGTCGAATGTCGCACCGCGCCCCTTTCATCTGAAGAGGGCTTCGGCGCGCATGTTTTGATCGATCAAGTTGCCACGGTTCCCCAGCCCACAAATCGGGCTGGCTTTGCGGTCAACTTCCTATCAGGTTTGCGGCCAGATCCCGGCGGAGAACCGTTCTGCCTGGAATCATTCTACGGTCAAGGGACGCGACTTGACCGCCATGCGGTCTTGCCGAAGGAAATAGGTGATCAGGTAGTCTCCAGCCTCATCTGGAACTGCAATGGTAACCGGGTTGCCTGTGCTGACGTTGCGGTAGGTCTCCCACTGTGAACCGCCCGTCGCACCGACCTTGCCGATCCCGATATAGTCGCCGTCATATGCCGGTCCGTCCCAACCCACGATAATCTCGCCGCCAGCAGGAGCGGTATCAGCAGCCAGCAATTGGACACTCTCAATTGGTTGGACGGTGATCGGCACCGATTTCAGCGGCGTGCGATCCTGCCGCGCGAAATAGGTGATCGTGTATTCACCTGGCGTCGGCGGCACGAGAAGCGAAACCGGGCTTCCGTCTCCTGTGCTGGCGTAGTTCTGCCAGCGCGCGCCACCTGTTTCCCCAGCCGGGCCGATGCCGATGTAATCAGCGCTGTAATTAGGGCCGGTCCAAGCGACAGAAATCGTCTCACCTGCAATGGCTGTCTGCGGCGCATCGACCGTGGCGGTTGCTTCTGTAACGGTGATAGTCGCTTCGGCTAATACGCTCCGATCTTGGCGGACGAAGTACCGGATCTGATATTCGCCGGGTGTCATCGGGACAAGAATTGACGCTGGTGAACCGTCGTCTGTGTCTGCGTAGTTCTGCCATTGGTTCGAGCCCGAGGCGCCGACAGCACCGATCCCGAGATAGTCGCCATCATATTTCGGCCCGACCCAGTCCACCGCAATGGTGCTGCCAGCAACGGCGGTTGTTGGCCCCGAGATCGACGCGCTGAGATCCTCCACGACGATTTTCGTGGATGCCAAGATGGCACGGTCTTGTCTCGCAAAATAAGAAATGACGTAGTCGCCAGGCGTCGTCGGAACGAGCAGGGATACTGGCGTGCCGTTTTCGGTATATGCGTAATTCTCCCATTGATCGGCGTTGGTGGCGTCAGCCCGACCTATGCCAATATAATCACCATCGTAGGCTGGCCCCATCCACTCAACCGGAATTGTCGACCCAGCTGTCGCAGTTGGTGGTGCCGTTAAGCTTGCGGCGACATCTGCGACCATGAGGGTCGTACTGGCCAGGATGCTGCGGTCTTGACCTGAAAAATACGAAATCCTGTACTCACCTGCAGTGATGGGAACCACGATCGCCGATGGGCCGCCGTCGCGCGTGTAGGCATAATTCTTCCACTGATCCGCGCCCGTCGCGTCCACGTGACCAATCCCAATGTAATCTCCGTCATAATCAGGCCCGAACCAGTCCACCGCAATGGTGTCGCCAGCAGTTGCGGTTGCGGGGGCGGTGACTGTTGCCTTGGCTGTCGTGACACTGATTTTTGCCGTGGCCAGCGGTGTGCGGTCTTGCGCCGCGAAATAGGTCAATACGTAGTCGCCCGGCTCCGTTGGAACGAGAATGCCAAGCGTCTCTCCATCACGTGTGTAGGCATAGTTCTCCCATTGCTCGGCACCTGAAGCGCCTGCTTTGCCAATTCCAATGTAATCACCGTCGTAGTCTGGTCCTGTCCAAGAGAGCGGAACCGTTGACCCCGCGATGGCTTCGCTTGGGACGGTGATGCTCGCCGAGACAGGAATGACACTAAGCTGCTGGCTGGCAAGCACCCTTTGGCCGCCTTGCAGGAAGTAAGACACCAGATAGTCACCTGGCGTCATCGGAACCAGAAGGCTCAAAGGGGCGCCTTCTGAGACATATGTGTAATTCTTCCATTGTTGTGAGCTCGTCGCAACAACCTGTCCGATGCCGATGTAATCGCCGTCGCCCGCAGGACCCGTCCAGTCGACGGCGATCGAACTCCCTGCCACTGCCTCTGCGGGCGCGGTGACCGTTGCAAGGACGTCCACGACCTTGATCGGTTGGGTGTAGATGATCTCTCGATCACGAAAGCTGTACCGTAGTTCATAGTCGCCGGGTTCAGGCGGTGCTTTCAGCGTGACGATGTTGCCGTCGTCAGTATAGCGATAATTTGTGTAGCGCGTCTCACCAACCGGGCCGATCTGGATGTTGTCGCCGTTTGCGCCTGGCCCGATCCAGGTGACGTCGAAATCCGATGCCACCGGCACCTCCGCAGGGGCCTCAAGACCAACCGGCGCCTCGGTCACAACAAATGTTGCCGTGCCAATCGTTTCTGCGTCTTTGTGTTCGTAGCGCAGTTCGTAGTTTCCGGCGTGAAACGGCGCGATGAACTCCAGGGGATTGCCGCGCTCGGTGTAAAGGAAATCATACCGGTTTCGGTCATCACCAGCAGGAAAGATCTGAACGTTATCATATTGGTCGTTTGGCCCTTCCCAGCCAACAGGCAGGGATGTGCCACCTTGCACACTTTCTGGTGCAAGGAGGCGAGCAGTCAGTGCAGGCTCTTCAAACACCGCTCTGACCGTATTTTCGCCGCCATCAATTGCCACGAAAGAGACTTCGACGCTTTGCTCAAGCTCAAGCGAGTAGGCCGTCGCAAGATAAGCGCCTTCCTCCAAGTCATAGCTCAGAGGGTTGTCTTGCAGCCCTTCCACAACCTGCGTGGCACTTGCATTGATGTCCCAAAGGACCGGGCTCTCTAGAAGACGCAGATCATCTCCAATCACCGCTTGAAACGTCATTGTCACGGTGACGGGCTCGGGCTCTTCCACAACGGTGGTGAGCGCCTCCGCAAGTTCGCCCGCATCTGCAGCTGGGATGAACATACCCCCGGTTTCTTCGGCAATACATTGCATCTGCGCGGTTGCTTCCGCGTCGCCGCCAACATCAAAGCCAATCACGTGGGCCGTAAAGTCCACGCCAGTCTCTTCGAGGATGCGTGCTGCGGCACAAGGGTCAGGATTACAGGTTTCCACGCCGTCGGACACGAGGATTACCGTCGCGCTGTCTTCGGTGTAGCGCAGCGCTTCAGCTGCCGCGATCACCGAATCCGTCATCGGTGTTTTGCCAAGCGGTGATATTTCATCCACCGCGGCTGCGATGGCATCGCGCCGCGCCGGGCCGGGTTCGATCAAAAGCTCAATATCAGTGCAATTCCCACGCTCCCGATGCCCATAGGCAATAAGGCCGAGGGATTGCTCTTCGGGGAGCGTGTTCAGAAGATCCCCCATCACATCCTGCGCGATGGTAATCTTGGCAATCCCATCAATCTGACCCCACATCGAACCAGAGCCGTCCATGACGAGGATAGTATTGGGACGATCCTGGGCGGATACCGCCGTGGTCAGACCGAACAAAATTGAAAAACCAAATGAAATCGCCTGGCGCATAAGAACCCTCACTAATCACTTTGTGGTTAAGAAAGCATCCCTTACGTCACCTGGCTAGCGGAATTGTCGGTTAGGTCTGGGATTCCTGACCTCACACCCAATCCAATCTGCGCTGAATGCGGGGCGCCCTGGTGCAGGCAACTTTTAATTGTTCATGTTCTCTTAATGTTCTATTCTGCGGCTGGCATTCTCGCGACACGTCGCTATTTGATGAAATGTCTGCATTTGGGGGCAATCATGGCCGAGCTGAAGAACATCGAAGTCCGCGGCGCGCGGGAACATAACCTGAAAGGGATCGATGTTGATATCCCACGGGATCAGCTTGTGGTCATTACTGGTCTTTCAGGTTCCGGCAAGTCGTCCTTGGCCTTCGATACAATTTATGCCGAAGGTCAGCGCCGCTATGTCGAGTCGCTCTCGGCTTATGCGCGACAATTCCTCGACATGATGGAAAAGCCGGATGTGGATCACATCTCTGGCTTATCGCCCGCGATTTCCATTGAGCAGAAGACAACGTCGAAAAACCCACGTTCGACCGTTGGCACGATCACCGAGATCTACGATTATCTCCGTCTGCTCTTTGCGCGGGCCGGAACGCCCTACAGCCCTGCAACCGGCCTGCCGATCGAAGCGCAGCAAGTACAAGACATGGTCGACCGTGTAATGGAAATGGAAGAGGGGACGCGCGGCTATCTGCTTGCCCCAATCATCCGGGACCGAAAGGGTGAGTATCGCAAGGAGTTCCTTGAGCTGCGCAAGCAGGGCTTCCAGCGAGTGAAAGTGGATGGGGAATTCTACGACCTCGATGAGCCACCGACGCTAGATAAGAAATTCCGCCACGACATCGATGTGGTGGTCGACCGTATCGTGGTACGGGAAGGGGTGGAAACACGTCTGGCGGACAGCTTCCGCACCGCCCTCGATTTGGCAGATGGCATCACGGTCCTTGAAACCGCGCCAAAGGAGGGCGACCCGGAGCGGATCACGTTCTCCGAGAACTTTGCCTGTCCGGTGTCCGGCTTCACGATCCCCGAAATCGAACCTCGCCTTTTCTCTTTCAACGCGCCTTTCGGTGCTTGTCCAGACTGCGACGGGCTGGGGGTCGAGCTGTTCTTTGACGAGCAGTTGGTTGTGCCTGACATCACCCTGAAGGTCGCTGATGGGGCGCTCGCCCCATGGCGCAAGGGCAAAAGCCCCTATTTCCTGCAAACCATTGAAGCCATCGCGAAACACTACGGCTTCAACAAGAACGCGCGTTGGAAAGACCTTGATGCAAACGTGCAAGAGGTGTTCTTGCGCGGGTCCGGCGACGAAGAAATTCAGTTCCGTTATGACGAAGGCGGCCGCGTCTATCAGGTGAAGCGGGTGTTTGAGGGCGTGATACCGAACATGGAACGCCGCTACCGCGAGACGGATAGCAACTGGATTCGCGAAGAGTTTGAACAGTATCAGAACAACCGCCCTTGCGGGACGTGTAACGGCTATAGACTGCGGCAAGAAGCCTTGGCCGTGAAGATCGGCAAATTGCACGTGGGCCAAGTCGTTCAGATGTCGATCAAAGAAGCCTACGATTGGTGCCTGGAGGTGCCACAGCACTTGACCAAGCAAAAGAACGAGATCGCGGGCGCGATCCTGAAGGAAATCCGCGAACGTCTTGGGTTTCTCAATAACGTTGGCCTCGACTATCTGACGATGTCGCGGAACGCTGGCACGCTGTCAGGTGGTGAAAGCCAGCGGATCAGGCTTGCATCACAGATCGGCTCCGGTCTGCAGGGGGTTCTCTACGTCTTGGACGAACCGTCAATTGGATTACATCAGCGCGATAATGACCGTCTTTTGACAACGCTGAAAAATCTGCGCGATCAGGGCAATACCGTGATCGTGGTGGAACATGACGAAGAAGCGATCCGCGAAGCGGACTATGTCTTCGACATCGGTCCGGGTGCGGGTGTGCATGGCGGGCAGGTCGTAAGCCGTGGCACGCCTGCGGATATCATGGCGGACGCGGGATCGATCACCGGTCAGTACCTTGTGGGTGAACGCGAAATCGCGATCCCTGCGCAGCGGCGCAAGGGGAACAAAAAGCGTCTGAAGGTTGTGAAGGCTACGGGAAACAACCTGCAGAACGTCACGGTTGATTTCCCGCTTGGCCAGTTTGTCTGCGTGACCGGTGTCTCGGGTGGTGGCAAGTCGACCCTGACAATCGAAACGCTCTTCAAGAACGCCGCCCAAAAGCTGAACGGCGCGCGGCAGGCACCTGCACCATGCGAGACGATCAAAGGTTTTGAATACCTCGATAAGGTCATCGACATTGACCAGCGACCCATTGGACGGACACCGCGGTCGAACCCGGCTACATACACCGGCGCCTTCACCCCGATCCGCGATTGGTTCGCCGGATTGCCGGAGGCGAAGGCCCGCGGCTACAAACCCGGGCGTTTCTCCTTCAACGTCAAAGGCGGCCGGTGTGAGGCTTGTCAGGGTGACGGCGTCATCAAGATTGAAATGCACTTCCTGCCAGACGTCTATGTCGAATGCGAGACCTGCAAGGGCGCGCGCTACAACCGCGAAACCTTGGAGATCAAGTTCAAGGGCAAGTCGATTGCGGATGTGCTGAACATGACCGTCGAAGATGCACAAGAATTCTTCAGCGCAGTCCCATCCATCCGCGAAAAGATGGACGCGCTGATGCGTGTGGGCTTGGGCTATATCAAAGTCGGCCAACAGGCGACGACGCTCTCAGGTGGGGAAGCGCAGCGTGTGAAGCTGTCGAAGGAACTCTCAAAACGCTCCACCGGGCGGACGCTCTACATCCTCGATGAACCGACAACCGGTCTCCACTTTGAAGACGTGCGCAAGCTCTTGGAAGTGCTGCATGAACTGGTGGATCAGGGGAACTCGGTCATTGTGATTGAACACAACCTCGACGTGGTCAAAACCGCAGATCACATTATCGACATTGGGCCAGAAGGTGGTGATGGCGGCGGGCGTATTGTGGCAGAAGGAACGCCAGAAGCTGTAGCGGAGGTGGCAGAAAGCCATACTGGGCGCTATTTGAAACCAATGCTGGCCGCCAAACGCAAACCGGTGGCCGCCGAATAAGGACGTTTGTGATGTGGCGCTACGTTTTGCCACTGCTGGTGCTGGCAGGGCCGCTTGCGGCAGAGCAAAAGACCTTCGATTTTGTCGGGATCGATAGCATCGACGCGCGCAATGGTGTCACCGTCAACGTGGTGCCGGGCGACGAGATCAGCATCGTTGCCGATGCAAGCAAAGGCGACGTCGATCAGGTCATCATTCGGAAGTTTGGCCCATGGCTTGCGATTAATCGCAGTACGCGGTGGTTCATTTTTCCATATGGCCGCACGGACGAGATCGTCGTGACGATTACGTTGCCAGAGCTACGCAACATCAAGGCCTTCGATACGGCGACGGCAACAGCCGATGGATTTTCCGGCGAGAGCATTCGGATTGAAGCGCTCGAAGGGGGTACTGTGACCGTCGACAACATCGACTACGCTGATGTGATCTTGAACGCGACGGAAAGCGGCGTCCTGACGGTAAATGGAGATTGCGGCACCGCAGTTGCCGACGCGGTCTTTGGGGCAGAGGTCAACGCAGGGGATCTTGTCTGCGCAAATGTCGCTGCAGCCACACGGCGCGGCGGGGTTCTGGAGGTGCAGGCTACCGATCTTGTTAGTACGGATGACACCAGTGGCGGCACGATCAATGTGCTCGGGTCTCCTGAAGTCGTCGAGCACCTGCCCGGAATGGAACCGGACAAGGAAGAGGTTGACGGCTGATCTCATGAGCGAAGGTCACTTTCTCCGCCCATGAGCTCATTGCATCGCGAAAAGGCTTTACGCGCTCATCGCAAGGGGCACATCGGCGCATTCTTTCAATGCCGTGATATCTAAAGCCGTTCCGATGTGGTGTGTCACTTTGCCTTCAGAATCGCGCTGGAAGACGCTGTCTTGAGACAAGAGCCATACCCAATGACCATCCCTGTGGCGCATCCGATACGTGATTGATCGCACTTCACCATCCTTCAGATCCCTAAGGCTTTCCATATGGTCGTAAACGTTGGACGCGTCTGCAGGGTGTAGTTTGTCTGTCATAAGGTCCACACCCATTTGCAGAACTTCGGCTTCGCTGTATCCCAGCAATGAGCCGATCTTGTTGTTTGTGAATTCATTTTGGCCGACGTCTTGGTTGAAAACGTAGACCAGCGCTGGTGCGGTCTGATTAATCCGAAGCAAATATTCCGCGTTTTCCGTCGGGTTCAGGGTAAGCATGGTTTCTCCGATACTCAGTCATAAGCCATTGCAGAAACAACAGCTTTGTTAACACAAAAGGCGCCCCAACCTTTGAGTGATCTAGTGTCGAGAATGTCGGAGAAGTGTTTGAAGTAGGGCCATTTCGGGGCGGATTGCCCCTGGCAGAAAAGAAGGCTCGCGCGGCCATGGGACCGCGCAAGACCTTCGGGACTAATTTGTAATCGTGATTGTGCCGCGCATATTGCCATGCGGGCGGCAGCGATAGCTGAATGTGCCAGCGCTCGCGAAGGTCAAAGCCGCGGATTGGCCTTTTGAAAGCAGACCAGTGTCGAACTGATTGTTCAGGTCCCATGCGCTGTGCTGCGCGCCGTCTTCGTTCACCCAGGTGATCGTATCGCCAGCCTTGATGGTGATGTTGGCAGGTTCAAACGCGAAATTGCGAATGACCACAGTGTGGTTTGTTGCATGCCCATCCGCGCGGGCAAGCGTCGCTGCGAAAGGCAGTGCAGCAGCAGAAGCGGCAAGACGCAAAGCGGCGCGGCGTGAAATATTTGTCATTGGGCTGTCCTCATTCTTGTTGAAATGTAGGGTAGTCACGGGGACCACCCTACAGAGTTTCAGCCAAATGCAAAAAAAGTTTGAATTACTCCATCACTGGGATTGAGAATTCTCCGCCTTCCTTGATCCCCGATGGCCAACGGGCCGTCACTGTCTTGGTCCGGGTGTAGAATTTGAATGCATCCGGCCCATGTTGGTTGAGGTCTCCAAACACAGATTTTTTCCACCCCCCAAAGGTGTGATAGGCCAGCGGTACCGGGATCGGGACGTTCACGCCGACCATGCCGATATTGATCCGGTTCGCAAAGTCACGGGCTGTATCGCCGTCACGTGTGAAGATGGCTGTCCCATTGCCATATTCATGGTCCATCGCCATGCCAATCGCCTCTTCATAGCTTTGCGCACGCACGCAGGAGAGGACGGGACCGAAAATTTCCTTTTTGTAGATGTCCATATCCGTGGTCACGCGGTCAAAAAGATGCGGTCCCACAAAGAAGCCGTCTTCATAGCCTTGCAGGTTGAAGTCGCGGCCATCCACAACCAGTTCGGCGCCCTGAGCGACACCTCTTTCGACCAGACCAAGAATGTTCTGTTTCGCGGCTGCCGTCACAACCGGACCGTAATCGACGTCGTTGCCAGCCGTATATGGCCCGACTTTCAATTTCTCGATCCGGGGCACCAGCTTTTCGACGAGCTTGTCTGCCGTGGCTTCACCAACAGGCACCGCGACCGAGATCGCCATGCAACGCTCACCTGCTGCGCCATAGCCTGCGCCAACAAGCGCGTCAGCCGCCTGATCCATGTCCGCGTCCGGCATGATGATCATGTGGTTCTTCGCACCGCCGAAACACTGCACGCGCTTGCCGTTGGTACAGCCACGTCCGTAGATGTATTCCGCAATCGGGGTCGAGCCGACAAAGCCAATTGATTGGATGACGTCGTTGTCCAGGATGGCATCCACCGCTTCCTTGTCGCCATTGACGACCTGCATTATGCCTTTGGGAAGGCCAGCCTCTTCCAACAGCTCAGCGAGCATCAACGGAACAGAGGGATCACGCTCAGATGGCTTGAGGATGAAAGCGTTGCCGCAGACGATCGCTGGCGCACACATCCACATCGGGATCATCGCAGGGAAGTTGAAGGGGGTAATCCCGGCTGTCACGCCAAGTGGTTGCTTCATTGAATACATATCAATGCCCGGACCCGCGCTGTCGGTGTAATCGCCCTTCAAAAGCTCTGGTGCGCCGATGCAATATTCTACCACCTCAAGCCCGCGCTGCACGTCACCTGCTGCATCGGGCAAAGTCTTGCCGTGCTCGCGCGATAGCGCTTCGGCCAGCTTGTCCATGTTTACATTGAGCAGATGTACGAACTTCATCATCACACGGGCGCGGCGCTGCGGGTTTGTCGCAGCCCATGCCGGTTGTGCGGCCTGTGCAGCAGCGACGGCGTCCGCCAATTCATCTGCGCTTGCCAACGGGACCTTGGCCTGCACGTCACCCGTTGCCGGATTGAAAACATCCGCAAAGCGGCCTGATTTCCCGCTCACACGTGCGCCATTGATATAGTGGGTCAGTTCTTCCATGACATCTTCCTCATATTCATTTGCTGCAGAATAGCCTTGCGGAAATGCGTGTGGTAGGGGCAAGTTGCCAAAACCATTTTGCAAAAATGCAAGGACCGATGTGCAGAACTGGGATGATATTCGTGTTTTTCTGGCAGTGGCGCGTGCAGGCGGGCTGACCGCGGCGGCGCCTATCTTGAAAATGGACCCGGCGACGCTTGGGCGGCGGATCGGGCGGCTGGAGCGCGAGATAGAAGCGCCGCTCTTCATGAAATCACCGCAAGGCTATGCGTTGACGGACATGGGGCAGCAATTGCTGACCAAGGCCACGGTGGCAGAACAAGCCTTGACGCCGCTTGATGACCGCGGCGCTGGCGGTCTGAGCGGACAGATCCGTCTCGGTGCCCCCGACGGGGTCGCGAACTTTCTTTTGCCGCAGGTTGTGGCCGCGATACAGGTGCAGAACCCTGACCTTGATATTCAGATCCTTGCGCTGCCGCGTGTCGTGAACCTCTCGCAACGGGAAGCGGACATGGCGATCACGGTCAGTGCGCCTGCCGCACAGCGCCTGACGGTCGAGCGGATTGCTGACTACAAGTTGCATTTGGCGCAGCGGGCGGATGCACCAGCGATTCAGAGCCTTGAGGACCTGAAAGCGCGGCGCATCGTCGGGTATATTCCTGATATGATCTTTGACAGAGAGTTGGATTATTTGGGCGAGATCGGCGCGCCGCGCGTGCAGCTTGCTTCAAACTCCGTCGCGGTGCAGTTGCAGATGCTGCGCCGCGGCGGAGTTGGTTTTGTTCACGACTTTGCCCTGCATGCAGCGCCTGAATTGCGGCGCGTTCTTACGCATAAAATCTCACTGCGCCGGACGTTCCACCTTGTCCGCCACCGCGTTGACCATCCCTCTGAACGTCTGGCGCAGTTTGCTGACACCCTCAAAAACGGCATGCAAAAGGAAGTTGCGCGGCTCGAACAAGCGGCTGACTTGACAGAACCCTGACGCGCTGCAACGCTGACGGTGTGGGGAGATATCAGGAGGCAACATGCTCGTCAGCAAAATCCTTGAGACCAAACCCGAAGGCGGTGTGATTTCTGTCAAGCCAGACAGCAGTGTCGCGGATGCAGCACAGCTTTTGTCGCAAAAAGGGATTGGGACAGTTGTCGTTTCGTCTGATGGTCAGCAATTGGACGGTATTTTATCCGAACGAGACATCGTCCGTGCCCTTGGCGCCTCGGGGCCTGGCTGCCTGCAAGACAAGGTGAGTTCGCTTATGACGGCTGCAGTGAAGACCTGCGGACCAGACGAACAAGCGGTTGGGGTCCTCGAAAAGATGACCCAAGGCCGCTTTCGCCATATGCCAGTGATGGACGGTGGGAAGATGATTGGACTGATCTCAATCGGGGATGTCGTGAAAGCCCGCCTTGCCGAACTGTCGATGGAAAAGAATGCCCTCGAAGGCATGATCATGGGCCATTGACGCGCCCGGTTTGACCCAAAGGAGCGCCCTGCGGGCGCACGACATATTTGGAAGGGTCACGCGAATGTTGTGATCGTGGAACGTGCGGGACGCCTTCGGCGGGAAGGTATTTTTGGCAAGAAGAAGACGGGTTGTGTGCCCGCAAATTGGTTGCGCTTGTGGCGGATTTCCTGTTGCGTGCCTTGCAAGTAATATCGTGAGGACCTCGCATGCGCACCGCTCTTTACCCTGGCACGTTTGATCCTGTCACCCATGGCCACATTGATATCATCCGGCGCGCCTGCACATTGGTGGATAAACTGGTAATTGGTGTTGCGATCAACCGCGACAAGGGACCGCTTTTTTCGCTCGAAGAACGGGTTGCGATGGTCAAGGCAGAATCCGCCCCGCTTGGCGATAAGGTGGGGTGTGAAATTGTTGTGCATCCCTTCGAGAACCTGCTGATCGATTGCGCCCGCGATGTGGGCGCCACCGTCATTGTGCGCGGGCTGCGGGCGGTGGCTGATTTCGAGTACGAGTACCAGATGGTGGGTATGAACCGCGCGATGGATGATCAGATCGAAACGGTCTTCCTGATGGCTGATCCCAAAAATCAGGCGATTGCGTCAAAGCTTGTGAAAGAGATTGCGCGGCTGGGTGGCGATATCACGAAATTTGTAACGCCGGGCGTGATGGAGCAACTGCGGGCGAAGCTTCTATGAGTGACCATAGGTATATTGTGTCTGCCGCCGACATCGCGGCGATGAACGGATTGGACAAGACACATTTCATGAACCCAAACGCCAAGCGCGTGAACAAGTCTCTTGGCGATTTGACCGGTCTTACTGGGATTGGCGTGCATCTGATCGAAGTGGCGCCGGGGCATGAAAGTACCGAACACCATGTGCATTACCACGAGGAGGAGTGCGTTTATATCCTGTCCGGGGCGGCGACGGCTTTCATCGGAGACGACTCGGTACCGGTGGGACCAGGTGATTTCATTGGTTACCGGACGGGCGGGTTGGCCCATTCGTTAAAAAACACGGGAAACGAGGTGCTGCGCGTTCTGGTGATCGGTCAGCGCCTGCCACATGATGTGGCCGACTATACGCGGGCCAGTAAGCGGATCTATCGTAACGTGGGTTTGCCGTGGTCGCTCGTTGATCTGAACGATATCAATGAAGTGACTGCCGGCGCAAAGAAATGATCTATTTTGGTTTCTGCACCGTACACTCCAGACACGCAAAAGCCGCCTGACTGAGGCGGCTTTCCGAGGCGTGCGGGTTGCGCATGTTATCCGTAGACAACCCGTGCGGCAGTTTTCGCTGCATCTTCTCTGAACAGACCGAGGTCAATGGCTGTTTCGGTCGGCATGTTCGCTAGCTGGGATTTGATCCGGCTGTACGCTGCACGCTTTTCGATGGCGGTGCGGATGTTTGCGATAAGTGTCATGGCGTGCTCCTATGGTTTTGAGTGGGCCGATTGGTTTTGCGTTACACCCCTCATATGGCCTCGCTGCACCGCAGAACAACTGCTGGATTTCAATGGCTGACTTGCAGGTTTTGCATAGCATTTCTGCTGCAAAAAGAGGCGGTTGCCGAGCCCTCTACAACCAACAAAAAAGGCCGCCTGGGTTCTCGCAGGCGGCCCTCATTCCGAAACTTTTTGTGCGATCAGATGAACTTTGCCATCGCAACTGCAGTATCCGACATACGGTTCGAGAAGCCCCATTCATTGTCGTACCAGCTGAGAATACGGACCATATTGCCATCAAGCACTTTGGTTTGATCAAGGTGGAAGATCGATGAATGCGGGTCGTGATTAAAGTCGCATGAGACCAGCGGCAGGTCAGTATAGCCCAGGATACCTTTCAACGGACCGTCTGCAGCGGCGATGATGGCGTTGTTGACTTCTTCGACAGAAGTTTCGCGTGAGGCCTCAAAAGTGAGATCAACAACCGACACGTTCGGGGTTGGCACGCGAATTGCGACACCGTCCAGCTTACCAGCCAACTCCGGCAGGACCAAACCAACCGCTTTCGCTGCACCTGTTGAGGTCGGGATCATCGACAAGGCAGCGGCGCGCGCGCGGTAGAGATCCTTGTGCATCGTATCCAGCGTCGGCTGATCGCCGGTGTAGCTGTGAATGGTCGTCATGAAGCCTTTGTTCATGCCAATCGCGTCGTTGAGGACCTTCGCCACCGGCGACAAGCAGTTTGTGGTGCAGGACGCGTTTGACACAACGATGTCATCTGCTGTCAATGTGTTGTCGTTCACACCAAAGACGATGGTCTTGTCCGCATCTTTGCCCGGGGCAGAAATCAGCACCCGTGAAGAGCCGTTGTCGAGGTGCGCCTGACACGCTTCTTTTGATGTGAAGATACCCGTACATTCCAACACGACATCGACATCAGACCACGGCAGGTCGGCCGGGTTGCGAATGGCCGTCACGCGCATCGGGCCGCGTCCAACATCAATGGTGTCGTCCGATGTCGTCACCTCCGCCGGGAAGCGGCCGTGCACACTGTCAAAGCGTAGAAGGTGGGCGTTGGTTTCGACCGGGCCGAGGTCGTTAATGGCCACAACTTCGATATCTGTCCGGCCCGACTCGATGATTGCGCGCAATACGTTGCGCCCAATCCGTCCAAACCCATTGATTGCTACTGTCACGGCCATGATCATGCTCCTTCGCACATTTCTCGCAGGGGTGGTCTGCTGTTGGCGCTAACATTGCGATTTAGGCGAAAAGGTCAACAGCGGATCGCGTGATCGATGTGTGGAACCACTGCGATGGTTACGGCAATTTCACCGCCAAAAGGCGAGCCATCTTACCGCGTCAACGATGCCCCGCAGCACGATGGTGCCCATTTCCAAGTGCAGAACAAAATGATCCAGCAAGAAAAAGCTGACGATGAAAAGCGCTAGAAAGACAGCGATGCGGTCCGTCATAAAAGCCTCGCGGGGGTGGCGTTTGGCTGATTGAACTAGCGCAGGGTGTCGTCAATCACAACAAATCCCGCAGCACCATCTGTCACAGCGTCACCGTTGAGCGTGATGTTCATTGTACGCTCAGGGTTACTTGTGGCGGCAGCTTCGGCCACGGAGGTATTGGCTGAAATGCCGACAATCGGGGTGCCGACGAGTTTGCCAAAGATCTCACCATTCACAATGACGACATTGCCGTCACCGGTGAGCGTACCAGTAATGTCGAGGCGCGCGCTGTTTGGCACGCCACGGGCATTGATCTTGCCGTTCTCGAACGACAGCACGCCAGAGTAGGCCACAAGGTTGCCGTTCTTGTTGGCATGGAAGTCGCTTGTCTGGTCTGCGGTCAGGTCTTCAGTTGCGAAATCTACATCGATGTCCAGACCGGCTGACAGATTTGCGGATGCACCCGCATTGACGTTGATGAAGCCCGAATAGCTCGCAGCGCCTGACTGAGGGACTTCGACAAATGCAGTGAAATTGTAGTCTTCCAGCGGACGACCGTTGATGTCTTGTACGTCGTCTTGAAACGCGGCAAGCGATGCCGCGAAACTCACAGCGTCAGCGTTTGCCGGGTCCGCGGATGCACTTGCGAGTTGATCGAACGTCAGGCCGCTGTCGCCGTTTGTGACAGCATCCCCGGTCCCGGCGGTGCCGCCACCAGACGATCCGCCGCCCGAACAGGCAGCAACCGCGAGAAGCACGAGGATCGACCGAGAAGTACGCATAATAGACCTGCAAAAATCTTTTTGGTTAACGCCGGTTTAACGATGCGCTGTGACCCAAACATGGCAGGCAAAGGGAACAATGTGTCCACGTTTTGGAAACAATGCCATTATTCACTCTGTGCTTTGCTGGGTTTGGTTTCGAAGACCACGAAATAAGCCCCCGGATGTACATCAGGGGGCTTCTGCTCTTCTAAATCCAAAGGTCTCTAGTGCAGCCGACCCATCGCTGCTGCAACGTCCGCCATGCGGGCCGAGAAGCCCCATTCGTTGTCGTACCACGCAAGCACGCGGACGGTTTTACCACCAATGACTTTCGTCTGATCTGGCGCGAAAATGCAGCTTTGCGTGGTGTGGTTGAAGTCAATGGAGACCTTGGCTTCAGCGTCATACGCCATCACCATCCCCATGTAGCCACCAGCCGCTTCTGCGACGATTGCGTTAATGTCGTCAACGCTGACGCTCTTGCCTGCTTCGAACGTCAGATCGACGGCTGACACGTTCGGTGTCGGCACACGAATCGCGGACCCGTCGAGTTTGCCGCTCAACTCGGGCAGCACCTCGCCCAGTGCTTTTGCGGCACCTGTCGAAGTCGGGATCATGGCCATCGCTGCCGCGCGCGCGCGGTAGAGGTCGTTGTGGCGACGGTCGAGGGTTGGTTGATCGCCAGTGTAGCTGTGGATTGTTGTCATGATCCCGCGCTCAATACCGACAGTGTCATTGAGAACCTTCGCGAGAGGGGCCAGACAGTTGGTTGTGCAGGACCCGTTTGAGATCATCTTTTCTTGGGCGAGAAGATCGCGGTGGTTCACACCGTAAACGACCGTGCGCTCGACGTTTTTCGCGGGCGCCGAAATCAACACCTTTTTTGCGCCCTGGCGCAGGTGGACATCGGCTTTCTGGCCATCGTTGAACTTGCCGGTACATTCCAGAACGACGTCAACACCCGACCAGTCGAGCGTTTCGGGCTCATAAGACGACATGACATCGATCGGACCACGACCCAGATCGATTGTCTGACCTTTTACTGTCACGTCGCTCCCAAAGCGACCGTGCACACTGTCGTATTTCAGCAGATGTGCATTTGTTTCGATCGGGCCCGTCGCGTTGATCCGCACGACCTGAACGTCATTGCGGGCCGCTTCTGTAATATGCGCGAGCGTGCAGCGCCCGATGCGTCCAAAACCATTAATACCAATCGTGACAGTCATACCTGGACCTTCCCAACAATGCGCGTAGCAGAATAGCGTATGCCTGCGTGTACAATGAAAAAAAGTCAGGAGATCAATATGTTAACGATAACGGGTTGCGCTATCAGGAACAATAAAATGATGATTGCGCTAACTGTCTTGGATTGCTGAAGTGAGCTGCGGCAATTCCGGGGCATAACCCGAGGTCAGACGCCGCTGCGCAACGCGAGCTGTAGGATCGAGTACCGCGGTCTGACGCTGCTTTCATTGCGCGGCACAAAGCCCGGGTCGCTTGTCACACAACCCAAGCCGCAAACCTGCACGGTATCGCGTGTATCAAGGTTGACCCGCCATATGCGGCCACCGGGTGTGGATACGTACCCATTGAGGCCAAGCTGGAAATCCGACTGCAGGTCCGTGACTGACGGCACTTCGTTGTCGTACCGTTCTCCGTATGCGCCATGCGTGTGGTAGGAGGCGAAAACACCTGAGCCGCGCGGCGGCGCTGGCATGTTGCAGGACGCAAAGCTGCCCCGACGCGGCGGTGTCGCGCGCAATGCGCCATCTCGGTCGCGGAACAGGTAGCCGCAGAATTCTCGCCGTTCGGCAATTGACTCAGCCTGGATGGAATCGAGAAACGCTTTTGCAAAGGCGTCGACTTGGGCCTGCGAAGGCTCTGGCGCGGGCAGGGGAGCTGTGATCTGGGGTGTTGTGCGCTTGACGCCACCCGATTGCGGCACAAGCGGTGCAGAGCATGCAGAGAGCGCCGCGATCAGGATCAGACTCATGAAGTGTTTCATTCGCTCTGACGGCCTTTCTCATCGCACTCACTTAGAGGTTTCTTAGGTCACCCAAGGTGTATTGGTTGTCAACGGGCAGCAGAAGGTCAGGGCGATAGTTTGGATCACTTTTCAAACAGCCTTGACCGCAAATCAGACGAGATACACCGTTTGCACCATTGATCCAAAAACGGCCGCCAGGTGTCCCGAGATAGTCGTCGAACCCGATCTCAACACTTCCCGAAAGATCATCAACCGAAGGAATCTCACTATCATAGCCTTCAGCGAAATTTCCATGCGTGTGATAACTCGCGACAGTCGTCGCCGGTGCCGCGTTATAATCGCAAAAATCCACAGTTCCGCGTGCAACAGTATGGGCGAGGCTGCCACTTTCATCGACAAAGATGTATCCGCAGAACTCTCGCCCTTCAGCGAAGGACGGGGGCTGGAGGCTATTTAGTACACTCTTGGCGTAGGTCTGCACGTTCGTTGCGTTTACGGCAGGAACACTTGCCGCGCGCTCATCGCCGACGCTGCTACATCCAATGAGCAGCAGCGCGGCAGATAGCATGGTCGCGCGACCAGAGCGCATCCGGATCTCCCCGCGGACGCTGCTACAGCAGCTCTTTGACCTTGGCTGCGACAGCCTCCGCCGTGATCCCGAATTTTTCAAAAAGCGTGCCGCCCGGTGCCGAAGCGCCAAAGCCATCCATGCCGACGAAAGCCGCTTTCTTGTGGCTGCCGCGCTCACCCGTCAGCCACAGGTCCCAGCCTTGCTGCACACCTGCTTCAATGGCAACGCGAACAGGTCCTGCCGGCAAGACTCGCTTGCGGTAGGATTCCTCTTGCTGCGCAAAAAGCTCCATACAGGGCATGGAGACGACACGTGTGCCAATCCCCTCCGCTTCGAGAAGCTTCTTTGCGTCCAGCGCAACCGATACCTCTGAACCCGTCGCGAGCAGGATCGCGCGGCGTTTGCCCTCGGCATCCGCGAGCACATAAGCCCCCTGCGCTGAAAGGTTCTTTGTCTTGTGGTCGGTCCGGACGGTCGGCAGGTTTTGCCGGGTCAGGGCGAGAAGGTGTGGCGTCGCGGTTGATGCCATGGCGAGCTCCCACGCTTCAGCGGTTTCAACCGTATCTGCAGGTCGGAACACATTCAGTCCCGGCATCGCGCGGACGGAGGCGAGATGTTCAACCGGCTGGTGGGTGGGGCCATCTTCGCCGACGCCGATACTGTCGTGTGTCATGACATAGGTCACGGGTGTCTGCATCAGTGCGGACAGGCGCACAGCGCCACGGCAGTAGTCTGTGAAAACAAAGAAGGTACCGCCATAGGCTTTCACGCCACCATGCAGTGACAGCCCGTTCATCGCAGCCGCCATGCCGTGCTCTCGCACGCCATAGTAGATATAGCGGCCCTTCCGATCAGTCGGGTGAAACACACCCATGTCTGGCGTCTTTGTATTGTTGGACCCCGTCAGATCGGCAGAGCCGCCAACCGTTTCCGGCATGATCCCATTGATCACTTCCAATGTTTTCTCGGACGATTTGCGCGTTGCCATCGTTGGCGCGTCTGCACTGACCTGCTTCTTGAACGCCCGGATCGCACTGGCGAGCTTGGCAGGCGCTTCACCCGCGTAGGTGCGCAGAAAGTCTGTTTGTTTCGCACCGGACAGTTTCGCAAAACGACCCTTCCATTCTGCGTGAGCGGCCTTGCCGCGTTCTGCCATCGCTTCCCATTGGGATTTGATGTCGGCTGGGATTTCAAACGGGCCATGTGGCCAACCGTAGGCTTTCTTCGCGTCTTCCAACTGGCCCTGGTCTGTCAGCGCACCGTGACCCTTTGAAGTGTCCTGCGCGGCGTGGCCAAGGGCGATGTGTGTCTTGCAGGCGATCATCGACGGGCGGCGATCCTTCTTCGCCGCTGCGATGGCTGCATCAATTTCGTCCGGGTCGTGGCCATCGATCTCTTGCACATGCCATCCAGACGCCCGGAAACGCGCGATCTGATCCGTTTTGTCGGCCATATCGACAGTACCATCGATGGTGATGTTGTTGTTGTCCCAGAAGACGATCAGGTGCGACAATTCTTGCATGCCAGCAAGGCCAATCGCCTCCTGGCTGACGCCTTCCATCAGGCATCCGTCACCTGCCATGACATAGGTGTAGTGATTGATGATGTTCTTGCCCCAGCGCGCGCGCTGGATTTCTTCGGCAATCGCAAAACCGACAGAGTTGGCAATCCCCTGACCAAGAGGTCCGGTTGTCGTTTCGATGCCCTTTGCGTGGCCGTATTCAGGGTGACCCGCCGTTTTAGAACCCCACTGCCGGAAGTCCTTGATTTCATCGAGCGTGATATCCTCGTAACCAGTGAGGTAGAGCAGCGAATAAAGCAGCATTGATCCGTGACCCGCAGACAGAATGAAGCGGTCGCGGTCAGCCCAATCTGGCGCGCTTGGATCAAACATGAGGTGGTTCTGGTAAAGCACAGTCGCAACGTCGGCCATGCCCATTGGCATGCCCGAGTGGCCAGAGTTTGCGGCGGCAACGGCGTCGAGCGTCAGCGTGCGGATCGCTGCTGCTTTCATCCAATGTTCGGGGTGCGCGCTGCGCAGTGCATCAATATCCAATGGCCTGGTCCTACGATGACGGTGTTCAAGACTAGCGCTGTCATAGCAGGCGACCCCGCAAGTTCAAGCAGAGGCCACCGGCGGTCTTAAGGCGAAGATCAATATCGCAGTGTAAGCACTTGGCGTAATTACGCTCTCTTGGTTTGCGGGGCCAACTCTCTTGGCATAGTGTTTTGGGGAGTTGGGACGATTCGTCACGCGGAGCGGGCATTCCTGCGTGAAGGCAGAGGGAGAAGCAGATGACCGACATCAAGGATGTCAGCACTCTGGAAGCACGCATCAACGCGGCTTTGGGGCGGATTGAAAACGGGATCGGCGCGCTTTCCGTGGACTCGGGCCCTGATCTCGGGGCGCAACTTGATGAAGAGCGTGCGGCAAATGCCCAACTCGAAGAGCGTGTAAAGGCGCTCAAGGCACGCCAGGATTCCATGATCAACGACCTTGAAGAGCAGGTCGCATCCTTCAAATCTCAGGTGACTTCGCTCGAAGCCGAAATGCAGCGACTGCGCGCGTCAAACGCCGACCTGCGGGATATCGGTGCGCAGTTGCGGGCCGCTGCCAGTGATGGCGCAGCCAATCCGGAATTGATCAACCGTGCGATGATGGCCGAGGTAGAGGCGCTGACAGCGCAACGGGCATCAGAGGCGGCCGAAGTCGATGCCGTTCTCCAAGCCCTGAAACCGCTGATGTCGGAGGACGCGTAATGCCCCAGGTAGCCATTTCCATCGGTGGACGCAGCTTTGATGTAGCCTGTCAGGAGGGTGAGGAACATTTCCTGCAGACCGCTGCAAAGATGCTGGATGAAGAAGCGCAACACATCTCGTCTCAGGTCGGGCGCATGCCCGAAGCACGGATGTTGTTGATGGCCGGGCTGATGCTCGCCGATAAAACGGCGAGCCTCGAAGAGAAGATCACCTCACATGACAGCCGCGTGGCGCGCCTGCAGGCGCGGATCGATGAGTTGGAAGTCGCAGGCACATCAGCGCACGCGCCTGCTGAGCCCGTGGAAGTGCCAGTGATTCCGTCAGGCCTTGCCGATGCGCTGGATCAGATCGCGACGCGGGCAGAGGCCATCGCCAACGAGGTGGAAGGGCGCGCAGAAAACGCCTGAAATCAGGCGTTTGCCTCGCGGATCTTATCTGCAGCGGCCTTGTCGAAGCCCACGTTGTTTTCTTCCAACAACGTATCAAGTTCGCCTGACAACGTCATCTCAGTGACGATGTCACATCCGCCGACAAATTCACCCTTCACGTATAGCTGTGGGACCGTTGGCCAATCAGAATAGTCTTTGATGCCCTGACGGATCGTGTCGTCCGCCAACACGTTTACGTCTGTATAATCGACGCCCATGAAGTTCAGAACGCCCGCAACGCGCGAGGAAAAGCCACATTGCGGCATGGACTTAGTTCCCTTCATGTAGAGAACCACATCGTTGGTGGTCACGGTTTCTTTGATCTGGTCTGCGATGCTCATGTCTTGTCCTTTGCGTTGATCAAATGCCTTGATGCCAAGGCCGTCGCGCGTTGGTTTGATTGCTACAGGTCGGGGGTGTGTTAGTCAGGCACCTTGGTTGTGAGGCCCAGTGCATGGATCTCTCCACTGTCGACTTGCGGTTTGATTGCTGCCATTACGGCGCGTTGTTGCTGAATGCGGTTCATCCCGCGAAAGCTTTCGTCGATCACAAGACCTTGGAAATGCACACCATCGTCACCTTGAATTTCGATGGTCGCATCTGGAAAAGCGGCACGGATCAGCTTTTCAATGTCCTGTGGTGTCATGCGGAAGCGTCCTTTGAATGTCTTGTTTAGAAGGTAGGCAGAGTGAGCGGACAGGGCAAGGGCTCGCCAGCAGCGCTCGCTCAGGCAACCGCGTCTGCAAAGGCGCTGCGATAAAGCGCGACAAGCGTGCCAAGCGCGGCAGTTGCGCCGCCGAAAGTGATTGCATCTCCACCAGCGGTGCCGACCTTTGTGACGGGCACATTCGCGCTCTTGGCTGCGACTTGGATCCGCTCTGCTTGCACCGCAGAACAGGCAATCAAATAGCGGCCCTGATCTTCGCCAAATAGCAGCGCTGTATCGTCTGTCGAGAGGGTAACGCCTTTGCCAGCCGCCTCGGCCAATTCAAACGCAGCAAGGGCCAAGCCACCATCGGAAAGGTCTGTGCAGCACGGGATATCGGCGTGATTGGCGCGGATGAAATCACCATGCGCTTTTTCGGTTTCCAGATCCACCACAGGCGCGTCACCCTCTGTACGGCCAAAGGCCTCTGCCAAAAGCGCGCTTTGGCCCAGATGCCCTGCCGTTTCTCCAACCAACAAAAGGACGTCGCCATCCTGCATGGTGCCTAAAATTGCACGCTCTGGCGCTTCAATCAAACCGACGGCGCCAATTGTGGGCGTCGGCAGGATCGCTTTGCCGTCCGTCTCATTATAAAGTGACACGTTGCCTGACACGATTGGCATATCAAGTGCCGCAACTGCTGCACCGATGCCTTTGATCGCACCGACAAATTGTCCCATGATCTCGGGCTTTTCCGGATTGCCGAAGTTCATGTTGTCCGTTGTCGCCAGCGGTTTCGCGCCAACCGCCGTTAGGTTGCGATAAGCCTCAGCTACGGCTTGCTTGCCACCTTCAACCGGGTTCGCCTTGACGTAGCGCGGGGTCACATCGCTGGTAAAGGCAACGGCCTTCTGAGTTCCGTGGATGCGAATGATTCCGGACCCCGCACCAGGCGCACGCATGGTGTCGGCCATCACCTGACTGTCGTATTGTTCGTAAACCCATGACTTCGCAGCATAGTTCGGGCTACTGATCAGCGCCTTCAAGCCCTCAATCGGGTCGATGGTCAGCGCCTCACCAAATGGCGCAGCTTTCGGCGTCGCGACCCACGGGCGGTCATACTCAGGAGCCGTGGATGACAGTTTCGACAATGGGAGATCGGCTTTCACCTCGCCATTCAGCATGATGAGGAACCGGTCTTCCGCAAGTGTTTCGCCAACAATCGCAAAGTCGAGGTCCCATTTCTCAAAGACGGCGCGTGCTTCGGCCTCCAGCTCAGGCTTGAGAACCATGAGCATCCGTTCCTGTGACTCTGACAGCATCATCTCGTAGGCGGTCATGTTGTCTTCGCGTTGCGGCACCTTCTCAAGGTCAAGCCGCACGCCGAGCCCACCTTTGTCACCCATCTCGACAGCAGAACAGGTCAGGCCAGCAGCCCCCATATCCTGAATTGAAATCACCGCGCCCGTCGCCATCAATTCCAGCGTGGCTTCCATTAGGCGCTTTTCTGTAAACGGATCGCCAACCTGTACGGTTGGGCGTTTTTCTTCGATCGTGTCGTCGAATTCTGCCGAAGCCATCGTCGCACCGCCAACGCCGTCGCGTCCGGTCTTGGCGCCGAGGTAGACGACCGGCATCCCAACGCCCGATGCCGCCGAATAGAAGATGTTGTCCGTATCGGCGAGACCGGCAGCAAACGCGTTCACGAGGCAGTTCCCGTTATACGACTTATCAAACCGGACTTCCCCACCCACGGTGGGAACGCCAAAGCAGTTTCCATACCCACCCACACCAGCAACAACACCATTGACCAACTGACGTGTCTTTGGGTGTGACGGTTCGCCAAAACTCAAGGCATTCATCGCCGCAATCGGCCGCGCGCCCATCGTGAACACGTCACGCAAAATGCCACCCACACCGGTCGCAGCCCCCTGATAGGGCTCGATATAGCTGGGGTGGTTGTGGCTCTCCATCTTGAAGACGATGCACTGGCCATCGCCGATATCAACGATCCCCGCATTTTCACCCGGACCGCAGATCACTTGGGGGCCTTCAGTTGGCAGGGTGCGCAGCCATTTCTTGGACGACTTGTAAGAACAATGCTCGTTCCACATCGCCGAGAAAATGCCCATCTCAGTAAAGTTCGGGTCCCGGCCAAGGATCTTGATGACCTCCGCATACTCATCAGGCGTGAACCCGTGTGCGGCGATGACGTCTTCGGTGATGGCTGGATCTGTCATAAGCGTTCCCCTGTTGGCGCCAGCATTTAGGGGATTGCACGGCGCGGGGGAAGAGCGGATTCGCACCTTATGGGAATCCAAACTCACGCGAGCGGTTTTGCCAGATTTTTTCGCCAACGCGGCAGTCGCGCGGGCTTCTTTCAAAGCCCTGAGCAGGAAGGATCTCGGCAGCAGGCGTGTGCCCCGCAATCTCGAGGATGAGCTTACGCTTGACTGCACCTGCGAAATCCACCCAGTCATAGACAGGGATAACAAAGGCGCCGGGGCCACCGATCACGCAAGTCTCATAATAGATATCGAGATCTTCCAGGTGCCATTGTTGACCCATTCCTTCGCGCGTCATCAGCGGCAGGCCATTGATAGTGATCCCGTGAGACAGCGCGGTATCGCGGCCAAACTCGACCCCGCGGCCTTGGTTATTCGGACCATCGCCTGAGATATCGATAACCTTGCGTAGACCCGCGATTGCGTTTCCCGTGATGCTTTCGGTGCCGTAGATCAGTGCCTCAGAGATGGACGTTCGGCGAAGGGTCGGGTCAAACCTGACGGTAAGCTTGTCAGCAAAAGCATTCAGGTCGTCCTGTGTTTCGATAACCTGCCATGACACGACAACCTCTTGCGCGCCGGCCCATTCGATGTATGTCAGCGCGATGCGCTGCAGCAGCCCAGTTTGCACCGCCTCGAAAATCTCAGGGTCGCGGAGCGCTTCGGCATAGCCACGGCGCTGAATTTCAAGCTCTCGCTCGGTCATGGAACGTGACACATCGACAAGAAGCGCCAGTTCGAGGTCGACCTCGACGGCCTGAGCCATCGCCGGGCTTTTGAAGTGGGTCAGAAGGATGAGAGCGGCGAAAAGGACAAAACGCATTTCACCACGATGCCCCGGACACGCCGACCCGTCTAATCACAATCAATGGGGGAGTTGATTTTTTGGTGAGGGCAAAAAAATGCCGGGCAAAAGCCCGGCAAGTCCAACAGGGAGGTAAGGAGGAGGAGCGCGAAGCATCCTCTGCCTTGGGAGTGAGGTAGGATTGCCCCCGTGCTGTTTCAAGAAAAATTAACCAACACGCCTGCATATCCGATATGCAGGCAGTGCATAGCTTTGCGCATTAGTCATGCAATCGCGTGAATTCATGGCAGAATTTTTGCGCGTGCGGGTGCGCTCGCTGAATTCCTAAGCGCTGCCAGCCTCGCGCAATTTCTTCCGGTGCGCGATAATTTCGTCCTGCACAAAGTCGCGAAACGCCCCGATTCGCTTCGATTGACGCAATTCTTCGGGGTAGGCGAGGAACACCGGCACCTCTCCCGATTCAAGATCAGGCAAGACCCGAATAAGGTCCGGGAAATCTTCGGTGACATAATCAGGCAGCACACCGATCCCAAGGTTATTCAGCACACCCTGCAGCACACCAAAGTAGTTGTTGATCGTAAACATGCTGGGCACATCATAAGACAACAAATGTTGTACCAGCGTTGCGCCAGCAGAAACCTGCGGCGTGGAGGGTGACTGGCAAATCAACCGGTGATTGGCGATTTCCTCAACGTCTGTAACGGTGCCATTTTGGTCAAGGTACGACTGGCTCGCATAAAGGCGCATCCGAACCGACATTAGCCGTTTGCGGATCAGATCAGCCTGACTGGGCTCTTTCATGCGGATCGCCACGTCGGCCTCGCGCATCGGTAGGTCCAAGACCCGTTCTTCCAACATCAGGTCGATCTTCAGATCCGGATACTGCTCATAGAGTTTGGGAAGTCGCGGCGCGAGCCACAGCGTACCAAAACCAATTGTCGTCGTGACCCGCAGTTCACCAAAGACTTCTTCTTCACTGTCACGGATCCGGGCGGCTGCAGCCTCAAGCCGTTTGTTCATCGACTTGGTCGCATCAAAAAGCAATTCACCCTGTTCGGTCAGGATCAGCCCGCGCGCATGGCGGTGAAACAGCGTTGTATTGAGGCTTTCTTCCAGTGCGCGCACCTGCCGTGACACCGCAGATTGCGACAAATGCAGCGTGTCACCGGCATGAGTCAAAGACCCGGCATCAGCAACCGCGTGAAAAATTCGGAGTTTATCCCAGTCCAAAAAGCCTGCCCCAACACTTCAAACACGTCTTATTGACCACCTTCTTATGCGATGTTCGACTAATCTTGCAATTCAAAGGGGTGGGTAAGTTTTGTCTTTGTAGGTCAGAATGTATGACCTATAGTTGGGATAACATCTCGCTGGGAGGCCTTGATGACGACACCGCAAATCACGCTCAATGACCGGTATGATCTGTCGAAGACGGATGTCTTGCTGAACGGGACGCAAGCGCTTGTCCGGTTGATGCTGATGCAGCGTGCGCGTGATGAAAAAGAGGGTTTGAATACGGCGGGCTATTGCACGGGGTATCGCGGGTCACCGCTGGGTGCTGTCGACATGCAGATGACTCGGGCGGCGAAAGTCCTGACCGAAGCGCAGGTGACATTTCAGCCCGGATTGAACGAAGATCTCGCGGCGACCGCACTTTGGGGATCACAACAGGCGGAACTCCGCGGCGAAGGCAAATACGACGGTGTCTTTGGTCTTTGGTACGGCAAAGGACCCGGTGTCGACCGCTCTGGCGATGTGATGCGGCACGCAAACATGGCAGGCACATCGCCCCATGGCGGTGTGATCATGGCGATGGGGGACGATCACACAGGTGAAAGCTCGACAACGCTGCACCAGTCCGACTGGGCAATGCTCGACGCCTACATGCCGATTGTCTCACCCGCGGGTGTGCAAGAGATCCTCGACTATGGCCAATACGCCTGGGCGTTGAGCCGTTTTGCTGGTGTCTGGGTGGGCCTCAAGACCATGAAAGACACAATTGAGGTCACATCCGTGGTGAACGGTGATCCGCACCGGATGCAATTTGTCGAACCGGTGTTCGAAATGCCCGATGGTGGCCTCAACATACGTCTGATCGACACGCCGCAAGAGCAGGAACGGCGGATGATCGACTACAAGCGTTTCGCAGCCGAGGCCTTTAGTCGTGCCAACAAGATGGACAAGCGGGTCCACGGCAAGGCAGGGGCGAAAATAGGCCTCGTTGCCGCTGGAAAGAACTGGCTCGACCTTGAACACGCGCTGTCGTTGCTTGGTGTTGACGCGGAAGAAGCCGAACGCCTTGGCATCACCACCTACAAGGTCGGTCAGGTCTGGCCGCTTGATATGCAGTCTTTCCATGATTTTGCCGAAGGTCTCGACCTGATCATTGTCGTTGAAGAAAAGCGCAAGCTGATTGAAGTGCAGGTCAAGGAAGCCTTGTTCGATGACCGGAATGGTCGCCGCGTTTATGGCTGGCACAAGGGACACAACCTGATTGACGGTCGACGTGAAGAGGTCTTCCCAACATTTTCGGACATCGGCCCCATGCTCATCGCAGAGCGCTTGGGTGAGATCTTTGAAGAAGAAGGCTGCGCGAACGGAAAAGTCAAAGCAGGTCACGCACAGGTCTTGGCTGCGAAACAGGCTGACAATGCGCCACAGATCGCAGCGCGTTTGCCTTACTTTTGCTCTGGCTGTCCTCACAATTCGTCAACGAAGGTCCCCGAAGGCAGTCGCGCCTATGCCGGGATTGGCTGCCATTACATGGTCCAATGGATGGATCGGGAGACGACGGGCTTTACACAAATGGGCGGTGAAGGCGCGAACTGGGTTGGCGAGGCGCCATTCTCGAAGCGAGATCATGTCTTCCAGAACCTTGGCGATGGCACCTACAACCACTCCGGCGTGCAAGCGATCCGCTTTGCGTTGATGGCGGGCACCACGATCACCTACAAGATCCTCTACAACGACGCTGTGGCGATGACAGGCGGGCAGGGGAATGATGGCGGGCTAACCGCCGATCAAATCTGCCGAGAACTGCTCGCAATGGGTGTCAAACACGTTGATGTCGTCTACGACGAAAAGGAAGACGTTGACTTTGATCAGTTCCCCAAAGGTCTGAAGATCTCCGAACGGGCCGAACTGCCTCTCGTACAGGAACGTTTGTCAAAGACCGAGGGCGTCAGCGCCATCGTCTACATTCAGACATGTGCTGCCGAAAAGCGCCGTCGCCGGAAGCGCGGCTTGTTCCCGGATCCCGACAAGCGCGTCTTTATCGATACTGACGTCTGCGAAGGCTGCGGTGACTGCGGCGTGCAATCAAACTGTGTGTCCATCGTGCCGGTCGAAACCGAACTTGGCCGCAAGCGGGCGATTGATCAGTCGTCCTGCAACAAGGATTTCTCCTGCGTAAACGGGTTCTGCCCGTCATTTGTCACCATTGAAGGCGCGGAGCTTAAGAAGGCCGCAACCGCATCGGTCGATCTGCCTGAGATGCCGGACCCCGTTTTGCCAACCATCAATGGCACCCATAACGTGGTGATTACCGGGGTCGGTGGCACTGGTGTCGTCACCATTGGCGCGGTACTTGCGATGGCAGCCCACCTTGATGGGAAGGGCGCAGGCATGATGGAAATGGCGGGGCTCGCGCAGAAGGGTGGTGCGGTCCACATCCACTGCCGCCTTGCCGAAAAGCCGCAAGACATCAGTGCGATCCGCGTCGCAATTGGCGAGTGTGACACGATCATCGGTGGCGATTTGGTCGTCAGCGCCGGTGCAAAGACCTTGGGTCTCATGCAAACGGGCCGCACAAAAGGTGTCGTCAACGCGCATGAAATTATCACTGGCGATTTTACCCGCGATACGGCCTTCAAACTCCCGGTTGACCAGCTGACGCTCTCCTTGCAAGCGCGGCTGCGGGATGGGTTGCAGATGTTTGATGCGTCCGAATTGGCAAAAGCGCTGCTGGGTGACAGCATCTATTCGAACATGATGCTCCTTGGGGCCGCTTGGCAGTTAGGGTCCGTGCCGCTGTCGGGCGATGCTATCCGGAAAGCGGTCGAGCTGAACGGGGCCGCAGTTGAGCGCAACCTCAAAGCGTTCGAATACGGTCGCTGGGCGATGCTGCACCCGGATCAGGCCGCGCGGGTGATTACGCCAAACGTTGTCGAGAAACCGAAATCGCTGGAAGAGCGGATCGCGTTCCGGGCTGATCATCTTGTCGCCTACCAAGGCAAAGGACTGGCGAAAAAGTACCGTAAACTTGTGGACAGCATTCAGGACGAAGCCGTCAAGGAAGCCGTTGCAGAAGGCTACCATAAGCTCTTGGCCTACAAAGACGAATATGAGGTTGCGCGGCTTTTGCAAAACACCCACGCGAAGGCGAAAGAGGCCTTTGACGGGGACCTGAAACTGACCTACCACCTTGCGCCTCCTCTGCTGAGCAAGATGGGCCCGAACGGTCGTCCGATGAAGAAAGCCTATGGTGCAGGCATGGCGCGCAACTTCAAATGGCTGGCCAAGCTGAAACGCCTGCGAGGCACGCCACTCGATCCCTTCGGTCGGACAGCGGAGCGACGCATGGAACGCGCCCTGATCACCGAATATGAATCGGATTTGCAGAAAATCCTGCCGAAACTGTCAGCCGACAATCGGGAAGCGCTGATCGCGCTTGCGCGATTGCCACGCGCCATCCGCGGTTTTGGACCAGTCAAGGACGCCAATGCGCGTGCCGCTGCAAAACGGCGCGAAGAGCTCCTCGCGGTCATTAACGCAAGGCCAACCGCTGTTGCGGCCGAATAGGCGCGTGATTGGCACATGAAGCGGCGATGGATTTCCTGGACCGCACCGCCTATGCTAAAATTGAGACTCGGTTGATCGAACCAAACCGGGCGTTATGCAAGCAGTCGTGCGAGGGGCAGTGCAATGGCGGTGGGTATTTTTGATAGCGGTGTCGGCGGTCTGACCGTTCTGGATGCGGTGGAAAAACGCATGCCAGAGGTGCCGTTTGTCTATTTCGGCGACCACGCGCACGCGCCCTATGGCGTCCGTGACGCGGACGACATCTACAACCTCACAATTGCCGCCGTTGAGCGCCTTTGGGAGGCTGGATGCGATCTCGTGATTCTTGCGTGCAACACCGCGTCTGCAGCGGCACTGCGGCGGATGCAGGAAAGTTGGGTGCCAAAGGACAAACGCGTTCTGGGCGTGTTTGTCCCGCTCATCGAAGCACTGACAGAACGCCAATGGGGCGATAACTCTCCTCCGCGTGAGGTTGCAGCCAAGCACGTGGCCCTTTTTGCGACCCCTGCGACAGTTGCCAGCCGGGCATTTCAACGCGAGTTGGCTTTTCGGGCGATAGGAGTCGACGTCGAGGCGCAGGCGTGCGGCGGGGTCGTTGACGCGATTGAGGAGGGTGACCTGATTCTGGCGGAGGCCTTGGTGCGCAGCCACGTGGATGCGCTGTTGCGCAAAATGCCAAAACCCGACGCCGCAATCCTGGGATGCACGCATTACCCGCTGATGGAAGAACAGTTTCAACAAGCGCTGGGGTCCGACGTTAAAGTCTTTTCCCAAGCAAGTCTCGTCGCCGAAAGCCTCGCCGATTATCTGGCGCGTCGCCCCGACATGCTGGGGCAAGGCACGGATCGCTTATTTCTCACCACCGGAGAGCCGAAACGCGTTTCCGACAACGCAACACAGTTCTTGCGTCGAAAAATCACGTTCCAAGCGGCCTAAAGTCGGATTTCTGACAGGTCGTTAACCTATTTTCGCCCTGATTGTCCGTCATCTAGCCGACAGTTTGTTGTCATTGGAGCTGTCCTGTGTGGAAGTCCATCCTGTCAGCCCTCGCCACGATGGCCCTTGCATCTCATGCACATGCGGCCACCGTTAATGAATTGGACTTCGGGCCGGGCGGCTTCAATGTGGCAAGCGGACAGCCTGTGTCCTACACGGATATCGTGCGCAATATCGACGTGATCAATGGATCAGTCTCGGCCAATCAGTTCGATATGCTGCAATTCACCAGCCTCGATGCTGGTGCCCAAACCATTAGCCTGACTTTCAGCATCCTCGACCCAAATCCGCCATCGTTTACAAATGCGGGCGGCCAACTGCACTTTAACGACACGCCGTTCAATTTCGCGTTCGACGGAAGCTTTGTGGGCACCTATCAGGTCAGCGCAGGCCCTTTTGAAAATCCGGCCAACGCCACTGCAAGCCTCTCATTCAATCTCGATAACAGCTTTGCAGGTGGGCCCTTATTCTTGCACATCCTGCCAACATTCGGGGGTCAGGTGAATTATTCACTTTCCCTGACCGGCAATGGTGGCGGGCCGATTGCACCGGTGCCGCTGCCCACGACGGGACTTCTCTTGCTGGCTGCGCTGCTGCTCATGCAGGTGCGGCTCCGACCGTTGCGCAATCTGTCGACCGCGGCCTGACTTGCATCTGTTTGGCGAAGCGGCCACATAGCCTGCATCAGTCATATTCAAGGCGCGGAAACCGTGACCCATAACATCGCCATTCTAGGGGCCTCCGGCTACACCGGGGCAGAACTTGTTCGCATCATCGCGGGCCATCCATCATTTAGGATCGTGGCTCTGTCTGCGGACCGAAAAGCCGGGATGACAATGGCTGAGGTCTATCCACATTTGCGTCATCTGGCTCTGCCAACGCTTGTCTCTCTGGATGAAGTCGATTTCGCGGGCGTCGATCTTGTCTTCGCCGCACTCCCGCACGGCCTTTCACAGGCGATTGTGAAAGATCTTCCGGCTTCAGTGAAAGTGGTCGACCTTGGCGCCGACTTTAGACTGCGCGACCCAGCGGAATACGAAAAGTGGTATGGCGCGGCCCATGTTGCGACCGATCTGCAAAAAGAGGCTGTCTACGGCCTGACCGAGTTTTATCGCGACGACATCAAGGGTGCGCGGTTGGTGGCAGGCACTGGCTGCAATGCAGCAACCGTGCAATTCGCGCTGCGTCCACTTATTGCGGCCAATGTCATCGATCTCGACGACATCCTTTGCGATCTGAAGAACGGACCGACGGGGGCAGGGCGGTCTTTGAAAGAGAATATGCTGTTTGCCGAACGTTCGACGGACGTGCAGGGCTATGCCCAAGGCGGCGTGCACCGCCATCTGGGAGAGTTCGATCAGGAGTTTGCGGCGATTGCAGGCCGTCCGGTGACAATCCAATTTACACCGCACCTTGTGCCAGTAAACCGCGGCATACTTGCCTCATGCTACGTTAAGGGTGACCCGAAAACGGTCCACCAGACCTTGGCGCATGCCTATGCCGAGGAACCGTTCATCGTTGTCCTGCCATTCGGCCAGCAACCGGGCGTTGGTCATGTCACCGGTTCCAACTTTGCACACATTGGTGTGACCGGTGATCGCATCTCGGGCCGTGTTCTTGTCACGGCGGCGGTCGACAACCTATGTAAGGGGTCATCCGGTCAGGCAGTGCAAAACGCAAACCTGATGTTGGGTGAGGATGAAACGGCGGGTCTGATGATGGCACCCGTCTTCCCGTAGGAGATGTCATGGCTGGCATGAAAAGCCTAAAGAAGACGCGACGGATCCAGGTGATCGGCTTGGCAGGTGTTTGCGTGGCCGCCGTCCTGTTGATTTTGGCGCTATTGCCTGATGACAGCTTCCAGTTCTTCCGCTCGCCCACCGAAGTCGCCGAAGCGCCGCCGCCACCCAACGAACTGTTCCGGATCGGCGGGTTGGTTGTTGAGGGCTCTATCGAAGCTGACGATGGCGAGACGATCCGCTTCGAAGTGACCGACGGTGGTGCGATCATCCCGGTCAGCTACACGGGCATTCTGCCGGACCTGTTCGGCGAGAACCAGGGCATGGTAGGTCAGGGGCGCTACGTGAATGGCACCTTTGAAGCTGTTGAAATCCTTGCGCGACATGACGAGACGTACATGCCGAAAGAGGTCATAGACGCACTGAAGGAACAGGGCACCTACGTCGAACCGGACGCATAAGTGTCAATGCGTTAACCTCTTTGTCTGACCTTTGTCGCACCCCGATAAAGGACAGACTTCATGCAGACCCCGCAACAGATTGCCCGCGAGATTGTTTTCCGAGAGGGTGGTTACGTAAACGACCCTGACGATCCGGGTGGTGCCACCAAACACGGTGTCACGATTCATACGATGCGCCGCCTTGGCCTTGATCTGGACGGTGACGGAGACGTGGATGCGCATGATGTGCAACGGATTGATCGCGCGCAGGCTGAACAGATCTTTCTCAGTCACTATTTCATCCGGCCTCGGATCAACCAGCTTCCTGCGGTACTGCAAGCATCGGTCTTCGACATGTATGTGAACGCAGGTGCCCATGCGGTGAAAATCCTGCAACGCTTGTTGAATGACATGCGGTTTGCCGTGTCGGTTGACGGCGTGATCGGGCCACAAACCATCGCAGCTGCGCAAAAGGCCGCAGCAGCGGCTCCCTATCACATCGCTGATGCTTACGGCATTGCGCGGCGCAATTACTATTATGCGCTTGCCGACCGACGGGCAGCCAGTCGCAAATATGCGCGGCGGCGCGATGGCGGCAAGGGCGGCTGGATCCGAAGAGCCGAAGAATTCATCTCGCCACGCTATCACCTCTCATCAGCGCAGCATGCAGAAAGGACGGCTTCATGGGTATGATTACAGATTTTCTTGCGATGCTTTTTGGCAGCAACCGCAATGTCTTGGTCGAAACGGCTGAAGTGTTTACTGAAAACGTCGAGAACGCGGCGGTGCGTGCTGCAGATGCGCGCGCGGCATCCTTGGCTCAATTCGCGTCAGAGTTTCAACACCAGCGTCGCGGATTGTTTGACCGCTTAATCGACGGGTTGAACCGGCTTCCCCGCCCTTTGATGGCATTCGGGACGCTTGGACTGATCGCGGCAGCGATGGTGTCGCCTGTTTGGTTCAGCGAACGTATGACAGGCCTCGCTTTAGTACCAGAACCGCTATGGTGGTTGATGGGTGCGATTGTCAGCTTCTATTTTGGCGCGCGCCATCAGGCCAAAGGACAAGAGTTTCAACAGGCGATTGCGGCAACCTTCGCGACAGCAGCGCGACCACCCGCGAGACGACGCACACGCGATGAGACTTCACCAAATGCAGCACTAGCGGAGTGGCGGGCCCAAAATGGAGCTTGATCGCATTTCCCGTCTCGAAAGCCGGATATCATCGCTGGAAACGCAATCCGCCATAGATGACGTTCACCGAGAGAACGTCGGCACGCGACTTGGCCACATTGAGGATACACTCAAATGGCTTGTCCGCCTTGTGATCGGCGGCTTGTTGATGGCCGCGATCGCCTTTGTGATGCAGGGTGGGCTCGCCGTTTAACAACCCCGCGAGAATGTGACCGCTGCGGCGTTGCGTGGGCTGTCGGCTGAATGTCGGTGATGCTATATGCGGGTCATGTTGAACGAACTTGCACATTTCGCCCTGATCCTCGCCTTCATGGTGGCCATTGCGCAGACTGTGATCCCGCTCATCGGCGCCCACAAAGGCTGGCAAGGCTGGATGGCCATGGCAAGCCCGGCTGCCACCTCGCAATTCATTTTGGTTGGCTTCTCCTTTGCGGTGTTGACCTGGGCGTTTGTGACTTCTGATTTCTCGCTTCAGATTGTCGCGACGAATTCGCACTCGCTCAAACCGATGCTCTACAAGATCAGTGGAACATGGGGGAACCACGAAGGGTCAATGCTGCTGTGGCTTTTGATCCTGACGCTCTTTGGTGGTTGTGCCGCGTGGTTTAACGGTGGTTTACCCGACACGTTGCGTGCGCGGGTCCTTGCGGTGCAGGCGTCTGTGTCTGTTGCGTTTTATGCGTTCATCCTCTTCACATCGAACCCGTTCACACGGCTGGAAATTCCGCCGTTTGATGGTCAAGATCTGAACCCGCTGCTACAGGACCCCGGCCTCGCGTTCCACCCGCCGTTTCTCTATCTCGGCTACGTCGGGCTCAGCATGGCGTTCTCGTTCGCTGTGGCTGCTCTGATTGAAGGGCGGGTCGATGCCGCGTGGGGTCGTTGGGTGCGGCCGTGGACGTTGGCCGCTTGGATGTTCCTGACCATCGGTATCGCGCTTGGGTCTTGGTGGGCCTACTATGAGCTCGGCTGGGGCGGCTTCTGGTTCTGGGACCCTGTTGAGAACGCAAGCTTTATGCCGTGGCTGATCGCCGCCGCACTCCTGCATTCCGCCATCGTTGTCGAGAAGCGCGAGGCGCTGAAAAGCTGGACGATCCTGCTGGCGATC
>JAHDEX010000031.1:45233-47412 GCA_020628545.1 Paracoccaceae bacterium | reverse complement strand
TTCAGGATTGGAGATACGTCGGCGAACTTTGATGCGCATTCAGACCGCCTTTATCGATCCAGGTAACGACCTTAGCTTCGCGCTCAACACCGTTGGTACGGTCAACAATGGTATTGGTGACGATATTCTTGATTACAGCTTCACGGGCTTTGATCCGGGTGATGTCTTCCGGTTTGAAGTGGACGTTGATCGGGACGTCGGAGGCCCTATAACCGACTTTCGCGACGTGCTCTTTCCGACTGCGACGGCATTTCTGACCTTTAGTAATGGCAGCACTTTGTCGACCACTCTGAACCCGGCTGACCCCAATTCTGGCACATTTACTTTCGAGGACGTGACAATTGCTCCGGTGCCGCTACCGGGAAGTGCGCCTTTGCTTGCGTTGGCGGCGCTGATGAGCGCTTTGATCCTGAGAAAGAAGCCACGGCGCGCGCGCGCCGCCGCAGCCTGAATCTTTCAGCGACGCGATCAGCCTCTGCGCCGACCGCCGCGACGACCGCGGCCACTACCAGCCTCTGCAGGATCTCGATTGAACTTGATCCAGTCGCCGCCAGATGGGTCATTGTCTGTCAGGAAGTTAGCCGCACGGATCGCTTCCATTTCCTTGCCCGCACGCGGCTTGGTCGAGCCCATGCCAAACAGTGTCACGAAGGTTTCGTCGTCCATGCTTTCGGGCAGAATGATGCCTGCGGCTTCGACGGCTGCTTTCTTTTCGGCAATCTTCTTTGGTCCAATTGGCAGCGCAACAGGGTTCATGATCGCAGAAGTCATACCCGCCGTCATGGCCATAGGCAGGAACGCGTTATTGATGCCGTGCCGGTTTGGCAAACCGAAGGAGATGTTGGAGGCCCCGCAGGTGGTATTCACCCCTAACTCTTCCCGGAGGCGACGGACCAGCGTAAAGACCTGAAGCCCGGCCGTGGCCATCGCACCGATTGGCATGACGAGTGGATCCACCACGATGTCATGAGCCGGAATGCCGAAGTCTGCGGCACGCTCCACGATCTTTTTGGCGACCGCGAACCGGACATCCGGATCTTCCGAAATCCCGGTGTCGTCGTTTGAAATGGCGACAACCGGCACATTGTATTTTTTGACAAGCGGTAGAACAATTTCCAGCCGCTCTTCCTCGCCAGTGACGGAGTTGAGAAGGGGACGACCTTCGGCTGCGGCCAAACCGTTCTCCAAAGCGCCTGGCACGGAGCTGTCGATGCACAACGGCGTGTCGGTCACACCCTGCACCTTTTCGACCAGTTGGGTCATCAGCGTCGGCTCAACAAAGTTGTTGTCCGCGTAGCGAGGGTCTTCGGCCATCTTGTTTGAAAAGACAGCGCCGGAGTTCACGTCCAGGATATTCGCTCCCGCCGCTGCCTGCGCAATCGCATCTGCTTCGACCCTGCTGAAGTCGCCACGCTCAAGTTCTTCTGACAGGATCTTGCGTCCGGTTGGATTGATCCGTTCACCGATCACGCAGAAGGGTTCGTCAAACCCGATAACAGCCGTTTTGGTTTTGCTTTCGACGATAGTGCGGGTCATGCGGTGACTTTCATTCTGGTGTTTTGGATGGGTCGACCGGAGCAGCGCTTACGCCGCCATTGGCAATGGCCCATTTGGCGTTGGTTTTGATGCCGCCCAGCGGGAAGAAATGAACCTGGGCAATATTGAAGTCGGGGTTAGCCGCCTTGTGGTCGGCAAGTGCTGTGATCACGTCGGTCGGCTCATAGGGAAGCAGCAGCTTTGTGACGTCCATGGCACGCTTTTGCAGAACCTTCAGCGACGGTCCAACGCCGCAGGCGATCGCGAATTTGATCAGCGTTTGCAGCTTGGCCGGGCCGGCGATGCCGATGTGAATGGGAAGCGTGATGCCGGCATCTTTCAAGCTGTCGGCCCAAGCGATGATTGGGTCTGCATCAAAGGCAAACTGGGTGGCCAGCGCCATTTTGGCATCGGACGTGTCCGCAAACCTCTGTTTCCAGCGCAAGGCGTCCATCACATTCGCGTCGGACCCGTCAGGGTCGATATCTTTGTTGCCCTCAGGGTGGCCCGCAACGTGAAGGTGTTTGAAGCCAGCTTTGCCAAATAAGCCGGTTTCCAGAAGCTGCATGGACGAATGGAAGTCTCCGTGCGGGGCTGTGACACCACCGGCCAGAAGCAGGGCCTGATCGACACCGGCTTCGCC
>JAHDEX010000031.1:17972-45133 GCA_020628545.1 Paracoccaceae bacterium | reverse complement strand
GCTTCCACGTTTGCCGAAGCGATGACGGCAGGAGCAGGGGTCTTGCGAAAGTTCAACAGGGCCATCAGAGCCTCCACTAAGTTGCGCCGCGGTGTCACGCCCGGCCGTCGTTGGCGATCAAGTCTTTCAGGCGATCTTGATCGTATTCTGCATCAATGCGCGCGACTTCGGTGTCAGCGACTGCTGCATCCTCGCCCGCGACGGTGTAAGGTTCCGCCTTTCTGAACCCTTCCAGATACGCATCTGAACCCGCAGCACCAGAGCGCATCGCGGCCCTGTCAATTGCTTGCTCAAATCGTTCGGGCAGTGGGCGCTTCACACCACGGCGGCCTTTGCCCACAATCACTTGTGCTGGCATATCGCGCCAGTAAACGATGGTGACATCAGCCATAAAAGCCTCTCGTTTCGATCATGGGTTCTTGGATCACCCTTAGCATTGCAGTGCGTCGTGCATCGCCCGATTTCGACACGTCCAGAGACAATCGCGACCCAGTGTTCTTTCGCCTGCCGTTATGGCAAGGCAGCGGACCCGTGACGAGGGGCAGATAGCGCCAGATTGTTCATGATTTTGCTGAGTGATTTTCAGAAAGTGTCGCCAGAGTGACGCAAAGCTTGCGAGACTCACTTCGGCATCATACTTTAATCATAACTTGAAATGGAGGGCGTGATCATGGCGCCCAAGCGTCCGATAGGTGTGGGCGCGTTTCCCAAAGTGGTTGAGACCCCCGCACCCACTGCGCCGGATCCCGCGCAGCTTTATGCTGCATTGGATCTCGGTACAAATAGCTGTCGCATGTTGATTGCCCAACCCAAGGGCAGCCAGTTCCATGTGATCGACAGCTTCACTAAGTCTGTGCAGCTTGGCCTTGGGCTGGAAAGCACGGGAAAACTTTCGCGCACGTCGATGAACCGTACGATCTCGGCGATGCGCGTCTGCCGACAAAAGCTGGAACGTCACGGTGTGACGCGTATGCGGCTAGTTGCAACCGAGGCATGTCGCCGCGCGCGCAATGGGGATCATTTCGTGCGGCAGGTCAGCCGTGAGACAGGCCTAAAGCTCGAGATTATCGAGCCGGAAGAGGAAGCGCGGCTTGCGGTGATTTCCTGCGCGCCTTTGGTAAGCACCAAGACAGAGCAGCTTTTGGTGGTCGACATCGGGGGTGGTTCGACGGAACTGGTCTGGATCGACCTCACCAATGTGCCCAAGCGCGAGCGACCCCACGCGATCATGCGCCTTCATGCAGGGTTCAAGTCCGACCCCGGTCCGTTTGCAGCGGCCAAAGTGGTCGACTGGATTTCGGTGCCATTGGGTGTTGCGACATTGCGCGATCAGTTTGCGGACGTGGACGACGACGCCGCGCGTTTTGCACTGATGTCGTGGTTCTTTGAGGAGAAGTTAGAAGATTTCTCTCCCTACGCATCAGAGCAGGCACGTGACGGATTTCAGATCGTCGGGACAAGCGGCACTGTGACGACGGTTGCGGCGAGCCATTTGGGGCTGCGCCGTTATGACCGCACAAAGGTTGACGGATTGCGCATGACCTCAGATCAGATTGACGCCGTCATTCGGAACTACCTGTCTTTGGGAGAAGAAGGGCGTCGCAAAGATCCCCGGATCGGCAAAGACAGACAGGCGCTGATCATGTCAGGATCCGCCATCCTTCAGGCCCTCATGCGGCTGTGGCCAACAGATCGGCTTTCGGTTGCAGATCGCGGTTTGCGGGAAGGGCTCCTCTATCAGCAGATGTCGGCGGACGGCGTGCTGGAAGATGCGTCCTTTTAGGGAGTAAAATTATTGACGAAAAAATTTTTGGTGCCGACGCCGATGTGGTGATTGACGCCCTTGACGGATTGGGGGCCAGCCCCCAAACCCCCGAGAGTACTTTTGTCCAAAAGAAGAAGAGTGTCGTGGCAAAGAAGCCAACAAAAGGATCAAGCGGACGTGGACTTCGCGACCTCACCGTGAAGGTAAAAACGGCGCGTGGGCGCAGACCAAGTTCAACGCGCTGGTTGCAGCGGCAGCTGAATGATCCTTACGTGCAGGCGGCCAAGAAAGACGGCTACCGCGGGCGAGCGGCCTATAAAATCTTGGAGCTGGATGAGAAATATCGGTTTCTTGTGCCAGGTGCGCGCGTGGTTGACCTTGGCTGTGCGCCGGGCGGGTGGCTGCAGGTTGCTGTACCTCGCGTAAATGCTTTGGGAGAGCGATCTGGCAAGGCTGTGGGACGGGTCCTAGGTGTGGACCTGCAAGAGGTCGAGCCCCTTGCCGGGGCTGAGATTCACCAGCTCGACTTTCTGGACGAAGGTGCGGATACCCAAGTAATGGAATGGCTGGGTGGGCAGGCCGACGTTGTGATGTCTGATATGGCGGCGGCCTCTTCCGGTCACAAGCAGACGGACCACCTGCGTATTATTGCCCTTTGCGAAGCGGCTGCGTATTTCGCATTTGATGTGCTGGCGGAGGGCGGGACATTTGTCGCGAAGGTTCTTGCAGGTGGGGCTGAAGGTGAGCTGCAGAAGCTCCTCAAACAACGCTTCACAAAGGTGGCGAACGTGAAGCCGCCTGCGTCACGGTCGGATAGTTCCGAAAAGTTTGTCGTCGCAACAGGTTTCAAAGGCTAGGCGAGGTGCACTTTGGTGCCCCAATCGGCGCAGGCATTGATCAACCGTTCTGACGGGATGCCGTCGGTCACGAAGTGATCCACCTCTGATAAGCTGCCGATTTTTACGGGCGCCTTGCGTGTGAATTTTGCCTTGTCGGCAACAACGATCGTCTGGCGGGCGGCGGAGATGATGGCCTGACTGACACGGACCTCTTCTGCATCGAAATCGAGCAGATCTCCATCAAGATCGATGGCGGATGTGCCGATGATGGCGATGTCGACTTTAAAGCGTGCTATCGCCAGTGCGGCGAGGTCGCCGACGAGGCCACCGTCGGATGGGCGCAAGTTACCCCCAGCCACGATGACCTCGCAGGTTGGGCTGTCCATCAGAGTTGTTGCGACGTTGAGATTGTTGGTGACGACTTTGAGGTTCTGATGACCTCGCAGCGCGCGCGCGATGGCTTCTGTCGTGGTGCCGATGTTGAGAAAAAGCGATGCATTGTCAGGCACCAGACGCGCTGCACGTGCTGCGATGCGTTGTTTCGCGCCCCGGTTTAGCGCGCGGCGATCATCGTAAGCAATGTTGCGGGTCCCGGATGGTAACACCGCGCCGCCATGGGTCCGCTCCAGAAGGCCCGCAGCGCTCAGCTCACGCAGATCACGCCGTATTGTTTGCACGGCGACACCAAGACTTTCAGCAAGGTGCGTCGCGCGCACTTTGCCGTGTTGGCGCGCGCGGGTGAGAATGGCATGGTGTCGTCTATCCGTTTCCATATGTTCGCTTTATAGAGATATCGAACATTGGGATAGCGCCATAGCCAAGATAATTGCCGGATTCCTGAGTTCGTTATCGAATTTCCGAGCAAAACTGTCCCTGACCCGTTGTTCTGACAATCAGATCAGATATCGGCACACCAAACGCAATGCGGCGCAGGACACATCGTTATGGCAATAGACTTTGACCTCTTCATTATTGGCGGCGGCATCAACGGTGTTGGTGTTGCGCGGGACGCGCAGGGCCGCGGTTTGCAAGTGGGGCTTGCCGAGATGGGTGACCTTGGCGGCGCGACATCTTCCGCTTCGACCAAGCTGTTTCACGGTGGCCTGCGCTATCTTGAGTTCTTTGAGTTTAACCTCGTTAAGAAAGCCCTTGTCGAGCGAGAAGTGCTGCTGACGGCCATGCCGCATATCTCTTGGCCGATGCGGTTTGTACTCCCTTATCACAAAGACATGCGGTTCGAAGGCGACACGCCGACATCAAAGCTGCTGACACTGTTTATGCCCTGGATGAAAGGCCGGCGGCCCGCGTGGCTGATCCGGCTTGGCCTTTTCATGTATGACAACCTGGGTGGCCGCAAAATCCTTCCGGGCACGACTACTGTAGACCTTAAGAACGGACCGGAAGGGGCTCCACTGAAAGGAAAATTCGAAAAGGCCTATGAGTATTCTGATTGCTGGATCGAGGATTCGCGCCTTGTGGTCCTGAACGCACGCGATGCTGAGGATCGCGGTGCGAAGATCATGACACGCACGAAGGTGATTGAGGCGCGGCGCGCGGATGGCCACTGGATCATCACGCTTGATCAGGGTGGCGCCCAGATGGAGATTACCGCGCGGGCCTTGGTCAATGCTGGTGGCCCGTGGGTCGAAGACGTCATTCGGGGTGTCACGCGGCTGAATGCGACCGAAGGCGTGCGGCTTGTCCGGGGCTCTCATATCGTCACAAAGAAGCTGTTCGATCATGACAAGAGCTATTTCTTCCAGGGCGAAGATGGCCGCATCATTTTTGCCATCCCTTATGAGACAGACTTTACATTGATTGGTACGACCGACGCGGATCATGCTGACGTGCATAAGAAACCCGTCGCCACAGAAAAAGAGCAGGATTACCTCTGTAACTTCGCAAGTCAGTATTTCGAGAGGCCTGTCACGCGAGATGACGTTGTATGGACCTATTCTGGCGTCCGACCTCTCTATGACGATGGCGCGAAATCGGCGACGGCGGCAACGCGGGATTACGTGTTGACGCTTAATGAGGATGGCGCACCGCTTCTGAATATCTTTGGCGGGAAAATTACGACCTATCGCAAGCTGGCTGAGCAAGTGATGGCGAAGATGACGCCATTGGTGGGCGGTGACGGGGGCTGGACGGCCGGTGTGCCTTTGCCCGGCGGTGACTTTGCGGTGAAGGATCGCGACCGGTTGGTCGCTGATCTGAAAGCGGATTATCATTTTTTGTCAGACTATTGGGCGCTGCGCCTGATCCGTGCTTATGGGACCAAAGCACCGTTGATGTTGCAGGACGCGAAAACGGCTGAGGACCTCGGTACTGATTTCGGGGCCACACTGACGGAAGCCGAAGTGGCCTTTTTGATGGAGCATGAATACGCGCGCACTGCAGAAGATATCGTCTGGCGCCGCAGCAAACTTGGCCTACGGCTTTCGCCTGAGCAGATTGCAGCCATCGACGGCTATATGAATGCGGCGCGCGGCGCAGCTTGAGGCTTCGGCACAGCCGAGTACAGTCAGTGAGACATTCGGGGAGGAACCATGACCTATATTCTGGCCATTGATCAGGGCACGACATCCAGCCGGACCATTGTGTTTGACGACAAGATGGGCGTGGTTGCGTCTGCACAGGAAGAATTCACACAGCACTATCCGCATTCGGGTTGGGTCGAGCATGAGGTGGCGGACCTGTGGAGCACCGTCGCGCGGACAGCGGAGGCGGCGATGGCCAAGGCCGGGATTGCACCGTCTGACGTGGCGGGAATCGGTATCACAAACCAGCGCGAGACGGTTGTTGTCTGGGACAAAACAACCGGCGAGGCAGTCCACAAGGCGATTGTCTGGCAGGACCGCCGCACCGCTTCGATTTGTGATGGGCTCAAGGCTGAGGGTTTTGAGGCAGAAGTGACCGAAAAGACGGGCTTGCTGCTTGATCCATACTTCTCGTCCACAAAGCTGAAGTGGATCTTAGATGAGGTCGACGGCGTCCGCGCGAAGGCAGAGTCAGGCGAGGTTCTGTTCGGCACGGTTGATTGTTACCTGATGTGGAAGCTCACCGGTGGTGCCGTGCATGTCACGGATGCGACAAATGCAGCCCGCACGATGCTTTACAACATCCGCGAAGGGCAATGGGACGCTGAAATCTGCGCAAAGCTGGGCGTGCCAATGGCAATGCTGCCAGAGGTCCGCGATTGCGCGAGCGACTTTGGGACGGCGACAGCCTTGGGTGGCGAAATTCCGATACTCGGCGTCGCAGGCGATCAGCAGGCCGCGACAATCGGACAGGCGTGTTTTGAGCCGGGGATGCTGAAGTCAACCTATGGGACCGGCTGTTTCGCGTTGTTGAATACCGGGGATACGCTTGTGCGCAGTCAGAACCGGATGCTGGGGACGATTGCATATCAGTTTGATGGCAAGCCGACTTATGCGCTCGAAGGATCGATCTTTATCGCAGGTGCCGTCGTGCAATGGCTGCGTGACGGTCTGGGGATCATCGCGAAGGCCGCCGACACACATCCGCTGGCGGAAAAGGCAGACCCCGAGCAGGAATTGTATCTTGTTCCAGCCTTTACCGGGCTTGGTGCGCCGCATTGGGATGCGACCGCACGTGGGGCTATCTTTGGGCTGACGCGCAATTCCGGCCCGGCAGAGTTTGCGAAAGCGGCTTTGGAAAGCGTGGGTTTCCAGACGCGGGATCTGCTGGAAGCCATGCACGCCGACTGGCCTGACGCCGCCGAGGGGAGCACCTTGCGTGTTGATGGCGGGATGTCCGCGTCCGATTGGGCGATGCAGTTCTTGTCAGATATCTTGGGCGCCCCCGTTGACCGGCCCGAGGTTCTTGAGACGACGGCGCTTGGCGTGGCGTGGCTCGCGGGGATGAAGGCAGGTATCTACCCAGATCAAGCGGGATTTGCGGCCACATGGGCCTGCGATCGCCGGTTTGAGGCCAAGATGGATTCTGCAACCCGGGATCGCCGCTACGCGGGCTGGCAGGATGCTGTTGGGCGTACACTCAGCAATCGCTAGTCGCGGCCTTGCGCCCAGACATCAAATTCGAAGGCCCGTTTGATGCGGAGACGGGCCTCCACATCTACGGAGAGTTGAACGTCCATCACCGGCGAAACGTTCTTCTGCTTCAGCGTGATTTCGTCTTTTCCCAGACGCGTGCAGAGAAATGCGAGCGCAGATGGCATCGCTTCGTATTTGTAAAGATGCGTGACCCCGACGGATTTGTCGCCTAGCGTCAAGAACTTCGCTTGAGAGCCGACATTGGCAAACGGGGCCGGTTTCCCTTTGCAATATTCCACCACAAAATCATCAAAGCTGATGTCGCGTGTGGAATTGGGTTGGCCCACCAGATCATCCCGGTGGCGATAGCGATACCAGCTGCTGAGCCAATCCACCGGATCGCGCACGATGGCGAAGGTTTCCATATCGGGCTCTCCTCCGCCTTGTGCGAACATCGGCTGGAGGAATCGTTTGTATCGCGCGACCGGCGAATGCTTGAGCTGCGGCGGATGACGGACGACAAGCGATGCGCGCGGTGCGAGCGCGCCTTGCAGCGCCGTTGTTCCGGTTTTCGGAACGGCGAGGAAGACAAGTTTTTCGGCCCAGAAAACAAGCATTTGCAGGATGCCTTCAAAGTTTTTGTGATCCATCTCTACGGCATAAACCAGAAATTAACCACCGTTGCGTTTCTCTCGCCATATCAGATTTGTGTTGAAATGTTCTTGCTTTGGTCTCATATAGGCGAAAGAACGTAATAAGAACAAAACCATGATTGTGGCCCAATGGGGCCTGTGGAATAAGGGCAAGAACGATGGCAACGGCAGAACTTCTGAAAATGGCTGACAAGAAAACATCCGATAAGCAAAAGGCGCTTGATAGCGCGCTGGCGCAAATCGAGCGGCAGTTTGGCAAGGGCTCGATCATGACCCTTGGCGGCGACAACAAGTTGGCGGATATCGAGGCGACATCGACGGGCTCGCTGGGCCTCGACATCGCACTTGGAATTGGTGGTCTGCCGAAAGGCCGGATCGTCGAGATCTACGGGCCAGAATCCTCGGGTAAGACGACGCTCACACTGCACGCCATTGCAGAAGAGCAAAAGAAGGGTGGCGTTTGCGCCTTCGTGGATGCGGAACATGCGCTGGACCCGTCCTACGCCAAGAAGCTGGGTGTGAATCTTGATGAATTGCTGATCTCCCAGCCCGACACCGGGGAACAGGCGCTTGAGATCACAGATACGCTGGTGCGGTCTGGTGCGGTGAATATGGTGATTGTCGACTCCGTTGCTGCTTTGACACCGAAGTCCGAACTGGAAGGCGACATGGGCGACAGTTCTGTCGGTGTTCATGCCCGTCTGATGAGCCAGGCGATGCGGAAGCTGACAGGGTCCATCAATCGGTCTGGTTGCATGGTGATCTTCATCAACCAGATCCGTATGAAGATCGGTGTGATGTTTGGCTCTCCGGAGACAACAACAGGCGGCAACGCACTCAAGTTCTACGCCTCGGTGCGTCTGGATATCCGCCGCATCGGCGCGATCAAGGACCGTGATGAGGTCGTCGGCAATGCAACCCGCGTGAAGGTCGTAAAAAACAAAGTGGCGCCTCCATTCAAGCAGGTTGAGTTCGACATCATGTATGGTGAAGGAATTTCCAAAACCGGTGAGTTGCTCGATTTGGGCGTGAAGGCTGGCGTGGTTGAAAAATCTGGTGCGTGGTTCTCTTACGGGGACGAGCGGATTGGCCAGGGACGGGAAAACTCGAAACTGTTTCTGAAAGAAAACCCGTCCATCGCTTTGGAAATCGAAGATAAAATCCGCGCCGCGCATGGTTTGGATTTCGATTACGAGCGCAGTGCCGACAATGACAAAGAAGACGATGATCTGGTTGAGATGTAGCTGCGTGGCTTGAGCCACCACGCAGGGAGGGCGGGCGACGGTCCGTAGTACATCATTATCTTGACCGGTGGGCGCAGCGACGGCTGCGCCCTTCTTTGTTTCCTGATCGCTGGTGGCAAGCAGCAGGGCGTCCGTTAAGGCACAGACTTTGTCCCGGGCAGAGACTGCTGCCTGTGGACAGTCTCAAACCCCAAGGCTATCTCTGCAAAATCCGTCACAGCGACCTGAAAGCATACCATGACCAGCCTGTCCGATATCCGTGCGACCTTCCTCGATTATTTCGAAAAGAATGGTCACGCGCGCGTGGCGTCGTCAACTCTGGTGCCGCACAACGACCCGACGCTGATGTTCACAAACTCCGGCATGGTGCAGTTCAAGAACCGTTTCACCGGAGTGGAGCAGGGCGATTACCAGCGCGCAACGACTGCGCAGAAGTGTGTTCGCGCCGGGGGCAAGCACAACGACTTGGATAACGTCGGCTACACCGCGCGCCACCACACCTTCTTTGAGATGATGGGCAACTTTTCCTTCGGGGATTACTTCAAGAACGAAGCAATCCCCTTCGCCTGGGAACTGGTCACTAAAGAGTTCGGGATCGACAAAACGCGGTTGATGACCACGGTCTATCACACAGACGACGAAGCCTTCGACATCTGGAAAAGCGTCGGCGTCCCGGAAGACCGTATCATCCGCATCGACACCGATGACAATTTCTGGCGGATGGGGCCGACCGGCCCCTGTGGCCCCTGTACCGAGATCTTCTACGATCACGGTGATCATATCTGGGGTGGCCCTCCGGGAAGCACGGAAGAGGACGGTGATCGCTTCATCGAAATCTGGAACATCGTCTTCATGCAGAATGAACAGTATGAAGATGGACGGCTTGAACCGTTGGAGATGCAGTCCATCGACACCGGCATGGGGCTTGAGCGGATCGCCGCGCTGTTGCAGGGGAGCCATGATAACTATGACACGGATCTGTTCCGCGCGTTGATCGAAGCCTCCGCGCAAGCCACGTCGTCCGATCCTTATGGTGATGATAACGTGCATCATCGTGTGATCGCCGACCATTTGCGTTCCACCGCGTTCCTCATCGCCGAAGGCGTGCTGCCGTCGAACGAAGGGCGCGGATATGTGCTGCGCCGCATCATGCGCCGCGCGATGCGTCATGCACATCTGGCGGGTGCCAAGGACCCAGTGATGCATAAGATCGTGCCCGAATTGGTCAAACAGATGGGAGCGGCCTATCCCGAACTGGGTCAGGGCCAGCGCCTGATCGAAGAGACGCTGCTGAATGAAGAAGTGCGGTTCAAGCAGACACTCGACCGGGGTCTGAAGCTGCTGGACGACGAGGTCGCGGGCTTGAGCGAAGGGGCTGATCTGCCGGGTCAGTCTGCCTTTAAGCTCTATGACACGTACGGCTTCCCACTCGACCTCACACAAGATGCGCTTCGCGAAAAAGGGTTTGGCGTGGACACCGCTGGCTTTGATGCGGCCATGGCGGAACAGAAAGCTAAGGCGCGCGCTGCTTGGTCAGGCACCGGGGCAGAAGCCGACGCGTCGGTCTGGTTCGACATCGCCGATGAACACGGCGCTACGGACTTCCTTGGCTATGACACGCTGTTCGCCGAAGGTCAGATCGTGGGGCTGATCGTCGATGGCGCGCCCGCGACATCAGCCGATGGGGACGTTCAGATCGCGCTTAACCAATCACCATTCTATGCAGAATCTGGTGGGCAAGTCGGTGACGCGGGCATGATCGTCACCGAAACAGGCAAGGCGCAGATCACCGACACAAAGAAAGTTGCTGGTGTTTTCGTGCATATTGCACAGGTGACGGAAGGAGACTTGCAGGTTGGGCAGGGCGCGTCCCTGCAGGTGGACGCTGCGCGCCGGACAGCCATTCAGGCCAATCACTCGGCAACGCATTTGCTGAACGAAGCATTGCGGGATGTTCTGGGTGATCACATCGCGCAGAAGGGCTCTTTGAACGCGCCTGATCGATTGCGGTTTGATTTCAGCCATAACAGCGCCGTGTCATTGGACGAACTTGCCCAGGTCGAGCGCGACGTAAACGCACTGATCCGTCAGAATGGGACGGTTGAGACGCGCATTATGGCGCCCGATGATGCGCGCGCATTGGGCGCGCAGGCTCTTTTTGGTGAGAAATACGGTGATGAGGTGCGCGTTGTCTCGATGGGCAGGCAGGACGGGTCCGGCAAAGGCACTGATGGCAACACCTATTCGCTTGAATTGTGCGGCGGCACGCATGTGTCGCGTCTCGGCGAGATAGGCGCTTTTGTCACCTTGGGCGACAGCGCATCGAGCGCTGGTGTGCGGCGGATCGAAGCGCTGACGGGGCAGGCGGCACTCGACTACCTGCGCGAGCAGGATCACCGGTTGGCCGAAGTGGCCTTGGCGCTAAAGGCGCCTGCTGCTGATGTGGCAACGCGTGTGAAAGCCTTGCTTGATGAGAGAAAGGCCTTGGCCAACGAAGTTGCACAGCTGCGGCGTGACCTTGCGATGGGTGGTGGCGAGGATAGCGGCCCCACACAGGAAGACGTGAATGGGATATGCTTCATGGGGCAAGTACTTCAGGGTGTCTCAGGCAAAGATCTGCCGTCCCTTGTTGACCAGTTCAAAGAAAAGGTAGGCAGCGGCGTTGTTCTTCTGATCGCGGATACCGGTGGCAAAGCAGCCGTTGCTGCGGGTGTGACCAAGGACCTGACCGACAAGGTCTCTGCAGTTGATGTGCTTCGCGCTGCGACGCCGGAATTGGGCGGCAAAGGTGGCGGGGGACGTCCCGATATGGCCCAAGGCGGCGGTGCATCCGCTGAAAACGCCGATGCCGCGATTGCTGCGGCCAAAAAGGTATTGGAGGATTTGTGATGCCGACAGCTTTGTGGATTGCGCATGTGACGGTGACTGATGAGGCCGCCTATGGCGAGTACGCCAAACGCGCGACAGGTGCGATTGCGGATCATGGCGGCGTGTTTCTGGCGCGCGGCGGTGCTTATGAGACGCTCGAAGGGCCGGACCGCCCCCGTAACGTTGTGGCCCGCTTCCCAAGCAAACAGGCGGCACACGACTGCTATTACTCCGCTGCGTACCAAGAGGCGTTGAGCTTTGCCAAAGGCGCAAGTGTGCGTGAGCTGAGCATCGTCGAAGAGCTGGAGTGATCACACTCGGCCAGATGCGCCAAACCCATGCGCAGCCCGGTCGCGTGGTGTGGATCGGGCTGCGGTCGGAGCGATACGCGGACATCGATGTCGTGGACGCCGCAACCCTGACCGAAGCAGGATTCGAGGGCGATCACAGTCGCGCGGGCAAGCGGGCGGTGACATTGATCCAATCAGAGCATCTACCTGTCATTGCGGCCCTTGCTGGGATAGATCGTATCGGGCCAGAGGTGTTCCGTCGAAACCTTGTGATTGCAGGCATCAACCTGCTCGCAATCCGGCAAGGCCATTTGAAGGTGGGCGAAACGGTTCTCGAATTACACGGGCCATGTCCGCCCTGTTCACGCATGGAAAAGTCGATTGGTCCGGGTGCCTACAACGCAATGCGCGGACACGGCGGGTGGTACGCGAGTGTCGTTACGCCGGGCCTTATTCACGTTGGCGATGCCGTGATCGCGGGGGCAATCTAGCCTTCGGTACTCAAGATCTCGCCGATCTTCAGCGCCCGCATTGGATTTCCATCCACTTTCAACTTGCGTGTCATGAATGCCTTCGCTGGGTTTTGCGTGCCCATCGCGATGTCGTAGAACACGTCCGCGTTTGCTGTCAGCGTAATATCTGCGTCCTTGTCACTTTCGATTGCGCCGGTTTCGTCGACGTAAAACGTCGCAAGATCTGGCATCTCAAGCCGGACGCTTCCGCGGATGCGGTCTTTCGCGCGGGCTGTTACAAGCGCACACATGTCTTTGGTAGTAACTGCTTTCATTTGTCGACCCTCATTCTGCCCCGCATTCATAAGAACACGGGAAAGAAGCGACGTCGCTTGTGACGTTGGGTTGCAGTTTCAGCGCTCACGATGCAAGCGAGTTCCGGTGGCCATAATTTCTGTTGTCAGAGCCTTGGCACAAACCTCACCGAGTTCTTACCTACGCAGACGCGCGGGCCTGACGCTTGCGCTCGTGCGGGTCCAGGTATCGCTTGCGCAGGCGGATTGCATTCGGTGTGACTTCGACCAACTCATCATCGTCGATGTAAGCAATCGCCTGTTCAAGTGACATGATGATTGGCGGTGTCAATCGCACGGCCTCGTCAGTGCCCGAGGCACGCACGTTTGTCAGTTTCTTGCCCTTGAGCGGGTTCACCTCCAGATCGTTGTCACGACTATGTTCGCCGATGATCATGCCGGTGTAGACGGCCTCTTGCGCGCCTATGAACATCTTGCCGCGCTCTTCGAGGTTCCAAAGGGCGTAGGATACGGAGGTTCCGTTTTCCATTGAGATCAGCACACCTTGGCGACGGCCGGGGATCGCACCTTTATGTGGCGTCGTTCCGTGGAAGATGCGGTTAAGTACTCCGGAGCCACGCGTATCTGTCAGAAACTCTCCGTGGTAGCCGATGAGGCCGCGGGACGGCACATGCGCGATAATGCGCGTTTTGCCGACACCTGCGGCTTTCATCTCAACCAGCGCACCCTTACGCGGGCCAGTCAGCTTTTCAACGACAGTCCCGGTATATTCGTCATCCACATCAATAGTGACTTCTTCGACAGGTTCGTGGCGTTCGCCATCCACCTCGGTGAAAATCACCTGTGGCCGCGAGATCGACAGTTCAAACCCTTCGCGGCGCATGTTTTCGATCAGAACACCCATTTGGAGTTCGCCACGGCCCGACACCTCAAACGCCTCACCGCCGGGGGTGTCCTCGACCTTGATTGCGACGTTCACTTCCGCCTCTTTCAACAGTCGTTCACGAATAACGCGGGACTGAACTTTCTTGCCGTCACGACCGGCCAGTGGGCTGTCGTTGATCCCGAAGGTGACTGTGATGGTCGGAGGATCGATGGGCTGTGCGGGGATCGGCGTATTGATGGACGGATCACAAAGCGTGTCGGCCACGGTGGCCTTTGTCATGCCAGCAACAGTGACAATGTCTCCGGCTTCGGCCACATCAATCGGCTGCTGCATCAGGCCGCGGAACGCAAGGATTTTGGAGACGCGGAATTGCTCGATCTTCTCACCTTCACGGGTCATCGCCTTGATGGTGTCGCCTGCTTTGAGTGTCCCGGCTTCGACGCGCCCCGTCAGAATCCGCCCAATGAATGGGTCAGCCGACAGCGTGGTGGCGAGCATCTGAAACGGCTCTGCCTTGCGTTCGATTTGCTTTGGCGTCGGCACGTGATCCACGATCAGATCAAACAGTGCATCCAGATTTTCGCGTGGGCCTTCAAGGCTGTCGTCACACCAGCCAGAGCGGCCGGAAGCGTACATGACAGGGAAGTCCAGCTGCTCCTCGTCCGCATCAAGGTTTGCGAATAGATCAAAGCAATCGTCAACCGCGCGATCTGGCTCACCATCGGGCTTGTCGACCTTGTTGACGACAACAATCGGGCGCAGGCCCAGTGCCAGTGCCTTTGAGGTCACAAACTTCGTTTGCGGCATTGGGCCTTCGGCCGCATCCACCAGCAGGACAACGCCGTCCACCATCGACAGGATACGCTCGACCTCACCGCCAAAGTCGGCGTGGCCGGGTGTGTCCACGATGTTGATGCGGGTGCCTTTCCACTCAACCGAAGTACACTTTGCAAGGATTGTGATCCCGCGCTCACGTTCGATGTCGTTGTTATCCATCGCCCGTTCGGTGATGGCTTCGTTCTCACGGTAGACGCCGGATTGCTTCAAGAGCTCGTCAACGAGTGTGGTCTTGCCGTGGTCAACGTGCGCGATGATCGCGATATTGCGGATATCCATGGGAGGAGGCCTTTGGTCAGAAGTTGCGGCGCGGATAGCCTGCAATGACCCCAAAGGCCAGCCCTAAACGCGGGGACGTCCCGTTAGTGCGTCGTGCTGCCTGAAAAGAGGTTGATCGTCAGGATACCGGCAAGGATCAAAGCAACACCAAGGATCGCAGGACCGTCCAGTTTTTGACCGAAGACAACAAAACCGATGATGGCAATCAGAACGATCCCAAGACCGGACCAGATGGCATAGAGAATGCCAACGGGCATGACCTTGAGCGCGAGCGACAACAGATAAAACGCGGCCGCGTAAGCGATCACACAGATGACCGACGGGCCGAGGCGACTGAACTGTTGACTGGCTTGCAGGGCTGTCGTGCCGATGGTCTCTGCCAGGACAGCGAAGAATAGATAGATATAATGGATCGGCATCGGTGGCTCCTTTTCGCACTACCACCGAGATGCCAGTCCCCAGCGCGCTGGTCTAGTGGGGGAGCGGTCCTTGTGGTGTCTTCTGTCCCCGCAGCTCTTTCCTGAGAGCGCGAAACACCTTTCGTCCCCATTCCGCGTAGATCTTGGGCCCCGGATGATAACCATCCTCGCTCATCAAGGATGGATCGGGTTCAAAATCCAAGGGGATGAAGCGGCATTCGGGGCGGCGCGCGATTAGTCGTTGCAGATACCAGTCGAAGCGCTTGGCCTGCTGCCCCAGGATCCAGCGCAATGGCTGTGGTAGCACCGGAAAGTAACCCATCTTGGGAATCCCGTTCACGAAGATCACATCGGCCTCAAACTTCTCCTGCAGAAGGTTCAGCAGCCGATTGTACCGCGCGAGCCAGACGGGCAGGGGTACGAGGCTTGTGATGTCATTCACGCCGAGTGAAACCGAGACCACGTTCGCCTTTTCCGCCGGTCGATCAAGGAGGCGCTGAATGGTCTGCTGCGTGGTCGCCCCGGTTTTCGCATCGAGAACCCAATGGACCGTGTTTGTCTGGCTCAGCCGCTTGCGCAGTTGACCCAGCAACGCCTCTTCCTGATGGGAGGTCCCAACGCCCGCAGCAGAGCTGTCACCAACGATAAACAGGTGAACCTCGGGCCCTTGGCCCGCCACGCCTTCCCGGCGCCCGGCAGCTTCCGGCAAATTGAGTGCATCCCGCCGCGTGGTGTACCCTTGCCATGCGAGAAACGGAAACAGAACAATGCGAGCAGCGACATCAATCATGATAACCTCCACAGCTACAACGCAGCCTAGCGGAATTGGTTCATGCGAATTTCGTGACGTGGCGTTGTTTAGCGTCCGGTATAGCGATCCGGGCGGTGGTTCACCGCGATGATCAGGTTTGTGACTACTGCACCAAGTAGTGAGTAAACAATAGGCGCGCCACCAATGACGGTGAGCGCCACGGCGAAAAGCACAGCGTCGAACAAAAGCTGCGTCCAACCTGCGCGGAACCCTGTTTTGTCTTGCAGGTACAACGCTAAGACGCCAATTCCGCCCAACGACGCGCCATGGCGGAACAGCACGATTAATCCCATACCAATAAGCGCGCCCGCGAGCATGGTACCTGCAAAGAACGTCAAATTTGCGAAGACAACATGGCTCGGCAGGACCAAGGTCATGGCGGAAAGCATCGCGACCGCAACGAAGCTCTTGATTGTGAATGTCGGCCCCATGCGGAACCAAGCCAGTGCATAGAACGGCAAATTGACCACGAAGAACACGAGGCCGAACGGCCAACCGGAGATGTATGAGATCAGCACAGCAAGACCTGCCGTTTGACCGGTAATCAGCCCCAGATGGGTCAGCATGAGCATCGCGAAACTGCAAAACGATGTTGCAAGAAGAAACGCTTGCGTGTCTTCCAGCGCTGAATGCTTGGTCGTCGTGTCGGACATTGCGGGCCGCTACATCGCCTTGTTCAGGTTCTCATCAATCTTTTCGAGGAACCCGATAGTCGTCAGCCAGCCTTGATCCGGGCCAACCAGCAGTGCGAGGTCTTTCGTCATGAAGCCGCTTTCAACCGTTTCAACGATGACGCGCTCCAACGTTTCCGCGAAGTGCATCAATTCCTTGTTGTCGTCCAGCTTCGCGCGGTGCTTCAAACCGCCGGTCCACGCGTATATGGAAGCGATCGAATTGGTTGAGGTGCTTTCACCGGCCTGATGCTGGCGGTAATGACGGGTCACCGTGCCATGTGCGGCTTCGGCTTCAACAATTTTGCCATCGGGTGTCATCAATTGGGATGTCATCAGCCCAAGTGAGCCAAAGCCCTGTGCCACGGTATCGGATTGCACGTCACCGTCATAGTTCTTGCAGGCCCAGACAAACTTGCCGGACCATTTCATGGCCGATGCGACCATGTCGTCAATCAGGCGGTGCTGATAGTAAAGGCCTTTGGCCTCAAACTTATCTTTGAATTCCGCCTCATAGATCTCTTCGAAGATGTCCTTGAAGCGCCCGTCATAGGCTTTCAGGATCGTGTTCTTGGTCGACAGATACACCGGCCATTCAATGTTCAAACCATAGTTGAATGAGGCGCGGGCGAAATCTCGGATCGACTCGTCCAGGTTATACATGCCCATCGCGACACCTGCCGCCGGGCTATCGAAAACCTCTTTCTCGATGACGGTGCCGTCTTCGCCTTCAAACTTCATTGTCAATTTACCGGGGCCGGGCATCAGAAAGTCTGTCGCCTTGTACTGGTCACCAAAGGCATGGCGTCCAATGACGATTGGGTTGGTCCAGCCGGGCACCAGACGCGGGACGTTCTTACAAATGATCGGTGCGCGGAACACGACGCCACCCAGAATGTTGCGGATTGTCCCGTTCGGGGAGCGCCACATCTTTTTCAGGCCAAATTCCTCGACTCGCGCCTCATCCGGAGTGATCGTCGCGCATTTGATCCCGACGCCATATTTCTTGATCGCCTCAGCCGCGTCGATTGTGATCTGGTCTTCCGTTTCGTCTCGGACTTCCATGGCAAGGTCATAGTACTTCAGATCAATGTCGAGGTAGGGCAGGATCAGCTTTTGCTTGATGAAGTCCCACATGATGCGGGTCATTTCGTCCCCGTCGAGTTCGACAACAGGGTTTTCGACTTTGATCTTTGTCATGGCAGGCTCCGTCCGACAAACGTGGTGCTGTCGGCTTAGACCGATTCAGTGATCAGATAAAGTCGGTATACGATTGTATGCTAAGAATTGATCTTTGCGCGCCGTCGCCGGTAAGACGCGAGGCCGCCCATACCCACTGCCGCAAGAAGCAAGACACCTGATGCAGGCACCGGCACAGGGCTTGGCGCAATGCTCGGCCCCAGACCTGTCTCAGGACCACCAACAAAGCTAATCTTGATGGGTAAGGTCGGCTTGCTGAAACCGCCGGGGATAAATGGGACGAGGCGCGATGAGGTTGGAATGCCAAGCCGCTGGGTTTCACGGGACCGATCAATGATTGGCTTCCAGAAGTCGGTTGCCCGGGGGCGCGAGATGACAATCTCTCGTACGCAGTGATCAGCATAGCGGCTGTAGTAATCGTCCCATTCGTTGCTGAAACTGGCAAGAATCGGCTCGGTCCCAGTGATCTGCGACAGTTCACGCGGCGACAAGGCACGCGCGCAAGGGTCAGGCAGACAAGTGCGCGGGAGCCGCGTCTTCCCTGAGAGACTGAACGCGATTGGCGCCGCACCGTCATCGCCATCCTCGAAGTACTGAGAAGGGATGCATTCATAGCCCAAAGGGTCACGATCAAGAATTTCTGCCAGTGCGATTGGTCCCGCAAGCGCGGGTGCGCCGGGAAGCAGACACAGCAATAGGCTCGCCAAATTGGCGAGGCAGACAGCGATTACGCGCTGCAGACTGCTTCGTACACGTACCAACATGGACCTTTCCGGCCTTTTTCGTTGCTGGCACTAGACAGGCAAACTGTGGCTTAACCATGGAATTTGCAGGGAAAACGATGCATTTGACGGTGCAAAACGTCGCAGTCTTCCCCGTGTCTTGGGCTGCTTTTCTTAAAGAAAATGAGTGGTTTGGTAGGCCCGGCAGGACTTGAACCCGCAACCAAAGCGTTATGAGCGCTCTGCTCTAACCAATTGAGCTACAGGCCCCCGTAGATTGGTTACGTTATCGCGTACCAGACGGTGCCGGTTGGTCAAGTTGGAATTGCTCGCTTGTTCAGCTCCGATTACGCAATTTGCATTCAAGGTCACGCGTCAATTGCGCCCGGATCAACCTTCCGGTATCGGGTGGCGCAATCACGGGGGACGCAACACATGACCATCAAGAACGGCCTGACTTATGCGGATGCGGGCGTGGACATCGACGCGGGCAATACGCTTGTGGAACGGATCAAACCCGCCGCCAAAAAGACAGCGCGTCCCGGTGTTATGGCCGGTTTGGGTGGCTTTGGTGCGCTTTTTGATCTGAAAGGCGCAGGCTACAAAGACCCGATCCTTGTGGCTGCGACGGATGGCGTCGGGACAAAGCTGCGGATTGCGATCGATACCGGCAATGTCGACACCATCGGGATCGATCTGGTTGCGATGTGTGTGAATGACCTTGTTTGTCAGGGAGCAGAGCCACTGTTTTTCCTTGATTATTTCGCAACAGGCAAGCTGGAGTTGGATGCCGCCACACGGATCATCAACGGTATTGCGGCGGGGTGTGAGGCATCGGGCTGCGCCCTGATCGGCGGCGAAACAGCTGAGATGCCCGGCATGTACCACGACGGCGATTTTGACCTCGCAGGCTTCGCAGTGGGCGCGATGGAGCGTGGGATGGACCTGCCTCGCGACGTTGCCGAAGGTGATGTTCTGCTGGGGCTGGCATCTGACGGCGTACATTCAAACGGATATTCTCTGGTCCGCCGGATTGTTGATTACAGTGGTCTGGCCTGGCGCGATGCCTGCCCGTTTGGGGATGGCACACTTGGGGAGGCGTTGCTCGCACCGACGCGAGTTTACGTGAAAAGTACGCTGGCGGCCGTCAAGGCAGGTCAGGTGCACGGACTTGCGCACATCACGGGCGGTGGTCTGACGGAGAACCTGCCGCGCGTCCTGCCAGCTGGGCTTGGTGCAAATATCGATCTTGGAAGTTGGACATTGCCGCCGGTATTCCAATGGTTGGCAGAGCAGGGTGGCATGGCGGAAGCCGAAATGCTGAAGACTTTTAACGCAGGGATTGGCATGGTTGTGATCGCAGCCGCAGATCAGGCCGAGGCCGCAAAAGCGACGCTGACAGGTGCCGGCGAAACCGTTGTGACCCTTGGCACCGTCACGAATGGCGATGGGGTGCGATACAGCGGGTCACTTTTGTGACGAAACGCGTTGCGATCCTGATTTCGGGGGGCGGATCAAACATGGTGTCGCTGGTCGAGGCTATGACGGGTGATTTCCCGGCGCGGCCTTGTCTGGTGCTCTCCAATCGACCAGAGGCAGCCGGGCTGGCGAAAGCGGCGGCGCAAGGCATCCCGACGGAAGTCGTTGACCACACAGAATACGAGGGCGACCGGGTCGCGTATGATGCGGCGCTCCAGGCTGTTCTGGAGCGATATGCGCCCGATGTGGTCTGCCTTGCAGGATTCATGCGGATCCTGACGCCTGCGTTTACGGCACTTTGGACAGGCCGGATGTTGAATATCCATCCATCACTTCTGCCAAAATACAAAGGCCTTCACACCCACGCTCGCGCGCTCGACGCAGGAGACACGGAACACGGCTGCACGGTGCACGAAGTGACTAGCGAGCTCGACGGCGGACCGATCCTGGGCCAAGCAAAAGTGGCAGTTGAATCTGGGGACACACCCGAAACACTTGCTGCAAAAGTGTTGCCGTACGAGCATCAGTTGTACCCCGCTGTGCTGCGCCGTTTTGTAAGTGGCGACAAGACACAGGTTTTTCTGCCCTGACCGTTTGCAAGTGGCGGCAGATACCGTATCAAAAGGGTCCGAGCCTTGGGATGGGGCCCGTCAATGCGAAAGCCCAGATCTGAATGCGGACAATAACAACGACTGACGCCCTGCAAGCCTTTTGCGACGAGTCTGCAAAGCGCCCCTATGTCACCGTCGATACCGAGTTCCTGAGAGAGCGGACGTATTACTCAAAGCTTTGCCTCGTCCAGTTGGCCTATCAAGATGAGGCGGGTCAGGACGCCGTTCTGGTTGATCCTTTGGAAGAGGGTCTCTCGCTGGCACCTTTGTATGATTTGTTTCGGGATGAAGGTGTCGTCAAAGTCTTTCACGCAGCAAGGCAGGACCTTGAGATCTTCTTTGTCGATGAGGGCGTGATCCCATCACCGCTTTTCGACACACAGATTGCCGCCATGGTGTGCGGCTTCGGCGAACAGGTGGGCTATGAGACTTTGGTACGCAAGATCGCCAAGTCCGACCTTGATAAGTCTTCGCGCTTCACAGACTGGTCGCGCCGACCGCTTACCGATGCCCAGAAGAAATACGCCATCGCGGATGTCACACACCTTCGCGACATCTACGAATATTTGTCAGATAGGCTAAGCCAATCTGGCCGCCACAAGTGGGTCAAAGAAGAACTAGGCGTCTTGCAGGACCCCGCCACTTACGAGGCCGATCCAGAGAACGCGTGGCAACGGGTCAAGACGCGCACAAATTCGGGCCGTTTCCTTGCCATCGTGCGGGAGCTGGCGAAGTTCAGAGAGGCGTATGCGCAGGAGCGGAATGTGCCGCGCAGCCGCGTTTTTAAAGACGACGCGCTGGTCGAGCTCGCTTCCACCAAACCGCAGTCCGAGCAGGATCTGGGGCGATCGCGTCTTCTCTTGCGAGAAGCGCGCAAGGGTGACATCGCAGCGGGCATTCTTGCGGCGGTCAAAGCCGGGCTGTCCACCGCGCCGGAAGATATGCCGCGCCCTGAGAAGGGCCGCGACAAACTGCAAGTGAACCCGGCACTGGCGGATATGCTGCGGGTGCTCTTGAAGGCAAAAGCGGAAGGCGAAGGCGTTGCACAGAAGCTGATCGCCACTGCCGCTGATCTGGATGCTTTGGCTGCGGGGCAACGCGATATCATCGCGTTGAAGGGTTGGCGGCGCGAGGTTTTCGGCAACGATGCGATTGCGCTGTGTGAAGGCAAAGTGGGTCTACGCGTCGACGGACAAAAAGTGGTGACCATTTCCGTGTGATTGCGGGTGGACGTTTGCGGGTCCGCCACCTAAGTCCTTGGCCAGAAGAAGGACACCGCCATGGCCACCGACGCATTCGAAGAAATCGCTGATACCTTTGATTTTCTTGATGATTGGGAAGATCGCTACCGGCATGTGATCGATCTCGGCAAGGCGATGCCGCCATTAGACGATGCCTTGAAAGTGCCCGCGACCAAAGTTGATGGTTGCGCCAGTCAGGTCTGGCTGCACCCATCGATTGAAGATGGCGTCGTTCGGTTTGAAGGTGACAGCGACGCAATGATCGTTAAAGGCCTGATCGCAGTGCTGATGGCGCTCTACAACGGTGTGCCTGTGCGCGAGGTTGGCCAGATTGATGCAGCGGCTGAATTGGGGCGATTAGGGCTGAATGATCACCTGTCTGCGCAACGCTCAAACGGTGTGCGCGCGATGGTCGAGCGCATTCGGACCGTCGCGGCTGCGGCCTAAAGCGCGGCGAGTGCTGTGGCGAGGTCGCCGTATCCGGTAAAGCGCCGCTCAAACGGCAAACCCAACCGCTCTGCGCAGTCCTTCGCTTTGTCAGTCAGCTCCGGGTCATCGGTTTGGGCCTGATAGACCAGCTTGGTGTAATTCCCGAAATACATCTCTCGCAGCACTTTCGCCTTGCGCGGATGGCGCGCGAATCCCAGCGGTTCCCATACAAAGGCGTCAAATTGCCGGACAAGGAAGTCTGTCAGGTAGAAAGCCGTCATCTCTTCCCGCGCTGCGAATGTGTCATTGCCTTCAAAGAAGGAATAGCAGTGCGGGCCACGCACCATCTCAACGCCGAGTTCCGCGCAGGCCGTCTGAAGGTGACCGCCTGTGCCGCAGTCTGCGTAGACGACGAAGATGGTCTCATAGCCATCGCGGTGCTTTTCTACCGCCGCGCGCACCGCAGGCACAATCTTTTCGGGGTGATTGTGGTAGATGGCGGGCAAACACTGCAAATCCATGTGCCCCCAGCCATTGCTGTCTTTCAGGGCGATGATCTCGCGGGCTAGTGCGCCGCATGCAAGGAGGAGGATTTGACCCTGACCCGCGGCCGAAAGCCCGGTTTCTGTCAGTGTGCTATCCTCCGGGAATGCCATGATCAAAGCCGCGAAAGCGTGTAGCGAGCAACGAGTGCGAGGAGGACGGCACCCGGGATCACCCAGCCCGCCACGTGCGCAGGCATGAGCCCCAAAACCAGCGCCACTGTCAGCGCTGCCAGAACGATGACGCCGCCGATGATGCTAAGCAATGTGGAAAGTGGCATGTGGGATCCTTTGTTGACGTGTATCCCCATTGATATGGGGACACGTGCGGCCCACGGGAAGGGGTCAGGCGGTGCTGACACCCTGGTTGTGTTTGCGTGCGACGAAGGTTTTCGCGGTCTCGACGGCGACGGCTGCATCGCGACAATACGCGTCTGCGCCAATCGCTTTGCCAAATTCCTCATTCAACGGTGCGCCACCCACAAGGATGATGTAGTCATCGCGAATGCCTTGGGCCACCATCGTGTCGATGACAACTTTCATGTAAGGCATCGTGGTGGTGAGCAGGGCGGACATGCCGAGAATATCGGCGTCTTCACTCTGAAGCGCCTCGACATAAGCCTCGACTGCGTTGTTGATGCCGATATCCACGACTTCAAAACCAGCGCCTTCCATCATCATACCGACAAGGTTTTTGCCGATGTCGTGGATGTCGCCTTTCACGGTGCCGATGACCATCTTACCGACCCGCGGTGCGCCGGTTTCAGCAAGCAGTGGTTTTAGGATCGCCATACCGCCTTTCATGGCGTTGGCGGCGAGCAGCACCTCAGGCACAAATAGAATACCATCGCGGAAGTCGTTACCGACGATGGTCATTCCGCCGACGAGGGCCTCTGTCAGGATGCGGTAAGGTTCCCATCCGCGTTCCAGCAGGATGTTGACGCCTTCCTCGATCTCTTCCTTCATCCCATCGTAAAGGTCGTCGAACATCTGGGCGACAAGCTCTTCGTCGTCCAGTTCAGAAAGGATGATGTCGTCTTCGTCAGACATGCAGGTCTCCGTCGTGTGAATGAGGATGCATACCTCTGTGTGCACTATTGCTTTCGTGGGCGAGAAAACACTGAACAAATCGCGACAGGTTCTGTGGCAATCGCGACCAACACTTGTAGATGTTCTTTATTTGTTCTAACTTGAGGCGATGACGTCCTACACCACGCAACCGCAGCATTTGACACCGGGCCGGGCCGCACGCTCGAATCCCGATAACCGCTTTGATTCTTTGTCCGTTTCTGCCATCGACGATGGCTGGGTGGGCGATGGGGATCCATTGCCGGTTTTGCGCACGACGGTCCGGGACGAGGTGCCGCGCAAGGTCATCACCCGGAACACCTCGCCCGACTTGACGTTCGACCGTTCGATCAATCCTTATCGGGGCTGCGAACATGGCTGCATTTACTGTTTTGCCCGCCCGAGCCACGCCTATCTTGGCCTTTCGCCGGGGCTGGATTTTGAAACGCAATTGATCGCGCGACCCGATGCGGCCTTGGTGCTGCGCAAGGAGCTGTCGCGCAAAGCCTATGAGCCTAAGACCATAGCAATCGGCACCAATACCGACCCGTATCAACCCATCGAACGCGACCGGGGTATCATGCGCGAGGTGCTTTCGGTTCTCGCGGCCTTCAACCATCCCGTTGCGATTGTGACGAAAGGGACGCTGATCGCGCGTGATATAGATGTTCTTGCACCGATGGCCGCTAAGGGACTGTTGCGGGTTGGAATTTCCGTCACGACCCTCGACCCCAAAACCTCCCGCGCTATGGAACCACGTGTGCCGTCGCCGAAAGCGCGTTTGCGTGTGATCCGCCAATTGACCGACGCGGGTATTCCCGTACGCGCTATGGTGTCCCCGGTGGTGCCTGCGCTGACGGATCATGAGCTTGAGGCGATTTTGGAAGCTTGCGCCGAAGCAGGTGCTGTGGCTGCGTCCTCGATCGTTCTGAGACTGCCGCGCGAGGTTGCAACGCTCTTCCGTGACTGGCTGGAAGAACACTACCCGGACCGGGCGGGGCGTGTCATGGCGCGCGTGAGGGAGTTGCATGGCGGGAAAGACTACGATCCTGCGTTCGGAACCCGCATGGTCGGGCATGGCAAATGGGCTGCGCTGATGCAGCAACGGTTCAAAATGGCAACCAAGCGTCTGGACCTTGATCGCAGCTTGCCGCCGCTGCGCACCGATCTCTTTGCGGTGCCTCCTGCTGCAGGAGATCAACTTTCGCTGTTCTGATCAGGCGCGGCGGCGTCCGCGACGTGCAGCCCGTTTTGGGCCTGCACCATCGGTGCCGTCGGACTCCGATGAAAATCCCCCCAAGACCTCGGCAATGTTGGCAAGGCTCGGCGCGTCGCCGCGTGGGCGCGTTTCCAAAGCCTCACGCATGTGGCGCAGATGCTCTGGCGTTGTGCCACAACAGCCACCGATGACCGTCGCCCCGCAGTCGCGGGCCAGCACGGCATAATCTGCCATCAGCTCCGGCGTGCCATCATAATGGATGTGACCATCGTGATACTTCGGAATTCCTGCGTTGCCTTTTGCGATCAAAGGTCGTGTCGGCACGCTTTGCTTCATGCCCAACACAGTGCGCAACAGATCAGACGCGCCAACACCGCAGTTCGCGCCAAAAGCGACCGGCGGGTTTGGCAGCTTGTTCACCAGCTTGACCATCGCGGTCGATGTCACGCCCATCATCGTGCGCCCGGCCGTGTCAAAGCTCATCGTGCCACACCAGGGCATATCCGCGAGGGCAAATGCTTCTGCCGCTGCCTTGAATTCTTCGGGGGCAGAGATCGTCTCAAGCCAAAGCACGTCCGCACCACCGGCTTTTAGGCCTTCCGCCTGCTCATGAAACATCTCGACAGCGCGTTCGTGGGTGAGGGCACCCATGGGTGCCATGATTTCGCCGGTCGGACCCACAGAGCCTGCCACGATCACCTTGCGTCCTGACGCATCTGCGACCTCGCGCCCGATTTCTGCACCGACCTGATTGAGTTCAAAAACGCGATCCTGTGCATCGTGCAACGTCAGACGGGACGCGTTGCCGCCGAACGTATTTGTCAGAAAAAGGTCACAGCCTGCATCGACAGCACCCTTATAAAGCGTCGTGATCCGATCCCGATGATCTGTATTCCACAGCTCTGGCGGTTCACCTGCTTCCAATCCCATGTTGAATAGGTTCGTCCCCGTTGCACCGTCAGCAAGCAACCAATTGCGGTCGGTCAGAATGGTTGAAAGAGGATTGGACATTGCGGGGCACCTTGTCAGTCGCGTTTGATGTGCTGCTGGTGCCATGCGACATTATATGAAGCAAATGAATAATATTCGGAATCTTTATGAGGTGTCGTCAACTAGTTCAGCGCCGGCTCCCGGACACAAGAATGGCCGCAGGTTGTTGTTCCGCGGCCATCGCTTTCTGTCTAATAAAATGAGCGGGTTAGGTGGCTATACTTCATCCATGATCTGCGCCTTGGCCTCAGCCATTAGGCTGGTCATTTTGGCGCGAATGGTCGCCTCATCAGCCTTGTCACCCAAGTCGCCCGAAACTTTGCGATACACATCTTCATCGCCTGCTTCTTCGAAGTCGGATTTGATAACTTCTTTCGCGTAGTCATCTGCATGGCTGCCGGACTTACCTAAAAGCTCTGCCGCCCAGAGGCCCAAAAGTTTGTTGCGGCGTGCTTCGGCTTTGAATTGCATTTCGGCATCGTGTGCGAATTTGTTTTCAAAGGCGGCTTCGCGGTCGTTCATGCTGGACATGGCAGGCTCCCAAAATCTGATGTCTTTCTTTTGATATGGCGGTTTGGGAGGCGGCGCGCAACGGGCATTGCTCACAAAGTGGCGGCGCATCGGATGTGAGGCCCTTGGCATCTTGCCCCTGCGTGCCCCTTCACCTATAGCACGCGCATCTTGCCGGTGCGGCCGCACTGGCCCAGGGGCGGATTCGACATGGCACGTCGCAAAAAGATTTACGAAGGCAAAGCAAAGATTTTGTACGAAGGCCCGGAGCCTGGGACGCTTGTCCAGTACTTCAAGGATGATGCCACCGCCTACAACGCCCAAAAGCGCGCAACGATTGAAGGCAAGGGCGTGCTGAACAACCGCCTGTCAGAGTTCTTTATGAACGGTCTGATGCAAGTTGGCGTGCCGACGCATTTTCTCAAGCGTTTGAACATGCGCGAGCAGTTGATCCGTCAGGTCGAGATCATTCCGCTCGAAGTGATCGTGCGCAACTTCGCTGCTGGGTCCATGGCGAAGCGTCTTGGGCTTGAAGAGGGCATGCGCCTGCCACGCCCGATTGTTGAGTTCTCCTACAAAGACGACAGCCTCGGTGATCCGCTTGTCCCAGAAGAGTATATCGCCGCTTTTGGTTGGGCCTCTCAGCAGGACATGGATGATATCGTCGCCATTGCCCTGCGCGTGAATGACTTTCTGACGGGCGTGATGTTTGGCGTTGGCATCAAGCTGATCGACTTCAAAATTGAGATTGGACGTGTGTGGGATAACGAATTCCCCCGGCTTGTTGTGGCAGATGAGATCAGCCC